>CAZSIX010000050.1:0-24106 GCA_964607145.1 uncultured Planctomycetota bacterium | reverse complement strand
GGAGTCGTCGCGGGCGCCACCGGCATCGCCGGTGGGGGCGGCGCGGGGGCCGTCCAGCGCCCCACCGCCCAGCCCCCCGCGGCCGCCAGGAGCGAGAGCGCGGCCGCGGGCAGGAGGGCGCCGCCGGGCGCGGCCACGGGCACTCCGCGGAGGAGGTCCTCCACCGACCATGGGAGCAGCAGGACGGCGTGCGTGAGCCGGGGCGACCAGTGCCAGCGGAGCAGCAGGCGCCCGCGGCGGAGGCGCGTGCGGAGCGTCGCCTCGGGGAGGTCGAGCAGCCGCGCGGCGTCGGGGGTGGGAAGGCCGTGCAGGTAGTGGAGGAGCAGCGGGTCCCGGTAGCGGTCCGGCAGCGCCTCCACGTCCCGCCAGAGGCGCTCCGCCTCCTCCGCCGACGCGGTCTCCGCCAGGGGCGAGGGGCCGGCAGGGGGGAGGGCCAGATGCTCGGCGGCCTGGCGGTCCCGCCGCGCCAGCGCCTTCCGGCGGTAGGCGATGCGGACCGTGGCGGTGAGCAGCCACGGCATCACGGGGGCCTCGAGGCGGGCGCCGCGGCGCCGCACCAGCGACAGGTAGGCGCCCTGCACGGAGTCCTCCGCGTCGGAGGGGTTGCCGATGCGGCGCGCCGCGGCGAGCAACCGCGGGCGCGTGCGCAGGACCACCTCCTCCATGGCCCCCTCGTCCCCCGTGAGGAGGTAGCGATCCAGGGTCTCGGCCAGAGGGTCCGGGGCCAGGCCGGGGGCGGGGGGGGTGCGCGTCGCCATACCCCCATGGTGCGACCCGGGGGGGATCCGTTTCAGGATTCCGCGAATCCCGGCGCCGCGGGGATCAGCGGCCCTCGTCCTCCAGCAGGCGCACCAGCAGCCCGGACAGGAGTTTCGGGTGGAAGCACGTGGACTTGGGGGGCATGGGGAGGCCGGCGTCGCCGGCCACGCGGACGTCGTCCACCCGCGGGGCGGAGAGGAGGAGTGCCAGACCGTGGCGGCCGTCGTCCAGCAGGGCCAGGGCGTCGGGGAGCGACCGGCGGATCTCCGGCGCCCGCTCGAGGGCCGGGAGCAGCCGGCGCGTGAGGAACTGGGCGGCCCCCCGGGAGCCGCCGCGGCACGCGACGAGGACGCCGGGCCCGCCGCCGGCGGGAAGGGCGACCAGGGCGGCCCTGTCCGCCGCCAGGCGCCTCTCCGCCTCGGCGCGCGCCACGGGGAGGACGGGAAGCCCCAGCGCGGCGGCCTCGCGGCGCACGGCGCCGAGCCCCTCGGCGGGGTCCGCGTCGAGGATGCGGAACGTGGGGAGCAGGAGCAGCCCCGGGGAGTCGGCGGCGACGAGGCCCACCTGGCGCAGCCGCGCGGGGGGGGACCCGGCGCCCATGGCGGACGCGTGGCGCAGCGCCGCCTCCATGCGGTGGTGCCCATCGGCGATGAGGAGCGCGCGGCCCCGGAGCGCCTCCCCCACGGCGGCCACGGCGGCGGGGTCGGTGCACCGGCGCACGACGTGGCGGCGTCCGGCGGCGTCGCGGAGTTCCTCCACGATGGGGGCTTCGCGCAGGGGGGCCAGCGCGCGGGAGACGGCACCGTCCTCGTCCTCGTACAGGAGCAGCGTGGAGTCGAGATTGGCGCCGGCCCGCTCCAGCACCGCCGCCTGCACGTCCACCACGGGGGCGAAGGTCTCCTCGTGGAAGAGGATGGGGGCGCCCCCGGCGGCGGGACCGAGGGGCACCAGTCCGTGCAGGATCTCCCGCGTGAACGCGCGGCCGTCGTGGAGGAACTCCTCCCGCTCGAGGTAGAGGGAGGGGGCGTCGTCCGCGCTCAGCGTCCCGTCGGCGCACCACGCGTGGAGCGTGGCCGCGGCGTCGGCGGGGGACACCAGGGTGAGGTGGGCGATGTTCCGCGCCACGTCCAGCAGGACGCGGTCCTGCCCCGGCTCGATGGCGTCGTAGGGGGGAGCCGTCAGCGCGCGGAGATCGACCCCCGCGGCGAAGCGCCGGGCTCGGAACGGGAGGATGCCGGGGAGCATCGGGGGAGTATAGGCACCCCCTCCCGCGAACTCGACGGCATCATTCCCGGAATGATGCGTGCGAGTTCGGCCCGGATCCCGCCGCGAACTCGGCGGCGACACTCCGGGAATGTCGTCGTCGACCCGGAGGGGGGCGCATGAGCGAAGCGCTGCTGCTGCTGACGCTGGCGATGGCGGGGTGGGCGCTGGCGGGCTGCGCGGCCCCGGGGGACGGGGGAGCCGCAGGGGGTGCGCCGGCGGGCGGATCGCCCCCCCGCCCGGGGGACGACCTCCCCGAGGTCCGCGGCGAGGGAGCCGCGCCGTCGGACCTGGTGGGCCGGAGGGCCGACCCCCGCGTCTACCTGGAGGTCCGCGGCCAGTCCGGCGCCTCCCCGTCGCCGGACGGGACCCGCATCGCGTTCCTGGATCGGGTGACCGGCGTGCCGCAGGTCTGGCGCGTGGACGGGCCCCTCCGCTGGCCGGAGCCCGTGACGCACTTCGTCCACCGGGCCACGTCCGTCCGCTGGAGTCCCCGCGGCGACCGCCTGCTGGTCACGGGGGACGTCGGCGGGGACGAGCGGGACGACGTCCTGTGGGTCCGCCCCGACGGCAGCGATCCCGTGGTCGTCGCCCGCGGTGCCGACGGGCGCCACCAGGTGGGCGCCCTCGCGCCCGACGGCCGCACCGTCACCCTCGCCTCGACGCTCCGCCACCGCGCGTTCTTCGACCTCCACGTGGCGGCCACGGACGGGAGCGGGATGCGCACGCTCCTCGAGAGCGACGACATGAACGGCGCCGGAGCCGTGAGCCCCGACGGGACGCGGATGCTCCACGTGAGGTCCTTCGGGTCGTTCCGGCAGGAACTGGCGGTCGTGGACCTCGCCACGGGGGAGCGCACGCGGCTCCTCCCCGACGCGCCGCCGTGCCGCTTCCTCGATCCCGACTGGGCCCCGGACGGGAGATCGGTCTTCGTCCTGACGGATCGCGGCCACGACTTCCTCCGCCTCGTCCGCATCCCGCTGGACGGGGGCGGCGAGGACCTGTGGCGCTCCTACGACGCCGACATCGAAGCCCTCGCCGTCTCCCAGTCGACGGGGTGGATGGCGTGGGTGGTGAACGATCGCGGCGGCGCCCGGCTGGAGGCGTGGAAGGAGGGCATGGATCTCGATCCCCTCGTGCTCGCCCGCGGCGGCGTGGTCGGCTCGCCGCCGGTGTTCGCGGCGGACGCGCCGGTCCTGGTGTTCGGCTGGGGGACCGCGACCGCACCGACGACGCTCCGCCGCGTGGACCTCGGCGCGGCGGAACCGCACGTCGAGGAGTGGACCCGCCCGGACCTCGCCGGACTCGATCCGGCGACGCTCGTGGAGCCGGAGGAGGTGCGCTTCCCGTCCTTCGACGGGCTGGAGATCTCCGGGTTCCTCTACCGGTGCCCGCGGCCGTCGCGGTCATGCGTCGTGGTGGTCCACGGAGGTCCGGAGGGGCAGTACCGTCCGTCGTTCGATCCGGTGGCGCAGCTCCTCCTCGCCCGCGGCCACCACGTGTTCGCACCCAACGTGCGCGGCTCCACGGGCTACGGCCGGGCGTTCGCCGCGCTGGACGACGGCCGGAAGCGCATGGACTCGGTGGCGGATCTCGCCGCCGTGCATGACCTCCTGGTCGCGCGCAACATCGCCGACCGGGATCGCATCGCCGTGATGGGCGGCTCCTACGGGGGCTTCATGGTCCTCGCGGCGCTGACCCACCAGCCGGAGCGGTGGGCGGCGGGAGTGGACATCGTCGGCATCGCGCACCTCGGCACGTTCCTGCGGAACACCGGCGCCTTCCGCCAGCGCCACCGCGCCGCCGAGTACGGCGACCCCGAGGCCGACGCGGACTTCTTCGAGGAGACCGCGCCGCTCAACCACGCCCACCGTATCCGCGCGCCGCTCCTCGTCCTCCAGGGGAAGAACGACCCCCGCGTTCCGCGCAGCGAGGCGGAGCAGATCGTCGCCGCCGCGCGGGCCAACGGCGTGGACGTCGAGTACCGCCTCTACGAGAACGAGGGCCACGGCTTCGCCCGACTGGAGAACCGCATCGACGCCTGGACGCGCTCCGCCGACTTCCTCGATCGCGTGCTGCGGCCCTAGCTCGGGCCAGTCAATGCCCGTGGCCGTCGTCGCCGCAGTGGCCGCAGGCACGGGCCGCCACGGGCAGGGGCGGCGGCGTGACGGTGGCGGCGGAGGGCCGGCGGCCCCGGCGCGGCGCGCCCGGCGAGACGGCGCCGCAGCAGGGACAGCGGGCCGCCTTCTCGCGGCGGAGCACGTCGTCGAGGAACCGGGCCGTGTCGTGGGACACGGTGCCGCGCCCCTCGCAGACCGGGCAGGCGACGTGGAACGCCCGCTCGATGGCGCCCCGGATGAACGCGCTCCGATCGGGGAGACGGTCCAGTTCCTCCGCGAGATGGGAATCCACGCGGAACGCGACGACGACCTGCTTCGCCTTCTTCGACGCCATGGGGACCTCCGGCGGGGCAGCGTACCCGCGCCGCACCTCCCCCGGGGGTTCTTCGACGGGAGGCGCGGGGGCCTATTCTCCGGCGGATGCGGGAGGGCGTCGACCTCGTCACCGGCGGCACCGGATTCGTGGGCTCCCACGTCGTGCGCGCGCTGCGGGCCCGCGGACGGGCGGTGCGCGTGCTGGTGCGACCGGGCACGGACGCGGCGGAGGTGGCCGCCCTCGGCGCGGAGGTCGTCCGCGGGGACGTGACCGACGGGGCCGCCGTGGGGGCCGCCGCCCGCGGCGCCGGGCGGGTATTCCACGTGGCGGGGTTCGTGGGATTCCGGCGCGGGGACGGCGAGCGGCTCGCGGCGGTCAACGTGGGCGGGGTGCGCAACGCCGTCGCCGCGGCCCGCGCCGCCGGGTGCGCGACGCTGGTGGTCACGTCCAGCGTGGTGGCCGTGGGGCGCGAACCCGGCGGCGGCCCGTCCACGGAGGACGCGCCCTGGACGGAGGAGCCGGACCTCCTGTACGCCTCGACCAAGCACGCCGGGGAGCGGGTCGCCCGCGAGGCCTCCGACGGGGCGCTGCGCGTCGTGTGCGTGAATCCCTCCATCGTGCTCGGTCCGCAGGACTCGCGCCGCAGCCTGGGCGGCGACTTCCTCCTCCGCGCGGCGGCGGGGGTGCGGCGGATCCCCGTGGCCGTCCGCATGGCGCAGTCCTTCGTGGACGTGCGGGACGTGGCGGAGGGTCACCTGCTCGCGGCGGAGCGGGGCCGCGGCGGCGAGTCGTACATCCTGAGCGCGGCGACCCTCCCCATGGCGGACTTCGTCGCCCTCGTCCGGCGCGCCGCGGGCCGGTCGGGGAGGCCCCCGGAGATCCCGGTGGCCCTGCTGGGGCCCGTGGCGTGGGCGGCGGAGCGGTGGGCCGATCTCGCGGGAGGGACTCCCGTCGTCACGCAGGAGCAGGTGCGCATGGTGCGCCGCGCCGCGGGGTACTCCACGGAGAAGGCGCGGCGGGAACTGGGCTGGTCCCCGCGGCCGCTGGAGGAGACGGTGCGGGACGCGGTGGAGTGGTGCCGCGGAGCGGGGCTTCTGCGGCGGTAGCGGCTACGCCGGTCCGCCCTCGATGCCGCGCACGAGCACGAAGGGCTCGGCGGCGGCGTGCCCGCACGCGCTGCCCCACGATGCGGCGCGGGCCCGCAGGGCGCGGGCGCTCCGAGGGTGGGGGAAGGGGCGGCGCTCCGTCCGGTAGGCGGCGAAGGCCTCCAGTTTCCACCGGAGCGTCCCCGAGACGTCCACGAACCAGTTCGGCCGGAACGTGTCCTCCGTCGGCGGCGTCCACTCGCCGCTGGAGAGCGGCGCGTAGGACAGGACCCTTCGGACTGTCGAGCCGGGCAGCGGCCGGACCGCCACCATGGCCGAGGCGAAGGTCGCGACGTGGTCCCGGTTCACGTCCGGGTGGACGGTGTAGACGACCTCCGGCTCGAACGCGCGCACGTGGGTCTCGATGGCACCGTTCACCTGGACGTGCTCCACGTCGTCCAGGCGCATGTCCGGGAGGTCGAGGTGCACGTAGTCCTCCACGCCGAGGATCCGCGCGGCGGCGCGGGCCTCCCGGTTCTTCCGTTCGCGGCGCGCGGCGTCCCCCGGGTACTGCGCGCTGGACCCGTCCGTCAGGCAGAGGATGCGGACCGCGTCGCCGCGCACCCGCGCGTGGAGCGCGATGGTGCCTCCCATGCCGAGCACCTCGTCGTCGGGGTGCGCCGCCACGACCAGGACTCGCGTGCCCATGGATCTCCTCCGCGGGGGACGCCGACCGCTCCCGCCGCCCGCACCACCCCTCAACCGAGCACCGTGCCCGGCGGCGTCGGCGGGGCGCCGCCCTCGGCGGCGCCGTCGTCCCAGGTGAGTTCCAGGAGGCGGAGCGCGCCCTCGCCGCACGCCACGACGGGGACGCCCCCCCCGGACTCCAGCACCGTGCCCGGCGCGGCGCCGCCCGTGGCGGCGTCCGCGGCGACCTCCGCCGCCCAGACCGTCAGGCGGCGATCCCCCGCCCACGTGAACGCGCCCGGGTAGGGCCGCGTGAGGGCCCGGACCCAGGTGTCCAGCGCGGGAGCGCGCGTGCACCAGTCGATGATCCCGTCGGCGGGGGTCCGGCGGGGCCAGGTCGACGCGCGGCGCTCGTCCTGCGGTCGCTCCGCGGCGCGGCCCGCCAGGAGGTCCGGGAGCACGCGGTCGAGGAGGGCGACGTGGGCCCGCCGCACCTTCGCGAAGAGCGTCGCGGCGGTCTCGCGCGGGTCGATGTCCACGACCTCCTCGCCGAGGACGGGGCCCGCGTCGGCCCGGTCGTCGGTGATGCGGAAGAGCGTCACCCCGGTGCGCGCGAGGCCCGACAGGATGGCCCAGGGGATGGGGGCGCGGCCGCGGTGACGGGGCAGCAGCGTCGGGTGCATGCCGAAGACGCCCCGCGGGAACCTCTCGCGGAAGCCGGCCCGCACGAGGCGCGACCATCCCACGACGAAGGCGGCGTCCGCGCGGAGGTCGTCCAGGGCGCGAAGCGTCCGTCGCCCGTCCACGTTGCGCGTCTCGAGGACGAGCGCGCCGGCGCGCTCCGCGGCGGGCCGGAGGTCGCAGGCGCCCGCCGGCAGCGGGCCCGGGGCCGCGGGGAGGGTGAGCACCGCGGCGATCTCCGCGCCCGCCCGCCGGAGCGCGGCCAGCGCGTCCAGACCGGTGACGTCGAAACTCACGAGGACCGTCCGCAAGATTCCCCCCCGCGTCGCCCCGCCGGTCCCCGATTGACGCCGGCCCGCGGTGCGGCGATGTAGGCTACCGCGCGGGAGGTCCATCCATGGCACGCAGCCGCGCCGCACCCTCCGCGCCCGCCGTCGTCGAGACGTTCCCCAACCCGACGCCCCGGCGGGAGTACGTCATCGAGTTCGAGTGCCCGGAGTTCACCTCCGTGTGCCCGAAGACCGGGCTGCCGGACTTCGGCACCGTGCGCATCACGTACGCGCCCCGGCGCCTCTGCCTGGAGATGAAGAGCCTGAAGATGTACTTCTACGGCTACCGCAACCAGGGCGTGTTCTACGAGGCCGCCGTCAACCGCATCCTCGACGACCTCGTCGCCTCCTGCCGGCCCCGGTGGATGGAGGTCGTCGGCGAGTTCACCGCGCGCGGCGGCATGACCGCCACCGTCACCGCCCGCCACCCCTGACCGCCGCCCCGACGCCGACATTCCCGGAATGTCGCGTGCGAGTTCGCGTCAGGGCCGTGAGCGGGGCCGCGTGGCTCACGGCCTCTCACCCCCGGTTCGCGTCCACGAACTCGTTCGTGAGGCGGAGGAAGGCGTCCGGCATCTCCAGGATGGAGCAGTGGCTCGCCCGCGGGCCCCGGAAGAGGTGGAACCGGGCGCCCGGGATGCGGTCGGCGACCTCGCGCCCGTACTCCGGCCGCACCTGGATGTCGTGCTCCCCCGTCGCCACCAGCGCCGGCGCCCGCACGGAGGGGAGCCGGTCCCAGGCGTCATGCATCTTGTCCGCGTGGACGTGCCCGAGGACGCCCTCGCGGCTGGGCGGATCCGGGTTGTCCACGAGGAACCCCCTCGTGAGCGCCGCCACCGCCGCCTCGTCGTTGAGGAACGTGCGCGAGAGGATGCACGGCAGCGCCAGCCGGAGGAAGCCGGCCATGTCTCCCGCGCGCGCGGGGTACTCCATGATCTCCATCATCTCCGTGAACCAGCGGTCGCTGCGGGCCCACGCTCCGTGGAGGTGGAGCGTGCGCACCAGGTCCGGGCGCGCCGCCCCCAGTTCCATGGCCACCGCGGACCCCAGCGAGAGCCCGGCCACGTGGGCCGGTCCCATCCCCAGGTGGTCGAGCAGGCCGGCGCAGTCCTCCGCCATGACCCGCATGGTGCAGGTGGTCGGGTCCGCGGGGCGCGTGGTGCGGCCGGTCCCCCGGGGGTCCGGCGTGATGACCCGGTAGCGGGCCGCCATGGCCGGGAGGAACCCGGTCCAGAGCGTCCGGTCGCTCCCCGTGCCGCCCAGCAGGAGGAAGGGGTCCCCGGCGTCGCCGTGGACCTCGTAGTGCATGCGGATGCCGGTGGGGAGGTCGACGCGGGGCATGGGCGGCTCCTCGGTGGGGGGTCCTGGGGAGGGTGGACGCGGGCGGGGAGGCCCCGCAACGGGTCGAACTCGAACGCATCATTCCGGGAATGTCGTCGCCGAGTTGCGAGGCTACCATCGACGCGTGACCTCCGTGGCGCCGCGCCCCTCCCGGCCGTTGCACGCCGCGCCGGCCCGCGTCTAGCGAGGTGACGGCATCCATGCCCCCCGACGACGCCGGCGACGAGCGGGCGCTCGTCGAGGCAGCGACGAGCGGGGACGAGGCGGCGTTCGCCTCCCTCGTCCGCGCGCGCCAGGGGTTCGTCCGCGCCCTGCTGACGGCGCGGGTCAAGGAGCGGCGCGATGTGGACGACCTGGCGCAGGAGGTGTTCCTCCGCGCGTGGAGGCGCCTCGGCGACCTCGAGGACCCGGACCGGTTCGCCGCATGGCTGGCCCGCATCGCCGTCAACGCCGCCCTCGATCACCGCCGCCGCGGCCGGGTGCGCCCCGCACCGGGCCCCCTGGGAGAGGGAGGGGACGAGCCCCCCGCCGCCGGGCCGGGGGTCGAGCACCGGGCCGTCCTCGCGGAGGAGCACGCCCGCGTGCTGGAGGCCCTCGCCACCCTCGACGAACGGAGCCAGGTGGCGGTCACGCTCCGCTTCCTGGAGGGCATGGCGGTGAAGGACATCGCGGCCCGGACCGGCGACTCGCCGGCGGCGGTGGCCATGCGGCTGACCCGCGCCCTCCGCGCCCTGCGGGAGAGGCTCCCGTGAGCGCGACGAACCCGCCCGTGGACGGCGCCGGACCCGGCGAGCCGCCGCCCTCGCCCGCCACGCCGTGCGAGGCCGCCGAGCGGGAGGCGCTGCTCGCGCTCTCCGCCGAGGCCTCCCCGGACGGCCTGGCCGCCGCCGCTTCCCACCGCGCGGGATGCCCCGCCTGCGCCGCCACCGTGGCCGCCACGGAGGCGATGGCGGCCCGCGTTTCGGCCGCCCTCCGCGCCGCCGCCCAGGGTCCCGATCTCTCCGGGCCGGTCCTGCGGGCGCTCCCCGCGGGCGCTCCGCCCCGCCTGCTCCCCGGGCGGCGGACCCGCCTCCGCCCCTGGCTTCCCCTGGCCGCCGCCGCCGCCCTCGTGGCGCTGCTGGCGGGGGGCCTCCAGCCGGTGCTCTCGGGACGGTGGTGGTGGACGCCCCCGTCGACCTCCGTCCCCCCGGGCCCCGATCCCGACGGCGGCGGGTCCCCGCGGCGCGAGCCCCGCCTCCGCGAGATGGGTCTCGCGGAGATGGGACTGCACTTCCGCCACCACGCCGCCGTCCGCGCCCCCCGGGCCATGTACGAGGCCGTGGGAAGCGGCGTCGCGGTGACCGATCTCGACGGCGACGGGCGGCCCGACGTCTTCCTCGCCGACTCCTGGCCCCTGGACGGGGAGCGCCCCGCCGACGGCGGCCACCGCCTCTACCGCAACATGGGTCCCGGTTTCGCCCGCGGGGGGATCGGCCCCGCCGCGGGGGCCCTCCCCGTGACCTTCGAGGATCGGACGGATGGGTCCGGCACGGACGTGCCGGAGCGGGTGTGCGGCGTGCTGGCGGCGGACCTGGACGGCGACGGCCTCCGCGACCTGCTGCTCTGCGGGTACGGGCGCCTCCGCCTGCTCCACAACGAGGGCGATCTGCGGTTCCGGGACGTCTCCGAGGCCGCCGGGTTCCTGGCGGAACCGGACTCCTGGTTCTCCTGCGCCGCCGCCGCCGACCTCGACCGGGACGGCATCCTCGACCTCTACGTGACGCGCTACGCCGACCAGGAGGCCTGGCGCAAGGCGTGCCGCGCGCTGGGCGGCGTTCCCGGAAAGGAGAGCCACTGGCGCGGCATCCCCGTGTTCGCCGGGCCGGCCCCCCTGGTCCCGCAGACGGACCGCCTCTACCGCGGACTGGGGGGCATGCGGTTCGAGGACGTCACCGCCACGGCGCTGGAGGGCATGGAGCCGCAGTACGGCTTCCAGGTGGTCGCCACGGACGCCGACGGCGACGGGTGGATCGACCTCTACGTCGCCAACGACACCCACCCCAACAACCTCTGGCGGAACCTCGGCGGCATGCGGTTCCGGGACGACGGACTGGCCTCCGGCGCCGCCTTCGATGCCGACGGACGGGCGCAGGCGGGGATGGGCATCGCCGTCGGGGATCAGGGGGGGGACGGTCTCCCGGACTTCCTCGTCAGCAACTTCAGCAACGACCACCTCACGCTCTACCGCGGGCACGGCCGGCCCGGTGCCGCGGCGTTCACGGACCGCTCCTACGCTTCCGGCGTGGGGCCGGCGTCGGCCCACTTCCTGGGCTGGGGCTGCTCCTTCGCCGACGTGGACCTGGACGGCGACGAGGACCTGCTGGTCGCCAACGGGCACGTCTACCCGGACGTGGCGAAGGCCGGCGGTGGGGAGGTCTCGTACGAGGAGCGGCTGCAGTACTTCCGCGCGGAGGGGGAGACCTTCGTGGACGGGTTCCCAGCGGCCGTCGCCGCGGCGGGGGGAGGACACGGCGCACCCCGCGAGGAACTCCACCCCCTCGGCGCCCTCGACGTCGACCCCACCCCCCGCGTCCACCGGGCCCTCGCCCGGTGCGACCTCGACGGGGACGGGCACCTGGACTTCATCGCCACGGTCCTCGGGGGAGACCCCGTCGTGCTGCGCGGGGCCCCGTCCCCGGGCCGCTGGATCGCCTTCCGCCTCCGGGGGACGAAGTCCCCGCGGGACCCGGCGGGCGCGCGGGTGTCCCTCGTCGCCGCGGGCCGCACGCAGACGCGGGAACTCCACTTCGGGGACTCCTACGCGTCGACCTCGGAGCCGCTCCTGCACTTCGGCCTGGGCGGGGAGGACCTCGCGCGCCGCGTCGTCGTCCGCTGGCCGTCGGGGCTCGTGGAGGAGGTCGGCGATCTGGCCGCGGGGTCGGTCTACGATCTGGTGGAGGGCGGGAGGTAGTCTCACGGCGTGAACCGCCGCCGCCGCCCTCCCGGCCGATCCCGTGACGCCGCCGCGCTGGCGGCGCTGGCGCGCCTCCGCGACTCCCTCCGCGGCGCCGGCAACCCCGACCGGGCCGGCCGCTTCTCCTGCGACGGGTGCGTGGGCTGGTGCTGCCGCGAAGGGTGGAACTCCATGCGCGCCACGCCGCTGGAGGCGGAGGCGGTGGCGGACCTCCTGGCCTCGCGCGGCCCCGGGGCCCTGGCGGCGGCGGAGCGTCGCGTGCGGGACGCGGTGGAGCGGTGGCGGCTCGACGACGAGCGGGACCCGCCCCGGACCTACACCTGCCCCTTCCTCACGGCGGGGAACCGGTGCGGCGTCCACGAGGCCAAGCCGCTGGGCTGCGTGACGTTCACGCCGGTGCGGGACGGGGGCTGCGATCAGGACGGAGATCTGCTGTCGGAGTCCCTCGACGGGCTCCCGGAATCGGTGGCCGGTCCCGGCCGCGATCTGCCGTTCCCCGTGGCCATGCTGGCGGCGCTGGAGCGACGCCGGGCCCCCCCGCCGCCGCGATGAGCGGGGCGGCCCGGGGCCCGTGCTGTATGGTGCCCGTGGCCATGCACCTGCGCGCGCCCGGCTCCCTGCCGTTCGGCTTCCGCCTGAACCGCCCCATGGTGGTGGGCATCGTCATCGCGCTGGCGGGGCTCGCCGTGTACATGGGCGGGGTCGCGGGGCTGTGGCGGGAGGACTCCCTCCTCGCCACCATCGCCTACGGGGTCGTCCTCGTGGGGATCCTGTTGTACTTCATCGGGCGGGTCGTCCAGATCGTGGGCGACGTGCGCCGTCGCTGAGGGAGGCCCTTGCACCCGACCCGACTCCTCCGACCCCGGACCGGCCTCGCGGCGTACGGCGCGGCCGCGCTCCTCCTCTGCGGGGCCGGCGGCTGCGGCGACGACCCCGAGCCCGCGCCGGCGGCCCCTCCCGCCGTCGCGCCGACGGTCGCCCCGACCGCGCCGGCCCCGGCGCCCGCCGCGCGACCGCTCGCGTTCAGGTTCACCGCCGTGGACGGGGACGGACCCTCGGGCTCCGGCTTCGGCCCCATGAACCACACGGGGACCGCCGAGGACAAGCAGTGGATCGCCGAGGCCATGGGCGGCGGGCTCATCGTCCTGGACTACGACGGCGACGGCGACATGGACATCCTCACGCCCGACGGGAACGCGCTGGAGGGGGACCCGTTCCCGGACGCGCGCACCCGCCTCTTCCGGAACGACGGGGGGCTCCGGTTCACGGACGTGACGGCGGAGGCGCGCATCGACCTGCGCGGGTTCGCCTTCGGCGGCGCCGCGGCGGACTACGACGGCGACGGGGACGTGGACGCGTACGTGTGCTTCCTCGGCCGCAACGCGCTGCTCCGCAACCGCGGCGACGGCACCTTCGAGGAGGTCGCGCAGGCCGCCGGCGTGGCCGGACCCGAGAGCGACATGAGCACCGCCTGCTGCTGGGGCGACTTCGACGGGGACGGCCACCTCGATCTCTACGTCGCCAACTACGTGGACATGCACCGCACGATGAAGGACATCCGTGCGCAGGGGCGCGTGGGCCGTTCCTGCGAGTGGCGGGGCATCAAGGTCTACTGCGGTCCCGCAGGCCTGCCCTTCCAGCCGGACCGCCTCTTCCGGAGCCGCGGCGACGGGACCTTCGAGGACGTGAGCGCCCGCCTCCTGGAGCAGGTGCCGAACCCGGGGTTCCAGTCCGTTGCGGCGGACTTCGACGAGGACGGCGACCTCGACATCTACGTCGCCAACGACACCACCGACAACATGCTCTGGGTGAACGACGGGAAGGGGACGTTCCGCGACGAGGCGGTCATCGCCGGCTGCGCCGTGGACGCGAACGTCGTCCCGCAGGCGGGCATGGGAGTCGACGTGGCCGACTACGACGGCGACGGCCTGCTCGACATCGTCGTCACCAACTTCTCCCACGATCACTACACGCTCTACCGCAACAAGCCCATCCGCCGGAAGGACGGGAGCCGCGCGCTGGCGTTCGAGGACGTGAGCGTGCGCGCCGGCGTCTCCCAGGCGACGTTCTACGCGCTGGGCTGGGGCTCCCACATGGAGGACTTCGACAACGACGGCACGCAGGACCTCTTCTTCGCCAATGGGCACGTCTACCCGGAGATCGACCGGTTCCCCGGCGTCGGGACGACGTTCCGGCAGCGGAACCTCTTCCTCCGCGGCCTCGTCGAGGGCGGCGAGGTGCTGTTCCGGGACGCGTCGGAGGCGGTGGGGCTCGACCGGCCCGCGGTCCACCGCGCGAGCGTCGCGTCGGACCTCGACGGCGACGGCGACCTCGACCTGGTGATGGCGGTCCTCAACGGCCGGTCCTACCTGCTGCGCAATGACGGCGGGTCCGCGGCGGGATGGATCTCCATCGCGCTGCGCGGCGGCAAGCCGCGGGACCCCGCCGGCGCGGTCGTGCGCGTCGAGGCCGCGGGGCTCCGCCCGGCCACCCGCGTCGCGCTCCGGGGCAACTCGTTCCTGTGCGGGTCCGACCCCCGCCTCCACTTCGGCCTCGGCGGGGCGAAGACGGCGGCGCGCGTCACCGTCCGCTGGCCCTCCGGGAAGACGGGGGAGTGGACGGACCTCGCCGCCGGCGCGGAGTACCTCCTCGAGGAGGGGAAGCCGGAAGCCGTCCGGCGAGCGCGCTGACGAACCCGCGGTTGGCTGCGGGCACGCGCATGCGCGCGAGGGCCCGCGGCGTCACCCAGCGGGCGCCCGGCGGCGGCGGCCCGGGGGCTCCCGCCGGCGCGCAGTCGAAGAACCGCACCACCACCCGCCGGTCGCCGTAGTCCCATCGGACCCGGTGGATCTCCGGTCCCGGCAGGACCGCGAGCCCCGTCTCCTCCGCCGCCTCGCGGCGGGCGCACGCCGCGCCGCGCTCGCCCGGTCTCCGCTTGCCGCCGGGGAACTCCCAGGCGCCGTCCAGCGGCCCGTCCTCCCGACGACGGAGGACGAGAAGCCGCCCCCGGTGCCGGATCACGGCGACGCACACGTCGATGGCCCGCACCGCCGCATGTTATGGGGCGCGGAAACGGGTCGCCTCGCATGATTCCCCGATGCCCGAAGCCGCCCTGACCGCGGGAACCGCGGGGTTCGACCTCTGGATCGAGTTCATCGTCCTCGTCCTCGTGCTGCTGGGGTTCGACCTCTTCGTCGTCCACCGCAAGGCGCACGTGGTCTCCCTGCGCGAGGCCGCCGGCTGGAGCGTGTTCTGGATCACCCTGGCGCTCGGCTTCAACGCCTGGGTGGGCTGGAAGTTCGGGAGCGTGAAGGCGGCCGAGTTCCTCACCGCCTACGTCGTGGAGAAGCTCCTCAGCGTCGACAACCTGTTCATCTTCGTGACGCTGTTCGCGTTCTTCAAGGTGCCCGGGGAACTGCGCCACCGCGTGCTGTTCTACGGGATCCTGGGCGCGCTGGTCATGCGCGGCCTCTTCATCTGGCTCGGCAGCGAGATCCTGCACGCCTTCGAGCCTGCCTTCTACGTGTTCGGCGTCATCCTGATCTGGTCCGCGGTGAAGCTGTTCGGCGAGGCGGACCCCCCGCCGCCGGATCAGACGCTGGCCTACCGCGTCGCCCGACGCATCTTCCCCATGGTCCCGCGGTACGAGGGGGAGCGGTTCTTCGTCCGCGAGAACGGTCGCCTCGTCGGCACCACTCTCTTCCTTGTGCTGCTGGTGGTGGAGATGACCGACCTCGTCTTCGCCGTGGACTCCGTGCCCGCCTGCCTCGCCATCTCCTCGGACCCGTTCATCGTCTACTCCTCCAACGTGTTCGCCATCCTCGGGCTGCGGGCGCTCTTCTTCCTCCTGGAGGGGACGCTGCACCGGGTCGCCGGCCTCCGCGCCGGCCTCTCCCTCGTGCTGGTGTTCGTGGGCGGGAAGATGATGCTCGTCCCCCACGGGGTCAAACTGAACCCGTGGATCTCCCTGGGCGTCATCGCCGCCACCCTGGTCGGCTCCTGGGCCGTCGCCACGGGCCTGCGGGCGGGGGAGCGGCGGCGCGGCGGGTAGCCGGTCCGCGCCCCGCGGCGGATCGGTACCGGTCGCGGCCATGGGGCGCGGTACCATGCGACGCGGACCGCAGGAGGATCGCCATCGATGCCACGGGACACCTACCCGGCCCTCGAAGTGGGGAAGGAGTCGGGCTTCAAGCCCACGCGCCTCCGCATGGACGGCCGCAACGTCACCGTCGTCGGGGCCTACCTCGACGGGGGCAAGGCGGTCTGGGACAACGGCGTGCTGCACGGCAAGTCCCAGGTCGAACAGGGCATCAACTTCGGACCGGAGATCCTCCGGGCCATGAAGGGGCGGCGGATCGTGGCGCTCTTCCTCTCCGCCGCGCAGGACGCGGAGGGGCGGGACGGCTGGCACGGACTCACGGCGGGGGAGATGCGCGTGGACACGCCCGCCAAGGACGGGTTCAAGGACCCCAACGCGTTCGGCTCGAAGCTGACGGAGTCGGCGCGGGGCCGGGTCACGGTCTTCCAGCTGAAGCCGGAGGACCGGCCCGCCATCGCCGAACTCCTCGGGCGGATGCCGGAACTCTGGCGCAACGCGAACCGCGCGTTCCGCGACACCCTTCTGGGCGCGGTCCCTTCGCTCATCGAACTGGACGCGGCGGGGACGGAAGTGGCGCCGGAGATCCCCGGCGCGCCCCGCGTCGATCTCGGCACCGCCGACGGCGTCCCCCCGCAGTCCCTCCGCATGGCGGGGCGGGACGTGACGGTGGTGGGGGCCGTGGTGGACGGCTCCCGCGCCTACTGGGACAACGGCCTCCTCGTGCGGCAGTCGAAGATCGAGAAGGGCATCACGTTCGGCCCGGAGCCGCTGCGCGCCCTGGGCGGACGGCGCGTGTGCGGGCTCTGGGTCGCCGTCGCCGGCGAGGAGGGGGAGCCTCCCGGCTACTTCGGCGTCACCGTGGGCACCATGCGCGTGGACGAGAACAAGCGGGACGGGTTCAAGGACCTGAACGCCCACTCCATGAAGCTCAACGACGCCGCCCGCGGACGCATCGAACTGGGGCGGCTCCTGCCGCCCGAGCGGAAGGCCGTCGCCGCGCTCCTGCAGGAGCGGCCGGAACTGTGGGAACACGCCGCGCAGAACGTCCGCGACGCCCTGGACGTCCAGGAGTAGGCGGAGTCGGCGTCGTCGTCACGGAGGTCCGCCTCCGGGGAGGAACGAGACCATGAAGCCACGCGCACTCCGGGCCCTCGCCGTCGCCGCGGCCCTCGCGGCCGGCTCCGTCGTCGCCGGCGCCGTCGCCATGGAGGACGACGACGAGGCCCAGGCGAAGGCGGCGCTGGACGCGGCGCGGACGCTGGGGGAGAAGGTCTGGAACGACAAGGCCCTCGGCATGAACGACAAGACCTGCAGCGGCTGCCACGTGAACCCGAAGCGGCCCGACCTCTCCCTCAAGGGCGTCCACGACCGCTTCCCCCGCTGGGACCGCAGCGCCGGCCGCGTCCTCACCCTGCAGGAGAAGTTCGCCCAGATGCACGAGCGGAACCTCAAGGCGAAGAAGCCCCTCCCCCTGGGCGACGAGCGGTGGACCGCCCTGGAGGTCTACCTCCGCTCGCTCAAGTAGCGGTCGCCCCGGGTCCTCACTCCGCGCCGTCCCCCCCCTCGGCCGCCGCCTCCTCTTCCTCCCGCACGCGCCCCGCCGCCTTGAGCGCCCGCCGCAGGACGAACTCGATCTGGGCGTTCAGGCTCCTGAGATCGTCCGCGGCCCACCGCGCCAGGGCGCGGTGGACACGCGGGTCCAATCGCAGCAGGAGGCGTTTCCGCTCGGCCATCTAGCTGTTCAGCGTCCCGGTGTTCACGACGGGCTGGGTCGCCCGGTCGGAGCACAGCACCACGAGCAGGTTGTTGACCATGGTCGCCTTCTGCTCGGCGTCCATGTCCACCATCTTCGTGGCCGCCAGCTTCTCGAGGGCCATCTCGACCATGCCCACGGCCCCCTCGACGATCTGCTGCCGCGCCGCGATGATGGCGCCGGCCTGCTGCCGCTGGAGCATGGCCTGGGCGATCTCCTGCGCGTAGGCGAGGTGGCTGATGCGGGCCTCGATGACCTCGACCCCGGCCTGGGAGAGCCGGTCCTGGATCTCCCCCTTGAGCTTCTCCGCGACCACCGTCGTGTGGCCGCGCAGGGAGACCTTCGTCTCCTCGTGGGTGTCGTAGGGGTAGTGGGTGGCGAGGTTCCGCAGCGCCGCCTCGCTCTGCACGTGCACGTAGTCGTTGTAGTCCTCGACGGAGAAGCAGGCCTCCGCCGTCTCGACGACCTTCCACACGACGATGGCCCCGATCTCGACGGGGTTGCCGTCGAGGTCGTTGACCTTCAGCCGCTCCGTCTCGAAGTTCACGACGCGGAGCGACACCTTCTTCTTCGTCGTGAAGGGATTGACCCAGTACCAGCCGTCCTTCTTCACGGTGCCCACGTACCTGCCGAAGAGCAGCAGCACCTTGGCCTCGTTGGGTTCCACCACGATGAGGCCGAAGAGCCGGATGAAGAACGTGAGCCCCGCGAGGATGGAGGCGATGAACAGGACGACCCCCATCCAGCGTGCGTCCCGCGACCACTCGTTGGCCCCCCAGACCCCGGTGATGAACCCGCCCAGCGACAGGAGCAGCCCGGTCAGCCCCTGGGCCAGCATGGGTCCCCCGGCGCTCGGTACGACGATCTGCTCGCGATGCATCTCGACCTCCCTCCCGCGCTCTACGGCGCGATGTCACAATGATATCACACGGATATCGAGGAGGGAGGAACCGGCGGGGTTCCCCGGGGTTCGGCGCCGGTTCCCCCACGGAGCGACGGGGACGGGGCGAGGGGGGCAGCGCCGGGGGCGGTCCCGCGGGGGGTGTGGTCGGAAGGGCCACCTCGCCGGCCTGCCCATTCCCAGGCCCCTCCGACACGGTGTCCGCCTCCCACGACCCCGTGACCGCGCGGGGCTCCGGCGTCTCCGCCGGTCGCTCCGCCGTCGCCGAGCCGTCCCTTTTCGGGCCGCGAACCCTCCCCCTCCTTGCGAAGGGCGTGCCGCGACGGTCCCGGGGCAGGGACGGGGCGCACTGTCCGGAATCCTGGATTCAAGGGGGTTTACGTCTTCATGAGTGTCCGGGATTCCGGACACATCCGCGGGCCGAGGGGCGCTCGGCGGGCCACCGTTGGATGTCCACGGGCCATCGGATAACCTCCGGGCCCTTGCCCGGGCACCGGTGGGGGGGGATCCGGCGTCGACGGGCGTGGGGAAGGGCGGACCATGACGGACGGGGCTCCCATGGCGGACGTGGAGCGGCTCCGGCGGGAGCGGGATCTCTACCGCCGCCTCCTCGCGCTGGGCGGCGAGGAGGCCCTGGAGCCGCTGCTGGAGCGGGCCCTCACGGCGCTGGTGGATGTCGCCGCGGCGGAGCAGGCCTACCTCGAGATCCGCGATCCCGATGACGACGGCGTCGCGTTCCGCCTCTCCCGCGGCTGCACGGACACGGAGGTCGATCGGGTCCGCTCTGTGATCTCCCGGGGGATCATCGCCCGCGCCCTGGAGAGCGGGGAGACCGTCATCACCGCTTCGGCCCAGCTGGATCCCCGGTTCCGCCTCTCCGAGAGCGTGAGGGAGAACCGCATCTCGTCCGTGCTCTGCGCCCCCGTCGGCGGCGACCCGCCGCTGGGGGTCGTGTACCTGCAGGGGCGCCGCGCCGGGGGTGCCTTCACCGACGAGGATCGGGAGTGCGTCGAACTGGTGGCGACGACGTTGGCCTCCCTCGCGGCGCGGCTGCTCCGACCGACGACGGTGCCCGCGGTGGATCCCACGGCGGTCCACCGGGCGCGGCTGAAGGCCGACGCCCTCGTCGGCCGGAGCGCGGCCCTGGCGGCGGTGCTGGAGGAGGCCTCCCACGCGGCGGCGCTGGACGTGAGCGTCGTGCTCACGGGGCCCTCGGGTACGGGCAAGTCGATCCTCGCGCGCGCCATCCACGCCAGCAGTCCCCGTGCGTCGGGTCCCTTCCGCGAAGTGAACTGCGCCGCCATCCCCGCGGATCTCGTCGAGAGCGAACTGTTCGGAGTGCAGCAGGGGGCGCACTCGACGGCCCACCGGGCGCGTGAGGGACTCGTCCGCTCCGCCCACGGCGGGAGCCTGCTGCTGGACGAGATCGGGGAACTGCCGCTGGCGGCGCAGGCGAAGCTGCTGCATCTCCTCCAGGAGAAGCAGTTCTTCCCCCTCGGCTCCGACGCCCCCGTCACCGTCGACGTGCGCATCCTCGCGGCCTCCAACCGCGACCTGCGACGCGCGGTGAAGGAGGGCCGGTTCCGCGGGGACCTGTTCTTCCGCCTGTGGGTCGTCCCGCTCCGGCTGCCGTCCCTCGCCGAGCGGCGGGAGGACATCCCCCTCCTGGCGGAGCACATCCGCGCCGCCGCGTGCCGCCGGCACGGGCTCCCCAACCTCGTGTTCACCCGCGAAGCGGTGCGCTCGCTGCAGTCCGCCGAATGGCCGGGGAACATCCGCGAACTGGGCAACATCGTGGAGCGGGCCGCCATCAACGCCGCCGGCGCGGGCCGGCAGCGGATGCGCCGCGAGGACCTGTTCCCCGCGGAGCGGGCGGGGACCGGAGAGGACGTCCGCTTGCCCACGTTCACGGAGGCGACGCGGCGGTTCCAGACCGACCTCCTGCACGACCGACTGGCCGAGGCGGGGTGGAACGTGACCGAGGCGGCGCGCGCGCTGGGGATCTCCCGATCCCACCTCTACGGGCTCATGGAGACGCTGGGGATGCGCCGGTCGCCGGAGGCCGAGGACTGACGGCCGTCCGCGCGGCGGCGGCGGGGGATCCCCTCGCTCCGGGTTGGGCGGTGGGGGGGCGCTACGTCCTCGTCCACCGGCTCGGTGCCGGGGCCGGCGGCGAGGTCTGGCGGGCGACGGACCGGGTCGTGGGCGGGGACGTCGCCGTGAAGCGGCTCGCGCGGGGAGTGGGGGACAATCCGTCGCAGCGGCGCCGGGAGGCGGCGGCGCTGCGGCTCCTCCGGTTGCCCGGAGTCGTGGCGCTGCGGGACGAGGTCGTCGAGGACGGTGTGACCTTCCTGGTGCTCGACCTGGTCGCGGGGAGGCCCTTCCCCGGTGTGCCGCTGCCGGCGCCGTGGGCGGAGGTCCGGGAGCGGACGCGGGCCCTGCTGGAGACGCTGGCCCGCGTCCACGCGCTGGGCGTGTTCCACGGCGATCTCAAGCCGGAGAACGTCCTCGTGGACGGGGGCGGCACGCCGCGCCTGCTCGACTTCGATCTCTCCGCGGGGCCCGGTGTCGCCGCCCGGGCGGCGGAGCGGGGCTTCATCGCGGGGACGCTGGCCTACCTCGCGCCGGAGCAGTTGTCCGGGGAGCCGGCGGACACGCGGAGCGACCTTTACGCGCTCGGGGTCATGCTTCACCACACCCTCAGCGGGTGCGCTCCCCACGCGGCGGAGACGTTCCCCGAACTGGTCATGCTGCGCACCGGGACGGACGCCCCGGCGCTCGCGCGCGTGGTGCCCGGCGTCCCCGCCGAGGCGGCGGCGCTGGTGGACGCGCTGCTGGCGCGGCGGCCGGAGGATCGCCCCCGGGACGGGGCGGCGGCGCTCCGCATCCTCTCCGCGGAGCCCGAGGACGCGGCGGAGCGGCGGATCGCCGCCGCCCTGGCGGCGCTCCCCCCGGCGGAGGGAGCGCCCCGGGGCCTGTTCCACGGGCCCGACGTGGCGCTGCACCTCCGGGAGGACGCCGCCGCGGAACTGGTGCGGCGGGCCGGCGCGGACCGCGGCGAGCAGGCGCTGGAGGCGGCAGCCTGGCTCCGCGCGGGCTTCGTGCGGTGGGACGGGGATCGCCTGCGCGTGGAGCGGGCCGCGCTGGACCTCCTCGCGGCCGGGCTTCCGGTCCGACCCGGATCCCGCACCGACGGCCAGCCGCCGCCGGCGGCGGCGCGGGCCTTCGCCCTCCTGGCGGCGGGGGAGGCCGCGGCCCTCGTCGACGAGGCATGCGCTCTCGCCGCGGACGCCGCCGACGACGGGGACGTGGCGCACGCGGCGGCGGTCGTTCGCGTGGCGCTGGACGCCGCCCGCCGGGCCGCCCTTGCCGGCGCCGAGGAGCGCCTCCTGGGCCGGCTCATCCACCTCGCCGTGCTGGACGGAACCCCCGGCCCCATGGGGGAGGCGCTGTACGAGATCGAGCGGCGCGCCGGCGAGTCCGAGGGGCTCCAGCGGCTCGAGACCCTGGCCCGCGCCTTCGTCCACGCCCCCACCGCCGACGCGCGTCTGGCGGCGGCGGCGATCCGCGGGCTGCCTCCCTTCGAGGAGGAGCACCTGGAGTGGCCGCGCATGGCCTGCCTCGTGTTCTCCGCCCGGCGCCTCGGCCGCGAGGCCTCCGAGGACGCGCTGCGCGAGGTCGCCGCGGCCTGGGCCGACCGCCCGTCGCCGCTGCTGCGCGCGGCCCTGCTCAAGTGGCGGGGCTACCACCTCTACCTGCACGGCTCCTTCGAGGAGGCCGCGACGCTCCTGGGGGCCGCGGCGGAGGCCGCACCCACGCGCCGCGGCCGTCATACGGCGGAGTACGACGCCGCGGTCGCCTGCCGGGGCGCCGGTCGGTTCGAGGAGGCCGACGAGCGGGAGCGCCGGATTCTCGAGGACCTCGGCGGCCGACGCGCGCCCTACCTGGAGTGCATGCTCGCCATCGGCCGCCGGGAGGCGGAGTACCAGCAGGGGCGCTCCCTCGCACCGCTCCCCGGGTTGGAGGAGGCGGCGCGGGAACTGGCCGGTCCCATCGGCCTGGGCGCGCTCCGCCTGGCGGAGGCCGCGTCGGCCTGGCGGGACGGGGATGGCGGGACCGCCCGGCGCGGAGCGGAGGAGGCGGCCGCGGGCCTCCGGGAGGGGATGGCCTCCGGGGGGGGATGGGAGGCGGCGGCGCTGGCGCACCTGTGCGGCGCGCGCGGCGGAGCGTTCGAGCCCACCGCCATCCTCGCGGCCACCGCGGCGGGGGGGCCCGCCATGATCCGCCTCCAGGCCGTGGCCCTCCTGGCGCTCGCGGGGACCCCGCCTCCCGCGGCGTGGCGGGACCTCCTGCCGGAGGCCCTCCGCGTGGTCGGCGGGGGCGGACGGGCCCGCCGCCGGGAGGTGCTCTCCCTGGAGGAGTGCGAGGGGGCGCTGGACGGGACCTGGCGCCCGCCGCTGCCGGGGGTGGTGGAGCGGGCCTGACCGACGGGCTACCGGTAGGGCTCGATCCGCTCCCGGTAGTACTGCTCCAGGTGGGCGGTGAGTTCGGGGGAGTCCTCGCGGTCGATGCCGTAGCGCTGGAGTTCGGTCCATGTCCGCTTCCAGGACCAGCCGCAGGAACGCATGCGGTAGACCGCCATGACGGCGCTGGAGCGGGCGTCCCCCGCGGCGCAGTGGAAGAGCAGCGGGCGGCGGGAGCGGTCGGCCACGAAGTCGGCGGCCTGGTCGAGCACGTCGAAGGGTGCCGTGCCGAAACCGTTCATGTGGATGTACCGGTAGTCGATCCCGTTCCGGGCCACGACCTCGTTCTCCTCCAGGAGGCGGGGGTCGTCCCGCCGCATCGAGTTCAAGCGGAGGATGGTCCGGATCCCGCGGCTCTCCACGGTGCGCTCCAGCGGCCACCCCCGCATCTGCCCGCTCCGGTAGAGGCCCGGCTCGACCTCCGCCAGCGCGCGCGGAATGATGAAGAAGCGGCCGTGCTTCACCGCCAGCATGGCTCCGACGAGGGCCAGGCATCCGAGGGTCCAGAACCAGAAGCGGCGGTGGGGGCCTCGTCGCGCGCGGGCCTGGACGCCCCCCGCGCCCGCCGGGCGGGCGGGGGCGGGCCCCTCCGCGTGCGCGTCCCCGGTTCCCGGGGCGTCCATGGTCCCCCGCGGCGCGTCCGTGGCCTGGCGTGGTTGCATCGGGTCCTCCTTGTTCTGCCCCGAGGCTACCGGTCCCCGATGAAGGGGGCGTGACGGCCCGGTGACGTTTTCGTCACGCCGCGCCGCATCACCCGCGAGGTGCCCCTTGGCGGCGGGTCGCGCGCCGGGATAGAAAGGGGTGTGCGGGGGATGGGCCTCCGCGACGAGGGAGACATCGATCATGGACTCTTCCGGAGGTGCCCCCGACGAGAACGGGGCGGGGACGTACCGCGTCACGCAGGCCGGGAATCCGAACGTCGGGCCCTCCACCGAGGTGGCATGGCTCTACGTGACGGGGGCCGCGTCGCCGCGCGTCGAGCACTGGGTGCTGTCCACGGACTACGCGTGGCTGAACCCCGCCAGCGGTTCCCTGCGATCGACCATCGCGGTGGACGCGACGCAGTACGAGTCGCTGAGCGCGTTCATGGACGCGAAGTGGCAGACGGGCTTCACGTACGTCGTGCACACGTGCGTGGAGACGACCTGGCCGTAGTCCCCGGGGCGGCGGGCGCCAGAGGGTGCCCGCCGCCGCCGTCGGCGGGTGAGCCGCCCCCATACGGAGCGTGTGAGCCGGCCGTTAGGACCCTGACCAAAACTACTGCTACATCCGGCCGGCTCCGGAAGCCCATGGCCG
>CAZSIX010000049.1:24235-25457 GCA_964607145.1 uncultured Planctomycetota bacterium | reverse complement strand
GGAGGCGGCCCGGCGGGCGCGCCGCGCCGCGCGCCGGGGCCGCGAGCGCGCCTCCGCCGCCAGCGCGCGCTCCAGCGCGACGGCGTCAGGCGGGGAGGTCTTCGACACGGAGCATCATCCCGGGGAACTCGATCTCGAGGACGGCGCCCGCCGGCGGAGCGGCGGGGAGGAGGAAGCGACCCCGCGCGTCGAGGTCGGCGCGGGCCACGACGCGCCGACGGCGGACGAGCCGTGCGCGGCCGTCCGGCGGAAGATCCTCTCCCTCCGGCGGGAGCACGGATCCGCGGAGTCCGTCGGGGCCGGGAGCGAGGTCGATCTCCCAGGGGCCGGCGCGGTAGAGGAGGTGGCGCGCCGCCCGTCCCCGGAGGACAGGGATCGGCGACCCGGCGTCGCGGGAGTCGAACACGAGGGTCGCGACGAACCGCCGCACCGCGCGCCCCGCGGCGGCGATTCGCGCCCGCGCCGGGACCCGCAGGGCGCGCCGGACCCAGGCCTCCGGCGGCTCCGCGGCGGCGCCCGACCGGAGCATGGCGACGGACGTCCGGAGGGCCGCCAGGTGGGCACCGCAGGGGGCGCACGCGGCGGCGTGGGAGGAGGCGGCGGCGTGGGCGGCGCCCCCGGGGGAGCCGTCGGCGAGATCCGCGAGGAGCGTGAACCGGGGGTGGGACGCGGTCATCGCGGCGTTCCCTCCATGGCGTCCCTCAGGCGTCGCAGGCACCGCGCCCGGGTGGGTCCGATGGAGCCGACGGCCAGTCCCGTGCGGCGGGAGATCTCGGCGTAGTCGACCTCCTCCCAGTAGAGGAGGCGCAGCAGCCGGCGGCAGCGATCGCCGGCGCGGGCCACGGCGTCGCGCACCTCCTGGAAGGACTCGGCGGCGGCGGCGCCTCCCGTGGCGAGGGCGTCCTCGGCCACGCTCTCGAGGGAGGCGACCTTCCGGCCGCGGCGGGTCCGCGAGACCCGGCTCCGCGCCACGGCCGCGATCCAGCCCGCGAGGCGGTCGGCGGCGCGCAGACCGCCCAGGGACTCCCACACCTGGATCCAGGTCGACTGGAAGGCGTCCTCGGCGTCCGCGGCCTTCAGTCCTGCGCGGCCGACGACGGCGTGGACGAGGGACGAGTACCGCTTCACGAGGGCCTCCCAGGCCGCCCCGTCGCCGTCGAGGCACCGCCGCACGAGAACGTCGTCGGCGGGACCGACGGAGGGGACGGAGGAGTTCGGGGCC
>CAZSIX010000049.1:0-24135 GCA_964607145.1 uncultured Planctomycetota bacterium | reverse complement strand
GGCCCCGGCGAGGCTACAGGCTCGGGAAGGTCCCGGCCAGGACGACGCTCCCGTCCACGCGCACTTCGAAGGCGCGGCCGGCGAGGTCGCGGCACGACGCGGCGTCGAGGGGGAGGCTGTCGCCGCGGCGGGAGTCCATCCGCCAGCGGACCCTGCCGTTGCGGCGCGCGTCGGCGGAGGTGGCCGGCGCCAGCGTCCCCCCGTCGTCGGCGACCCAGAGTTCCGCCGTGGCTCCGGAGTCGAGCCCGCGGACCTCGACGCGGAGCCGCTCCCGCCCCTTCCGCGTGTCGGAGCGCAGCTCCACCTTGCCCTTCACGCTGCCGTCGTCGCTGCGCACCGAGTCCCGGCCCGAGCGGCTGTCGCCGCCGGACGCCCCGGAGAGGGACGGCACGACGCCGCGCAGGAGCAGGGCGCCGCCGCCGTTGCGCACCTCCACGCCGCGTCCCGCCAGGTCGGCCACCGTCGCCGCGCCTCCGGGGAGCGACGCACCGTCCCCGGTGTCGAGCTCCAGTTCCCCCTCGCCCTCGGCGGCGGTCGTGCGCGTCCCCGCGGAGACGAACGCGCCGGACCCGTCGGCCACAAGGAACTCCACCGTCGTCCCCGCGTCCAGCCGCTCCGCCTCGATGGTGATCCGCTGGCGGGAGCCCCGCGTGCGGACCTCGACGTGGCCCCGGGCGTCCCCGTCCGGGGAGCCGTCCACGCGGAGGAGCGCAGCACGGGAGCGGACCCAGTCGCCGCCGCCGCCCCCGCCGCCGCCGCTGTCGTCGTCGCCGTCGTCGTCGCCGTCGTCGTCGTCGTCGTCGCCGTCGTCGTCGCCGTCGTCATCGCCGCGGTCGCCGCCGTTGTCGTCGTCGCCTTCGCCGTCGTCATCCGCGTCACCGCCCTTGTCGTCCCCCGCATCGTGGCCCGGGGGGTCGTCCGCACCCCGCTTGGCACGGGAGTCGTCGCCGGCGCGGGCCAGGGGGGACCACGCCATCAGCGCGAGGGCGATGGCGAGGAGCGTCAGGTTGCGTCGCTGCATGGGAACCTCCAGTTCCTTGGCCGATGGGACGCCGCTCTCGGGCGCCACACCCTCTTGGAGCCACCCGGGGTCGGGTTTGATACACGGAAATCCCCGTTTCGCGAATCCCGTGCCCCCTCCGACGGGATCTCCCGCCGGAGGAGCGCGGTTCCCCCGGGGAGCCGCCCGCGGGCGGCGGACGGCCTCCGGGGCGTGACCCCGTCACGCCGCCGCCCCCGGGGCGGGCCGGGGGCGGCCCTTTGCGGACGGGCGACCCCGGAAGTGGCGGCGGGCGTCGGCCGACGCCGCGGCGGCCCGGCGCCGTGGTAGAACCCTCCGCCATGGAGTCCCCGCCCACGCTGGAAACCGCCCGCCTCGTCCTCCGGCCGCTGCGGGAGGCGGACGCCGCGGACGTGCGGCGGCTTGCCGGTGACCGTGCCATCGCCGATACGACCCTCCTCATCCCCCACCCCTACCCGGAGGGAGCCGCGGAGGAGTGGATCGCGGGCCAGCCGGAGGACTGGGCGAAGCGGCGCGGGGTGGTCTTCGCGCTGACGGACCGGGAGGGGGGCGCGCTGCTGGGCGCCATGGGGCTCGTCCTGAACCTCCCCCACCGCAAGGCGGAACTCGGGTACTGGGTGGCCAGGGACCGCTGGGGGCGCGGCTACGCGACGGAGGCGGCGCGGGCGGTCATCGCGTGGGCCTTCGACGGGCTCGGCCTCCACCGCGTCGAGGCCCACCACATGGTCCGCAACCCGGCGTCGGGGCGCGTGCTGGAGAAGGCGGGGATGACCCGGGAGGGCCTCTGCCGGGCGTTCCACCGGAAGGGGGAGCGCTTCGAGGACGCGGTGCTGTACGGAGTGCTCGCGTCGGACCCCCGTCCGGCGTGAACTCGCACGCAACATTCCGGGAATGATGTCGTCGAGTCCGGGGATCCGGGTGCGGGGGGCGCGGCAGCACAACCTGCGGGGGGTGGACGCGGACTTCCCCCACGACGCGCTGACGGTGGTCACGGGGGTGAGCGGGAGCGGGAAGTCGTCCCTGGTGCTGGACACGCTCTACGCGGAGGGCCAGCGCCGCTACGTGGAGTCGTTCTCCTCCTACGCGCGGCAGTTCCTGGAGCGCATGGACCGCCCCGACGTGGACCTCGTGGACGGCATCCCGCCGGCGGTGGCCATCGAGCAGCGGAACGCGGTGCGGACCTCCCGCTCCACGGTGGGGACGCTGACGGAGATCCTGGACTACCTGAAACTCCTCTGGGCCCGCGTGGGCACGGTCCACTGCGCCTCCTGCGACCGCCCCGTGGCCCCCGACGGGCCGGACGCCGTGCACCGGGCGCTGGACGCGCTCCCCCGCGGAACGCGCGCGCTGCTGGTGTTCCCGCTGCCGCCCGGGGGCGACCTCCCCTGGGCGGACCGCGTCGCGGGACTCCGCGCCGCGGGGCTGACCCGGCTCCGGATCGCCGACCGCGTGGCGGAGGCGGACCCCGCCGCGGAACCCGCCGCCGCCGGGCCCCCCGCGGAGGTCGTCGTGGACCGCCTCACCGCGGGGAGGAGCCCCCGGACGCGCGTCGTGGAGTCCGTGGAGACGGCGTACCGCCTCGGGCGCGGCCGCTGCGCCCTGGTGATCGAGGGAGCGCCGCCCCGCCCGTTCTCGCGCGATCTCCACTGCGCCCCCTGCGACCTGCCCGCGCGCGCGCCCGTGCCCAACGCGTTCTCGTTCAACTCCCCCGTCGGGGCGTGCCCCGAGTGCCGCGGCTTCGGTCGCGTCATCGGGCTCGACCGGGGGCTCATCGTGCCCGACCCGTCCCTCTCCCTCGCGCAGGGAGCCGTGAAGCCGTGGTCCACGCCCGCCACCTCCCACGAGCGGAAGGACCTCCGCCGCGCCTGCGAGGCGCGGGGGATCCCCATGGACGTCCCCTGGCGGGACCTCGCGGAGGAGGCCCGCGCGCTCGTGTGGGAGGGGGACGGCGGGAAGTGGTACGGCGTGCGGGGCTGGTTCCGCTGGCTGGAGGGGCGCGTCTACCGGATGCACGTGCGCGTCCTGCTCTCGCGGTACCGCTCCTACGACCTCTGTCCCGCCTGCGCGGGCACGCGGCTGAAGCCGGAGGCGCTGCGGGTGCGCGTGGGGGATCGGACGCTGCCCGCGGTCTGCGGCCTCCCGCTGGCGGCGACGCTCGAGTTCTTCGCGGCGCTGGAACTCCCCCCCGAGGAGGAGCGCGTGAGCGGCGTCCTGCTCCGCGAGGTGCGGGCCCGGCTCGGCTACCTCTGCGCCGTGGGCCTGGAGTACCTGACGCTGGACCGCGCCGCGCGCACGCTCTCCGGCGGCGAGTCGCAGCGCGTGAACCTCACGACGGCGCTGGGGTCGTCCCTCGTGAACACGCTCTTCGTGCTCGACGAGCCCTCCGTGGGCCTCCACCCGCGGGACACGGACCGGCTGCTGGGCATCCTGGAGCGGCTGCGGGATCGCGGCAACACGGTGGTGGTCGTGGAGCACGATCCCGACGTCGTCCGCCGCGCCGACCACGTGCTCGACCTCGGCCCCGGTCCCGGCGAGCACGGGGGCGAGGTCGTCTTCCAGGGCCCGCTCCGGGACCTGCTGGCGGACCCGCGCTCCCTCACCGCCGCCCACCTGTCGGGCCGCGCGGCCATCCCCGTGCCCCCCTCGCGGCGCGCGCCGCGCGCGTCGCTGCGCGTCGAGGGGGCGACGCTCCACAACCTGCGGGCGCTGGACGTTGAGGTCCCGCTGGGCGTCCTGTGCGGCGTCTCCGGCGTGAGCGGGAGCGGCAAGTCCACGCTGGTGGAGGGGATCCTCGTGCCCGCGCTGCTCCGCGCGCTGGGGCGGCCCGCGGAGGAGGGGGGCCGGTGCGCCGCGTTCCACGGGGCGGAGCGCCTCGCCGACGTGGTGCTCGTGGACCAGTCCCCCATCGGGCGCACCCCCCGCAGCAACCCGGCGACGTACGTGGGCGCGTGGACGCGGATCCGGGCGCTGTTCGCCGCCACCGACGGCGCGCGGGCCCGGCGGTTCTCGGCCTCCACGTTCTCCTTCAACACCGACGGCGGCCGCTGCGAGCGGTGCGAGGGCGCGGGCCACGAGACGCTGGAGATGCAGTTCCTCGCCGACGTGTTCGTCCCGTGCCCCGACTGCCGGGGCGCCCGGTTCCGCCCGGAGGTCCTGCGCGTGCGGCTCCGCGGCCGCACCGTGGACGACCTCCTGCGGATGACCGTGGAGGACGCGCTGCGGTTCCTCGCCGGCGACGGGAAGGTGGTCGCGAAACTCGCCCCCGTCGCCGACGTGGGCCTCGGCTACCTGCGCCTCGGGCAGCCCGGGACGACGCTCTCCGGCGGCGAGGCGCAGCGGCTGAAACTGGCGGCCCACGTCGGCGCGCGGCCGTCGCGGGACGGGCGCGGCACGCTGTTCGTCCTCGACGAGCCCACCACGGGGCTCCACCCGGAGGACGTGCGCGTGCTGCTGGACGCCCTCGGCCGCCTCGTGGAGGCGGGCCACTCGGTGCTCGTGGTGGAGCACAACCTGGACGTCCTCGCGTCCTGCGACGCCCTCATCGACCTCGGCCCCGAGGGCGGCGAGCGGGGCGGTCTCGTCGTCGCCGCGGGCACGCCCGAGGAGGTCGCCGCGTCGGGCACGCCCACGGGCGTCCACCTCGCGCGCCGGCTGCGCGCGTAGCGGATCGCGCTACCGCGTCCCCGCGGCGTCCAGCCGATCCAGTTTCTCCGCGAGCCCCGCCGCCAGGGCCTCGAACGCCGCGGCGCGGAGTTCCCGCTTGGCGTCCCGGGCGTGGACGCCGGAGAGCGCCGAGGGCGCCATGCCGTCCCCGCGCCGCGCGTCCCGCACGCTGGTCCAGACGGTCCCCGTGGCCGGGTGGACGAGGACGGCCCGCGTATCCAGCGAGATCTCCCAGGGGACGGACGGCACGATCCACGCGGGCAGGATGGCGATGTTGAGCACCACCAGCGGCGTGTTCCGCTGCTCTGCGTCCATGCGGGTCTCGTAGATGAGGAGCGCGTCCGCCTGCGCGCGCTCCGCGGCGAAGCAGAGGCCGTCCAGCGTCCGGGCGCGGGGGTTCCCGTCGAGGAAGCCGGGGAGCCCGACGACGTCGCTGTAGAGATCGGACCGGCGGAGGAGCGCCTCCTCGAGCCCGAGGGACTCCAGGTCGGCGAAGGTTCCGCGGGGATTCTGCTCCGTGCCCGCGACGGCGATGCGGAAGGGCCGCTTCGGCGGCAGCACGGGCTGCTTCGACAACGCCCCCTCCGCGGGCAGCGCCATGGACCCCTCCAGGCGGGCCGCCATCCCGTCCCCCCCGGCGTAGGCGGACCCCACGCTGGCGCAGCCCGCCGACCCCGCCGCCGCCAGCGCCACCACGAGCAGCCCCGTCCCCATCCGTCCGCCACCCATCGCGCCCTCCTCTCGCGCCCCGCCGGCGGCGCGTGTCCGCCGGGATCGACGATCCGGCCGGCGCCCGGGAGTCACCGCGTCGTCACGGCCTCCGGGCCCACAGCCGCCACTCCCGATCCACGGTCTCCAGCGGAGCGCCGAGGGCGCGCTCCGCCGCGGCCCGGTCGAAGCGGCCCTTCGGGTAGGCCCGCGCCAGCCCCTCCAGCGTGGAGGGGGAACCGGAGAGCAGCCACGCGAGGAAACTGCGGGCCTTCACCAGGCCGGGGACCGTGAGCCCGTTCACGTCCGTGGCGAGGAGCGACTCGAGGAGCGGTTCGTCCCCGTTCTCGATGTGGGTCCGGCAGACCGCGTTCCAGTCGGCGTTCTCCGCGGGGAGTTCCTTCTCCGTGCCGCTCCCCTTGAAGGAGACGCACCAGGAGCACGCCGTCCCGCGGACCACGGTCGTCGCCAGGTAGGCGGCCCCCTCCTCCATCCACGCCGGGGTCACCGCGTCGGGGAACGCGTCCTCGAGCAGGCGCTCCGCCAGGTGGTGGGCCGCGGAGTCCGCCGCCCGCGCCGTGCTGGAGGACTGGTCCACGAAGTTGTTGTCGTCCCACCAGAACCCGCCCAGCGCGGCCAGCGCCTCCCGCTCCCGCTCGTCCGCACCGGGCTTGCTGTCCACCAGCCAGCGGTAGGACTCCTCCTCGCGGACCGCCGTCACCCCGAAGCCGCGGGCCTTCCCGGGCGCCGCCGGGGGGAGTCCGAGGTCGGCCAGAACGCCCTCCGTGACGACCATCGACTCGAGGATCGTGCGCGCACCGTCCAGGTCGAGCAGGTCCCTCGCGCGGACCGAGTACCGCCCCTGCACCGCGGCCTCGTAGGTGGATGCCGGGGGCGCGCTCCAGGCGCTGCGGCGCGACGCCGCCAGCCCGCGGGCCCGGATCTGCCACGCGTCGGGGCCCGCGTCCCGCGGGCGGAGCCAGCCGGGAGGGGCCTCGGGGAGTCCCAGCGCGAACCTCGCCTCCGGCCGCGCCGGGTCGTAGGAGAGCACCGCCCACCACGCGGCGCGGGCGTCGTCCGCGTACCCCGACTCGTCGCACCACTTCGCGTGGACGGCCCACGCCGCGGCCATGTCGCCGTACGCGGCCCGGTGCTCCTTCACGAGGGCGGACACGCCCCCTCCGGGCCGGACGGGGGCGTCCTTCACGCTCACCCGGCGGGACGGCGCCTCCCAGCCGTCCCCGGCCCGCTTGTGCCCGAGACGCTCCCGCGCGGCGGCGTGGTCGGGCACGAGGCGCGTGGCGGCGGTGAACTGCTCCCGGGCCAGCAGGCGGTAGGAGCGGCCGGCGCACCAGTTCCCCCACTCCACCAGGCGGTCGGCGACCGCCGCCGTCGCCCGGGCGCGGCTCTCCTCCACGCTCCGCGGGGGGGGCGGCCCCGGGGCCGGCTCCTCGGCGCGGACGGGGACCGGGCCCGCCAGGAACGCCAGCGTCGCGAGCAGCGGCCACCGGAGGAGCGGGACGAGGTGCATGGGTGCCTTCCTCCGCCGAGTGTACCGGCTATCCTCTCCGCCCCGTGGACCCTCCCTCGCTCGCCGTCATCGCGCTCAAGGGCGTCGTCCTCGGCTGGAGCGTGGCGTGGATCCCCGGGCCCGTGAACACGGAGATGCTCCGCCGCGGGCTGCGCTGGGGGCCCCGGAGCGCGTTCCTCGTCGGGCTCGGCGCCACCTCCGGGGACTTCCTCTGGGCGCTGGCGGTCTCCGCGGGAGTGGCGGCGGTGGCGGGCGCGCCGGGCGTGGAAAGGGGGCTGGCCGCGGGGAGCGCCCTGCTGCTGGTGCTCCTCGGCCTCCACCTGGCCCGGGCGGCGCTCCGCGCGGCGCGGGCGTCCCGCTCCACGGCGGGGGCGGTCCCCGCGGGCACGGAGGCCCCCACGGCACCGCCCTCCCCGACGAAGGGGTTCCTCCTGGGCTTCACCATGGCGGCCCTCAGCCCGTTCAACGTCGCGTTCTGGCTCGGCTTCATGGGGCAGGACGCCGCCCGCGGCGTGCGGGGCGCGGGGATGCTCGTCCTCGCCGTCGCCGTGGTCGTCGGGGCCCTCGCGTGGTGTACCGTCCTCTGCGGCGCCCTCCGCCTCGGCGCGCGGTTCTCCTCCCCGCGCTGGGAGGTCCTCACGGAGGGCCTCGCCGCCGCCCTCATGCTCGGCTTCGGCCTGCGCATGGCGCTCGCTCCCGGGCTATGGGCGTTTTGACCTGTAGTCCAAAACACACGCGAGTCTTCTTGCGTACAGGGCAAGACCACCCTGAAGGGGCTCTGGGACGGCCGTCGCCGCGGGCAGCGGATCCTCGTGACCGGGAGCGCCCGCCTGGATCTCTACCGCCGCGGCGGGGACTCCCTGCAGGGGCGAACCCACCACCTGCGACTCCATCCGTTCTCGGCCGCGGAGCTCGACCTCCGGACCGCCGCCGACTTCGCCACGCTGCTCCGGCTCGGGGGGTTCCCGGAGCCGTACCTCTCCGGCTCGGACGTCGAGGCCCGTCGCTGGTCGCGGGAGTACGCCACGCGGCTGGTCCGGGAGGAGGTGGCGGACCTGGAGCGCGTGGACGACCTCGGCACCATGGAACTCCTCCTGCTGTCGCTCCCCGAGCGGGTGGGATCGCCCCTGTCGGTGAACGCCCTCCGCGAGGACCTGCGCGTCGCGCACCGGACCGTGGAGCGCTGGCTCCAGGTCTTCGAGCGGCTGTACGGGATCCTCCGGCTGCCCCCCTTCGGCGCCCCGCGCCTCCGGGCGGTGAAGAAGGAGCGCAAGCACTACCACCTGGACTGGTCCGTGGTGCCCGGGGACGGTCCCCGGTTCGAGAACCTCGTCGCCTCCCACCTCCTCAAGTGGGTCCACCGGGAGGAGGACGTCTCCGGCCGCAATCTGGATCTGCGCTACTTCCGCGACGTGGACCGCCGCGAGGTGGACTTCGTCGTCGTGGAACGGAAGCGCCCCATCCTGTTCGTCGAGGCGAAGCACGGCGACGGCGAGGTCGACGGCGGGCTGCGCTACCTGCTGGCCCGCTTCCCCGGCGTGGAGTCCTGGCAGGTGTCCGCCGTGGGCAGGAAGGACTTCCTCTCGCCGGAGGGGATCCGCGTGGCCCCGGCGCCGGAGTTCCTGCGTCGGCTGGCGTAGTAGGATCCGGCCCCGCGCCGCGGGGCGCGGGACGGGAGGAGAACATGGCGACGCTGTTCACGCGCATCATCGCCGGCGAACTGCCGGGCCGGTTCGTCTGGAAGGACGACCGGGCCGTCGCGTTCCTGACCATCGCGCCGCTGCGCCCCGGGCACACGCTGGTGGTGCCGCGGGCCGAGGTGGATCACTGGCTCGACCTGCCGCCGGACCTCGCGGCGCACCTGATGACCGTGTCGGGGGCCGTGGGCCGCGCCATCCAGTCGGCGTTCTCCCCGAGGAAGGTCGGCTTCATGATCGCCGGGCTCGAGGTCCCCCACTGCCACATCCACCTGGTCCCCATCCGGGACCTCCGGGACATGGAGTTCGCCCACCAGGACCACGGGGCGACCCCGTCCGACCTGGACGCTGCGGCGGAGCGCATCCGTGCGGCGCTGCGCAAGGCCGGCCACTCCGAGGTCTCCGCCTCGCCGTGATGCCCGCCCCCGCCGTGGAGCGCCTCCGCCACATCGTGGTCCGCAACGCGCGCGTCCACAACCTCCGCGACGCGTCCGTGCGCCTCCCCCACGGCGCGCTCACGGTGATCACCGGCGTGTCCGGCTCGGGGAAGTCCTCCCTAGCGTTCGACACGATCTTCGCCGAGGGACAGCGCCGCTACATGGAGAGCCTCTCGTCGTACGCGCGGCAGTTCCTCCAGCAGATGGAGCGGCCCGACGCGGACCTCGTGGAGGGCATCCCGCCCACGGTGTGCGTGGATCAGCGCACGACGCGCGCGGGGCCCCGCGCCACCGTCGCCACGGCGGCGGAGGTCCACGACCTGCTGCGCCTGCTCTGGGCCCGCGTCGGCGTGCAGCACTGCCCCCGCTGCGACCGTCCCATCGAGGCATCCTCCGTGCGCCAGGTGGCGGACACGCTGCTGGAGGAGTACGGCGGCCGCGAGGTGCGCCTCCTCGCTCCGGTGGTGCGCGGCAAGAAGGGGTTCCACCGGGAGGTGTTCCAGCGCCTGGCGCGGGACGGGGTCGCCGAGGCCCGCGTGGACGGGGCGTACGTCGCCGTGGATCCCCCGCCCTCCCTCGCCCGCCACGAGGAGCACGACGTGGACGCCGTGGTCGCCCGCATCGTCCCCGACGGCCGGGCGCTCCGGGCGCTGGAGAACGCCGTGGCCGCCACGGCGGCGGCCGCCGGCGGGACCCTGCGCGCCGACGGGGGCCGCGGCGGACCGCGGCTCTTCTCCACGGCGCGCGCCTGCGGCGACTGCGGGCTCGCCTTCGAGGAGCCGGAGCCGCGCACGTTCTCCTGGTCCTCCCGCCACGGCGCGTGCGAGGCGTGCCGCGGCACCGGACTCCGCCGGGACGAGGACGACCGCGGCCCGCGGTCCGCGGTGCGGGGGGAGACGTGCGCCGCGTGCGCCGGGCGGCGCCTCCGTCCCGACGCGCTGGCGGTGAGGGTGCTCGGCACCGGGATCGGCGCCGTGCAGGACCTCGACGTGGACGGCGCCACGGCGCTGCTGGAGGGGTGGCGGTTCGAAGGCCGCGACGGGGCCGTCGCGGCGCCCATCCTCCGGGAGGCGCTGGCCCGGCTCTCCTTCGTGCGCGAGGTGGGCCTCGGCTACCTCCCCATGGGACGCGCGGCCTCCACGCTGAGCGGGGGCGAGGCGCAGCGGCTCCGCCTGGCGGCGCAGATCGGCGCCGGCCTCCACGGCGCGTGCTACGTCCTGGACGAGCCCACCATCGGCCTCCACCCGGCGGACAACGATCGCCTGCTGCGCGCGCTGGGGCGGTTGCGGGACCGGGGCGCGACGCTGGTGGTCGTGGAGCACGACGAGGACACCATCCGCGCCGCCGACCACCTGGTGGACCTGGGGCCCGGCCCGGGCGTCCACGGGGGCCGCGTCGTGGCCGCGGGCACCGTGGCGGAGGTCGCCGCCGACGGGGGTTCCCTCACGGGGGCCTACCTCCGCGGGGACCGCACCGTGCCCGTGCCGGCGGCGCGGAGGCCCGTGGGCCCGCGGACGCCGGCGGCCACGCTGCACGGGGTCTCCGCCCGCAACCTGCGCGACATCGACGTGCGCTTCCCCCTGGGCCGCATCACCTGCGTCACCGGCGTGAGCGGGAGCGGGAAGTCCACGCTGGTGCGGGACGTCCTGCTGCCGGCCGTGGCGCGCCGCCTCGACCTCGTCTCCCCGGAGCCCGGCGCCCACCGGGGGCTGACGATCGACGGTCCCGTGGAGCGCGTGCTCGAGATCGACCAGTCCCCCATCGGCAAGACGAGCCGGTCCGTGCCCGCGACCTACGCCGACGTGATGGGGGAGATCCGCATCGCCTTCGCGGGCACCGAGGAGGCGCGCATCCGCGGCTGGAGCGCGTCCCGGTTCTCCTTCAACGTCGCCGGCGGCCGCTGCGAGCCGTGCACCGGGCAGGGGCGGGTCACCGTGGCCATGAACTTCCTCCCCGACGTGCTGGTGCCCTGCGAGGCGTGCGGGGGCCGCCGCTACGCGGCGGAGACGCTGGAGGCGCGGCTGCGGGATCGGAGCATCGCCGACGTCCTCGACATGCCCGTCGCGGCGGCGCGGGAGTTCTTCGCCGCGTGGCCGAAGGCCCACCGGATCCTGTCCCTCCTCGAGGAGGTCGGCCTCGGCTACCTGGGCCTCGGCCAGCCGTCCACCACGCTCTCCGGTGGCGAGGCGCAGCGGCTGAAACTGGCGGCGGAACTGGGCAAGATCGACCACGGCCGCACGCTCTACGTCCTCGACGAGCCCACCACGGGACTCCACTTCGCCGACATCGAGGTCCTCCTCCGCGCGCTCCACCGCCTTGCCGACCTGGGCAACACGCTGGTCATCGTGGAGCACAACCTGGACGTCATCGCCGCCGCCGACTGGGTCGTCGACCTCGGTCCCGGCGCCGGGGCCGCCGGGGGGCGCGTCGTCGCCGTCGGCACCCCCGAGCGCGTCGCCCGCGGCCGGGGCGAGACGGCGAGACACCTGCGGCGACGGCTGGGGCGGTGAGGGCGCACCACATCGGCGACGCGCGCACGAAGGGCCGGCGAGGGCGTGCCGCGGCGTGCTGGAGTCGGACGCCATCGGAATCGTCGTGGAGCAGCGCCGGGCTATAGCAGCGAGGACACGTCCCCCAGCGCTCCGGGGAAACCGTCGAGGAAGTTGTCCTCGGCGACGCGGGCGAGGGGATGGAGGTCCTCCCGCGCGGTGAGCGTGCCCAGCGCCGCCGCGGCGAAGGCGCGCACGGGGCCGGGCTCGTCGCGGGCCGCGGACACGCGCATCAGCAGGGTCGCGGAGCCGCGGTCTCCCACGAGGCCGAGGAGCACGCAGGAGGCCGCCCTCTCCCACGTGGTCCTCCCCCCGCCGACCATTCCCTCCACCTCGCCCACCACCGCCCGGTCGCCCAGCAGTCCGAGGCAGAGCGCCGCGGCGAGGCGCAGGTCGGGATCCCGCTCCTCGGCGATGACGGCCCGCGCGGCCGGAGCCGACGGCGCGTCGCCGACGAGCCCCACCGCCGTGAGGCAGTGGGCGCGGAGACCGGCATCCCCGCGGGAGAACGCCGTCTCCCGGAGATCGCGGGCCGCGTCGCGGTGGGAGAGGAGCCCCAGGGCGAGGGCGTAGGCCCCGCGGCGATCGGGATCCCCCTCGCGGCGGAAGCGCCGGAGGAGGTCCGGCGCCGCGGTCCCGTCCCCGGCGACGCCGAGGCAGAGGGCGGCCATGGGCGCGTCCATCTCCTTCCCCCGCTCCAGCACGCGCCGGAGCGCCGCCCGCGCCGGATCCGTGGCGACGCGGGCCAGGGCGGCCTGCGCGGCGAGGCGAACCTCCGCGGCGTGATCCTCCAGCGCGATGCGGGCCACGGACGCGAGGGCGTCGACGTCCTCGGGCCGCGCCAGCAGCCCGATGGCGGTGCAGGCCGACGCGCGGAGCGGTTCCGCGTCCTGGGAGAGCGCCTGCCGGAACAGCGGCAGCGATCGATGGTCGCCCAGCCGCGCGAGGGCGACCGCGGCGAGGCAGCGGGCGCGCTCCGGCAGGCGGGTCGGACTGGCGTAGGCGGCGCGCAGCACGTCCGCGGGGGCGGGATCGCCCCCGACGCCGAGCGCCACCACCGTCGCCGCCAGCAGGCCGTCGGTCCGGCGGAGCCCGCCCAGCCGCTCCCGATCCGCCGCCGGATCGAGGAAGCGGAGCAGCGCCGCCGTGGACCCTCCGCTCCGCAGGAGGCCGAGGCCGAGGGCAGCGAACTCCCGCTCGCGGAGGTCGGCGGCGGGATCGAAGAGCACCTCCACGAGGTCCTCCGCGGCCAGGGGCTCCCCCAGCATGGAGGCGCCCAGCAGCCCCCCCTCCCGCACGTCCCGGACGCGATCCGCGCGGAGCCGGAGGAGGTCCGCCAGCGCGCGAGGCGAGCCCTGCTTGCCCAGGGCCACGGCGGCGGCGGAGCGGACCTCGGCGTCCCGATCCGAGAGCAGCGCGCGGAGCGCCGCCTCCACGGACGCCCGCTGCGCGGCCGCAGGGTCCACCACTTCCGGCCGCGGCGTCGGCGCCGGGGTCGCGGTGCCCGCGTCGCGGGCGCGGATGCGGGAGCGGAGGGCGAGGAGTCGCTCCTGGTGCACCGACCACCACCGCTCCCAGGGCGCCGGCGTGGCGGTCCGCCCCTGCCCCGTGCCCGGGGCCCGCGGCACCGGCCCCCCGGAGTTGGGGGGAGGAGTCGGGGTCCCCCCGCCGCCGTCCCGCGGGGGCGGGTCCGGGTTGACCGTGGGGGTGCCGCCGCCCCCGTCCGGGGGAGGCGGGGGAGGCTCCGGCGTCGGAGTGCCGCCTCCGCCGTCGGGGGGAGGAGGGTCGGTGGCGTCCTTGGATCCCGGTCCGTCGGGCGGGGGCCGGTACTGGCCGCCGTGGGCAAAGGCCGGCGCCCCGGTGAGGATCGCCGCGAGCGCCGCCGCGAGGGGCAATCCGGCGAGACGACGCCTGGCCATGGCGCGGGCCTTCCCGGCGGGGCTCCCCCGCCGCTACATGAGGGAGGAGATCTCCTGGATGGGATCCAGGAACAGGGCGTAGTTCCCGTTCATCCCCACCCGGGAGAGGAGCGGCACGTCGCTGCGGTCCGCGAGGGTGCCCAGCGCGGCGGTGGCGGTCATGCGCACCACGGAGTTCTCGTTGGCGTCGGTCACGAACCCGATGAGGATGCGCGCGCAGGAGAGGTCCCCGATCCAGCCCAGCAGGCGGCAGGCGTTGGCCCGCTCGACGACGGTGTCGCCGGCGGCGGCGATGTCGCGGATGACGCCCAGGGCGGAAGGATCGCGCAGGAGGCCCAGGCACACGGCCCCCGCCAGCCGGAGCCCCGGGTCCGTCTCCTCCGCCAGGAACTTGCGCACGGGGGGCGCGGACGCGCGGTCGTCCATGATCCCGAGGGCCGTCAGGCAGTGGCCCCGCACCACCCGGTTGCCCGGCGCCAGCGCGAGCCGGCGCAGCGTCTCCGCGCTCTCCCCGTCGTGGAGCAGGCCCAGCGAGAGGGCGAGGGCACCCTGGACGTCGGGGTTCCGGGCGTCGGCGAACAGTTTCCGCAGCGCGGGAAGGCTCTCCCGGTCGCCGGCGATGCCCAGCGCGAGGGCGACGAAGGGGACCTCCGTGCGCTGCCCCCGATCCAGCAGCCGCCGCAGCGCCGCGATGCCCTCGGTCCCGCCCACGCGGGCCAGCGCCATCACGGCGAACTGCCGCGTGTTCATGTCCCGATCCGCCATGGCCGCCTGGGTCAGCGCCGCGAGGAGGGCCGCGTCCCCGGGCTTCCCCAGCAAGCCCAGCGCGATGGCCGCGGACTGCCGCATGGGCTCCCGCTGGTGGTCGAGGCCCTGCAGGAGGAACGGGATGGACTCCCGGTCGCCGAGCCGCGCCAGGGCCAGCGCGACGCAGGAGCGGACCGACGGCTCGTAGCGGTGCTCCGAAGCGTAGTCCCGCCGGAGACCGGAGACGGCGGGCGCGAAGCCGGTCATGCCCAGCGCGAGGATGGCGCTGGCCTCGGAGTAGGCGGTGCGCCGGATGCCGCCCACGCGCTCCGCGTCCGCCTCCGGCGCCAGGAAGTCCAGCAGCGCCGTGGCCGCCTCGGGGCCGCCGATGAGCCCCAGGGAGACGGCGGCGAAGGATCGGGTGCGCTCCGGCTCCGCGGGATCGAAGAGCGTCTCCATGAGGGGCTCGACGGCCAGCGGGTCCCGCAGCATCCCCACGCCGAGGACGGCCCCGTCGCGGACGTCCCGCACGGAGTCCCGCCGGGCGCGGAGGAGCGCCGGGAGGGACCGGGGGAAGCCCAGTTTGCCGAGGGCGATGGTGGCGGCGGACCGGACCTCGGAGTCGGAGTCCTCCAGCGCCGCCAGCAGCACCGGGAGGATCTCCGCGTGGTGGACGGCCCGCGGATCGCGGCCCGCGACGGGGACGTTGCCGGACTCGCCGCCGGCGGTCTCCCCCACGCCGCCGCCGCTGGAGGTCGCGCCCGCGTCCCGGCTGCGGAGCCGCTCCTTGAGGTTCAGGTACTCCCACGCGTTGGCCGTCCACCAGGTCTCCCACGTGGTCGGGGAACTGGAGGGGCGCGTGGGCGCCGTGGGGTCGCCGGGGGAGCGGCCGCCGGGCCCGCGGTAGGAGCCGCCGTGGGCGCTCGCCGGCGCGGCGGCGAGGACGAGCAGCCCCGCCGCCGCGGCGAGGGCGACGGCGGCGGCGCGCGGGCGACGGTTCATGGCGGGCTCCCCGGGAGCGGCTTGGGCGGGCGGTCCGGCGACGGTCTGTATGCTAAGCGGGAACGGGCGTCCTGCAAGTGCGCGGCGCCCTCCCCTTGGCCGGGAGCGGCGCGTGTCCGGTTCCCCTCCCCGGCCCGGAACGTCCAACGCGGGAGCAGCCATGACCGATTCGGAGCCCCCCGTCCCGCCCGCCGCGGCGCCCCCGCGGCCCCGACGACTCCTCCGGCGGCTGCTCATCGTCGCGGCGGCCTTCGTGCTGCTGCTGGGCGTCACCGTGGCGCTCCTCCCCGCGATGCTCTCGTCGAACTGGGCCCGCGCGCGCGTCGAGGCGGCGGTGGCGGAGGGCACGGGGCGCACCTTCGCCCTGGGCGGACTCTCCGTGGGCTGGGCCCGCACGGTGCTGACGGGGGTGCGCCTGGGCGCCGACGCCGGGGCCGCCGGCGGCGACCTCGCCACCATCGCCCGCGTGGAGGTGGAGCCCGACCTGCGCGCGGCGCTGGGCGGCGTGTACCGCGTCCCGCGGCTCGTCGTGACGGGGCCCGTGCTCCGCGTCGATCTCCGCGAGCGGCCGGCGGACGCGGCGAAGGGGGCGTCGCCGGGGGCATCGTCCCCGGGACGGGGAGGTTCCGGTGCCGGGGCGGCGGAGCCCCTCCCCGACTTCTCCGTGCACGCGGAGATCCGGGAGGGCCGGCTCGTCGTCGTCCTGCCCGACGGAACGGAGGCCGCACCGGTGGGTTTCGCCGCCACCGTGGACGCGTCCCGCGACGGCCCCGCCACTGTGGATCTGGCGCTGGACCTCCCCGCCGGCGGACGGGTCGCCCTGCGCGCCGCGGCGACCCCCTTCGCCGCCGGACGACCGGTCGATCCCGCGGACCTGGACGCGGAGGTGAAGGTCGAGGTGACCGACGCGGTCCTCGAGGGACTGCTGCCGCTGCTCCGCCCCTTCGTCGATCTCCGCGAACTCTCCGGTCGGCTCACGCTCCGCACCACGCTCCGGAGCGCCGGCGGCGCGCGGATGGCCCAGGCGGTGACGCTGGAGATCCGGGACCTGGTGGCCGCGGGGCCCGCCCTGGGGGAGGGGTGCCGCGTGCAGGAGCCGGCGCTCACGCTCACGGCCGCCACGCTGCAGGCCTCGGCGGAGGGCGCCCTCGAGGGGCAGGAGGTCGTCCTCCTGGCGAAGGGCCTGGACGTCCGCGGGAGCGTGCTGCGCGCCGCCGACGGCGCCGTCACCGGCTCCCTCTCGGGGAAGGGCTCCCTGGCCCCCTTCGGGGACCGGGCCCGCGCGTGGGGTCTCCCGTCGGAGGGCTCCGCCGCCGGCGATGCGACCTTCGACGTGCGGTTCATGGCGTCCGCCGGGGCGCAGCGGGCCACGGGCGCGCTGGAGGTGCGCGACCTGCAGGTCTCCCCCGGCCCCGGCCGGGCCCCCGTCCTCGAGCCCCGCGTGTCCGTCACCTACGACGTGCGGCGGGACGGAGGCGCGACGCGCGTGGACGGCACTTCCATCGAGTGCGGGTTCCTGTCGCTCCGCTGCGGCGGCGAGATCCGCGAGGGAGGGGACATCGACCTCCAGGTGGAGGGCAAGGCCCGCCTCGTCCCGCTGCTCGCCGTGGCGCGCGCCTTCGGCGCCGCGCCGGCGGGGGAGATCGCCGGGGAGGCCCACCTGGACGCGCACGTGCGCCGGAAGGGCGACGAGGGCGAGGCCCGCGGCACGCTGACGCTGCTGGAGTTCGGCGTCCTTCCCCCGGGGGAGGGCGCGAAGCCCTTCCGCCAGGAGCGCGTGGACGTGACCTTCGACGCGGCGCCGGGGAAGGACCGCATCGCGATCCGCGCGCTGGAGGTCCGGGGCGGCTTCGCGCGCGTCGTCGCCTCCGGCAGCGCCGCCGCCGACGGCGGCTCCGGCTCCGTCGAAACCTCCGTCGAGGTGGACTGCGCGCCGGCGCTGGCGGTCCTGCGGACGCTGGGCGTTCCCGTGCCCGTGGAACTGGCGGGCACCGCCGGGTGGAAGGGGCCCATCTCCTGGTCCGACGGCGGGTCGACGCTCCGGCTGAAGGGGCGGGCCTCCCTCCGGGACGCCCTGCTCACGCTCCCCGCGGAGGCCGCCGGCACGGACCGGACGCTCCGCGAATCGCTCGTGGAACTGGATCTCGACGGCGCCCTCGTCGACGGCGGCGCCACGGTCACCGCAGCGGCGCTCCGCATGCCCGGTCTGGAGGCGACGGCGTCGGGCACCGTGGCGAAGGGCGGCGCCCTCGACGTCCGCGCGTCGGGGGGGCTGGACCTGGCCGTGGCCACGGCGCGGGCGACGGAACTGGGGCTCGTGGAGCGGGACCCGCGCACGCGGGGCCGCCTCGTCTTCGACGCCTCCGCCACGGGGACCGTGGAGCGGGCGCGCGTCGAACTCCGCCGGCTGGCCGCGGAGGGCGCCCCCTTCGCGCTGGACGTCGCCGGCTCCTTCGACCCCGACGGCCCGGTGGCGGCCACGGTGAAGGCGGGCGGCGACGCGGCGGAGGTGCTGGACCTCCTCGCGCGCGCCGGACTCATGACGCCGGTGACCGGTGCCGCGGGGGCGATCAGCGTCGACGCGACCGCCTCCGCCGCCGACGGCAAGGCCCCCGTCCGCTTCCGCGCCGCCGTGCGCGGCTCCGGCCTCCGCTACGTGCCCGCGGAGAAGGAGCCGCCCTGGACGCAGGACGCCCTCGACCTCGCCACCGAGGGGGCCTGGGACCGCACCGCGGAGACGGTCGTCGCCGAAGTGTCCCTCCGCGCCGATGCGGGCACCGCCTCCGCCAGCGGATCCGCGACGCTGCGCGAAGGGGCCCGCACCCTCGACGCCCGCGGCGCCCTCGACCTGGACGCCGCGCGGCTCCTCGCCTCCCATCCCTCCCTGCGGTCCGACGGCGTGAAGCCGGGCCGCGTCGCGGGCACCTTCGCGGTGCGCGGACCGCTGCGCGCGCCCTTCGATCTGGAGCCCCTCGCGGGCGAGACGAACCTGCGCGTGGACCGCGTGGAGACGGAGCACCTGGTGTTCACGGAGTGCGCCGTGGAGGCGATCCTGCAGGGCGGCGCCGTGGCGACCCGCTCGCTCGCGGCGAAGGCGAACGGCGGCGAGGTCACGGGCCGCGTCGTCGCCGCGCTCGCGGGGACCACCCGCCGGCACGTGGCGGAGGTCGACGCCAGCGGCGTCCGCCTCGACCGGGCGCTGGCCGCGCTCCTGGCGAAGATCGTCCCCATCTTCTCCCTGGACCGCGCCGGCGAGGCGTCGGGCCTGGTGGACCTCCGCTGCCGGCTCGAGTCGGAGGGCGCGGAGGGCCGGGAGATCGAGCGCGCGCTGCGCGGGGAGGGCACGCTCACCGTGCGGGACGGCGCCGTGCGCGGGTCGGGGATCGTGGCCGCCGTGCTCGATGTCCTCAGGATGGGCAAGGAGATCCGGTTCTCCACCGTCGCCACGGAGTTCAAGATCCACGACGAGCGCGTGTGGAACGAGCGCATCACGGTGGACGGAGCCGACCAGTCCATGGTGCTGCGCGGGTCCACGTCGTTCTCCGGCGAGATCGACTACCGCGTGGGGGCGCGGTTCCTCGGCCTCGGGAAGAAGCGCCAGGAGCAGATCGCCCCGCTGCTGGACAAGGAGGGCAACCTCCCGTTCACCGTGGGCGGCACGCTGACCTCGCCGAAGATCAAGGCGCCGGACCTGAAGGAGGTCGCCGGCAACGTCATCGACGGCCTCCTGAAGAAGGGCCTCGAGGACCTGCTCGGCGGGAAGAAGGACGAAGGGAAGTGAGGGGGGTCGACGGGAGGTAGGGTGTCCCCGTGCGCCGCATCACGGTCCCCGTCGTCGGCCCGATCCCGCCGCGACTCCTCCGCGTACCGGAGACTCCGGCCGAGGACTGCCGGCCCCGCGGGCCCGTGGCGCCGCACCTCCTCCGCGCCCTGGGGAGGTTCCGCCCCCACCCGGTGACCTTCGGGAACCGCGCGACCCTCTTCGACCGGGGTCGCGCCGCGTACGCGGCGATGCTCGAGGCCATCGCCGGCGCGCGCGACCACGTGAACCTGGAGACCTACGCCTTCGCCCCCGACGCCGTCGGGCGGCGGTTCGCCGAGGCCCTGGTGGACCGCGCCGCCGCCGGCGCGGCGGTGAACCTCGTGGTGGACGCGGTGGGCTGCTGGAACACGCCCGCGGCCTTCTTCGAAGCGCTGGAGGAGCGGGGCGTCCACGTGCTGGTGTTCGGGCCCGTGGCGCCCTGGCGCGTGCGCCACGGGCGGTGGCTCCCCAACCGGCGCAATCACCGGAAGATCCTCGTCGTGGACGGGCGGGTGGGTTTCACCGGCGGCATGAACATCGGCGACGACTACGACGACGACGGCGTGACGGAGGGTCGCTGGCGGGACACCCACGTCCGCATCGAGGGTCCCGCCGTCCGGTTCCTGCAGCGCGCCGCGCTCGGCACCCTCTACCGCCGCGCGCCGGACACGACGCCGGAGGCCGACTACTTCCCCGCGCTGGAGGCGTGCGGGCCCCACGCGGTGCGCGTCCTCCCCACCACGCCCGTGGTGGGAAGGCCGTACGTGCGGATCTCCCTGAGGCGCGCGGTGGCCGCGGCGCGGACCTCCGTGCACGCGACGCAGGGCTACTTCATGCCCGACGCGCGGGTCCTCTGGAGTCTCGGCCGGGCGGCGGCGCGGGGCGTGGACGTGGGCCTCGTGGTCCCCGGCGTCTCCGACGTCCCGCTGGCGCTGCACGCGGGGCGCTCCACGTACGGGCGCCTGCTGCGCCGCGGCGTGCGCGTGGCGGAGTACCAGGGGCGGATCCTCCACGCCAAGTCCGTGGTGGTGGACGGCGAGTGGTCGATCCTCGGCTCCGCCAACATGGACATCCGCTCCTTCCGGATGAACTTCGAGATCTCCGTGGACGTGCTGGGCGGGGATTTCGGCGAACGCGTGGAGGCGTTCTACCGCGAGGACCTCGCCCGCTCGGTGGCGCTGGACGCGGCGACGTGGGCACAGCGACCCCTGCTGCGCAAACTCAAGGAGCGCCTCTGCGGCCTGGCGCGGCACTTCGTGTAGCGGGGTCCGTCCGGCGGAGGTGCCTGGCCCGACCGCGAGTCCCCTCCCGCGATCGACGCATCGCAGCCCTCGAGCGGCGACCGTCTGCACGATCTCCTTGGAGTCGCCGGTGGCGTTCGCGCAGTCGCGAGGGAACTCTGCGCTACGGCTGGCGCCTGGCCCTTCACGACCAGTCGCGGTCCGCACGCGCCAACGCCCGCCTCGCGCGCGACGTCGCCCGCGACGCGCGCCGCTACTTCCGTGACCTCAAGCAGGACGGACCTCGCACGGAGGCGGAGCGCGGCACGGCGCGACGGCTCCTCCAGCCGGTGGCGGAGGCCGCGCTCTCGCGCCTCGGGGACGCCGTCAGTTCCGTGGCGAGCGCGACCACCGCGGTGGCCGATGCGCAGCGGGAACTCGCGGAGTCGTCCCCGGGGACCCGCGACGAGGCCCGGGAGGCCCTGCGGCTCTCCCGGGAATCGCTGGCGCGCGCGAAGGACGAGCGCGACAGGGCGTCCCGACGCGCGGACCGCCTGTACTACGACGGATGGGAGGGGCTCGTCGCCGAGGCGTCGGATGCGATCTCCCGCGTGCAGGCGTTGGCGGCGGCCGTCAACCAGCGTGGGGTCGAGGCCGGCCACGCCCTGGAGGCCGGGGACGCGCGTGCGGAGGAAGAGGCGAGGCGCCTGCTCGATCAGGCGGAGCGGGATCTGGCGAGCGCGCTTCTCGCCCTGGCGCAGGACATCTTCCTGCTGGAGGTGATCGCGCGACTGCTGGACGACAAGCCGGAGCCCGAGCCCAAGCCGGCCACACCGGCGCCGCCGGAGGACGGGAAGCCTCCCGGGCCACCCTTCCGCGTGGCGTTCGGGCTCCCCTGGGACTGCTCGGAGGCGGCCGTCCTTCCGGCGGCGGAGTGCAACGTCCCGCCCTGTCCCCCCGCCGCCGCGGACGAGGAGTGCGTCTGCGAGATCCTCGTCACGTCAACGCCCGGGAAGGGGGCCACGCCCACGGGCGGCCCGCCGGGGCCGGGGGAGGAGGCGCCCGTCGGTCCGCCGGATGGCGCCGCCATCGGGGGTCCAGCGGGCGACGACGGGGACGCCGTACCGGTCACGCCACCCGACGGGGCGGTCCCCCCGGCCGAGCCGGGGGTTGTCTCGCCCCACCGCCCGCCCGTCATCGAGGGCAAGTTGAAGTACGTCCCGCTGGGGGACGGCGGACTCATCGTGCTCGGGTACATGGCGGAGAAGGACAGCGCCGACGCCTACTACGTCCCCGCCGCGCTGCTCCCCTACATGCGCATGAACGGGTCGCCGGCCTCGTTCACGATGGAGCACTTCGAGGCGATGCTCGACGGCTGGGTCGAGGACCTGACCGCCTCGGGCGGACTGGCTCTGGAGGACCGGGATCGCGCCCGGGCCTGGGTCCGTTCCCTCTTCGTCCTGAAGGCGGACGAAGCGGCGGCAATGTACCGCGCGGCGCGGGCGAAGATCATGGCGGCGGAGACGCGGGCGGCGGCGAAGCGCCAGAGGGCCCGCGCGGCGGGGGACAAGACGTCGGAGTTTCTGCTGGAGTTCGACGCCGAGCAGCAGGCCGACATCGACGCCCTGGCGGGGCGGGTCACGAATCGCTCCGGGATGACAACGCGGGAGATCGCCGCCCACCGCGTGGTGGCCCAGTTCGCCACGGTGGGCCGGCGACTCAATCCCACGCTGTCCGAGAGGCTCGAGGACGCGCGGTCGGAAGTCTCCGGGGCGGTGGCCCAGTACGCGGGCGCTGTCACGGCCGCGGGGCTCGTGGCGGTGCCGGCGGTCTCGGCGGCGCTGGCGGGCAAGGGTCTCAGCACGGTGATCCCGCTGCTGGGGAGGTCGGTGGCGCAGACGTGGGCAGAGCAGAAGATCGCCGAAGGCGTGGGAGAGATCGCCGAGGCCGCCATCGGTCAGCCCGCAACGGAGCAGGGGAAGAGGTTCGTGTTCTGGGTGACCACGGCGGTGACCGCGTACGAGATCCTCCGGGGCAAGGCCACCGTCGCGGGGTGGGAGAAGGGGCGTGGTACGAGCTCAGCCCCCGGCAACCGCGGGACGGTGCGGACAGGGCCTGGGACGGCGGGATCTGCGCGTCGGACCGGTGTTCCTGACGGCACGGAGAGTTGGTCCAACAAGCCCGGCAAGCTGACATCGGCTGAGAATGCTGCGGGGCACGCGACAGACCATGCCAGCGAGTTCGGCATGACGAAGGGCGAGTACATCGACGCGGCCAACAAGTTCGTGTCCAAGCCGCCGAAGGGTGCCGAGGTGTTCGTCCGCGAGAGTGGGGAGACCATGATCTACGATCCGGCTACCAATACGTTTGCAGTCCGTACCCCAGAGGGTGTGCCGGCGACGTTCATGAAACCGCGCCCCGGGTACTGGCAGGACCAGCTGGACCTCTACGGTGGGGCACGGGCCCCGGGACCGAGGTGAGCCATGTACGCCTGCCCTTGTTGCGGGTACCTGACCATGACCTTCCCGGATCGTGGCTCGTTCGAGATCTGCGAAGTCTGCGGTTGGGAGGACGACGACGTCCAAGTCCACAAGCCGGATCTCACCGGGGCCAACAAGGTGAGCCTCAACACGGCCCGCACCAACTACCGCAGCCTCGGTGTCTCAGATCCCAAGAAGGCCGGCAGGGTGCGGCCGCCGAAGCCCGCGGAGATCCCGCCCGGTTCATCCGGTCCTGCCGGCAGGGGGACGAAGGGGCCCGTCTCACCACCGCAGACATGACCACGAGGGCCACAACTCGCCTGCTCTCCGCCGGCCACTGCTCGGTCTGCATCCCGGAGACGCCGATCGTGTTCCTGACCGGGGTGACCAACGGCCGGGTGTTCGCCTTCTGCGCGCGCTGCACCGTCGCTTGGGCCGACCCGCCGAGCCGCTTCCTGGGCGGGAAGTTCGGCCGCGCCGAGGTCCTCTCCGGCGGGAAGGCCCGGGCTGCCACAGAGAGGGAGATCGACGAGCACGGCTGGTTCCTGGAGATCGAGGGCACCGTGCCGGAGTCGGTGATGAAGGAGGAGGCGTTCTTCGTGCCGGCGAAGGCGCCTACGCGGCCTTCGCGGGGACGAGGGAAGGGCCGTCCCGCCCGTTGAGCCTCGCCCGGACGCTCTGCTCGAGGAAGTCGAGCACGTTGCGCCCCTGCGCCCGCAGGCTCTCCGTCACCGTCAGCATCCGCTCGGCGAAGCGGCTGCCTTCCTTGCTCGCCGAGCCGAAGGAGCCCTTTCGCCAGAGCACGGCCTTGCGGATCGTTCGCTCCGCGAGGTTGTTCGTCGGCTCCACGCCCTCGACGCGGGCGAAGGTCCAGAGGCTCTCCTCCCACTTGATGAGGTCCGCCACCATGGCCCGGGCCTGCTTCACGGGGTTCTTCTCGTGGAGACCGAGGAGCCAGCGGAAGCGCCTCCGCAGGGGAGCGATCTTCCTCTGGAGTCGTCGTCGGCCGATCTCCCCGTTCCGGAAGCGGTACCACCACTTGAAGATCGCCGCGACCGCCCGCTGCCCCTCGACCCCGAGCCGCTTCGCCTCGCCTCCGTACTCCTCAAGACCCTTGAAGTTCCGGAGGATGTGCGCCCAGCAGAGCTGCCGCAGCGATGCGTCGTGGAGGCGGTAGACCGACCACCGGTCGGTGATGAGGATCCCGTCGAAATCGAAGAGGAGACAGCGGAAGGCCTCCCGGTCCCGGTTCCGATCGACGTGGAAGAGGCGCAGCAGCGGCGTCGCCGCGGTCCAGAGCCACGCCTGCGCGCGCCGCTCGGAAAGTGATCCACCCCGCCGCTCAGAAAGTGATCCACC
>CAZSIX010000048.1:0-28069 GCA_964607145.1 uncultured Planctomycetota bacterium | reverse complement strand
GCAGCGGCGCGGTGGAACCCCCCGCGGGCGCGCCGCCGGCGGGGGCGGCCTGCTGGCGCCGCCACTCCTCCACCTGCGCCAGGCGGGCCTTCGCGCGCTGGTAGTCCGGCCGCAGGCGGATGGCCTCCCTGAGTTCCGCGACGGCCGCGACCACGTCCCCCGGCGGGAAGATGAGAAGGATCTCGGCGCGGTTGAAGTGCGCCTTGTGGTGATCGGGGTTGAGCCGCAGCACCTCGTCGAACCAGCGCAGCGCCTCGTCCACCTTCCCGCGCATGCGCGCGAAGACCTCCCGCTGCGCGTCCGCGTCGGTGGCCCGCCCGAGTTCGAGGAGGTCCATGTGCGCGAGGCGCATGTACGTCACGCCGAGGTTGTTCCTCGGCACCACGTACCGCGGCTCCGCGTCGGCGGCGGCGCGGAACTCGGCCAGCGCCTCGTCGTACCGCCCGAGGTCGAGGAGGATCTTCCCGTGGATGTTGCGTCCGCCCGGCGCGAGCGAGGCCTCCGCCTCGTCCTCCTCGGGGGTCGGCTCCCTTGCGCCCCCGGCGGCCGCCGGGTCCGTGGCGGGGCCCGCGGAGCCGTCGCCGCCGCGCGCCCGGGCCCGGGCGGTCGCGAGGACCTCCTCCACGAGGTGCAGCCCCCGCTCGAGGTCCTGCCTCGCCGAGGGCTGTCCCGGGGCGGCCGCCGCACGCTCGCGGAGGGCGTCGGCGAGTTTCATCTGCGCCTGGAGGCGGGCGCCCGCCAGCGCAACGGAATCCTCGCGGATGCCGTCCACGACGCCCTGGAACGCCGCCACGACCTCGTCCGGGCGCCCGGTCTCCGCCACGCAGCTGGCCAGCCCCAGGAGCGCCGGGACCTGCTCCACGCCGTCCAGCAGGCCGGAGGCCTCGCGGAAGTCCCGCTCCGCGTCGGCGGTGCGCCGGAGCCGGAACCGGATGCTGGCGCGCCGCACGAGGATGCCGCCGCGCTGGCGATCGGGGGCCGCCTTGAGCGCCTCCGTCAGCGCCTCCTCGGCCTCCGCCTCGCGCCCCTGCTCCAGGTAGGACTGCGCCAGGTGGGTGTACTTGCGGATGTCGGCGCTCTGCGATCCCCCGATGTACGGGATGGCGACCAGATCGTCGATCTGCCTCGCGGCCCGGTCCTTCTCCTCGTCGTCGGGATCCCGCTGGCGCACCAGATCGCGGGCGGCGCGCTCCTTCGCCAGCCGCTCCGCGCGTCCCCGCTCGTAGGTGGGGACCGTGCCCGTGGAGAGGTCCGTGTCGAACAACTCCGCGAGCACACGACCGGGCATGTCCTCCGCGCGGGGGAATCCCTGGAGCGCGAGGAGCGTGGGCGTCACGTCCATGATGCGGGCGCCGCCTCCCGTCCCGGAGGCGGCGGTACGGGCATCGGCGGGCGCCGGGGGAATCTTCGCTCCCCGCTTGACGCCCTTCCCCAGGAGGCCCAGCACGCCGTACTCGTAGTGGTAGGAGGCGCCCCCGCGGGCGGAGTTGAAGGTCGAGTCGAAGGGGGGTTTGTCCCGGCGGTAGTCGAACCCGTGGTCGGAGACGACCACGAGGACCGTGTCCTCGTCCATGAGCGCCATGTACTCCCCGAGGACCGTGTCCATCATCCGGTACATGCCCTTCACGGCGGTGCCCCACTGCTCCACGCGGACGGGGTCGGCGCCCACCAGGTCCTCGCGGAACTGGCTGATGCGCTCGGGAGGCCAGGTCCACTCGCGCACCCCCTCCCCGGCCGCGCCGACGGCGGGGTCCGTGCCCTCGGCCGGCGTCTCCGCCCCGACGTCGGGAGCGGGATCCGCGGAGGGCCCCGCCCCGTCGGGGGGGGCGGAGAGGGCGACGAGGGAGCGCATGTCGAGCACGCCCCCCTCCTCCACGGCGCGCCTCGACTCGAGGATGGCCGCCTCCGGGATGCCGTAGAGGGCCGCCATCTCGGCGGCGGCGCGCGGCTTCCACGTGATGGGGGGCTCGTAGCACTGGAAGAAGTGGGCGGTGGCGTCGATGGCCTCGAAGTAGGTGAGGAAGAGATCGGGACGCCGCTCCGCGTAGAGACCCGCCCCGATGCGGCGGAAGTTGTCCGCCGCGGTGTAGATGAGCCGGAGGTTGTTCACCCGGTTCTCCGGCGTGAAGACGGCCGCGAAGGACCGCTGGAAGTCGCCCGCGGAGAGCGTGATGAAGGGCTGGATCTCCTCGAACCGCACGTCTCCGGGCTCCCGCCGGAGGCGCTGCACCTCGGCGACGAGCGCCGCGGGGAAGGTCTTCCCCTCGGGGAGCGGCGCGACCTTCTGGTTGAACAGGTACGCCAGCAGTTCGACGCGCTCGGAGACCATGAAGCCGTTCACCGCCTCCGCCGGGTGGCTCGCCAGCCAGCCCACGACGCCGACCCGCTTCCCGTAGCGCCCGGCGATGTCCCAGATCGCCTCCACCTGGCGGTGGCGCGCGGTCATCGCCTCCCGCTTCGCCGGGTCGTCGTCGCTGGCCACGGTGAAGTCGTACACGCCGTGCTCGGAGAGGTACTTGCCCGTCGCCATGCTCGTCCAGAGGATGGGCGAGAGCATGGGCTGGTGGCTGCGCAGGGGACCGAACGCCCCCTCCTCGCGGAGCCGCCGGAAGTGGGGGAGTTCGCCGGCATCGGTCATCTCGACGATGCGGCGGGGGTCGCACCCGTCCATCCCCACCACGATCACCTTCGTGCGCGCCAGGTCCGGGCGGCGCGCCAGCGCGGCGACGACGGCGGGGTCGCGATCCGGCTTGGCCGATCCCGCGCCCGGGCCGCCCCCCGCGGCGGGGCTCTCCGCCGGTTCCCCGCACGCCGCCAGCGCCGCTCCGAGGCCGAGCCCGAGGAGGGCCACGGCGAGGGCCACCCCCGGCGACGGGGCGGACGGGGCGCGGCGGCGGCCGGCGGAGGGGTCGATCATGGAACCCCCGAGTATGCCCGGATCGGTGCGTCCGGGGCCCGATTCCGACGCCGCGGCGACCCCGCCCGTCGGGCTAGCGGTTCTCGATGACGGTGAGGGTCTTCGACGACGAGGCGGGCTGGGGGACTCCGGTGATGGGGGCGGAGGAGGCGAGCACGATGTCGTCATCCCCGTCGCCGTCGAGATCGCCGGGGAGAACGACGGTCCCGTTGCGGAAACTCGGGTTCGTCCGGTTGGGCGGGTCGAGGTCCACGCCCGGGAAGAACCCCGCCGGCGCCCGCGCGAACACGCCGGCCCCGTTGTTCAGCAGGATCCGCGTCGAGGAGCGGAACCCCGTCGTGTAGCCCGCGTCGGCGAAGTACGTGTCGATGGAGAGGATCAGGTCCTGGTCGCCGTCCCTGTCCAGGTCGCCCAGCGCCATGCCGGAGGCGTCCCACCGCTCCAGTTCGTCGATGGCGGGCATCCGCGTCGCGGTCTGGTCGGTGAACACGCCGGCCCCGTCGTTGAGGAACACCCGCGTGGAGGACTTCCGGAGGATGGACCCGTCGCCGGGATCCACCGCCTCCAGGAACGCCGGCGTCGCGATGAGGAGGTCGAGATCCCCGTCGCCGTCGATGTCGGAGAGGCGCAACGAGGTCGCATCCCCGCCGTCCACGAGGGTGGGGTTCGGGAGCGCGGCCGGCGCCTTGGCGAACGTCCCGCCGGAGTTGATCGCGACCCGCGTCCGCAGGAGTCCGGCGGTGGTCAGCGCGGTGTCCCCGGAGGCGGCCACCACGATGTCCGGGTCCTTGTCGCCGTCCACGTCGCCCACGGCGATGGCGACGCCCTGCATCGATTCCGTCGTGGTTCCGCCGCTGAGCGTGAGCGTGCTGGAGAAGGTGAACTTGCCCGTCCCGTCGTTGAGGAGCATGCGCAGCGCCGAGGAGGTGAACCGGTTCACCCCGCACCCGGTGGGATTGCCGGCGGTGTCGCGGATGATGTAGAGGTTCGCCGCCGGGAAATCATCCCCCGTCACCAGCGTGAGGTCGAGGTCGCCGTCCTGGTCGAGGTCCCCGAGGGAGAGGGCGGTGGCCTGGAAGAACTCCCCCCAGACGACCCCCTGCGCCAGCAGCGGCATGGGCATGCTGTAGCCGAGCGTCGCGTCGAACTCCACCGTCGACCCCACGAAGGTCCCGTTCCCCGTGTTCTTGAAGATCCGGGTGCCGGGATAGCGGATGTAGTAGTAGCCGAGGGGGTTGGCGGGGTTGGTGCTGGGGATGGCGGCGCCGGTCACGGGGCAGATGAAGTAGAGGGTGGCGGAACTGGTGAAGAACGAGCCGTTGGCACCCACGACGAGGTCGTTGTCGCCGTCCCCGTCGAGGTCGCCCAGCGCCACCGCGTGCCCGATGCCGTAGTCGACGCCGGAGATCCCGGTCCCGAGGCTCCCCGGGATGGTGGGGAAGAACTGCCCGGGGAACGACTGCGCGGTGGCGTCGCCGAAGGTGCGGTTGTTGTTCCCGCGGAAGACGCGCGTGGAGGCCCCGTACGTGCCCGTGCCCGTGGGGATGAGGGCGGGGTAGGCGAGGATCAGGTCGTCCTTCGACAGCGCGTCCTTGTCGATGTCCCCGAGGAGGCCCGTCGTGGCGACGACCGTCAGGGCGGCGCTCGCGCTGAAGGCGTTGGGGACGGGCGTGAGAACGCGCTCGAACGTGAACGCGCCGGGGAGCGTGGCCGAGGAACCGGCGGGGTCACGGACTTCGACGGTGTACACGCCCGACGGCATCGACTCCGTCGTGAAGTTGAGCGTGGTCGTGCCCGTCAACTGCACGGGGCCGACGATCTGCACGGCGCCGAAGAAGACCCGCATCCCGGACCGGAAGTTCGTCCCCGTCAGCGTGACGGCGGTGCCCCCGGTGGAGGGCCCCTTGCCGGGCACGATGGAGGACAGCGCCGGCGGGGGGACGTAGGAGAACGCCTCGGTCTTCGTCCCCTCCTGGCCGTCGACGTTGGCGACGGTCACGTCCACGGTGCCCGTCCCCACGGGAACGATGCCGGTGATCTGCGTGCCCCCGGGGTTGCGCACGAGGCTCGTGGCGGGGGACCCGCCGACCTCGAGGATGGCCCCCTCGGCGAAGTTCTGTCCTGCCACGACGATGGTGGTCCCGAAGTTGCCCGAACCCGGAGTCACCGTCGCCACCTGCGGCTCCGCGGACGAGCGCGTGCGGGCGATTCCCTTCCGCTTCGGCCACTTGACCTTCACGGAGAGGTCGCCGACGGCGTCCCCGCCGGTCTGCGGTCCGGGCAGGCGCAGCGTGTAGTCGCCGAAGGGGGTGGCGATGTCGAGGTTCTTCGCGGCGATCCCCTTGGTGGAGAGTTGCCAGATCCCCGTCGCCACGGGAACCGGGGTGCCCGACGGCTGCCGCAGGGAGAGGTCCGCGGACTTCCAGTCGCTGCCCCCGGCCTTGCGCTTGAAGGTCACCGTGAGCAGGGATCCCGGCGACATGGGGAACGAACTGGAGTGGACTCCGCCCTGCGGCAGCGTGATGCCCTTCAGCGTCAGCCCCTTGGGGGGCTTCACCTTCGTGGAGAGCGTGTACTCCCCGGCCTGGTTGGGTCCCATGTTGGAGACGCGGACCGCCCAGCGGCCGGTGACGTCCACGGGGAAGTTCACGATCTTGGCGGCGGACTTGCCGGGGTTGTACTTCGCCGCCAGCAGTTCCGCCTCGGAGGCCTCGTCGCCGTCCGGCCGGACGAGGGCGAGCGTGGGGATGAGGCTGACGCCCTTCGCCGCCTTCACGAGGACCGTGAGGGATCCCCCCGCCGCGACGTCGAACACGAACGTGTCCACGTCCCCGCTGGGGAGGATGGCGGTGGTCTCGCGATCGCCGACCACGTGGACGATGCCGCGGTTCGCCGCGTCGGCGGCGGTGACGGGCAGCAGGAGCGCGACCGCTGCCAGGGGCGCGACGAACCACGCGCCCGTGATGGTTCTCATGGGTCACCTCTCGGAGAAACGCCGGAGCCCCGCGCCCGCACGCGCTCCACGTGTCCCATCATGCACGCACTCGCGGGGGGGGTCAAGGCCGGGATCACTCCGGCGCGCCGGAGAACGCCGGCGAAGGGGCCGCGCCGTCGGCGCGACGTCAGGGGATCGTCCCCTTCCCTCGGACCCACTCCACGACGGCATCCCGGAACGGGAGCCCCGTGTCCTCCAGCCCCGGTTCCGCGCCGGGGAGGTGGGACTCGATGTGGTCGGCGACGAAGGAGTTCGTCGCGACCACGTAGACCTTCGCCGGGTCCACCGGTCGGCCCGCGCGCTCCGCCTCCCGCCGGAACCGCTCCGGCAGGGCCCTCCCCCGGCACCGGACCCGGACCAGCGTGTTGTCGAACGGGAACACCGTCCAGAGAGCCCGCACGCTGACCGGCCCCGCGGGAATGGAGGCGCGCACGCCCCGCTCGTTGTGGAGGCCGAAGTCCGCCTCCAGGGCCTCCCGGCAGGCCACCTCGGCGAGGGTGTTGAGGTCGGACCGATCGAGTTCCCGGGACGCCTTCCCCACGACGGCGCCGACCAGGGACTCGACGGAGGCCTCCAGTTCCGCCACCAGCGCCGCCGTGGCCGGGTCGGCGGGGTCCTTCCTCCTGTCCACGACGTGGGGGGCCCCCTCCCACCGGGTCACGCGGCGGAGGTCCAGGTCCACGCGGAGGTCGAGGCGACCCAGCCGCTCGCCGTACCGGTAGGCCTGCACCACCAGCGTGGAGCCGATCCGCACGGGACCCGGGAGGTCCGTGTGGGTGTGGCCGCCGACGATCACGTCCACGCCCTGCACGGCGCGGGCCAGTTCCACGTCCGCCTCGTATCCGAGGTGGGTCAGCGCGACCAGGAGGTCGCACTGGGCGCGCACCTTCGGCAGCAGCCGCTCGAGGGCCGCCCGGGCGGGCTCGAAGCGGACCCCCTCGTTCCCCCGGCGGATCGTCCGCGCCGGCGTGTCCTCCAGGAGGAGGCCGATGACCCCGACGCGGACGCCGTCCACGTCGAAGACGGTCCACTCCGCGTCCGCCAGGAGTTCCCCCTCGACGCCGCGGGCGTTGGCGCAGAGGAGGGGGAACGGCGCCGCCTCCCGGAACGTGGCGATGCGCGCGGCGCCGTGGTCGAACTCGTGGTTCCCGAGGCAGGCGGCGTCCACCCCCATGGCCCCGAGCACCCGGAACACGGGAGTCCCCCGGTGCACCGTGGAGACCGGCGTCCCGCTGATCACGTCCCCCGCGTCCAGCCAGAGGACGTCCTTCCGCTTGGCCCGCTCCGCCTTCGCCAGGCCCGCCAGCGCGGGCGCGTTCTCGATGTGCCCGTGGAGGTCGTTGGTGTGGAGCAGCAGGACCGTGTCCTCGCGGGCCGCCGCCGCGGCGGGGCGGAGGAGCGCCGCCAGGGAGAGGACGACGGGGAGGACCAGGGGACGGAGGGATGCCCGCGCCACGGGCGGCAAGCATAGCCGTCCGCGGGCCCCCGGGCACGGAGCCGCGTGACCGCGCGGTGACCTCCCGCCGCTCCCATGGAGCCATGACCACCGGACCCCACCCCGTCGCGGATTCCCTTCGCCGCCGCCCCCGCCATCGCTACGGTTCCGCCATGCCGTTTCCCCTCCCCGACGGGTCCCGCGCGTGGGCGATTCCCCGCCTGCTCCTCGGCGCCGTCGCGCTGGCGGCCTGCGCGTCCCCGGGGGGCCCCGCGCCGTCCGGCGGGTCGCTCCCCGCCCCGAGGGCACCGGCGTACGTGGCGCCGGGGGCCTCCGCCGAGGCCTTCGACAAGGGGAGCGAGGTGGCCGTGGCGCGGGGCGCCGCGGTGCGGTGCGGCTGGCGGGATCTCCGCCCCCAGGTGCGCGGCATCCGCAGCCTCTCCCTCGTCTCCCCCGGGACGCCCACGGGGGAGGCGCTGCGCGCCGGCAAACTCCAGGCCCCGGACACCAAGGTGCTCGAGCAGGAGGCGGTGCCGGACCTCCTCGAGGCCTTCGAGAAGCAGGGCTTCGGGCGGTTCGCCGTCTCCGTGGACCCCTCCGCGGGCCCCTCCAACGCCATGGCCGCCATCTGGCTGGAGGTGGACGGCCGCATGGCGACGCTGTTCCTCGTGCCCGGCGCCGTGACGGACCCGAGGACGCGCGACCTGCCCAAGGTGTACGAGGGCCTCAAGGCCCTGGTGCTCACCATCCACCAGGCGACGCCGGGGTTCTCCGTGAGCACCGGATCGGGCTGGTCCGACGACTCCGCCTTCGGGCGACGGCCGCCCGGTCGATGACCGGAGCCCGCGGCGCCCGCCGGGCGACTCCTCGGCGCGCGCCCGGCGGCGCCGTCGAATCCGCGGGACCGGCGCCCGCGCGGAGGTCCCCGTGGCCCTCGTGGTGATCCCGGCGCGCATGGGCGCGCAGCGGCTTCCGGGGAAGCCCCTCCTGGCGGAGACCGGCCGGCCGCTCGTCGTGCACACGTGGGAGCGGGCGCGGGGTTCGGTGCGGGCGGCGCGCGTCGTCGTCGCCACGGACGACGAGGGCGTCGCCGCCGCCGTGCGGGCCGCCGGGGGAGAGGCGGTCATGACGTCGGCGGCGTGCCGGTCGGGGACCGACCGCGTGGCCGAGGCCGCGGCCTCCCTGCCCGGGCCGGACATCGTCGTCAACCTCCAGGGGGACGAGCCGGAGACCGACCCGGCGCACCTGGATGCGCTCGTGGCCGCCATGGAGGGGGACCCGTCCCTCCCCATGGGCACGCTGGCGGCGCCGCTGGAACCGGGGCGGGACGCCGCGCAGCCCTCGGTGGTGAAGGTCGTGACGGACCGGAGCGGGGACGCGCTCTACTTCTCCCGCGCCCCCATCCCCTTCCGCCGCGACCCCGACGGGCCGGCGCGGATGCTGCGACACGTCGGCGTGTACGCCTTCCGGCGCGCCGCGCTCCGGGCCTTCGCCGCGCTCCCCCCGACGCCGCTGGAGCGCACCGAGATGCTGGAGCAGCTGCGCGCGCTGGAGCACCGCTGGCGCATCCGCGTCGTCGAGGTCGACCGCGCCCCCGCCGGCGTGGACACGCCGGAGGACTACGCCGCATTCGTGCGGCGGCATCGAGAAAGGAACCCCGGCGCTTGGCCAAGCACATCTTCGTGACCGGAGGCGTGGTGTCGTCCCTGGGCAAGGGACTCACCGCCGCCAGCATCGGGATGCTCCTGGAGGCGCGGGGCTTCCGCATCTCCATGCAGAAGCTCGATCCGTACATCAACGTCGACCCGGGCACCATGAGCCCGTTCCAGCACGGCGAGGTCTACGTCACCGACGACGGCACCGAGGCGGATCTCGACCTCGGGCACTACGAGCGCTACACGCACGCCCGCATCGACCGCCACAGCAACTACACCACGGGGAAGATCTACCTGTCGGTCATCCAGAAGGAGCGGCGGGGGGACTACCTCGGCGCCACGGTCCAGGTCATCCCCCACATCACCAACGAGATCAAGGACGCCATCCGCCGCGCCGCGCGGGACGTGGACGTCGCCATCACCGAGATCGGCGGCACCGTGGGGGACATCGAGGGGCTCCCGTTCCTGGAGGCCATCCGGCAGTTCGGCATCGAGGAGGGGCGGGAGAACGTCGCCTACGTCCACCTGACCCTGGTGCCGTACATCCGCGCGGCGGGGGAACTGAAGACCAAGCCCACGCAGCAATCCGTGTCCCGCCTGCGCGAGATCGGCATCGTCCCCGACGCGCTCATCGTCCGCACGGAGAAGGGACTCAGCCCGGAGCAGCGGTCCAAGCTCTCCCTCTACTGCTCCGTGGAGAAGCGGGCCGTGATCGAGGAGATGGACGTCGAGAGCACGGTCTACGAGGTCCCGCTGATGCTGCGCCGGGAGGGGCTCGACGACCTCCTGTGCGGCCGGCTCGGGCTGGGCGGGACGGAGCCGGACCTCACCGCGTGGACGGAGATGGTGGCGGCGGTCCGCGAGCCCACGGGGGACGTCGAGATCGCCGTGGTGGGGAAGTACATCGACCTGCACGATGCGTACAAGTCCATCTACGAGGCGCTCGCCCACGGTGGCGTCGCGCACCGCTCCCGCGTGCGCGTGCGCAAGGTCCGGGCGGAGGACGTCGAGAGGGACGGTCCAGAGGACCTGCTGCGCGGCGTGTCCGGCGTGCTCGTGCCCGGTGGGTTCGGCGAGCGGGGCATCGAGGGGAAGGTCCGGGCGGTCCGGTGGGCCGCCGAGCGGCGCGTCCCCCTGTTCGGAATCTGCCTCGGGATGCAGTGCTTCGTGATCGAGGCGGCGCGGCGCATGGCGGGCCTCGACGGCGCCCACTCCACCGAGTTCGACGCCGCCACCGCCCACCCGGTCATCGCCCTCCTCGAGGGGCACTCCGCGGCGGAGGCGAAGGGCGGCACCATGCGGCTCGGCGCCTACCCCTGCCGGCTCGTCCGGGGTTCCGCGGCCCATCGCGCCTACGGCGTGGACGAGGTGCGCGAGCGCCACCGCCACCGCTACGAGTTCAACCCCGCCTACCGGGCGCGGCTGGAGGCGGCCGGGCTGGACATCACCGGCGTCTGCCCCGACGGGGACCTCGTCGAAATCGTGGAACTGCGGGGCCACCCCTGGTTCGTGGGGGTCCAGTTCCACCCCGAGTTCCGCTCCCGGCCCCTGGAGCCGCACCCGCTGTTCCGGGACTTCGTGGGCGCCGCGCTCCGCCGCGCCGCGGAGTCGCCCGGTCCCCCGTGACCCCGCCGATCCCGGTGTCGCCAGCGCGGGGACGGCGGAGCCTGCTCGCCGGCCTGGCGGCGGCCGCCCTCCTCCTCGCGGCCCGACCCTTCGCCGCCGACGCGCGCCCCGAGGGCGAGACCCTCACCGCCTCGCGCGCGCGGAACGTGGAGGTCCGCTCCACGGTCCCCCGCGTGGCCACGGTGGAGGCGTGCCGGCGGGCGCTGGAGGACGCCGTGCCGCTCTACGCCGCGGTCTGGCCGGCGAAGGCGCCGGAGGAGGTCCCCCTCTCCCTCCTCCTCACGGGCACGAAGGCGGAGTACGCGGCCGTCGTCACGGCCGCCGGAGCGGGGTTCCTCGCGGGGAACCTCGCGGCCACGCTGGATCGGACCGGGGAGAGCGTCGTGATGATCCAGCCCCGCGCCGACGACGCGGCGCTGGCGCGGGCCGGCGACCTCCCGGAACTGCTGCGCCTCCTGGTGATCCACGAGGGCGCGCACCAGTACGTGCGGCGGGTCGGGGTGCCCGGTGCGGGGATGTGGCCCGCCTGGTACGCGGAGGGGACGGCGGAGTGGATCGCCGCGCGGGCGGTGTCCGCGGCGCGTGCGAAGGGCACCGGGACTCCCCTCTGCGTGGACGACCGGCGCTGGCGGATGGCGGCGGCGCTGGAGCGTGACGACGGCATCCCGCTGGGGCGGCTCCTCCGGGCCCAGGCGGCGACCTTCGACGGGCAGCGGCTGCTGTACGCCCACGCGTTCTCCCTGGTGGAGTTCCTCGCCGTCGACGAAGCGCGATTCCGGCGGCTCCACGGGCGCATCGCGTCCCTCCCCGAGCCCCGCGGGAGCGGCGATGACGCGGTCCGCGAACTCGAGGAGGCCTTCGCGCGCGAACTGGAGGCGGTCTACGGGCCCCTGGACGCGCTGCAGGAGCGGTGGCACGCCCACGTCCGGGCGGCGGCCCCGCGGTGGTGCGAGGTGTGGCGGGCGGTGGAGGAGATCGCGGAGGGCCGCTACCTCTGCTCGTCGTTCCCCGGGGAGGGCTGCGTGGCCGTCCGTCGCGAGCCTCCGCCGGCGGGGGGATACGTCCTCGCGGGGACGCTGGCGCCCCTGGCGCCGGGGCAGCAGGCGAACCTCGTCGTCGCGTTCGAGCGGATCCATGCCCCCCGCTTCCTGTGCGTCGCCGTGCGCGGCGACGGGACGGCGACCCTTCTCGCGTGGGCCGACGGCCACTGGCAGGGCCGGTACCGGGTGACGGGCCGCCTCCCGGAGGGGACTCCGGACGGCGAGCGGCCCCTGGCCTTCCGCCTCACCGTGACCGCGGCCTCGCTCCTCCTCTCCCTCGACGGCGATGACGTGGCGGAGTTCGACGTTCCCCCGGGCTTCGACGCGGCGGGAGGGCGGTGGGGCATCGGGGCCTACGACTCGGTGGTGGAGTTCTCCGGCCTGGCGGTGGAGGGGCTCCCGCGGTAGGACGCGGGGCTTGACGCGCCGCCCGGCGTGGCGGAGGATCCCCCCGTGCCCCCCCACCTTCGCACGCCGCCTCTGGCGCGCGCCGTCGGAGCCGGTGCGCGGCGTTCCTCCGCGCGGGCGCTCCTCCTTCTCGCCTCCTTCGTCGGCGCCGGGTGCATCGCGTACGGATCGGCGCCGCCCGTGTCGGAGGCGGATCTCCGCCTTCTCGAAGCGGAACCGCTGCCCTACGTCGTGGCGGTGGTCCCCGAGCCGCAGCGGCCGCCGACCTCCGTATGGCGGATCCACAGGCCCGAGCGGGACGCGTGGAAACTCTTCCATCGACTGCAGGACTGCGGGGCGTTCCGCGAGGTGCGCTTCGGACTGGACGGCGATCCACCCGCCGACCTCGTCGCGTCGACCGGTCCGCAGGCCGGCGATGCATCCGGGACCCCGCCGTGGACCTTCATGGCCGGCGCCACGGTGTGCGGGCTCTCCCTGGGAGTGATCCCGGCCGTCTGGAACATCGAGCACGACGAGGTGGTGCTCCTCGGCGCCGCCGGCTCCGACTCCGCCGAGCCCCTGCGCCTGGAGCGGCGCGTCGAGGAACTCGCGGTCTTCGGCTGGGTCGCCGGACCCCTCGGCCTGTTTCCCGGCTGGACCCGTGCGGAGGCTCACCGCCGCCGCCTGCGGGAGGGGCTCCGCGTGGAGTTCCTGCGGCAGCGCGAGGCCATCGAGGCGCTGGCGCGCTAGCCGCTACCGCGGCGGCGGCGCGCGTGTTCTGCTCTCCGGAACCCATGCGCGCTCCGCTCCGCCCGTCCGCCCGGTTCGCCGTCGCCGTCGCCGTGGGGGCGCTCGCCGCGGCGGGGTCCGGCGCCGGGGAACCGGCCGGGGATCTCGCCGTCGTGGTCGAAGAGACCGGCCGCGCGGCGAAGGGGCTGCTCCGCGACGACCGGCCGCTGGCGCTGGCGGGGCTGGACGCGGCGCTCCCCGCGGCGGCGGCGCTGGCGCTCCCCGACGACGAGGGGGACGCGGCGCTGGGCCCGCGGGCGGCGGGGTTCCGGCGCGCGGCCGCCCGCATGGAGGCGCGGCTCTCGGCGGCGCGGGCCGCCGTCGCCGACCCGGAGGGGAGGGCGTGGACCGCGTGGGGGCGGCTCCGCCGCGGACTCCGCGACGTGGTGCGGGCGGAAGCGAGGCTGCGGCGCACCGATGCGGTGCCTCCGCTCGCCCTCGCGGGACGGGGCGGAGGCGTCCTCCCGCCGCGGCGGCGGCGCACGCTGTCGATCCTGGCGGCGGGAGGGGAGTGCGGCGACGCCCCCGCGGTCGTGACGGTGGAGGAGGGCCCCGGCGCCGCGTCGGTCCCGCCCGTGGAGGACCTCGGCGGCGGCCGACTCCGCTTCACCGGCGGCGACGGCCCGGGCACGCTGCGCGTGACGGTGACCGCGTGCGGCGTGGAGCGGACCTGGCGCTGGGTGAACCCGGGTCGCCGGGGCGCGATCCCGCGGGAGGGCCCGTGGGGCGGAGCCGGCGCTCCGCCGGCGGATCTCTCCGCGCCGCCGACGCTCCTTCTCCGCGCGGGAGTCGCCGCCGTCCCCCTCCCGCCCTCCTGGTCCGGCGGGGAACCCGAGAAGTGGAGCGTGGACCCGCCGCTCCCCGCGGGGCTGGTGCTCGACCGGTGGACGGGGCGCATCGGGGGCACGCCCTCCGCCGCGTCGCCCACGGCGATCCACCTCCTGACCGCCGCCAACCCCCACGGCGCGGTGAGCGTTCCCGTCTCCGTCCAGGTGACGCCGGCCCTGCCGCCCGGGCTCCTCTCGCTGGAGGACGGGTTCGAGGCGGAGGTCCTCCACGGGGGGCTGGCGGTGCCCGTGAAGATGGCGCTCGCCGGTGACGGGCGCCTGTTCTTCAACGAACTCGCCGCGGGCAACGTGCGCGTGGTCGGCGGGGACGGGGTGCTCCGCGGGACGCCGGTGGCGACGCTCCCCGTCCTCCCCGGCGGGGAGCGCGGCCTCCTCGGGCTCGCCCTCGCTCCCGACTTCGACACGGCGCCGGCGCTCTTCGTCTACGTCTCCTCGCCGGCCTCCGACGGGCATCCCGACCGCAACCGCGTCCTCCGGCTGCCGCTGGTCGGGGACGGCGCCGTCGGCGTCGAGGTGGTCGTGGACGATCTGCCCGTGGGGGCCACGGGGAACGCGGGCGATCTCCAGTTCGGGCCCGACGGGCGGCTCTACGTGAGCGTCGGCGACACCGGGGACGGCGCGCTGGCGCAGGCGGACGGCCAGCGGGCGGGCCGGATCCTCCGGTACGGGCCCGACGGATCCGTGCCCGCGGACAACCCGCTGGCGGGCGATCCGGAGTGGTGCCGCGGCCTGCGGAACGCGTTCGACATGACGTTCCATCCCGTGGCCGGCGGCCTCTTCGTGACGGAGAACGGCCCCACGGCCCACGACGAACTGGACTTCATCCAGCCCGGCCGGAACTTCGGCTGGGAGGTGCTCCCCGACGAGTTCCCCGGGTCCCTGCTGGGGCTCCGCCTCCGCGACTGGACCCCGGTCATCGTCCCCACGGGACTCGCGTTCCACTCCGGCGCCGGGTTCGGCGCCGCCTACGCGGACTCCCTCTTCGTCGCCGGATACGACGACGCCGACCTGCGCCGGCTCGCCATGAGCGGCCCCGCCTTCGTGGACATCGACGAGGAGCGCACGTTCGCGCGGTGGGACGCGGGCGCGGGAATCGCGCATCGTCCGCTGGACCTCGTCGTGACGCCGGCGGGGGACCTCCTGGTCTCCACGTTCACGGCCATCTGGCGCATCCGGCGCTACCCGTGATCCCGGACGGCGCGGCGAAACCCGGGCCAGCGGGGGGTGTATATAGGGGGTGACCGTCGCGGCGCGTGCCGCCGCGGACGCCGAGGAGGTCCGGCCATGTCCGTCCCGCGCAGCACGGCGCCGCCCGCGTCGATCCCCCGCGCCCTCCGGCCGCTGATCGCCGCCCCGCTCCTCCTCGCGGCCGCCGCCGCGCTGGCCGACGCACCGGAGATCTACGAGTTCGAGGTTCCCATGGGCCCGGTCTGCGTGGACGGCGCGTATCCCGTCTCCGTCCACCTCCCGGGGGCCGCGCTGCAGGGCACGCTCTCCGCGACGACGGACGTCGCCGGACGTTTGAGCGGGACGCTGGACATCGGCGGGAGCGCGCTCCCCGTCTCCGGGCGCGTCCGGCACCGGGCCGACGGCAGCACGTTGACGTTCTCCGCCGGCGGCGGCAGGGAGCGCCTCTCCTTCAGGGGCGTGTACGAACCGGGTGCCTTCGCGGGCACGGCGACGGGCGGGAAGGCGAGCCCGGCTCCGGGGAAGAACCCCGGCGACGTGGACGTCGGCGGGGCCTCCCCGCAGGTCGCCACGCTCACGGCGATCCTGGATCCCGGCGGCGCCGCGCGCATCACCGGAGTCGGCGAGGCGCGGGTCTGCGGTGACCCCCTCGACCTGTCGGCGAAGGGGAAGCGGGGCCAGCGGTTCGTCCTCGACCTGAAGACGAAGGGGTTCCGCTGGAGGGGGAGCGGCGAGGACGGGCCCGACCTCGCCCTGGACTGGAGCCTGAAGGGGTACGGCGCGCGGGTCTCCGGCGCGGGCCTCCCCCTCGAGATCCTCCTGCCCCCGTCGGACCTCCAGTATCCGGGCGTGCCTCCCCTCCTGGAGCAGGAGGAGCCGCTGACTCCCGCGGCTCCCGTCCTCGGCGGCGGGGCCGTGCGCACCTGGAGCGTGGAGCCGGCGCTGCCGGACGGACTTCTGCTGGATCCCGGGACCGGGGTCCTCTCCGGGACGCCGGTCGCCGTGGCCGCCGCGGCGGACCACGTCGTGCGGGCGACCAACGCCGCGGGTTTCGCCGAGGTGACGCTTCCGCTGGCGGTGAGAATCAACCGCGCGTACTCCCTCGCCCCGCACGGGGAGGCGCTCACCGACGACGATCTCCGCCACTTCCTGGTCCGCACCCACTTCGGCATCCGCGGGGACGAACTGGCGGCCCTGCAGCAGCAGGGTCTCCCGGCCTACCTGGACGGGATGCTCGACTTCACGCCCGACGCGGCACTCGAGGCGGCGGCCCACGCCTACCTGGTCAACGGCACCGATCCCCCGGGCCTCCAGGGCGGCTTCCCGTCCAGCGCCCAGATCTCCCGGTGGTGGCTCTACATGCAGACCGTGGGGACGCACCCGTTCCGCGAGAACCTGGCCATGTTCTGGCACGACCACTTCGCGGTCACCGCCGACGGGCTGGCGCCGGAGCAGCGGTTCTGGATGGTGGAGTACCTCGACCTCTTCCGCCACGGCGGCGCCGGCAACCTGCGGACGCTCCTGCTCGACGTCTCGCGGAGCGCCGCGATGCTCGACTTCCTCGACGGACTCTCCAACACGAAGTCCGCACCCAACGAGAACTTCGCGCGCGAGTTCTGGGAACTGTTCACGCTGGGCGTGGACAACGGCTACACGCAGCGCGACATCACGGAAGCGGCGCGCGCCTTCACGGGATACCGCTCGCGAATCAACGTCGACACCAACCAGTACTACGTGGAGTTCAACGCCGGCCGCCACGACCCCGATGCGAAGACGATCCTCGGATCCGTCATCCCGCCCCAGAACACCGGCGACGACTACGCCCAGGTCGTGGACATCACGCTGGCGAACCGCCCCGCGGCGGAGTTCATCTGCGGGAAACTGCTGCGCTGGTACTGCTACGACGACCCGCCCGACGGGCTCGTCGCGGACATGGCGGCGGTGCTCCGCGGCGCGGACTACGAACTGGCGCCGGCCCTCCGCGCGATGTTCCTCTCCGAGGCGTTCCTGTCGAAGCGGTCCCGGCGCTCGCTGACGAAGAGCCCCGTGGACTTCGCCGTCGGGTTCGTCCGCAGCACGGGGCTGTTCCTCTCGCCCGTCGTCCTGGACGGGTACCTGACGCTGCTCGGCCAGCGGGTCAGCGAGCCGCCCACCGTCGACGGCTGGCCCGCCGGCTCGCTCTGGTTCTCCGCCGCGGCCATGGTGGACCGCACGAACCTCGCCCAGTCGGTGATCCTCGACACCGTCAACCAGGCCCGGCTCGGCATCAACGTCGCCGACGTCCTCCCGCCCGTGGATCAGCGCTCCGCCGTGGAGGTCGTGCAGCACCTCGGCACGCTGCTCCGCGCCGATCTCACCGCCGCGGATCAGGCCGACCTGGTCACGTACCTCAACACCGTGCGGAACGCGGACGGCACCGTGTCCCCCTCGCCGTTCGACGGATCGAGCCAGACCCATCTCGACGAGCGCGTGCGCGGGCTCCTGTACGTCCTCGCCCAGCACCCCGCGTACCACGTGCGCTGAGGGTTCGTGCGAGCATGAGTGCGTCACACCGAGGGCGAGCGAGGCGGCCGTTGGCAAGGCGCGAGGAGGGCGTGGCCCCTCCAGGGCCACAACCGACGAGCAACGCGGCCAACGGCCGCCGCAGCCGCCCGAATGTAGCAGTCATGCTTGCGCGGACCCTGAAGGGAGCCTCCATGCCTCCATCCTGCGGCTGCGATCGCCACCTTCCCGCCGGCGTGTCCCGGCGGGACGTCCTCCGGCTGGGCATGGCCGCGGCGGGTCTGGTCGCGCTGGGTCCGTTCCGCCGCTGGGCGCCGCCGGTGCACGGTTCCCCGCTGCCCGTCACGCGCCTCGTCGTCATCAACCTGTTCGGCGGCAACGACACGCTCAACATGGTCGTCCCGCACGCCCTCGCGCCGTACCACGAGCGCCGCCCGGGACTCGCCATCGACGCCGACCTGCTCCTGCGGCTCGACAGCGGGCCGGCCTCGACCTCCACGTACCGCCTCCACCCGACCCTGACGCGGACGCAGGGGCTCTGGCAGGAGGGGGCGGTGGCGGCGGTCCAGCGGGTCGGCTACCCGGACGCCAACCTCAGCCACTTCACGAGCCAGGACATCTTTTCCCTCGGCGTGCGCGACCGCTACACCGCTTTCGCGGGCGCGTCTCCCTCGGGCTGGATCGCCCGCTACGCCGACCTGTACGCGCCCACGCCGCTGGGAGCGGTGTCGGTGGGGGTCGGCCGTCCCCTGGACTTCGTCGGCGGGACATCGGCGCCGCTCCTGGTGGGCAGCCTGGCCGGCTTCAAGCTGAACGGAAGCCCCACGGACACGAGGCACCTCCACCGGCTGGACGCCGCGAAGAAGGTCCTCCAGCGCTTCTCCGGCAAGGGCAACTCGGCGGAGGCCCGCACGGCGCTGCTCCAGTCCCACGACCTGACGACGCAGGTGCAGGGCGCGCTCACCGCGTACAGCAGCAGCGTCGGCTACCCCTCGACCACGCTCGGCCGGCGCCTGAAGGATGTCGCCGTCCTCATCCAGGGGGGGTTCGAGACGCGCATCTTCTTCACCGGGTACGGCGGCTTCGACACGCACGGCGCGCAGGGCCAGGCATCGGGGACGCAGCCCACGCTGCTGGCCGAACTGGACGGCGCCCTGGGCGCCTTCACCGACGACCTGAAGGCCATGGGCGTCTGGGAGAAGACGGTGATCATCGTGCTCACCGAGTTCGGGCGCCGGAACTACGTGAACGGGTCGGAAGGGACCGACCACGGCCACGGGTTCTGCGAACTGCTCGTGGGGGGCGCGGTGAACGGCGGCACCTACGGGCCCGACCTCGGGGACGCGGATCTCCTCGGGGAGTACCCGGAGTACGCCGTGGACTTCCGCGCCATCTACAAGGAGGTCCTGCGCGACCACCTCGGCGCGGACCCCGCCCCCGTGTTCCCGGAGCCCCTCGAGACGGAGACGGACCTGGGCCTGATCTGAGCGGTCGGGAGCGGATCGACTTCGCTCACGGCCTCGTAGGCGCCGACGCGGTCCGGTGCTTGGGCATGCACCGCGCGCGGGCCCCCGCCGCCCTCTCCGGCCCCCCGGGCCCGTGAGTCTCCCCCCGGCGCCCGCGCGCTGATCCCCGCCGCCCCGCGCGGCCCTGCGCTCCCCCGGCGAGCCGGTCCCCCACGCGCCGCCGCGTCCCCGCCGCGACCGATCCCCTCGCCCGCCGCGCCCCTTCCGCGACCCATCCGCCGAAAGCGACTTTCCCCTTGCCATCGGGGAACTACTGTATTAGTCTCCAAGCCGTAGTGGTCGTGACGGCGCCCGGGGGGGCGCCCGAAGGGAGGAACGGTGCTGCGTCGCGCCGAGGACGGGCCCGCGGACGACTGGACGCGTTACAAGGCGACGGGGGACGTGGTCATCAGGAACCGGCTGGTGGAGCGGTACCTGCCGCTCGTCGAGTTCCTCGCGGACCGCATCCTCCAGCGCCTGCCGCGATGCGTGGAGGTCGACGACCTCCGCAGCGCCGGCACCTTCGGCCTCATGGCCGCCATCGACGGCTTCGACCTGAGTCGCGGCATCAAGTTCGAGACCTACTGCTCCGTCCGCGTGCGCGGCGCGATCCTCGATGAGCTGCGCTCCCGCGACTGGGTGCCGCGGGTGGTCCGATCCCGCGCGCAGCGGCGCGAACGCACGGAGTGCGATCTCGCCACGACGCTCGGTCGTCCCGCCTCCCAGGAGGAGGTCGCCGAGCGCCTGGGCTGGACCCTCTCGGAGGTCACCGACTCCCACCGCGCGGCGGGGGGGGCGTCGGTCCTCTCGCTGGGGGGCGGCGAGGACGCGTCGGAGCGGCTCGGCAGCGGTCGGCTGGACGGTCTCGAGGACTACCGCGGCGGCGCCGACCCCGTGGCCCGCGCCCACCAGCGGGACGTGGCCGCGCTCGTCTACCGTGCGCTGACGCCCAAGGAGCGCCAGGTCGTGGTGCTCTACTACTTCGAGCAGATCACCATGCGCGAGATCGGCCGCATCCTCGGTCTCTCCGAGTCCCGCGTCTGCCAGATCCACGCCCGGGTTCTCCGGCGGCTCCGGGAGCGGATGGAGTCCATGCGCGAGGAACTGCTCTCGAAGTAGTCCGGCCGCGCCGTTGTTTCGACGGGGCCGAGGCCTTGCCGTACCCTCGCCGCCTCACCGTCTCGTCGCGGGGATCCCCGGCATGGACCACTTCAACGTCGTCGACGGCGCCGTCCGCTGCGAGGACGTTCCCCTCGCCGCCATCGCCGCGCGCGTCTCCACGCCGACGTTCGTGTACTCCCGCGCCACGCTCGAGATGCACTTCGCCCGCCTGCGGGAGGCCTTCTCCGACGTGGACGCCCTCATCTGCTTCGCGGTGAAGGCCAACGGCAACCTCGGCGTGCTCGACGTGCTCCGCCGTGCCGGCGCCGGGTTCGACGTCGTCTCCGCGGGCGAGATCCGGCGCGCCCTCCTGGTGGGGGCGGATCCGCGGACCATCGTGTTCGCCGGCGTCGGCAAGACCCGCGAGGAGATGGCCTTCGCCGTCGAGACCGGGATCCTGATGTTCAACGTCGAGAGCGCCTCCGAGCTGGAGGCCCTCGACGACGTGGCGCGCGCCGCGGGCCGCCGCGCCGACGTGGCGCTGCGGGTGAACCCGGACGTGGATCCGAAGACCCACGCGTACATCTCCACGGGGAAGCGGGAGTCCAAGTTCGGCATCGACCTGGAGAAGGCCGCCGTGCTGGTGGATCGCATGCGATCCATGCAGGGGGTCCGGCTGGTCGGGATCCACGCCCACATCGGGAGCCAGATCACCGAGGTGGGCCCCCACGCGGCGTCCCTCCGGAAGGTCATCGCGCTGGCCGGCGCCGCGCGCCGCGCGGGTCACCCCGTGGAGTGGCTGAACATGGGCGGCGGGTTCGGCATCTACTACAGGGGCGGCGAGGCGCGCCCCGCCGCGGAGTTCGGCGAGGCCCTGGTGCCCCTGGTGCGCGAGGCGGGGCTCCGCCTCGTGCTCGAGCCCGGCCGCTTCATCTGCGGGAACGCCGGCATCCTCCTGACGCGCGTCCTCCACGTGAAGGAGTCGGGGGAGCGACGCTTCGTCGTGGTGGATGCCGCCATGAACGACCTCCTCCGGCCCAGCCTCTACGGCGCGCACCACCGGATCTGGCCCGTGGAGGCCCCGTTCCCGGAGGCGGAGGCGGACGCGCCGTCCCGCGCGGGGGAGACGCTGCTCTGCGACGTGGTGGGGCCCGTCTGCGAGACGGGGGACTTCCTCGCGAAGGACCGGCGGCTCCCGCCGGTCGTCGCCGGGGATCTCCTGTGCGTCTACTCCGCCGGCGCCTACTCCATGACCATGTCGAGCAACTACAACGCCCGGCCGCGGGCCGCCGAGGTGCTGGTCCACGGGGACCGCTTCGACGTGGTCCGCGACCGGGAGCGCTTCGAGGATCTCGTGCGGGGCGAAAGGACGGGGACACCATGAGCGGACACCAGGGCGGGGCGGGGGGGCCGGAGGTCGTCATCGCGGCGTACCGGCCGAAGCCCGGCGGCGAGGCGCGGCTGCGGGACCTCGTCGCGCGCCACGGCGAGGTGCTCCGGCGGGAGGGGCTGGTGACGGCGAGGCCCTTCGTCCTCGTCCGGGCCCCCTCCGACGGCACGCTCATCGAGGTGTTCGAGTGGGCCACGGCGGACGCCTCCGGACGCGCCCATCACCTCCCCGCGGTGTCGGAACTCTGGGGCGCCATGGCGGAGGTCGCCGACTTCCCCGCGCCCGCGACCATCCCGGAGATGGGGGCGCGTTTCCCCCACTTCCTCCCCGTCGACGGGGCGAAGGAGTGAGCGTGGGAACCACCGCGCCGGACCGTCCCCTGGCCGACCTGGAGGCGCGCCTCCGCCACGACGGTCGCCTCCTCGCCTCCCTCGCCGAGGGGATGGGACCCTCCGACTGGCGCCACCGCCCCGAGCACGGGGGCAACTCGGCGGCCTGGATCCTGGGGCACGTCGCGCGCTACCGCCGCGTCCTGCTGCGGCGCCTCGGCGGCCCGCTGGAGGAGGCCCCGTGGGAGGCGGAGTTCGCTCCCGGGAAGCCGTGCCGCGACGCGTCGGTCTATCCTCCCGCCGCCGCGCTCCTCGCGGACGTGGAGCGCACCGGCGACCTCCTGTGCGCGCGGGTCGCGGCGCTCACGGCGGAGGAGGCGGCGGCCCCATGGGGTTCGACGCTTCCCGACGGTTCGTCCACCATCGAGGGGGGCGCGCGCCACCTCGTCTTCCACGAGGTCTACCACCTGGGGCAGCTGGGCTACCTGCGGAGCGTGCGGGGGAAGCCGGGCCTCCGGTAGCGCGGCGGAGGGCCGGGGCCAGCGTCAGGCCTCGACGAGCAGCGCGACCCGGCAGAGTCCCGCGAGGGCGTCCTCCACGAGGGGCTCGATGCGGGTCGCCGCCTCGCCGGCGTCGCGCGGCGGCGGGGCCCCCGGCAGGGGGAACTCCCCGGCGACGGCGGCCGCCGCCATGTCCCGGAGCAGCGCGGCGCGGTCCCTCGTGCCGTCGAGGAGGGCGACCATGGCCCGGGAGAGCGCGTCGTCCAGGTGCACCGTGTCGTGGCGGAGGTTGGGCACGCGGTCGGACGTGCGCGCGGCGAGCCGCGCCGGCGCGGCGACCTCCGGCCGATCCCCCGCGCGGGACGCGATGCGCGGCGCGTGGGAGTAGAGCGTGAGCAGGGCCGCGCCGAACCCGCCGAGGAGGAGTTCCGCCAGATCCGCGCGGTCCGCCTCCATCTCACCGTCGCCGCCACGCCCCAGCGCCGCCCGCGCCGCGGCGAGGATCCCGTCGAAGGGGAGCACGCGGGGCCGGGCCGCCGCGAGGGCCGCGAGGGCGGCTTTCGGCAGCGGGTCGCGGAGGACGATGCGCGCGCCCCGGTCGCCGGAGAAGGTCGCCTCCGCTCCCGGGGCGAGGTCCACGGGACCCGTCGCCGTCACCTCCGACGCCGCGTGGAGCCCGCGGGTCCGCGTCGGCGGCACGTCGCGCACGACGGGCGCGTCCTCCCGCACGAGGAGCGTCTGGCGGAACCTGCGGAGCCGGTAGAAGTCGAGGTACTGCTCCATCCGGAGCGGGTCCCCCCCGGTCACCGCGTGCAGCGTCGCCACCACGTCCGGGGGAAAGCGGGTCGTGCGCGTGTCCGCCCAGTCCGCCTCGGAGAGGTAGCGGAGGCCGTGGCGCGCGGCGTCGCCCGCGAACTCCAGGAAGTGGAAGTGGGCGTTCTCCTCGGAGAGGAGGTCGTGGTAGAGCGACGCCTCCGCCATGCCGGCGCCGTCCTCGATCCAGTCCATGAGCAGCGCCGCGTAGGGGTCCCCGGCGCGGCGGTGGGAGGCGAGGAGCCGGATCAGCCCCGCGGCCTGCCGGATCCTCTCCTTCGGGTCCGGGAAGGGGGCGGCGTGGTGGATGAGCATCTGGCGGAGCATGAGGCGGAGGTGGCCGCCGGGGAGCGCGTTGTAGGAGACGAACGCCACGCCGTGGGGCGCGAGGCGCGCGCGGCAGAGGGCGAGGATCGCCTCCCGCACCGGCGCCGGGACCCACGAGTACAGCCCGTGGGCGACGACGTAGTCGAACGTGCCGAAGGAGTCGTCCACCGCCCGCACGTCCAGCACGCGGAGGTCGAGGTTGCGGAGTCCCAGCGCCGCGGCGCCCCGCCGGCCGGCCTCGACGGCGCCCGCGGCGAGGTCCACCCCCAGGAACGCGCTCCCCGGGAACTCCCACGCCATGGGCAGGAGGTTCCCGCCGTCGCCGCAGCCCAGTTCCAGCACGCGGCAGCGATCGGGAGGCGCCGGGTCGAGCCCGTGGAGCCGGGCGACGGTGCACAACCGCGAAGGATGGGTCTGCCCGAAGGCGTGTCCCGGATAGGGGATCGCCTCGTAGTCCCGGCCGGGATCAGCGGCCACGGGCCGCCGCGTCCACGGCGAGAAGCGTGTCCAGGAGGCGGGGCACCTCGCGGAGGGGGAACGAGTTCGGTCCGTCGCTGAGGGCGCGGTCGGGGTTCTCGTGGCACTCGAGGAACACGCCGTCCACTCCCACGGCGACGGCGGCCTTCGCCAGGTGGAGGATCATCCCCCGGTCCCCGCCGCTGGCGGTCCCCAGCCCGCCGGGCTTCTGCACGGAGTGGCCGGCGTCGTACACGACGGGCTGGCCGAGGCCGCGCATGACCACGAGGCTCCGCATGTCCACGACCAGGTTCCGGTACCCGAAGGCGGTGCCCCGCTCGCAGAGAAGGACGCTCCGGTTCCCGGTGGAGGCGATCTTGTCCCGCACGTTCGCCATGTCCTCGGGCGCCATCCACTGGCCCTTCTTGACGTTCACCGGCTTCCCCGTGCGGCCGCAGGCGAGGACGAGGTCCGTCTGGCGGCAGAGGAACGCGGGCACCTGGATCACGTCCAGCACCGCGGCGGCGCGCTCCGCCTGCGCGGGCTCGTGGACGTCGCTGATGACGGGGACGCCCGTCTCCGCCTTCACGGCCGCGAGGATCCGCAGCCCCTCCTCGAGGCCCGGCCCGCGGAAGCCGCCCATGGAGGAGCGGTTGGCCTTGTCGTAGGAGGACTTGAACACGAGCGGGACGCCGGCCTTCTCGGCGTGGCGCCGCAGTGCGCGGGCCGCCCGCAGGCTGGGCTTCAGGCCCTCGATGGCGCAGGGGCCGAGGAAGAACACGAGGGGCGCGCCGCCGCCGATGGAGATGCCCGGGGCGAGGGGAACGGCGGCGGGGCCGGCGACGGGCGGGCGGCGACGGGTCATGGCGCGTCCTCCGCGGGGACGAGGAACCGCGCCCCGCGCGCGGCGACGCGCACGGCGAGCGGCGTCCGGCCGAAGGGATCCCCGTCCACCTGGACCGGGGCCTCCCCGTCGGCCTCGACGAAAAACTCCGCGCCCCGGCGGAGAAGCGTGCCCGGGCGGCGCGCCAGAGTACCCCTCCAGGCCGCCCACAGGTGCGGGAGGAGCGACCGCCGCCGGAGTTCCAGGGTGCAGAGGTCCAGCACGCCGTCGTCCACCCGGGCCGCCGGCGACAGGGAGAGGAACCCGCCCCATGCGCGCGTGTTGCAGACCACCGCCGTCGTCCCCTCCGCCACGACGGCGCCCCCGGCGAGGACGCGGAGCCGGGGGTACGGGTACGCGCGGGCCACCGCGAGGAGGGGCAGCAGGTATCCGCGGAAGCCGAGCGCCCCGCGGCGGCCCGCCGCCACGGCGTGCACCACGGCCCCGTCCAGCCCGGCCCCCGCGGTGCAGAGGAACGGCGCGCTCCGGCCGTCCCCGGCGGTGGCGACGCCCATGTCCACGGTGGTGGTCCGGTCGCCGGCCACGAGGTCCGCGGTGCGAACGGGGTCCGCGGAGAGTCCGAGGTCCCGCGCCAGGAGGTTCGCGGTGCCCGTGGGCAGCACCGCGAGGGGAGGGCCGTCGGGCGGGACCGCGGCGGCCGCCTCCCGGACCGTGCCGTCGCCGCCCAGCACGACCAGCGCCCGCGCGTCCCCCGGCGAGGCCGCCGCCGCCGCCGTGTCCCCGGGTCCGCGCGTCTCCGCCACGTCCGGGGTCAGGCCCCGCTCGCGGAGCGCCGCCAGCAGCGGCGGGATCGCCCTCGCGGCGCGACCGCGGCCGCTGGAGGCGTTGACGATGACGATCACTCGACGGGACATCGCGGGAGGATAGCGCGGCGGCGCGACGCCCACGGGACGGCTTCCTCGGTGGACCCCGTCCCCCGCGGTGGCTATGCTGCGGGTCCGCCGCGGGCCGGAACGGCGCGGCGGGGGAGGGCGACAGCGGATGCAGGCGCGGCGCGTGGGGGGGGACTCCCTCCTGGTGGTTCTCGGTCGGGACGAAAAGGTCGTGGCCTCCCTCCTGGAGGTCGCCGCGGCGGAGGGCATCGAGGGCGGCTGGGTCAGCGGTCTGGGCTCTGTGAAGAACGCCGTCCTCGGCTACTACGACCTCCCGCGCCGCGTCTACCTGCGCCGGGAGTTCCCCGAGGACGTGGAACTGACCGGCCTCCTCGGCAACCTCGCCATGGACGGTGCGGAGCGCATCCTCCACGTCCACGCGTCGCTCAGCGGTCCCGAACTCATCTCCTTCTCCGGCCACCTGTTCGAGGCGGAGGTGGCGGTCACCGCCGAGTTCCTCCTCCGCGACCTCGGGGAGCGGCTGGAGCGCCGCAACGACCCCGCCGTCGGTCTCCGCCTTCTGGACTGCGGCGGCGGCGCGGCGAAGGACGAGCCTCCGGTGCGCCCGGGGAAGCGCCGCAGGTCCCACCGGTGAAGACCTGCCTCGTGGTACTCGGCGGAGGGGCGGATCAGCCCCTCGCGGCCCTGCGCGGCGGGACACCGCTCCTCCGCGCGCGGACCCCCCACATGGACGCCCTCGTGCGGAACGGGCGGGCGGGACGGCTGCGACCGGTCCCGCCGGGCTGCGTGCCGGGACCGGAGACCGCCCTCCCCGCGCTCCTCGGCTACGGAGCGGCGGAGATGCCCCCGGCGGGCCCGCTGGAGGCGCTGGGCCTCGGTCGGGAACTCCGGACCGACGAGACGGCGTACATCGCCGACTTCGTCACCGTGCTCGACGGCGTCCTCGCCGATCCCACCGCCGGCCGCCCCCGGGAGCAGGAGGCGACCCTGCTCCGGGACTTCGTGAACGCGGCCCTGGGCGGGGAGGGGCGCCTGCTCCCCGCCAGCCGCACGTACCGCAACCTCCTCCTGCTCGCGGCGGACTCCGCCGAGCGGTGCCGGACGGAGCCGCCCCACGCGGTGGCCTCCCTGGAGGTCCGCGGGCACGGGCCGGAGGGCCCCGCCTCGGCGCGCCTGGAGGAGGTGGCGCGGCGCGCGGAGCGGGCGCTGGCGGAGCACGAACTGAACGCCGTGCGCGTGGATCTCCACGAGAACCCCGTCACCGGGCTCTGGCCCTGGGGTGGGGGGAGGCTCCCGGCGCTGGCGCCTGCTTCGGAGCGGGTCGGGGCGCGGCTGGTCATGGTGTCCGGTCCCGGCTTCCCGCGCGGGCTCGCCCTGGCGGCGGGGTGCGAGACCGCGGACTCCGGTCCCGGTGACGGCGCCGCGGCCTCCGCGGCGCTGGCGGCGCTCGACGGAGGCGCGGATGCCGTGATCGTCGTCCTGGACGGACCGTGGGAGGCATCTCTCGACGGCTCGCCGGGACGGAAGGTGGAGGAGATCGAGCGCGCCGACGGAACGGTCATCGGGCCCCTCCGCGAGGGGCTGGAGGCGCGCGGCGAGCACCGGCTCGCGGTGACCGTCGACGTCGTCGCGGGCTGCGCGCAGAGGCGGGCGCTCCCGGACGCCGTCCCCTTCGCGCTGGCCGGCACCGGTGTGCCTGCGTCCCGGCGCGCGGCCGAGTTCTCCGAGGCGGCGGCGGCGGCGTCCGATCTGGAGGTCTCCGTGGGAGCGGAGTTCCTGGCCTACGTGCTCGGCCGCTGAACCCCGGGCGGCCGCGGCGGCGATACGGTGGGTGCATGCCCGGTCCCCCCGCCGTCCCCGTCGAGCGGCTGCTGGCGCAGCGGGAGTGGGTCCGGGCCCTGGCGCGGACGCTGGCGCGGGACCGGGACGGGGCGGACGACCTCGAGCAGCAGGCATGGGTGGAGGCGCTGGAGCGGCCGCCGGCCCACGGGGGCAACCTCCGCGGCTGGTTCGCCACGCTGCTGCGGCGCCGCGCGCGGGACGGGCGGCGGGACGGGACCCGCCGGGAGCGGCGCGAGTCGACGGCGCCGGCGCGCCCCGCGGCGGCGGGCCGATCCCCGGCGGAACTGGTGGCCGAGGCGGAGGCGCAGCGACGGGTGGTGGAGGCGCTGCTGGGGCTCCCGGAGACGTACCGGGAGGTCCTCCTCCTCCGCTACTTCGAGGACCTGCCGCCGCCGGTCATCGCCACGCGCACCGGCGCGCCGCTGGAGACCGTCCGCACGCGCCTCCGTCGGGGACTCGACCTCCTGCGGGATCGGACCGGTGCGGGGCGGGGCGAAGGCGCCCTGGCGGCGCTGCTCGTGCCGCGGGTCGAGGACACGATGCCGGCGCCGGGCGCCGGGGCGGCCGTCGCGGCGGGAGGAGTCCTGGTCATGGGCACGGCGAAGGTCGCGGCCGCGGTGGGCGTGGCGGTGGCGGCGGCGGTGGGCTGGTGGCTGCTGGCGGGCGGGGCGCCGGACCCCGGTGCGG
>CAZSIX010000047.1:0-28940 GCA_964607145.1 uncultured Planctomycetota bacterium | reverse complement strand
GCCGCGGCGGCCGCCGCCGCGAGGAGGTCCCCCTCCCGCGCGTCCCCCCCCGCGGTGCAGGCGGAGCGCACGGCGCGCAGCGCCGTCGCCCCGTCGCCGGCGCCCAGCGCCAGCCGCACGAGATCCAGGGCGGCCCGGGCGACGGGCTCCTCCAGGAGCGGGCGGGGCGCGAACGCGCGGAAGGGCACCCCGTGGCGCGCGAAGGCCTCGTCCAGCAGCGGCCGCGCCGCCGCCAGCGCGCGGTGGATCACCAGCACGTCGCCGGGGCGCCAGCCGTCGCGGCGGATCCAGAGCGCCGCCGTGCGCGCCACGCGATCCGCCTCGTCGGCGGGGTCCGCCGCGTCGAGGATCCGCACGGAGCCGTCGCCGTCCGCCGGCTCCGGCGGCGGCGGGCGGCCGTGGAACAGCGTCGCCTCCAGCCGCGCGAGGTCCCGGGCGGTGTCGGCGCAGCGGCGCGGTCCGGGGAGCGTTTCCAGCGTCCAGCCCCGGGCCGCGGCGCGCGTGCGCATCTCGGCGGTGGGAACGAAGAGGTCCTCCCGCTCGGCGTCGAACGCCACCGTCACCACCGCGTCCGGCGCTCGCTCCGCCAGCGCCTCCACGACGCGGGCCTGAAGCGGGGTGAAGGAGGTGAACCCGTCCACGGAGAACCGCGCGAGCCCCGCCAGCGGCGCCGGGAGATCCGGCGAGCGCAGCACGCGGAAGAGCAGCAGCGACTGGAAGTCCTCGTGATCGAGCAGGGGGCCGCCGCCGTCGTCCCTTCGGCGGGCGCCGCCCCCGCGGAGGAGGGCGGCGTAGCGGGCGTACACCGCCGCGAAGGCCTCCATCCGCCGCCGCGCCGCGCCCCCGGCGAGGTCTTCGGCCAGCGCGCGCAGCGCCCCCTCCACGCGGGCCCCGCGCGCCGCGAGGAACGCCTCCGCCTCGGCGGCCCCGTCGCCGGCGGGCACGGCAGCGACCTCCCCCTCCGTCGGCAGCGCCCCCTCCTTCACCTCCTTCACCAGCGAGAGGAACCGGGCGCGGAAGCCCGGGAACCGGCGCACCGCGCGGAAGGTCCCCGCCTCTCCCGCGCGGAGCGCCTCCTCCAGGGCCTCCCCCAGGAGGTGCTCCCGGCGGGCGGGGGAGAGGAGCGAGCCGATGGAGGTCCCGCCGAGCACGCGCTCCGCCAGCGACGTGAAGGTCACGACGGAGCGGTCCAGGAACGCCTCCCGCTCCGGGGCGGCGTCCTCGAGGAGGCGGAGCAGCGAGCGCTTGAGGTGCTCCGCGCGGCCGTACGTCGGCACCAGGAGCAGCGCCCGGTGGTCGGTGCCCGCGGCGATGCGCTCCGCGAGGTCGGCCAGCACGAGCCGCGTCTTCCCGGCCCCCGCCCGCCCCAGCACCAGCCGCCGCGCCATCGCCCCTCCCCGCCCGCTCCGCCGCGGCGCGCATCCTACGGCGGCGGAGGGACGGGGCGCAGGGGCGCGCACGGGCGCGCCCCGCGCGGGCCGGACGCTCCGGTGGCGGCCTTCCGCGGCTCACCCCCCGGCGGACGCACCCGCCCCGGCGCCGGACGCGCTACCATGCGCCCCTCGCCGCCGCGCGGCGGCGCCCACCCGCGACGACGGAGCCCCCCTCCTTGAGCGACAGCCTCCCCTTCGTCCCCGACGTCGCCGTGCTGGGCACGGGCTCGTGCCTGGGGTCCCGGGAGATCACGAACGAGACGCTCCGGGGCCTCATCAGCAACTACGACGAGTCCTCCGGCGACTTCTCCACCTGGGTGGATCGCGTCACGCACATCCAGAAGCGCCACTGGTGCGGCGAGGACGAGTCGGCGGGGACGCTGGGCCGCACCGCCGCGGCGCGGGCCATCGAGGCGGCGGGCATCGACCGCGGGGAGATCGACCTCCTCATGGCGGCCACGTTCACGCCCCGGGAGCTCTACCCCGGCGACGTGGTGGACATCGCGTGCAGCATCAACGAGCGCTGCGGCGTGTTCACGCTGTCGGCGGGCTGCGCCGGGAGCGTCCACACGATGGCGCTGGCGCAGGCCATGGTCCGCTCCGGCTACGCGCGCAACGTCATGGTGGTCGGCGTGGAGGTGCTCTCGCAGACCATCGACCTCCGCGACCCGCTCACCGCCATCCTGTTCGCCGACGGCGCCGGCGCCGTGCTCATCGGCCGGCCCCGCGACCCCAGGCCGGGCACCGGGATGATCGACCGCGTCGTGCTCAAGCACCTCTACGACGGCGGCAACATCACCATGAGCAACGCGAATCTCTCGCTGCCCTCGCGCATCCTCGGCCCCTCGGATCGCGCGAAGGACGGCTACGCGGTGGAGCGGCAGTTCCTGAAGATGCAGGGCGGGCCGCGCGTGCTGCGGAACGCGGTCAACGCCATGTCCGAGGTGACCGTCGAACTGCTCGGCTTCACCATGGACGACCTGAAGGAGGGCCACCCGGGCCTGCGCGCGCTGCTGGACCAGGTTCACCTCGTGCCCCACCAGGCGAACGGGCGCATCGTGGACGGCGTCCAGGAGAAGCTGGGCCTCGCGGAGGACCGCGTCTACCGGACCGTGTACCACGCGGGGAACATGTCCGCGGGCACCAACGTCTACACCCTCGACTACGCCATGCGGGAGGGCAACCTCCGACGCCGGGAGGATCCTTCCGGCCGCGGAGTCATCGTCCCCTGCGGCCGCCCCCTCGCGAAGGGGGACCTCGTCGTCGTGTGCACCATCGGCGCCGGCTACATCTACGGTGCCGTGGGGTTCCGGTTGTAGGAGGCCCCTTGCGCCCCGCCACCCTCGTCGGACTCAATCTCGCGGTCACCGTCGCCGTGGTTCTCGCCGCGCGGCTGCTGCTGCCGGCGCCGGCGGTCCCGGGGCCCGCGGCTCCCGCGGCGCCTCCGCCGAGGCCCGCCTCCGGCGACCTGGCGGGCCGCGTCGACGCTCTCGAGCGGCGGCTGGACGAACTGGACGCCTCCGTGGCGCGCTGGAACGGGGACGTGACGCGGATGCGCGAGGAGGCGGACGCGGCGACCAGGGGCCTGCGCACCGACCTGGAGGAGGTCCGCGTCGCGGTGGCCTCCGCGGCGGCGCCGCCAGCGGCGGGGGCCGACGCCGCGACGGAGAAGCGTCCCTCCGATCGCCTCGGGGACGAGATGGCGAAGGCGGTCCGCCAGGGCATCCGCGCGGAGTTCAAGCGCATCTCCGACCTGGTGCTCCACCCCACGCCGGAGGGGGAGGAGACCCGCAGGCGGCAGGTGGACATGTTCGCGCAGATGTTCGCGCGGCAGGCGGGGCTGGACGACGGGCAGACCGCCACCCTCAAGCGGATCTTCCAGGAGACGGACGCCTCCACGCGGGATGCGCTGCGCCCCGTGCTGCAGGCGTCGGAGCGGGTCGAGGACCTCGACTACCCCGCGCTCAAGCGGATCACCGGCGACTCCTTCGCCGCGCAGGACCGGCAGTTCGAGGCCGCCTTCCCCGAGGACAAGGCCGAGGCCCTCAAGCGCCAGGTGGAGCCCATCCGCCGCATCTTCACGGCCACGCTGGAGGACCTGGAGGCGCAGGGGAAGGCCGACGCGGCGGCGAAGAAGCCGGAGTAGGGCGCGCTGCCCGCGACGCCGCCCGCCCGCCGCTCCCGTCCCCGCGCGGCGACGGCTCTCGCCGCGCTCCCCCCGGTCCTCCTCCTGGCGGGGTGCCTCACCCCCCCGGCGGTGCTCGCCGCCGGTCGCCCGGACTTCCCCATGGACCGGTTCCCCCCGGGCACGGAGCGGGTGGAGATCGCCGTGGCGGAGGGCGTCTCCCTCCGCGGCGTGTTCGTCCCCGCCGACGACGGGGCGCCCGTGGTCCTCCACCTCCTCGGCGGCGGGGACTCGGTCTCCTACGGGACGTCGGGCGTCGGCGGCCACTGGTTCTTCCGCGACCTGCGCGACCTGGGGCTCGCGTCGCTGTGCGTGGACTACCGGGGGGTGGGACCCTCCGACGGGGAGCGCAGCCCGCTCCACCTCGCCCCGGACGCGGCGGCGGCCTACGCGGAGGCGGTGCGGCGCGCCGGCGGATCGGAGCGCGTCGTGGTCCGCGGGGTCTCCCTGGGCACCGTCGCGGCGGCGAGCCTGCTGACGCGGCCCGACGCGCCGGGCGGGGCGATCCTCGTGGCGCCCGTCCGCGCCGAGACCGTGGCGGTGAACTACGCGTACCACCACTGGCCCGACCCGCTGGTCTGGGTCCTCGCGCCGCTGTTCGGGCCCGCGGGGGACGTCGACGTGATCGCGTCCATCGCCGCCTGCCGCATCCCCCTCGCCGTGGCGGCGCCGGAGCGGGACGTCTTCCTCCCCCCCGACGAGACCGCCCTCGTCCGTGCCGCCGCCGACGCGGCGGGCGCCCGCTGGATCCCCCACCGCGGACTGGATCACTACGACATCGTCGCCGAGTGGATGCACGTGACCCGGGAGGAGGAGGAGTTCCTGGCGTCCATCCTCCCGGGCGTGCCTCCCGCCGAAGGGCGCGCCGCGGCGGCCATGGCGGCGCTGGACGGGGCCGGCGTGGCGCGCTTCACGGCGGAGCCCGCCGCCGAGCGGCGGCTGCTCCTCCTCTGCGGCCGCCACTCCGTGGACCCCCCGCGGCTCGCCGCCGCCCTCGCGCTGACGGGCGCCGGCGGGGACGAGGCCCACGACGCGCGACTGCTCCGCTGGCTCCGGCGGCTGCCTCCGCTCCGCATCGCCGCGCTGCCCTTCGACGCGCTCGTCGCCCTCGTCTCCCTCCAGGACCCGGCGGGCCCCCTGGACCCGCGCGAACTGGCGGGGTTCGCGCGGACGGGGACCGGGGACGAGATCCTCGGCGGCACCGGGGCGCTCCCCGAGCGCGCCGTGAGGATCGCACGGGCGCAGCGGCTCGACCGCGTCTCCGTCTACGAGGGCGTGGACGAGCGGAGCCACGAGACGTTCACCCTCCTGTCCGGGCTCACCCGCGTGGACGGGGACCGCGGCCCCGTGCCCGAGGGCGCGCCGGCGCGACTCTCGCTGCGGGGCGCGGATCGCGAGCGGCAGACGCTGCGGCTCGCCCTGAAACTCGCCGGCGTGCCCGACCGCGTCGTTCCCGGCGAGGGGGGGGACCCGGGAATCGAGGTCTTCGACGGCGGCCGGTGGCGGCCCCTGGAGCCGCCCGTTCCGGCGGGAGCGGCGGCCCCGGAGTAGACGGGAGGGACACGATGGCGAGGCGGCGGGGCGGGGCGCGGGCGGCGGCGGCGGCGCTGGCGGTGCTCGCCTGCGTGGCGCTCTGGTGGGCCGTCGCGCCCCCACCCACCGGTCCCCGCGACGGCGCGGAGCGGGACCCCGCGCCCTCGGGCGGGACCGGATCGGGCCCGCGCTCTCCGGCGGTGCCGACGGGCTCCGCGCCGGGGGACCGCGCCCCGCTCCCTCCGGCGCCGCCGCCCCCCGAGCCCGTCGACGACCGGCCCTTCGTGGGGGGGCACGTGCGGGATCCCGGCGGCGCGCCCGTGGCGGGGGCCCGCGTCCGCGCCCTCGCCGCCCAGCGGGCGCTGCTGCCGCCGGACCTCCCGCGGCTCCTGGAGGAGTTGCTGGATCCGCCCCCCCACCTGGACGAGGCGGTCACCGACGCGTCCGGCGCGTTCGCCCTGCGTCGCCTGCGCGAGGGGACGGTCCGGCTGGCGGCGGAGGCGGCGGGATTCGCCGGCGCGTTCACGCCGCCGACCCAGGTCCGGCCCGCTCCCGGTGGAGGCCCTCCCGTGGACCTCGTACTGGGGGCGGGGCACCCGCTGGAGGGGAGAGTCCTGCGGGCCGACGGGACGGGCGCTCCCGACGTGCCCGTGTCCGTGTTCCCGGAGCCCGGGGACGGCCTCCCGGCGCTGGACGTGTCCGCCGCACGGACCGACGGGGAGGGGAAGTTCCGCGTGGCCGCCCTGGCCGCCGGCCGGTACGTGGTCGCCGCCAGGGCTCCGGGCCACCCCGTCCGGGTCGAGTCAGGTGTCGCCGTCCCCGGGCACCCTCCGGTGGTCCTCCGCCTGGACGGCACCGCCACGCTCGACGTGTTCGTGACCGACGCGGAACTGCGGCCCGTGGAGGGGGCCGTCGTCCTCGTGGCGGCGGGGGGAAGGGGCGGGGAACTGGCGGGCGGCCGGACCGACGGCTCCGGTCGCCTCCGCCTGGAGCACCTCGCCGCGGGGCGGGTGGACCTGGCCTCCGTGCGGGCCCCCGGGTTCGCGCATCGCCTCGGCGCGTCCGCGGACTCCGGCCCGCCGGAACTCGCCCCCGGCGCGACCACGAAGTGGCACGTCGCGCTCGTCCCCGGCGCCCGCATCCGCGGCCGCGTCCTCGACCGCGCCTCCGGCGAACCCGTCCCCGGCGCCAGCGTGCGGGCGATGGGCGCCCGCGGGTTCATCCCGGCGGCGACGGCCGCGACCGTCGCCGCGGAGGACGGCTCCTTCCTCCTCACCGGCGTCCCCGCGGGGAATCACATGCTCCTCGCCGCCGCCGACGGATGGGTGGCGGCGGCCCCCGCGGGGCGGGAGGCGCGGGAGGCCGCCGTCCTCGAGATCGCCGAGACCGACGAGGAGGTGGAGCGGGACGCGTTCCTCGACCGGGCGGCGAGTCTCTCCGGCCGCGTGATCGGTCCCGGGGAGCGGCCGGTGGCGGGCGCGCAGGTGGGCGTCTCCGTGGCGCCCGGAGGTCCGGGCGGCGATCTCCTCCTGCCGGGCACGCGCACGGCGGCGGACGGCTCGTTCCACTTCGCCGCGCTGCCGCCGGGCCGACCGCTGGGACTCTCCTTCGAGGCCGGGGGCCTCCTGCCGGAGGCGCCGGCGGCGGGGGAGCGGCTCACGCTGGATCCCGGCGAGCACCGGGCCGACCTGGTGTTCCACCTCGCCGCGGGCGCGACGGTGCGGGGCCGCGCCGTCGGCGTCGCCGAGGCGCCCCTCGCGGGAGTGGTCGTCACGGCGACGCCGGAGAAGCGCCGGGGCCCGCGCACCGCGCCTCCGGCGCCGGGGTCGGTGGCGACGGGGCCGGACGGCCGATTCGTGATCCACGGGCTCCCGCCGGGCATCGTCGACGTCGTCGCCGCGCTTCCGGGCCACGTGACCGCGACCGCCCGCGCGACCGCCACTGCCGACGCACCCGCGGAGGTCCTCCTGCGGCTCGCGCCCGCGGGGGCCATCGAGGGGCGCGTGCTCGACGGGGACGGCGCACCCCTCGGCGACGCGCGCGTGTCCGTCCTCCCGGAGGACGGGGACGACGGACCGCGGTCCGTCGCCACCGCGCCCGACGGGTCCTTCCGGGTGGAAGGCCTCCCCCTCGGGACGCCGCTCCACGTCACCGTGGACGCGGACGACCGCGCCCAGGGCACGGTCGTCGGTGCCATCGCGGAGGGTCCGGCCCTGGAGATCCGCCTCGAGGCTGGCCTCGTCGTGCGCGGGACGGTCGTGGACGAGGACGGCAACGGCCTCCCGAGGCTGACGATCACCGCCCACCCCGCGGGGCAGGGCGCGGCGCGATCGGCGCAGGCGGATGGGGAGGGGCGGTTCGAGATCGGCCGGCTTCCCCGGGGCGAGGTGACCCTCGTGGCGACGGGGAGGCTGCCGTCGGCGGATCTCGCCATCGCCCCGCTGCCGGGAGTCGAAGCGGGTGCCCTGGACGTCGTCTACACGATCCGGCGGGGGATCACCGTGACCGGGATCGTGCGGTTCGCCGACGACGCGCCGGCGGCGCAGGCCCGCGTGACCGCGCGTCCCGTGGAGGCGGGGATCGGACCGGGGCAGCCCCCCGGAGTCAGGGCGGACGGGGACGGCGCCTTCACCCTCCGGGGGCTGGTCCCGGGGGAGCGGTACCTGCTCACCGCGTCGGGGGACGGGATGCTCGAGGAGGGCGGCGTGGAGGTCGACGCGGGCGCGACGGGCGTCCGCCTGCGAGTGGGCCGGGCGCAGTCCCTGGCGGGAGAGGTTATCGATGCCGCCGGCGCGCCGGTCCCGCGCGCCGTCGTCCACCTCCGCGGCGCGCGTCGCCGCGCCAGCACGCGCGCCGACGGTGACGGGCGGTTCCGCTTCCCCACCGTCGAGCCCGGCCCCGTCGAGGTCCTCGCCCTGCGCTCGGGAGAGCCCCCCGAGGACGCCCCGTGGACCCCGACGGTGGCCGGCGCGCAGGACCTGCGACTCGTCGTCCACCCGTAGGGGGGCTGGCGGGCCCCCCCCACGGCCACCGGCCGCGCCTCGCCCCGGTTCCCGGCGCGCCGGGCCCCTACGGCTTGCGGGTGTAGCGGACCTCGACGACCTTCGCACCCTCCTCGCCGATGGGGAGGTCGTGGACCTCCAGCACGAACTCGTCGGCGGAGATCTCCCGCGTGACGTAGCGCACCATCTTGTCGTGCTCCCCGGTCATGGGCTCGTCCATGGTGCCGAACTCGAGCATGGTCTTCCGCGTCCGGTCGTAGTTCCCCTCGAAGGTGAGCATGTTCGTGCCGAGGCTGTTGATCCACAGGCCCACGTACTTCCGCTTGTAGTTGTCGTACCCGTGGACCCCGAACCCCTCCATGGGCATTCCCATCATGGTTCCGCGGGTCTTCTGCTGGAGCCACTTGCCGCCGGGGAAGAGCCACGTGAACTCGGCGGTCCCCTTGTCCGCCGCCGACCAGTTGCCACCCATCTGGAAGCGCGTCGCGGTCTCCCACGTGCCGAGGAACTTCTCCAGCCCCTTGTGCTGCGGGCCCGCCTTCATGGTCTCCTGCCACCGCCTCATCCCCTCCGCGAGGTCGTTGTCGCGGGGGTCGGCGCTGTTGGGGATCTTCGTCCCTCCGGCGGGCTCACCGCCGGCGTCCTGCGAGAGCGCGCTCCCGCGCATCAGGAACGAGGCGGCACCGAGGACGGCGAGCCCGGTGCAGACGGCGTCGCGGAATCTCATGGTCTTCATCTCCCCTGGTGAAGGGCGGCGTCGGCCGCCCGGGAATGGCCCCCCGCGGAGGGGGGATCCGCGGAGGGGAACTCCCCCGCCGCGAGCAGCCGGTACAGGGCCGCCTGGATCCTCAGGCAGCCGGGATGGTCGTCGCCGGAGAGCGCGTCGCGCACGATGCGGCGCGCCTCTTCGGTGGACGGATCGGCGGTCGACGCGGCGGGGCGGGACTCCGCGGAGGCGGCGGAGGCCTCCGCCACCGCGACCGGCGGCGGCCCGACCGGGGACATCGCCCCAGGGAGCAGGAGGAGGCCCGCCGCCGCGCCTCCCGCCGCGGCCAGCGCGCGGCGACGGCGCGCGACCCGCCACGCCCCGTCGTCCAGCGCCCGGAGCCGTTCCGCGAGCCCCTCCACGCCGCCCACCATGGCGAGGCCGGCGGCGCGGGGCGTGCCCCCCCCGCGGAGGAGGGAACGGGCGGCGGCGATCAGCGTCCCCCGGTAGCGCGCGGTCTCCTCGCGCAGCACGGACGCGACGGTCTGGTCGCAGCAGGCCTCGCGGAGCGCGTCCAGCCGCGCCGCCGCGATCCACGCCGCCGGGTGGAACCACCACGCCACCCGCACGGCGCCCAGCAGCGCGCGCCCCGCCGGGTCCCGCCGCCGCAGGTGCGCCAGTTCGTGGAGGAGGGCGTGGAACACGGCCTCCCGCGGGAGCCCCTCCGCGGGGAGCACCACCACGGGCCGGAGGAGGCCGAGCAGCGCCGGGCCCTCCGCGCGGGTCGAGACGAACACCGGCGGGAGCGTGCGCAGGCCCAGGAGCCGCGCCGCCTCCCGCGCCGCCGCGCCGGTGCCCGCGGGGACCGGTCGCAGCGCCGCCGGGTCGAGGAGGCGTCGCCGCGCCGCGCGTGCCCGCAGCCCCGCCACGACGACGAGCGCCACGGCGCCCGCCGCCCACGCGGCGAAGAGGAGCAGCGCCCACTCGTGCCCGACCGCCGGCGCCGTCGCGACCGCCCCGCCCCCCGCCGCGACGCCCGGCGACGGCGGGACGGCGCCGCCCCCCGGGAGCCACCGCGCCGGGCTCCACGGGGCCCCCAGCGACGGCGGGAGAAGGAGCCGGACGATGGGCAGCGCCCACAGCGCCGCCAGCAGCGCCGGCCACGCGCGGCGCCGGAGGAGCCGGTCCACCGGGAGGAGCAGCAGGAGCAGCAGCCCCGCGTGGAGGGAGACCGGGAGCACCCAGCCGCCCCACGCGTCCGCCAGCGCCCGGAGCCCTTCCATCACGGCCGGGCCTTCCCGCGGCGGCCGCGGGGGCGGCGCGCGGCCGCGGCGTCGGCGTCGTCGAGGAGGCGCCGGAGGTCCTCCCGCTCCCGGGGCGAGAGCGTCCGCCCCTCGACGAGGTGGTGGAGGAGGGGCGCGAAGGCGCCGTCGAAGGCGCGCTCCACGAGCCCCCGGACGGCGGTCCCCCGCGCCGCCGCGCGGGTGACGCGCGCCTCGTAGACGCCCGCGGGACCGTCGCGGCGCACCGCCAGGGCCCCCTTGCGCACGAGCCGGTCGAGCATCGTCTTGACCGTGGTGTACGCCCATGCGGTCCCCGGTCCGACGGCGTCGTGGACGTCCCGCGCCGTGACGGCGCCCCCCGCCCAGACCGCCTCCATCACCTTCCACTCCCCGTCGCTCAACCGCACGACCGCCCTCCAGGGTCCGGCGCCGACGACCTTCTACTACGTTCGTAGCAGGCGGTCAAGATCCCTGCGGCGGCTCAGCGCCAGTTCTCCGACCGCATCTGCTTCGGCAGGAGGAACGACATCGCCGGCAGGACCGCGTAGAGGATCCGCGTGCCCAGCGAGGGGCGGCCGTTCTCCACGACCTGCTTGAGCGTCCGGAGGATGGCCCGGTTGCCGCCCGCCATGTCCTTCTCGGTCGGAGTGCCGACGGGCACGCCATCGGAGATGAGCGTGAACTCCACGCCTCCCTCCACGGGCTCGAGGACGTACGTCACGCGGCACTCCGGGTCGTCCCGGTTGGTCAGCCGGAACGTGTGGGAGAACCGGCGCGGCGGGTCGAACTCGAGGATCTCCCCCACCACGAAGGTGTACTTCCGGTCCTTCGAGCGCATGCGGAGGGGCGCTCCGGGGCGGAGTGCGGGCACGTCCATGATCGCGTTGAAGAAGCAGGCCTGCGGCTCCGGCGTCTTCGTGATCTCCCGCCAGACGTCCTCCACCCGCCCCTTGATGAAGACCTTCGCCACGGTCCGCGTCGTCCGCGCCCCCTGCCCGCTCATGGTCGCGATCCCTCCACCCGCCTCTTGATGTCCAGCGCCCGCGCCGCCCACAGGGCGCCGAAGGCATCGGTCCAGCGCTCCACGATCCGCTGGAGGGGGACCGCGTTCAGGTACAGCGCCCGGACGCGCCCCTCCTTCAGCGAGATCACGAGCCCCGCCTCGTCGAGGACGGCGAGGTGCTTCATCACGGCGATGCGGCTCACGTCGAAGTGCCCGCTGAGATCGTTCACGCTGGCTCCCGGCATCGCGCGCAGCAGGTCCAGGATGCGCCGCCGCGCCGGGTGGGAGAGCGCGCGGAACGCCGCGTCCATGGCAGCCTCGGTCTCCGCGGAGGCCGTCTCCGCCCGCGCCCGTCGCCCCGTGCCGGTGCTCATAGGTAACCAATAGGTTACATATTCGGGCCGAGGGGCGCGAACAGAAATCGCGGCGAAGGCTGCGGCGGAGGGGGGACGGCCGGGCGAACGCCCCCCGGCGCTACCGGAGGAGGGAGTCCGGCGGGGGCCGGCGGGTTGGGGGTTACGGCGCCGCGACGATGACGCCGCAGCCGATGCGGTTGCCGGCGTTGCCCGTGGGGTCGGTGACGAAGTCGTCGGCACCGCCGTGGACGATGATGGCCTTGCCGAGGATGTCGTTGAGGCCCGTGCCACCGATGGACCAGAGCCCCGACGTGCGCACGAAGGTCCCCGTCCCGTCGGGACCGACCTCCATGTTGCCGAGGTCGCCGAGGTGGAACTCCCCGTCGGGCTGATCCCACCGGCCGTGCTTCTTCCCCGTGGGGTTCCAGTGGCCGCCCGTGGACTTGCCGTCGCCGGACGTGCAGTCCCCCTTCTCGTGGATGTGCACGGCGTGCATCCCCGGCTCCACGCCGGAGACGGTGATGCGGCACTCGATCCAGCCGCCCGCCATCCGGGTGAACGTGGCGGTTCCCTTCAGCCTGCTGCCGGAGGCCGACTCCAGCGGCGCCACGGCGGCGCGCGGCCCCTCGCGGGACCCCGTGCTCCCGCAGCCCGCCAGTCCCCACATCGCGCCCGCCGCCGCCATCGTGACGACGACCCCCGCCAGCATTCCCTTGCGCATCGCACCTCCCGTGGACGCCCCCGCTGCGGGGCGTGGAAGGAGAGGATAGCAGGGGCGCCGGCTCTCGGGCAGCCCATCGGGAGGGCCCAGTATACTCCCGCCATGGACCTCCCTCCCCACGGGCCCGACGAGGTGCGGCGGATCGCGGCCCTCGCGCGCATCCGGCTCCGCGACGACGAGGCGGCGGCGCTGTCGCGCGACTTCGGCCAGATCCTCGCCTACGTCGGGCGCCTCGCCGACCGCGGCGAGGCGGACGGCGCGGAGCCCCTCGTGCACGCCGTGCCTCCCGCGGACGCGGCCGGAACGCTCCGCGACGACGCGGCCGCGGACGGGGACGCGGGCCCGCTCCCGCTCGCCGTCGTGCTCCGCATGGCGCCGGACCGGGACGGGGACCTCGTGCGCGTGCCTCGCGTGCTCGAGGAGGGGCGTTGACCCCGCCCGCCGGCGGCCCGCCGCCCCACCTCCTCGACGCCGGCGCGCTGCGGGATCGCATCGCGGCGGGGGAACTCTCCGCGGTGGAGGCGACGCGCGGGTGCCTGGATCGCATCGCGCGGTTCGACGGCGCGGAGGCGCTCCACGCGTTCCTCACCGTGGACGCGGAGGGCGCCCTCGCCGCCGCGGCGGAGAGCGATCGCCGCCGCGCCGCCGGCCTGCCGCCGCGCGCGCTGGAGGGCGTACCCGTCGCGGTGAAGGACAACCTCCACGCCGCGGGGCAGCCGACCACCTGCGGCTCGCGCATCCTCCTGCGCGGAGGCGACGGGTCCGGCGACCCCGACCCGCGCACCGGGTTCCCGGCACCGCGGGACGCCACCGCGGTGGCGCGCCTCCGGGCCGCCGGCGCCGTGCTCGTCGGCAAGACCAACCTGGACGAGTTCGCCATGGGCTCCTCCACGGAGAACTCCGCGTTCGGGCCCTCCCGCAACCCGTGGGATCGGACGCGCGTGCCGGGGGGTTCCTCCGGCGGCTCGGCGGCGGCGGTGGCCGCCGGTCTCGTGCCCCTCGCGCTGGGCTCCGACACGGGGGGCTCCATCCGCCAGCCCGCGGCGCTCTGCGGCGCCGTGGGACTCAAGCCGACCTACGGGCGCGTCTCCCGTTCCGGCCTCGTCGCGTTCGGGTCCTCCCTCGACCAGGTGGGGCCGCTCTGCCGGAGCGTGCGCGACGCGGCGCTGGCGCTCTCGGTCCTCGCCGGCCGGGACCCGCTGGACGCGACCTCCCTCGACATCCCCGCGCCGGACCCGTCCGTGGCGAACCCCGACGTGGGCGGCCTGCGCGTCGGCCTCCTCCGGGAGCAGGTGGACGCCGCGGGCGTGGAACCGGGCGTGCGCGACGCCGTGCTGCGGGCCGCCGACGCGCTGCGGGCCGCCGGCGCCGAGGTGGCCGACGCGACCCTCCCCCACGCGGGGGACGGCATCGCGGTCTACTACCTCGTCGCCACCAGCGAGGCCTCCAGCAACCTGGCCCGGTTCGACGGAGTGCGCTACGGGCTCCGCGCCGCCGCCGACGACCTCGCGGGCGTCTACGAGGAGACGCGGGATCGCGGGTTCGGGGCGGAGGTGAAACGGCGCATCCTGCTGGGGACCTTCGCGCTCTCCGCGGGGTACGCCGACGCCTACTACCAGCGCGCGCTCCGCGTGCGGCGGCTCATCGCCGACGACTTCGATCGCGCCTTCCGCCGGGCCGACGTCCTGCTCGGGCCCACCGCCCCCACCACGGCGTTCCCCCTGGGGGCGAAGAGCGGCGACCCGCTCGCCATGTACCTGTGCGACGTGTTCTCCGTGCCCGCGGACCTGGCCGGCGTCCCCGCGATCTCCGTCCCCTTCGGGGCGGACGGGGCCGGTCTCCCCGCGGGCGTCCATCTCCAGGCGGCGGCGCTCCGGGAGGATCTCCTGCTCCGGGCCGGCGCGGCGCTGGAGGCGGCGGCGGGCGGGCCGGCCCCGCTGGCGGAGGGGTACCGGTGACCGGGTCCGGCGCCATGCTCGTGGTGGGCGTCGAGGTCCACGTGCAGCTCGCCACGGACACGAAGACGTTCTGCGGCTGCCCCGTGGAGTTCGGCGCCCCGCCGAACACGCGCGTCTGCCCCGTCTGCCTCGGGCACCCGGGCGCGCTGCCGGTGCTCAACCGCCGCGCGGTGGAGCAGGCGCTGCGGGCCGGCGTCGCGCTGGGCTGCGCGGTGGCGCCCCGCGGGCGCGCGCTCTGGGACCGGAAGAACTACTTCTATCCCGACCTCCCGAAGGGCTACCAGATCACCCAGTACGAGTTCCCGCTCTGCGAGGCAGGCGAGGTGCGGCTCTCCACGGGACGCGTCGTCCTCGTGCGGCGCGCCCACCTGGAGGAGGACACGGGCAAGTCCTCCCACGCCCGCGACGGCGCCACGCTGCTCGACTTCAACCGCTGCGGCGCGCCGCTGCTCGAGATCGTGACGGAGCCCATGGAGGGCACGACGCCGGAGGAGGTCGAGGAGTACGTCCGGCTCCTGCAGGAGCGGGTGCGGCTCGTGGGCGCCGCGGAGGCGGCCATGGAGAAGGGGCAGATGCGCTGCGAGCCCAACGTGAGCCTCCGCCGCGCCGACGGCACCTCCACGGGCATCACCGAACTGAAGAACCTCTCCTCCTTCGCGTCGGTGCGCGCCGCCGTGGCCCACGAGCGGGAGCGCCTCGCCACGGGCCCGTGGCACCCGGAGGGCGCCGTCCTCCCCCGGGCGACCTACGGCTGGGACGAGACCTCCGGCCGGACGATCCTCCAGCGGACGAAGGAGACGGCGGCCGACTACCGCTACTTCCCCGAGCCCGACCTGCCCGTCCTCCCCGCGGCGGCGCTGGCGGCCATGGCGGCGGCGGCGCGGGAGGCGGTGGCGGCGGCGGAGAACGCGCGGGACGCGGCGGCGTCGGACGCCCGGGCCGCGGCGGAGCGGTACGGCCTCGCTCCCGAACAGGCGGCGCTGCTGCTGGAGCGGGACATCACCGGCGGCCGTTTCCTCGAGGCGGCGCGGGCGGCGGAGGAGGCGGGCGGGGCCGGGGCCGGCGGGACGCTCGCCGCATGGTTCCTCGGACCGCTGGCGGGCTGGGTGAACGGGCGCGGCGGGGACTGGGGAGCACTCCGCGCCTCGGCGGCGGAACTCGCCGCCGCCGCCGCCCTCGTCATCGACGGGAAGGTCACCGCCCAGATCGTGAAGACCCACCTCCTCGCGGGGGAGTGGCCCGGCGTCGGCGGTGACCCCGCGGCCCACCTGGCCGGACGCGGACTCCTCGGCGGCGCCGCCGGAACGGACGCCGTGCGCACGGCCTGCGTCGAGGTCCTGGCCGCGAACCCCGACGTCGTCGCGAAGATCCGCGGCGGCAAGCCCCAGGCGAAACAGGCGCTGGTCGGCCAGGTCATGAAGCGCACCCGCGGGGCGGCGGACCCGAAGACCGTGAACGCCCTGCTGGACGAACTCCTCGGACTCGACGGCGACATTCCCGGAATGTCGGCGTCGAGTTGACTCCCCCGCCGGCCCCCCCTACAGTGGCCCGGCGCCCGCGAGACCCCCGGGGAGGACGCCGATGGCAGGACCGCCACCCGTCGCGCCGGACGAGTACTGGAACCCGCGCAACGAGACGATGTCGCGGGAGGACCTCCGTGCGCTGCAACTGGTGAAGTTGCGGCGGCAGGTCGCGTGGGCGGCGGAGCGATCCCCGTTCCACCGGCGCCGCTTCGCCGCCGCGGGCTTCTCCCCCGACGACCTCCGCACGCTGGACGACCTCCGCCGCATCCCCCCCATGACGCGCGAGGAGTGGATGGACGCGCAGGCCGCCCACCCGCCCTACGGGGACCTCCCCGCCGCGCCCGTGGAGTCCGCCATCCGGTTCCACACCACCAGCGGGACCACGGGCCGCATGCCGCTCCGCGCGCTGGACGGCACGCGCGACTGGGCGTGGATCGCGGAGATGTGGTGCTACGGCTTCCACGCGTTCGGCGTGCGCCCCCGCGACACCGTGTTCTTCGCGTTCTCCTACGCGTCCTTCATCGGCTTCTGGGGGGCCCACTACGGCTGCGAGAAACTGGGCGCCCTCGTCATCCCCTCGGGCAGCCTCCCGACGGAATCCCGCGTGCGCCTCATCGTCGAGAACGGCGCCACGACGGTCTGCGCCACCCCGACGTACGTCCTGCGGCTCGCGGAGGTGGCCCGCGAGATGGGCATCGACCTGCGGAAGCAGGGACGCGTGGACAAGATCCTGCTGTCCGGCGAGCCGTCCGGCTCCGTCCCCGCGGTGCGGCGGAAGATCGAGGAGACCTGGGGCGCGCCCTGCGGCGACACCGCGGGCATGACGGAGATCGGCACCATCATGGTCTTCGAGTGCCGCCACCGGCCCGGCGGCCTGCACATCCTCGAGGACCACTTCATCGAGGAGGTCGTCGACCCGGAGACCCTGGAGCCGGTCCCGTACGGCGACCGCGGCGAGCGCGTCGTGACGTCCTTCGGGCGGGGAATCCTCCCGCTCATCCGCTACCGGACGCGGGACCTCGTCCGGCGCGTGCCCGCGTCGGCCTGCACCTGCGGTCGCACGTTCGATCTCTACGAGGGGGGCATCCTCGGCCGCGTGGACGACATGCACAAGATCCGGGGCACGAACGTGTACCCGCGCGCGGTGGAGGCCATCGTCCGAGAGCACGCCGAGGTGGACGAGTTCCAGATCGTGCTGACCCGCGTGGACGAACGGGACGAGATCACGGTGCGGTGCGACCTCGTGCCGGGCACGGAGGAGCGGTGGCCCCACATCGAGCAGTCGCTGCACAACGACCTCGCGGAGGTGCACGAGAACCTCCGGTTCAACGTGGAACTCGCGCCCCGCGGCTCGCTGCCCCGGTTCGAACTCAAGGCGAAACGCCTCGTGGACAGGAGGGAGACCCCCGCATGACCCCATCGGCCCCCGACGCCGTGAACGACCTGCTGGGGCGGCCCGTCGGCGCCGTGGAGCGGGACGTCCTCCGCCTCTACCGCGAGACGAAGGCCCTCTGCGCGCGCACCGACCTGCCCCCCTGCATGGCCCGCAACCTCCGCGCGTCCCTGGCGGCGCTCTACCAGTGCGTCAACGACGCGAACCTGGAGTTCGAGCACCTGTACGACCTCGGCGTGTGAGGGGCCCGGCGGAGGGGAGCGCGCGGGAGGCCGCTCCCGGCGATCCACCGGCCCCCGGGGGAGCGGGCCCCGGACTCCTGCGACGGCTGCTCGCGCCGCGGGACCGGCGCGGGTGGCGGAGGGTCGCCGCGCTCGTGCTCGCCCCCCTCCTCTCCGGGGCGGTGTTCCTGTGGTGGACCACGTCCATGCCGGGCACGTCGTGGACCGGCCCCCTTCCGGCGCTGACGCCCGAGGAGGCGGCGCTCCGCGATCGCCTGCGCCGGCACGTGGCGGTGCTCGCCGGGGAGATCGGACCGCGCGGCGTGTTCGACCCGCCGGCCATGGAGCGGGCCGTGGCCCACGTCGAGCGGGCGATGCGGGCCGCCGGGCTCGCGCCCTCGCGGGAGACCTGGACGGAGGAGGGGCTGGAGGTGTGCAACGTCGTGGCCGAGACGCGGGGCACCGACCCGGCGGCGGGCGTCCTCGTGGTGGGCGCGCACTACGACTCGGTGGCCGGCTGCCCGGCGGCGGACGACAACGGGAGCGGCGTCGCGGCCCTTCTCGAACTCCCCTCGCTCCTGGCGGGACGCACGATGCGGCGCACCGTGCGGTGGGTCGCGTTCGCCAACGAGGAGCCGCCCTTCTTCGGGACCGAGCGGATGGGGAGTTCCGTCCACGCCCGGCGCGCCGCCGCGCGCGGGGACCGCATCGCGGGGATGATCTCCCTGGAGACCCTCGGGTACTACGCCGACGGCCCGGGCAGCCAGCGGTACCCGCGAGGATTCGCGCTCCTCTATCCGGCGGAGGGGAACTTCCTCTGCTTCGTGGGCAACGTCGCGTCGCGATCCATGGTGCGGAGCGCCGTCGCCACCTTCCGCGAGCACGCCACCCTCCCCTCCGAGGGCGCGGCGCTGCCCGGCTGGATCCCCGGCGTCTCCCTCTCCGACCAGCGGTGCTTCTGGGCGGAGGGCTGGCCCGCTCTCATGGTCACGGACACCGCCCCGTTCCGGTACGAGATGTACCACTCCGGCGCCGACACCCCCGACCAGCTCGACTACGACCGCTTCGCCCGCGCCGTCGCCGGCCTCGCCCCCGTCGTCGCCCACCTCGCCGACGCCCCGTAACCCCCGCTCGCCCCGCCGGAGTCCCCCCCCGGGGTCAGACCCCGAACGTGCCTGACCCCGCGCGTAACTCCCCGAGCGTCCTTGTTGGCATGCCCAGAAAGCGACGCGTCGACTACGCCGGAGCGCTGCATCACGTGATGTCCCGTGGCAATCGCAAGGGTCCCATCGTGATGGACGACCAGGACCGCAGGCACTTCATGGCCATCCTGGCGGCCACGGTCCTGCACTGCCGCTGGGAGCTCCTGTCCTACTGCCTCATGGACAACCACTACCATCTGCTGCTGCGGTCCGTGGACGGCAACCTCTCCGTCGGAATGCAGCGGCTGGGGAGCATCTTCGCGGCGCGCATGAACCGGCGCCACGGCCGGGTGGGTCACCACTTCCAGGGCCGGTACACCAGCGTCCTGGTCGAGGACGAGTCACACCTCCTGGGATTGGACACGTACATCGTCGGCAATCCCGTGCGAGCCGGCATCGTCTCCCGCCCCGAGGACTGGCCCTGGAGCAGCTTCCGCGCGGCGTCGGGCCGAACACCTGCCCCGCAGTGGCTCGCGGTGGATCAGTTGCACGCGGTCCTGGGGTTGACCGGTCACCGCACGTGGCAACGGTATGCGCGGAACGTGACGGAGACTCTCTCCACGTAGTGGCGGACCGCCAGCCACTCAGCGGGACTTGCGCGGGGGGTCTGACCCCGCCGGTGCCTGACCCCGGGGGGAGGCGCGGAGGAGCGCGCGGACGGGGCTGGCGTCGAGGCCGGGGAGGCGCAGCGGCGGGGCCACCAGGTCGTACCGGCCGGGGGAGGCGCGGGAGAGGTCGAGGTTCTCGAGGATGGCGACGCCGCCGGCCAGCAGCGCGCGGTGGGCGTCCATCGTCTTGCTCGCGACGAAGTCGACGCTGGGGGTGTCGATGCCGAACAGGGCGACGCCGGCGGCGGCGAGCAGGGCCGCCGACTCGCCGGTCAGATGGGCGAAACGCTTCGGGAAGCGCCGCGGGTCCACGCGCCGCCGCGTGCGGACCAGGATGCGATCGTCGCGGCGCGGCCGCCACGCGGCGACCTCGCCGGCGCGGAGGGGCCCCGCGCCGATGCGCTCGACCACGCGGCAGGGGCCGATGTACGCGCCGACATCCACCTCGCCGATTCCGGCGGCGCCGGCGAGGAAGTGGCAGGGCGCGTCGGCGTGGGTCCCGTTGTGCGGGGACGTGACGATGCGCGAGACGGCCACCGCGGCCCCGCCCTCGATGGTGCACGCCCACTCCGAGGAGAACGGCGTGTCGCCGGGCCAGCACGCGATGGAGGAATCCACCGGCTGCGACGCGTCGATCCACGCGTCCCGCACGGGGCGGGTCGCCCGCGTCCGCTTCACGTGACCACCCGCCGGACGCCGGCGTGGCGCTCCCACGAACCGCCGTCGAGGATGTCCCGGATCGCCGCCATGGCAGCATCGAGTTCCGCGTCGCGGGTGTAGAAGTGCGGCGAGAGGCGGATGCCCGCGCCGGGCCGGTAGTCCACCACGATGTCGCGCGCCTTCAGTTCCGCGGCGACCTCCTTGCCGTGGGGCACGTCCACCGCGACGGTCCCGCCCCGGCGCTCCGGATCCCGCGGCGCCGTCACCTTCCAGCCCTCGCGGTCCGCGAGCGCGACGAGCCGCGCCGTCTGCCGCAAGGACTTCTCCCGCACCGGTCCGGATCCGACGTCGCCGAGGATCTCCAGCCCCGCCCTCGCCGCGTGCAACGCCGGGATGTTCGGCGTGCCCGTGAGGAAACGCCATCCGTCCCTGCGCGGCCGGATGGGGCCGGGCCGGAAGGCGAAGGGCGCCTCATCCGCGTGCCAGCCCGTGAGCCGCGGCCGGAGCCGCGCGTGGAGATCGGGCCGCGCGTACAGGAACGCCGCCCCCGGGCCGCCGCAGAGCCACTTGAGGCACCCCCCCACCGCGAAGTCCACGCCCAGCGCCTCGACGTCCACGGGAACCGTCCCCGCCGACTGGAACACGTCGAGGATCACCCGCGCCCCGACGCGGTGGGCGCGCTCGACGACGGCCTTCGCATCGAGAATCCACGCCGACCGGAAGAGCACGTGGGAGATGGGGACCAGGGCGGTGCGCCGATCGATGGCGCCCAGCAGGCGATCCATGTCCACGGAGATCCCGTCCCGCCCCTTCACGACGACGACTTCGGCGCCCCGGTCGGTCATGCCGTGGTAGAGGTAGTGGAGCGACGGGAACTCCAGGTCCACCATGACGACGCGGTTGCGCGACCGTCGGAAATCCACGCACGAGGCCGCGACCGCGGACGCCAGCGTGACGTTCTGGTGCATGGAGACCGAGCCCGGCGCCGCGCCGATGACGCGGCCCACCAGGTCTCCCGTCTCCATCGCCATCCCCCACCAGCCCTCCTCCCACGCGCGGACGCCCCGCGTGGCCCACGTGTCGTAGTAGGCGCGCAGGTGCTCGCGCGTCGCCCGCGGCACGGCGCCGAGGGAGTTGGAGATGAGGTAGTTGGTGCGCGCGAGGATGGGAAACTCGCGGCGGAGCCGGTCGAGGGGATCCCGCGATCGCGGGACCGGGCGGTCGAGCCGGGGGTCGTCGGGCGGGGTCACGCCGGCGGCGCCTCCGAGGCGGGCCCCCTCCGCAGCACGGTCCGGACCGCCCACAACTCGGGGAAGAACCGCGCACCCAGCGTCGACTCCAGGTACGGCACACCCTGCGAGCCGCCGGTCCCCCACTTGCGACCGATCATGCGCTCCACCATGGACACGTGGTGGCGCCGCCAGAGGGCCACCTGCGCGTCCATCTCGAGGAGCGCCTCGAAGAGGTCCTCCAGCGGCAGCCAGTCCGCGGGGGACTCGTAGACGCGCCGGGCGGCCTCGAGCCTTCGCCCCCGCGCGTCGTCGTCATCCCCCTCCGGCCAGTCGAGCCCCCGCGCGCGGAGGAGTCCGCCGAGCCGGTCCGGGATCGACGGCGCGGCGAGGCGGGCCTGGAGCCGGCCGCTGCGGGTCGGGCTCGCGGCGTGGTGCCGCAGCATCCCCGGGTCCTTCCGCCCCCAGGCGGCCTCGAACTCGCGGAACTGGTAGGACTGGAAGCCGCTGGCCGGCTCCAGGTTGTCCCGGAAGCCGAGGAACCGTATGGGCTTCATCGAGTCGAGGAGTCCGATCTGCGGCTGCATCAGGGCCGCGATCCGCGCCATGCGCCGGAGCACGTGGAGCGCCTCGCGGAGCGCCGCGTCGTCGGCGCGGGCGAGCACGGCGGCGAGGCGATCCGTCTCGTGCAGCGTGAGGCGGAACCAGAGTTCGAAGACCTGGTGCACGACGATGAACTGCATCTCGTCGTGGTGCGGCGGGTCGGAGACCGGATGCTGGAGCCCCACGAGCTCGTCCACGCGGAGGTAGTCCGCGTACGACAGCCGACCCTTCGCGACGGGCGGCGGAGGCGCGTCGTCGCGCGGGGGTCCGTCGGCGGGTCGATCCATCCGGGGCGGGCTCCAGGGGCCGGCGCGAGTGTACCGGCGACCCGGGGAGGGTCCACGCTCCCCCCGGCGCGCGCGGCCGTGCCGGTGGCGGGAGGCGCAGGCCTCGCGCCGGCCGGGGGGATCCCGCCGGGCGAACGGGGGCTCCCGCTACCATCCGCGGATGGCCCGGTGGTACGTGACGACGGCGATCTTCTACCCCAACGCGGTCCCCCACCTGGGGACGGCCTACGAGGCCATCGGCACGGACGCGGCGGCGCGGTGGCGGCGGCTCCGCGGGGACGACGTGTTCTTCCTGTCGGGAAACGACGAGCACGCGCTGAAGGTGGCCCAGGTGGCGGCCTCCCGGGGTCAGACCCCGATGGACTACTGCGACGAGATGGCCGCGGCCTTCGAGGACGCATGGCGCGCGCTGGGGGTCTCCTACGACGAGTACGTCCGCACCACGCAGCGCCGCCACCGGGACACCGTCGCGTGGTTCCTGCGCCGCATCCAGGACGGCGACGCGCGCCGCGCCGCCGCGGGCGAGCCGACGGTGCTCTACAAGAGCACCTACGCGGGCCTCTACTGCGTGGGCTGCGAGGCGTTCCTCCGCGAGAAGGACCTCGTCGGCGGACGCTGCCCCCAGCACCCCGACCGGCAGGTGCAGCACCTCGAGGAGGACAACTGGTTCTTCCGCCTCTCCGCCTTCGAGGCCCGCCTGCGCGAGTGGTACGCGTCCCACCCCGGCTGGCTGCGCCCCGAGTCCAAGCGCAACGAGATGCTGGCGCTCATGGCGGACGGGCTCCAGGACTTCTCCATCAGCCGGCCCCGCAAGAGCATCGAGTGGGGGATTCCCTTCCCCGGGGACGCCGATCACGTCGTGTACGTCTGGTTCGAGGCCCTCATGAACTACGTCTCCGCCGCCCGCCTCGCGCCCGACGGGAGGCCGCGCGCCGACGAGCCCGGCCGGGGCCCCGGGTTCTGGCCCGCTGACCTGCACGTCGTGGGGAAGGACATCGTCCGCTTCCACGCGGTGACGTGGCCGGCCATGCTCTGGGCCGCCGACCTGGCCCTCCCGCGCGCCCTCTCCGTCCACGGGTACGTGCTCACCGGGGGCGTGCGGCTCTCGAAATCCGCGGGCGGGACGCTCTCCCCGGTGGACGTGGCCCGGGAGTACGGCACCGACACGCTGCGGTACTTCCTCCTCCGCGAGGTGCCGTGGGGCGGGGACGGGGAGTTCTCCCTGGAGCGCCTCGAGGAGCGGTACGCCGCGGACCTCGCCAACACGCTGGGCAACCTCGTCCACCGCACGCTCACGCTCATCGAGCGCAACTTCGAGGGGGAGACGCCGGAGCGCTCCGACAACGACTATTCGCCCGAGGGGGACGAGATCCACTCCGTGGGCGCGTTCTGGATGCTCGCGCTGGCCCGCCGCCGGCAGGCGCTCCGCTGCTGGGACGCGCTCGAGTTCTCCCGGGCGCTGGACCTCGTCCTCGACGTCGCCCGCCAGGCCAACCTGCGCATGGACACGCTGGCCCCGTGGAAACTCGTGAAGGAGCCCACGGGCGCGGGCCGCCGCGTCGCCGGGGACTTCCTCCACGCCGTCGTGGCCGCGCTCCGCGACGCCGCCGTCCTCCTCTCCCCCGCGCTGCCGTCGAAGGCGCTCGATCTCTGGCTCGCCCTGGGACTGGACGAGGAGGAGTTCGCCGCCGTCCGCCTCGGCGCCGCCGCGGAGGGCCACAAGGACGTGGAGAACCTCGAGGAACTGCACGAGGACCGGGTCTTCGCCGCCCTGGACGCCATCGAGGTGGCGGGCCGGACCGTGCGCAAGGGAGCCCCGCTGTTCCCGAGGCGGGAGCCCGCCGGGCCCGCCTGAGGCCGCACTACGGGCGCCGCACTTCCGCCTCGATCACGACTCCCGCTCCCGGCGGCGGCGGAGGGGGCGGTCCGTCGGGGTCGCGGGGGCTCCTCCGCGGGATCAGCGAGAGCAGCCAGCCGAGGATGATGCTGCCGCCCAGCAGGAGCCAGAGCGCCGTCCAGCCGCCCACGCGCTCGTCCAGGAAGGACCAGGCGAGCACGCCCCCCCAGAGCAGCGCCACCAGGGAGCGCCGCCACCAGCCCTTCACCAGGGAGCCCAGCGCGGACGTGCCGCAGAGGACGACGAAGACCCAGTACCAGGGGAGGTCGGCGTAGGTCATCCACGCCAGCGCGAGGAAGAACACGCCCAGCGAGACCGCCGACCACGTGCGCCGGAGGCCCGCCGTCACGGCGCCCCCCGCCCCCGCGTGCCCGCCGCCGCCGATCCTCATCGTCCCCGCTCCGGGGCGACCGCCGCCTCCAGGCCGCGGTCCAGGGAGGACACGACGGCCACGGGCACCGCGAACCCGGCGGCCCCCACGGGCGCCTCCGGCCGGCTCCCCTCCCCCACCACGTGGACGCGGGTCCCGCGCTGCAGGAGACCCTCCTCGCGATCCAGCAGCGCCGGGAGCGGCGGCGGCGCGCCCTCGAGGACCGCCGCCGCCCAGGGCTCCGGCTCCCGCAGCAGGACCTCCCACGCGGTCCGTGCCGCGACCGGTCCCGAGGCGACGAGCACCGCTCCGCCACCGGTGGCGGGATCCACGGTGGCGCGCCACGCCTGGAACGCGCGGTCCGCGGCCGCCGCGCCGCCGCCGAGGCGCGGGAGCCATGCGGCCTCCGGGTCCGGCGATCTCCAGGGGGGGAACACGCGCACGACGCGGAAGCCGCGGGCCCGCAACCGCTCGGCGAGGCCGCCGGACGCGTCCGCCGACGCGTCGGGGCGGTCACGGGCCGCGGCGGACTCCTCCAGGAGGACGGCGAGGGGCGCCCCGGTGGACGGCGCCCCCGGGGGATCGGGAAGGACCTGCCAGGGGGCGCCGCGGGCCGACAGCAGCGCCCGCAGCGCCGGGTCGTCGCGGAGGGAAAGCAGGTCGGGATCCGCGAGCACGTGGTCCGGCCCCACGAGGTCGGGCGCGTCCTCCAGCGACCGCGCCAGCGCGTCCAGGGCCGCCGGGCCGGCGCCGTCCAGCGCGCGCGCGCAGGCGAGGTTGTAGAGGTCGAGCGCGCGCAGCGTCCGCAGCGCGGCGCCCCCCTCGCCGGGGGCGGGGACCGCGGGATAGAGGGCGACCTTCGCCTCCAGCGCCTCCCGCATGCCGCGCCAGTCGGCGCGCCCCGCGGCCACCTGCGCGTCCGCCTCCAGCGCGACCCACCGGGCCGCCTCGGCGCCCAGGGGATGCCCGGCACCGTCGGGGCCCGCGGGGGCGCACGCCGCCAGCAGGACCGCCGCCACCAGCGCCGCCGCCGCGCGTCGTCCCCGTCGCCGCGAGGGAGGTGCGGACACCGCCTACCGCGCCTCGAGCATGCGCTCCAGCGCCACGCGCGCGTCGGCGGCCACGTCTTCGGCGACGTGGACCTCGTCCTCCGGATCGAACGTCTCCAGCGTGTGCAGCAGGTGCTGGATGTCCACGCGCCACATGTTCGGGCAGAGGGATCGGGAGAGCGGGAAGATGGTCTTGTCGGGATGCTCGTACGCGAGGCGGGCGACGAGGTTCACCTCGGTGCCGATGGCGATGACCGCGCCCGGCGGGGCCTCCTCGCAGTAGCGCACGATGAAGCCCGTGGAGCCCTGCGCGTCGGACACGGCGAGCACGTCCTCGGTGCACTCGGGATGGACGACGACGGACGCGTCGGGCCACTGGCGGCGCACCTTCGAGACCATGTCCACGGTGAAGTGCTCGTGCACGTGGCAGTAGCCCTTCCACAGGATCGCGCGCGCGGCGCGCACGCGGTCCGCGGCGAGGCCGCCCAGGGGCTCCTCGCTGCGCCAGTCCCAGAGCGCGATGTCCCGACGCGCGAAGCCCTTCCCGTTGGCGGTGTTGCGCCCCAGGTGCTCATCGGGGAAGAAGAACAGGCGATCCCCGCGGGCGAAGGCCCAGTCGAAGACCGCACCCGCGTTGGTGGAGGTGCACACGATGCCGCCGTTGCGGCCGCAGAACGCCTTGAGTTCCACGTCCGAGTTCATGTAGGTGACGGGGATCACGCGGGAGGTGTCCACGACCTCGGACAGTTGCCGCCACGCCTCCTCGACGCGCGCCACGTCCGCCATGTCCGCCATGGGGCAGCCCGCCCGCCAGTTGGGGTGGTACACGCGCTGCTCGGGACGGGCCAGGACGCGGGCGCTCTCCACCATGAACCGCACCCCGCAGAACACGATGCGCTCCGCCTCGGCGTGGTCGCGGGCCGCCTTGCAGAGGCCGTACGAGTCCCCGCGGTAGTCGCCCATCTCCACGATGTTCCGGCGCTGGTAGTGGTGGGCCAGGATGACGAGGCGGCGCCCCTCGCGGGCCTTGATGGCGCGGATGCGATCGACGAGGGGGGCCTCCTCGGCCTCGAGGCGCTTCTGCTGGGGGACGACGAGCACCTCGACGGGCATGGAGACCTCCGCGGGAGGACGGCGGACGGCAGAGGGGGCCGGGAGGGCGATGGTACCGCGGGGGAGGGGGGGAGGGAGGAAACGGGGCGGCGGGAGGGGCGGGGGGTGGCGGGGTCGGGCGGAGTTTGAGCCCCCGGCCATCTCCGCCACCGGGGGCCGACAAGTCGGGCCCCTACTCTTTCTTCCAATCCTCCCGCATCACACGGGCCCAGGATTCGGCGAGGGCGACGGCGCCGGGGGCCTTCTCGCCGTGCTTCCGGATGAAGACCTCCAGCCGGACCGCCATGGCGTCCCGCTCCTTGCTCTTCAACTTCTCCTTCGGGACCTCCAGGGACCCGCCGACGACGCGGGCCAGTTCCTTCTGCGCGGAGAGTTCGGCGGCCACCGCCTCGTCCTTCTCCATGGCGGCCTTCGCGGCCTCCGCCGCCTTCGCGCCCTCCGTGCCCTTCCACTCCTTCGCCGTCCGCCCCAGGAGTTCGGCGGCCTCGAAGTACCGCTTGTGGCCCGCCAGCGTCCTGGCGTACTCGACGGCCTTCGCCGCACGCGCCTCGCGCTCCTCGTCCGTGGGCTTGCCGACCTTCTTCAGTTCCGCCTCCAGCGTCTTCTCCGGGAGGCTCGACGGGTGGCCCTGCCAGAGGACCTTCCCGTCCACGCCCACGAGCCAGGCCGCGGGGATGCCGCGGGAGGTGTACCCGCCGTCGCCGCCGCCGAGACCCACGGTGTAGTCCATGGGAGCGGTGTTCAACTGCGCCAGGTACTTGAGGACCGTCTCACGGCTCTCGTTGGTGATGGAGAGGATCGTGAGCCCCTTCCGCCCGTACTCCTCCGACAGCTTGCTCAGGTGGCCGAACTGGCCACGGCAGGGGCCTCACCAGGTGGCCCAGGACTCCAGGAGGACGACCTCGCCGCGGAACTCCGCCAGGCGGGTCCTTCCGTCGGAGCGGATCCAGTCGGGCGTGGTGATCTCGGGGGCGGGCTTGCCCACGAGGCAGCCCGCCTCGTCGCACGGCTCCGTGCCGTGGGCGAGGGCGAGCGGGGAGGCGAGCAGCAGCGCCGCGGGGAGCACGGCGGCCCGCAGCCAGGACGACGGGGAGCGTCGCATGGTGTCCTTTCCTCTCGAGGTGCGGAGGCGCGTCCCGCGCGCGACGCCGGGCGCGTCCCGGCGTCGAACCCCCATTGTAGCGGCGGGCCCCGATTCCCCGGAACGCGGCCCCCGCGCGGCCTCCGCCGACGGTGGTACCATCGCCCCATGCGGAGACGAACGACCGGGAAGGGCACGGCGGCGTGGGCCCTGCTCCTCCTGTGCGCGGCGGCGGTCCCGGCGCGGGCCGGCGATCCCCCCGCCGCCGGGGACCCACCCAAGCCGGCGCCGCCGCCGAAGCCGGTCCCCGTGGACGCCGGTCTCGACCCCGAGTCCACCATCAAGCGGGAGGCGCTGAGCGATCCGCGGAACCTGAAGCGGGACGCGTTCCCCGCGATCCGGCAGCCGGTCTACGTCCCGCTGCTGAAGGCGGCGCGCATGGACCCGGAGGAGTGGGTCCTCGGGGTCACCATCGGCGAGCGCACGCTGCTCTTCCCCACCAACGTGCTCAACCAGCACGAGATCGTCGTGGACGCCTCCGGCGACGTGCCGTTCCTCGTGACCTGGTGCCCCCTCTGCCGCACCGGGTCCGCCTTCCTCCGCACGGTGGACGGCGCGGTGCTCGACTTCGGCCACTCCGGGAACCTCTACCGCGGCGCGTTCCTCCTGTACGACCGCTCCACGGGCTCGCTCTGGCACAACGCGACGGGGCGCGCGCTGACGGGGAGGATGCGCGGCCGCTCGCTGGACCGGCTTCCCACGCGGTTCCTCACGTGGGAGGCCTGGCGACGCTCCTTCCCCGGCGCCGAGATCCTCCTCAAGGACACGCAGGATCCGGACCACGTGAAGGACGCCTACCGGGACCGGAACCTGGGGTTGAAGCTGGCCTGGGGGCTCGGCGTCCGCGCCGGCGCCGAGGCGCGCCTCTACGAGTTCACGGAACTGGAGCGCACGAGCCTCGTCCAGGAGCGCGTGGCGGACGTGCCCGTGGTGGTGGTCTTCCACCCGCCCACCGGATCGGCGCTGGCCTTCGACCGGACGCTGGACGGCGAGGTCCTCGACCTCCGGCGCGCGCCGGACTCCGACGACGGCATGCCCCGCCTGGAGGAGACGGGCCAGCGCCGCTCGACCTTCGACGGCATCACGGGGGTCTGCCTCGACGGCCCGCGGAAGGGGAAACGGCTCGCGCTGCTCCCGTCCTCCCACTGGGAGGTGTTCGCGTGGATGGCCCACCACCCGCGGGGGACGACCTACCGGGCCTCCGTGCCTCCCCCCGTGGACCTTCCCGACGTGGGGGGACCCGGCGGCGACCCGCCCCCCGGCGGCGGGGACGGCGGCGCCGACCCCGACCCCGGCGACGACCCGCTGGAGGGGGACGGCGGCGAGGGCGAAGGCGACGGCGAGTAGCGGGCCGCAACGGGCGCGCGTTTGCGCCCGCGGCGGCGAGGTGGCCGTGTCGAAACAACTGTGGGAATTCGAGCGGCTGCGGCGGCCCGGCCCGGCGTTGCTCGTCGCTTGTGGCCC
>CAZSIX010000046.1:0-29365 GCA_964607145.1 uncultured Planctomycetota bacterium | reverse complement strand
GCCGCGCGGCGGGGCCGCCGGCACCCGGGCCACCTCCCGCGGCGCGGCGCCACCGGCGGTGCCGGCGGCCCCGGTGCGGAGGAGCGCCGCTCCGACTCCCGCGGCCCCGGCGAGGGTGGCGAGCACCGCCAGGGTGACCGCCCACGGGGGCGGCCCTCCCCTCGTCGGCGGAGGCGGAACGTACGGCCCCGGCGGGAAGCCGGCCAGGGGGGCGAGGAGGGCGGCGGACTCGGCGTCGAAGGCGCGGCAGTGGGCGCAGCCCGCGGCGTGGGCCCGGAGCGCGCGGGCCTCGGCCTCGGGGACGAGGCCGTCGGCGAGGAGTTCCGCCCGGTCCCGGTAGAGCGAGCAGGCCCGGGAGTCCGAAGGGGCGCCGTAGGGGGAGCCGGGGGTCATGGACGGCTCCTCTCCGCCAGCAGCGAGCGGAGGCGCTCCTTGGCGCGGTGCAGCAGGCAGGACACGCCGTTGGGCGTCGTGTCCAGCGCTTCGGCGATGTCCGGGCAGGAGGCTCCCTCCCCGAACCGGAGCAGCAGCGCCTCCCGTTCCCGTTCGGGCATGCGGCCGAGGGCGTGCCACACGGCGTCGCGCGTCTCCGCGGAGACCATGGCGCCCAGGGGATCGGCGGCCCGCGGATCGGGAAGGGACGCCGGGTCGGCGCCGGAGCGGCGGCGCACCGCCGCCGTGCGGGCCTCCGACCGGACGAGGTTGAGGACGACGCGGTAAAGGTAGGCGGGGCGTGGCACCGACCCCACCCGGAGCAGCCGCATGATCGTCTCCTGGGCGATGTCCTCCGCCCGGTGACGGTCGCCGGTCAGGCGCAGCGCGAACCCGTAGGCCCGCGCCCGTTCGCCTTCGCCGACGCCCGATCCCGGGCCGGCCGTCGAATCCATCGACGCCACGCCACCTCCCACGGGTCCTGCGGTCGGGCGGGCCGAGGTGAACCCGCTCCCCGGGACGTTGCCGGCGTCCCCGGCGGCGCTCCCTGGCGCCGCTGCACGGGACGGAGTCCGGTCGTCCGCCATCCAGACGCGGAGGTCCGGGGGATCTGTCGGGGATTTCGCGATGCCGTCCGCCGCAGCGGCGGCCGGGGGCGGGGCGGGGCCGGGGGGGCGGCGCGAGGGGCCGTCCCCGGCGGGGTTCACTCCTCGTCGTCCCCGGGGGGGAGGAGTTCGGTGCGGGCGCCGGACGCCAGCGCCTCCAGGAAGTCCTGAAGGAGGACCGCGGCGGCCACGGCGTCCACGCGGGCCTTGATCTCCCTCCGGTTGCGCCCGGCGTCCCGCAGGTGGTGGGTGGCCTGCACCGTCGTCAGCCGCTCGTCCTGGAGGACGACGTCGAGCCCCACGGCCTCCGTGAGCGCCTCCGCCCAGCGGAGGATCTCCGGCGCGTGGGTGCCCGGGGTCCCGTCCATGTTGAAGGGGAGGCCCACCACGAGCAGGTCCACCTCCTCGCGGCGGAGGATGTCGCCGATGAGCCGGAACTCCTCGGCGCGTGTGGCGGGGCGCTCCAGCGTGAGCAGCGGGCGCGCCGTCAGGCGGAGTCCGTCGGAGAGGGCGATGCCATGGCGTTTCGTCCCGTAGTCGATGGCGAGCACGCGACCCATGGGAAGGACTCTACCGCCGCTGCGGCGGGGCGGAGGGGAGGGCGGCCTCCACGAGGCGGCGGACCTCCTCGCTGCGGTCCAGCGGGCACACCAGCGTGACGCCGGCCACGGTGACGACGGCCAGCCCCTCCACCCCCAGGAGCGCCGTCCGGTGGCCCGCGGGCGCCACGGCGAGGTTGCCCGCGGCGTCCAGCGCCAGCAGCGCTCCCCGGGCCCGGTTGCCCGCGCCGTCGGCGGGCAGATGGCGGGCCAGCGCCGCGAAGGAGCCCACGTCGTCCCAGGGGAAGTCGGCGGCCACGCACTCCACGCGGCGGGATTTTTCCAGGACGCCCCGATCCACGCTCACGGCGGGGGAACGATCGTAGGCGCGCGCGAGGGCGGGCCCGCCGCGGGCGGCGGCCCCCGACGCCACCAGCGCCCCATGGAGATCGGGGACGTGGAGCCGGACCTCCTCCAGGAACGCGTCGGCGCGCCAGGCGAAGAGGCCGGCGTTCCAGAGGTGGCGGCCTCCGCGGAGCCAGCGGCGCGCGGTGGCGAGGTCGGGCTTCTCCGTGAACCGGCGCACGGCGCGCACCTCGCGCCCCTCGACCGCTCCCCGCGCCGCCCCCGGCAGGAGGTACCCGTACCCCGTGGCGGGGCGATCCGGCGGCACGCCCACGAGCAGCAGCGTGCCCGCGACGAGGGCCCGCTCCGCGGCGGCCCCCATGGTCCCGCGGAACGCCGGCGCGTCCCCGATGGCGTGATCCGCGGAGAGCACCACCAGCACGCCGTCCCGGTCCCGCGACAGCACGCGGGCCGCCGCCAGCGTGATGGCGGCGGCGGTGCTGCGCGGCCGCGGTTCCGCGAGCACGGCGCCGCGGGGGAGGCGGGGGAGGAGGCGCCGGATCTCGGCGGCGTGGCGGCCGGCGGTCACCACGAGCGTGCGGGAAGGGGGCACCAGCCCGCGGAGGCGCGCCGCCGTCTCCTCCAGCATCGTCCGCGGTCCCGTGAGACGGAGCAGGTGCTTGGGCCGGTCCTCCGTCGAGAGGGGCCAGAACCGCGTCCCCGACCCGCCCGCCAGGATCGCCGCGTGGAGTGCCATGCCCGCATCCCACCCGCCCCGCCCGGCGCCTCGTTGGTATTTCGGAGCGCGGGGGGCCCTACCACTCCATGGGCGGCCGGGGGAGCGGCTGGACCGCGGGGGGAGGGGGTTCGACGTGGTAGCCGAGGTCGTCCTTGCCGAGGATGCCGGGGAGGAGGGTGTTCGACGCGACGGGGTTCTTGACCGTCCCGGTGACGCGGATCTGGTGGATGCGCTGGTAGACGAGCCCGAGGGTGTTGCTGAGGAGCGCGTTCAGCGGGATGCCGATGAAGAAGATGTCCCGCACCTGCTTGAAGACCGGCGTGATCCCGATGTCCAGGCGCCCGTCCATGTACACGCGGCTTCCGCCGGTGGCCTTCTCCAGGTCCAGCACCGAGGACCGCAGCGCGAACTCGTCGAGGATGATCTCGTCGCCGCGGATGTGCGACACGAGCGACCCCGACGTGAACACCGGCTTCTCCTTCACCGGGAGCATGGAGTAGATGGCGGCGAACACGGGCACCTCGAACAGCCGGCCGTCGCGCAGTTCCGCCGACGCGGTGCCGCGCAGCGCGGCCCCCTCCTCGGAGGGGAGGTTGAGGTCGAGGGTCCCGCCCACGCGTCCCTCCAGCGGGCTCCGCGGATCCCCCGGAGCGAAGAGGTCGCGGGCGGTGGCGCCCTGGAGGGAGACGCGGGCCTTGAACTTCTGCCGGCCGTAGGGGGCCTCCACGGAGGCGGTGAGGTCGCCGCCGGCGAACCGGGCCCGCAGGTCCTGGAGGAGGAACGACCCCTCCCGCAGGCGCAGGAGCACGGCGCCCTGGTCGAGTTCCCGCGCCGCCACCGACGCGGAGAGCCCCGACACGTCGGCGGTGACGTCCGTGGCCCCGCCGCCGACCGTCCCCGAGAGGTCCAGCACGGCGGCGATGTCCTCCAGCCGCACGCCGGCGAGGACGATGCCGTCCCGCATCCGCACGCGACCGGAGAGCGCGGTGGGGTCGGACTCCGCGGGCCCCCGCCGGAAGGTGAGTCCCCGGATCCCGAACACGCCCTCCAGTCCGAGCCCCTCCGCGGCGCCGGCGCGCCGGGGGGAGAGGGAGAGATCCCCATCGAGGACCACGGTCCGCCACTGGTCCGCCATGCGGACGCGGAGGTCCTCCACGTGGAAGTAGCGATCCGGCGCCAGCGCCTCGATGGCGTCGGCGGCCTCCGGCGTGAGGATGCCGAGGAGATCCCGGGGCCACCGGAGGCGGCGCACTTCGAAGGCCAGGTCGGCGGTGCCCGCGTCCAGGTCGAGCCTTCCCTCCTTCACCACGAGGTCCCGGTTCGCCATGGACGCCTCGACGCCGGTCACCGTCACCACGCCGCCGTCCACCACGACGCGCCCCGTCCCCACGTCCAGGTTGCGGAGCCCCAGCGGAGCGAGGCCGCCCTGCACGTTCTCGGCCACGACGCGGGCCGCCGGCGCGGACGCGTCGCCGGAGACCTGCACGCGGAGGTCGGCGCGGAGGCCCGGCTGCGGCCGCACGAACTCGTAGTAGCCCGCGGACCGCTCCGCCACCGGGCCCAGGGAGGCGCGCGTCGATTCGTCCATGGGGAAGTCGTCCGCCTCGAGCAGGAGGTCGAGGGTCGTCCCGCTCTCCACGGTGCGGATGGTCGCCGACGGGATCCGCACCTCGCCGTGCTCGCCCCGGCCGCGGATCCCGCGGAGCGTGACCTCGTCGGGGAGGATGGTCAGGCTCCCCTCGATCCCCTCGACGCGCTGCCGCAGGCGGTCCCACCCCTGGACGGTGGTGCGCCCGTCCAGGTCGATGCGGAGAGCCACGACGGGATCCCGCTCCGTCCCGGTGATCTCCGCCCGCCCCGACGCCCGTCCCGAGGGGCCCAGGGAGTCCCAGGCCTCGACCGCCTTCGCGCGGCGCGGGTCCGCCGCCAGCGCGGAGCGCAGGCCCGTGTCGAGGAGGAGGTCCTCGGCGCGCACCGTCAGGTTGAGCCGCTGCGCCGCCTCCTCCCCCTGCACCGTCCCGTCCACCTGGAGCCGCGAGCCGTCCTCCGTGGAGCCCCGGATGCCCTGCAGCGTCGTGCGCGGGACGAGGGCCCCGGCGACGCGGTCCTTCTTCTCCTCCACGACGCCCTCGACCCCGCGGAGGCGCAGGGGGAAGCCGGAGTAGGAGAAGGAGGCGCGCCCGTCGAAGCGGACGACGATGTTGGTGTAGGCGTAGCGGTCCAGGTCGAGGTCCTGGAGGATTCCCACCTGGACCTCCGCCGCGATGCCCTCCGGCGCCCAGCGGTCGAACACCTCCGACGTGTCGAAGGCGGCCGCCAGTTCCCGGTCCAGCGGGAGGTCCCTCGCCACGATGTGGATCTCCACGCGGGATCTCCCCTTGTGGTAGTCGAGCACCTCGCCGGACGCGCGGAGCCGGACGTCGCCGTGGTTCCCCTCGATGTCCCGCAGCGTGATGCGGGTGGCCGTCCCGTCGGAGCGCACGTCCACCCGCCCCCGGGCCCCGGTGATGGGATAGTCGAACCCGTACCGCATCCCCTGCGCGTTGGTCATGCCGTGGTAGGCGAGGAAGCCGTCCCGCGCGCTCACCGCCACCTTCACGTCCGCGGGGCCGCCGTCCCGCGGGATGCGCACGTGGGAGTCGAACGAGCCGGGGGCGTCGGGAGCGGCCTCGGTGATGTCCACGGTCCCGGAGAAGTCGTAGGCGTCCCACACGCGGTGGACGCCCGGAGGGAGGGCATCCCGGATCCCGCGATCGAGGTAGAGGTCCCTGGCCCAGAACCTCACGTCCACGGCGAGGCCGCCGGGATCCACGGACGGATCGCGCAGGTCCAGCGTGCCGATGATGTGGAACTCGGCGCCGGAGCGGTGGAGCGCGAGGTCGGGGATGGTGACGATGCCGTCGGCCCAGCGGATCTCCCCGCGCACGCCGGTGAACAGGGCGGGGAAGCCGTCGATGACCACGGCGAGATCCGCGGGCCGCGCGACGACCCGCAGTCCCACGGGGCGGGCCTCGTCCGCCTGCTCCAGGATCACCTCGAGCCCGGGGAGACCGCCGGCCTCGCCGAAGGGGCCCTCCATGGCCACGGGCTCCACGGCGGCGCGCAGCGCGTCGGAGAGGCGGTTCCGCAGCGCGTCGCCCGCCTCGAACTCCTGCAGCAGCACGTGCAGTCCCTCCCGCCCCGGCGGCCACTGGCCGCGCACGAGGACGGGGCCCAGGCCCCCTTCGCCGGGGCGGACCGTGGAGCCCGTGTCGCGGAGGCGTCCCTCGATGGCGGAGGCGTGGCCGGGACGGCCCTCCTGGACCTCCAGGGACTCGATCTCCAGCACCACCGTCTCCCCCTCCGCGAGGAGGGAGGAGTCGGTGAAGCGGACCGTCCCCCCCTCGACGCGGATGCGCGGCAGCGCCGCGGGCTCGGCGCCCGGTTCCGGCGGAGCGGCGGGGCGGAACGCCCCCGCCAGGCGCAGGCTCCCGTCGGGCAGGCGGTCGAGGCGGACCTCGGGCCGCTCCGCGCGGACATCCGTGACCCGGCCGTGCCGCAGCAGCGCCCAGAGGCGCGTCGAGGCCCGGAGCGCGGGCACGCTGAGGAGCGTCTCGCCCCGCGTGGCGTCCCGGATCCGGAGCCCCTCCACGCGAAGTCCCTCCGCGGAGGACCAGCGCACGGCGTCGATCTCCGCCACGAATCCCTCGCGGAGGGTCCCCTGCAGCACCGCCGTGAACGTGGCGCGCAGCCGTTCCGGGCGGAGGAGCAGCGCGGCGATGCCGGCGGCGGTGAGCAGGACGGCGGCGCCGCACACGAGGACCGCCGTGCGGGTGCGGATCTTCACGCGGGACGCCGCTCCCCGGGGGTGGCGGCATCCCTGTGGACGCGCACGATGCGCTTCCCCAGGCGGCAGGTGATCTCGTAGGGGATCGTGCGGAGCAGGCGGGCCAGGTCCTCCACGCGGATCTCCTCCTGGCCGTCCCGTCCGATGAGGGTGACCTCGTCGCCCGTCTCCACGCCGGGCACGTCGGTCACGTCCACGGTGGTGTAGTCCATGCTCACGGCACCCACCACGGGGACGCGGCGCCCCCGCACGAGGACCTCGGCCCTGCCGCCGAGGCCCCAGCCGTAGCCGTCATTGTAGCCGATGGGCAGGGTGGCGATCCGGGAGGGGCGGCGCGTCTCGAAGGTCCGGTGGTACCCCACCGGCGATCCCGCGGGGAAGTCCTTCATGAACAGCACCTGCGTGCGCAGCGAGAGGCACGGACGGAGCGTCGGCCCCGAGTCGTCCAGGTTGCCCGGGTCGAGGCCCCAGACGCCTCCGCCGAGGCGCACCATGGTGAAGTGCTCGCGCAGCGGACCCAGCAGCGCCGCCGTGCTGCTGGCGTGGACCAGCGGGGGGAGGAGGCCCGCCTCCCGCAGTTCCGCCAGCACGGTGCGGAACGCCGTGAACTGGGACTCCGTCTGGAAGGGCACCGGGGAGGACGCGCTGGCGTAGTGCGTGGCGACCCCCGCGAGGCGGAGCGCCGGCTCCGCCGCCACGGCGCGGGCGATGGGGAGCGCCATGGCGGGGGAGGCGCCGAGGCGGCCCATGCCCGTGTCGACCTTCACGTGGACGTCCATGACCCGGCCCTGCGCCTCCGCCGCCCGCGCGAGCAGTTCCACGCGGCCCGCGGAGTGGACGCAGGCCGCCACGCCGAACGCCACCACCTTCTCGACCTCGCCGGGGAGGATCGCGCCCAGCACGAGGAGGGGTGCGTCGATGCCCGCCTCCCGGAGTTCCAGGGCCTCCGTGGAGTCGCCCACGCCGAGCATGGCCACGCCCTCGCGGAGGAGGCGCCGCGCCGCCGCCACCGCGCCGTGGCCGTAGGCGTCCGCCTTGAGGACGGCGAGGACCGCCGTCGCCGCGGGGAGGCGCGCGCGCAGCGCGCCCACGTTGGCCGCGGCGGCGTCCAGGTCCACCTCCGCCCAGGCGCGGGCCGCCGGGGGCACGCCGGGCCGGGGGGGGCGGGGGGAGCCTTCCGAGGTGGTCACCGGGGGGCCGGGCTCCGGGGAGGCGCGACGCCCTCCTGCAGGTAGAGCGGCGTGATCCCGTCGGCGTCGGGGGCCCCGTGGAGGGCGAACCGCCGCGCGCCGAGGCGCGCGAGCAGCGAGGCGGGGGCGCGGTCCCCGGGCGGGTCCGACGCGGCGACGCCCTCCGCGGAGGACGCGGCGAGGACGACGGGAGCGGCGTCCCCCACGACGCGGGAGCGGGCGGGGAGCAGGGCGGCGGCCTCCGCGACGGGGAGGCGGCACGGGGCGACGAGGACGGCGCGGACGCCGTCCCCGTCGGCGGGGCCGTAGAGCGCGGCGTACACGTGATCGCGCCGCGCGTCGCGGACCGCCGCCACGGGGCGGTCCGGCGGAGCCGCCGCGGCGAGGGCATCGAAGGAGGGCACGCCGACGAGCGGCGCTCCCAGCGCCCACGCCAGCGTGCGGGCGGCGGCGAGGCCCACGCGCATCCCCGTGAAGGAGCCGGGGCCGAGCCCGACCACGACCAGCGCGAGGTCCGCGGGGACGGCCCCGGCGGCGCGCAGCAGACGATCCACCGCCGGGTGGAGTTCCCGCCCGTGGCGCGTGCCGGCGCCCAGGATCTCCTCGGCGCAGGGCCGCCCCGCCACGAGGAGCGCCACCGAGCCCTCCGGCGAGGAGGTCTCCACGGCGAGGACGGGGGAGGGGAGATTCAACCCGCCGGCCCCAGCGCTCCGCCGACGGCGGCGACGAGGTCGTCCCGCACGCGGCCCGCCAGCGCCGCGGAGCCGGCCTCCACCAGCACGCGGACGCGGGGCTCCGTGCCGGACTGCCGGACGAGGATCCGCCCCCCGGACCCCACCGCCGCTTCCGCGGCGCGGAGCGCGGTCCGGAGCGCCGGGACCTCCTCCACGGGCGTGCGGCGGACGACGCCCACCGTCCCCTCGGCGCGGGGTACGCGCCGGAACCCCTCGAGGAGCGCGGACAGGGGCCGCCGCGTCCGCGCCATCTCCCGCAGCACGAGCAGGGCCGTCACGAGCCCGTCGGAGGTGAGGAGGCCGCCGCGCGGCACGAGCACGTGGCCGCTGGGCTCCGCCCCCAGCGCGAGGCCGCCGCCCCGCAGCGCCTCCGCCACGTGGCGATCGCCCACGGGGGTCCGCAGCAGGCGCACGCCATGCTCCGCGAGGAAGCCGTCGAGCCCGCCGTTGCACATCACCGTGCCCACGACGGCGGCGCCGGGGAGCCGGCCCCGCGCGCGCAGGCGCGGCGCCATGGCGGCCAGGAAGTCGTCGCCGTCCCGCACGCGGCCGCGCTCGTCGAGGAGCATGCAGCGGTCGGCGTCCCCGTCCAGCGCGATGCCGAGGCGGGCGCCGCGGCGCCGCACGGCGCGCCCCGCGCTCTCCGGGTGGAGGGCGCCGCAGCCCTCGTTGATGCGCGCGCCGTCGCCGTCGCATCGGATGGCGTGGACCGTCGCGCCGAGGCGACGGAGGACCTCGGGCGCGGTGGCGGAGGCGGCCCCCTCGGCGCCGTCGAGCACGACGGGGATGCCGCGGAGCCGCGTCCCGCGGAACTCCGCCGCCAGCGCGTCCACGTAGTCTCCCGCGGCGGGCCGCAGCCTCCCCGGGGCCGGGTCCCCCGCGGCGGGGGAGGCGCGGCGACGGCGCGCGGCGGCGAACGCCGCCTCCACGGTCCGCTCGAACCCGTCGGCGACCTTCTCGCCGTCCCCGCCGAGGAGCTTGAGCCCGTTGTCCGCGGCGGCGTTGTGGGAGGCGGACACGGCGACGCCCAGGTCGAATCGCCCGCGCCGCACGAGCAGCGCGACGGCGGGGGTGGGGAGGACGCCTCCGTCCTCCACGGCGACGCCGCCGGACTGGAGTCCCGCCGCGAAGGCGCCGGAGACCATGGGCCCCGAGGGGCGCGTGTCCCGGCCCAGGAGCGCCCGCGGCGGCGGCGAGTCCGCGGGCCGGCCCGCCCGCACCGCCTCCGCCACGGCGCGACCCAGCGCGAGGACGGACTCCGCCGCGAGGGGGCCCGCGCCGGCGCGGCCGCGGATGCCGTCGGTCCCGAACAGGCGCCGCGGAGGGCGCGTCACCGCGTCGCCCGCTCGACGAGACCCGCCAGTTCGCCCCGGAGCGCGGCGGCGTCGGGAAGCGCGGTCAGCGTGCCGTCGCGGGCCACCGAGATCTGGCCCGTCTCCTCGGAGACCACGACCGCCACCGCGTCGGTCTGCTCGGAGAGTCCCAGCGCCGCACGGTGGCGGAACCCCGCCGTGCCCGGGACGTCCCCGCGCGCCAGGGGAAGCGTGCAACCGGCGGCGACGACCCGATCCCCGCGCACGACCAGCGCCCCGTCGTGGAGCGGCGATCCCGGCGCGAACGCGGCGAGGACGGTCTCCGCGCGCAGCGCCGCGTCGACGTCCACGCCCGTGTGGGCGAGTTCGGCCAGCCCCGTGCCCCGTTCGAAGACGAGGATGGCGCCGCGGCGATCCCGGGCGAGCCACTCCACGGCGCGGAAGGCCTCCTCCAGCGCCTCCCGCGACGGCGGCGGCCCGAGGGGGAGCCCGGGGCCCCCCACGCGGAGCAGCGCGCGGCGGATCTCCGGCTGGAAGAGGACCACGAGGCAGATGGTCACCGCCGGGAGGAGGATGTCCAGCACGCGGGCCACGTCGTGCTGCCGCAGCAGGATGCTCGACAGGATGGTCGTCCCGCTCACGACGGCGAGGGTGATGGAGAGCCCCCGGACGATGCCTCCGAAGAGCGTCCCGCGGAGGGCCCGCGCCAGCGCGTACAGCACCAGCGCGAGGAAGAGAACCGTCGCGATGGCCGGCGTGATCGTCCAGGGATTGGTGGCGGGCACGGCCCCCTACACCACGCGACGGATCTCGTCCACCACGCGGAGCACCGCCACGGCCTGGGCGACGTCGTGGACCCGCACCACCTGCGCGCCCGCGTAGGCGCAGGCGGCGACGGCCGCCGCCGTGGCGAGACCGGCGCGGTCCGCGTCCGTCTCCGCCCCCATGCGCGCGAGGAACGACTTGCGCGACGGTCCGACGAGGATGGGTCGGCCGAGGGTCCGCAGTTCGGAGAACCGGCGGATCACCTCGACGCTCTGCTCCGCGTCCTTGGCGAAGCCGATGCCGGGGTCCAGGATGACGTGGTTCGCGTCGATGCCGGCGTTGCGCGCGCGGAGGAGGGCCTGGCGGAGTTCCGCCACGACCTCGGCCATGAGGTCGTGGTAGTTCGTCATCGACGCCATGTCCTTCGGGGTGCCGCGGGAGTGCGTGAGGATGATGGGGACCGCGGATCGGGCCACGACGTCCCCCATGGCGGGGTCGTGGCGGAGGCCGCTCACGTCGTTCACCATGGACACGCCGGCGGCGAGGCACTTCTCGGCGGTGGAGGCGTTCCGCGTGTCGATGCTCACGGGGATGGGGTAGTCGGCCTTGAAGAGCGCCTCCACGACGGGGAGCACGCGCCTCTGCTCCTCCGCCGGATCCACGGGATCGGATCCGGGGCGCGTGGACTCCCCGCCCACGTCGAGGATCTCCGCGCCCTGCTCGGCGATCTCCTTCGCCCGCGCCACGGCCTTCGGGACGGAGTCGACGCTGCCGCCGTCGCTGAACGAGTCCGGGGTCAGGTTGAGGATTCCCATCACGACGGTGTCCCGCCCCAGCGTGAGCGTGCCCACGGGCGTCTCGATCTGGAAGACCCGCTCCCTGAAATCGAAGATGGCCCGCTTCATCTCGCTGCCGACGCGCAGCATCCCCGGGCCCAGTTCCTTGACGTCCTCGATGACCGCCAGGTACGCGGTGAAGGTCCCCATCAGGATGACGTCCAGCTGCTCCTCGTAGTCGGGGTCGCGGGGGCGCGCCAGCAGCGCCTCCATGCCCTTGCGGCGGGCCAGTTCCTGGATGGCGAGCCGATCCGCCGGCGCCAGGGCGGAGATGCAGATGGCGAACATGTTCGACCCGTTCACGACGGCGGCGATGTTCGTGTCGCCGCCCCGGACCGCCCGCTGGAGTTCCCGCTTCATCAGGGGGAACTCGTACTGATCGATGACGCGCACGATCGCCATGGGTGCCTCCCTCCGCCCGGTCGGCGGCCAGTCTAGCCGAGCGGACGGCGGCGCCGCAGGTCGAACGCCGCCCGCCGACCGGTCGGGGATCGTCCCGTCCCGCGTCTGCGGCCGCGTAGCCTCCGTCGATGCTGCGCGACGGGCTCCGCCACCTCCTCCGTTCCGCGCGGGGATTCTCCCCCGACACGCGCCGGTTCCTGTGGGGGATGGGGCTCATGGGCATCGGGTTCGGCGCCATGCAGGTGCACCTGAACCTGTTCCTGGCCGGCCTGGGGTGGTCGGAGAGCGCCATCGGCGGGACCCTGGCGGCATGGAGCCTCGGTCTCGTGGTCGTCGCCCTGCCCGCCGCCGCCTGGGTGGAGCGCCGGCGCCCGGGGCGCATCTTCGCGTTCACCGCGGTGGGGTTCTCCCTGTGCCTCGTGCTCATGGTGCGGTTCCCGCTGCCCTGGGTCGTCCTCCTCCTCTCCTTCCTCGCGGGGACCCTGTTCGCCGTCCACTGGGTGGCAGAGGCGCCGTTCTTCGCGCGGACCGAGGAGTCGGCGAGCCGCACCGAACTGTTCGGCCTGGCGGCCGCCCTGGAGGCGCTGGCCATGGTCGTCGCCGCTTGGGGGACCGGGGCCCTGACGCGCCTCCTGTCGCGGCGGCTCGGCTCCGACACCGCGGGCCTGGGCTGGGCGCTCGTCGTGGCGGCGCTGTGCAGCCTCCTCGCGGCGGCGCCGTACTCGCGGATCGCGATGCTCCCGCTCCCGGCGCACTCCCGGAACTGGCGGGACCGCCTCCGTTCCCCGGAGATGGGCCTCATCCTCCGCCTGACGGCGCCGGCCTTCCTCATCGGCTTCGGCGCGGGGCTCACGGTGCCGTTCCTGAACCTGTACTTCCGCGATCGATTCGGCCAGGGGCCCGCGTCCGTGGGCTTCTACTTCTCCGTCGCCCACGTCCTGACCATGGCGGGATTCGTCCTCGGGCCGATGCTGGCGCGGCGGTTCGGGCACGTGCGCGCCGTGATCGCGACGCAGATCCTCGCGGTCCCGTTCTTCCTCGTGCTGGCGGTGACGGATCGGCTGTGGGTGGCCGTGGGCGCGTTCTGGATGCGCGGGGCGCTCATGAACATGAACCAGCCCGTCTCGCAGGCCTTCGCCGCGGACCTCGTCTCCCCCGGCGAGCAGGCGGTCGCGAACGCCGTGCGGACGTTCGCGTGGAACGGCTCCTGGATGCTCAGCGCCGTCCTCGGCGGCTGGCTGATCGAGCACCACGGCTACCTGCCGGGGATGCTCTCCACCATGGGCCTCTATCTCGCGGCGGCGGCGCTCTTCTGGCGCTGGTTCGGGCCAGCCCGCGGAGGCGGGCTACGGCGCGAGGGCGTCCACGACGTCGGCGGCGAGCCGGCGAAGGGCCTCGATGCGGGCGGTGCGCAGGCTCTCGCCGATGCCGGGCACGAATGACTCGCGCTCCGTGCGCCGGAACGCCTTGCGGAGGGGCTCCCCGGTGCGGCCGTCCACGAGCGTGACCTCGATGGTGACGAGCACGGCGGACTCGCGGATCCGCTCGCCGGGGCGGAGCGAGAGGACGTCCTCCTCGATGGTCAGGATGGACCCGCGGACGACCACGTCGGCGCCCTCGTCCACCACGCGGAGCCTCGTGCGCGCGTGGACCTCCGACACGAGCAGGCGGGCGAGATCCGTCTCGACGCCGCGGCGGAACGTGCGGTTGTCGAAGATGGGCAGCGCGACGGAGGTCGCCCCCCCGACGGGGCTCCCGGGACCGAGGCGATAGCCGCAGCCCGCCGCGAGGAGCGTCGCCGCCGCCAGCAGCGTCGCGGCGAGCGCCCGGCGGACGGCCCTCACGGGGTCCCCGGCTTCGCGTCCCCCTCCGCCGGGGGAGGGGGTTCGGGCGGGGCGGCGGGCCGCTGGACGCCCAGGCGCTTCCCCAGCGCCGCGGCGCGCTCGGCGCACTCCCGTCCGGGCGCCGTCCGTCCCAGGGTGCGGGCCGCCTCCTCGAGCACGAACAGCGCCGCCTCGGGACGCTCCATGCGCTCGTAGAGCGCGGCGCGGGCGAGGGCCTTGCGGGCGAGGTCCCCATCGATGGCCTCGACCTCCGCGTTGGCCGCGGCGATGCGGTCGGCGTACTCCTCCTTCGCCGCCGCGGTCTGGGACGCGCGGTCCACGAAGGTCCGGAAGTGGGCCCGCGCCTCGCGCAGTTTGCGGCCGTCGTACTCCGGCCCCCGGTTGTCCTCGCGGCACACCCACGCCAGGAGGAATCGCGCCTCGAGGCGCCACTCCGAGTCGGGGTAGTTCTTCAGCAGTTCGTCCAGCGTCTGCTCCGCCCCCTCGAAGTCCCGGACCTCCGCGTAGTAGCGTCCGATCCGCATGAGCGCGTCGTCGGCGTAGTTCCCCGTGGGCATGACGGTCGCGAGACGCCGGAGGATCTGGATGCCCTGGTCGGAGTACTCGAACACGCCCGTGCCCCAGAGGCCGCGCTTGCCGTCCTCCACGAGGAAGTCGCCGATGTCGTACATGCGCTTCTCGACGATGGCGACCTTCTCGGTGAGCGGACGGTCCTCCATGAACTGGCCGAAGGCCATGCCCGCGGGCCACCAGCGCCGGGCGCCGTACGCGCACTCGGCGGCCTGGAACTGGGCCTCCGTGGCGAGGGGGGAGGCGGGGTAGTCCTCGGTCACCGCCGTGAAGGTGCTGCGCGCCTCGTCCCACTCCCCCCGCTCGCGCAGCGCCTCCGCCCGTGCGAAGAGGCTGGCGGCGTCGTCCTCCGCCCGGCGCACGCCCTCCGTGGAGACGGGGGGGGGCGATCCGGGGCCGAGGGTGCAGCCGCCGAGGGTCGCGACGGCCAGGGCGAGGGCCGCGGCTACGAGGCCGGGACGCAGGCGCATGGAGGGGGCTCCGGGGGACGGAGGGCGCGCTCCCGACGCGCCCATCGGGGGAATCTACGTACGGCGCGTTCCCGCGCGTCCCAATTGTCCGCCCCCGCTCACCGCCGCACGTCCCGATCCAGGGCGTGACGCAGCAGCGCCGCGGCCAGCGAGCGGGCGTCCCGTCCGTCGGCGGCGGAGAGCACGAGGCGCGCGGCGGCGTCGGGATCGGGATCGGCGACGCGGGCGAGTGCCGCGGCGACGCCGGGCCGGCAGGGGAGCGCCGACGCGTCCCCGTCGCGGCAGCGGGCGCAGAGGAGGCCGCCCTTGGCCGCCGAGAGCACGAGGCCGGGACCCCCGGCGGGCCCCCCGCACCCGGCGCACGCGTCCAGCACCGGGGCGAGCCCCAGCGCGTCCAGCGCCCGCAGGTCGAAGCGGAGCAGCGCGACGGGGACCCGATCGGCGGTCACCGACTCCAGCGCGCGGAGCCCTTCCAGCGCCGTGTCGAAGAGATCCCCGTCGGGCTGGTCCTCCCGGGTGGTCTGCACGAGGATCTCCAGCACGGAGAACGCGGCGTCGAGGCGGCGGATGTCCCGCCGCAGCGCGGGGAAGTTCGTCTCCCGGTCGAAGCCGGCGAGCACCGCGAGGCCGTCCCGCCGCGGGTGGAACCGGGCCACGCCCAGTTCGAGCACGTCCACCGGCCCCCCGAAGGAGGACCGGGGGCGCGCCGTCCCCTTCGCCAGCACGTGGACGCGTCCGCGGTCCCGCGTGAAGAGGTGGAGCACCTGGCTCGTCTCGCCGTACTCGAACTTGCGGAGGACCAGGGCGGGGGAGGAGACCGGGGGCGGCATGGGCCGCGATCCTCCCGCAGTCCGGCGGCGGAGGGGAGACACTCCCGGGGGAGGACGGTGGGGCGCGGAGGGGCGATTCCGTCCCCGCGGAGGCGCTACCGCGATCCCTTCACGGAGAGGACGCCGCCGGGGCGCGCCGGGACCGCCATGGCCGCCCCCATGCACCTCCCGCGGTCCCCCGCGGACACGTCGGGTCAGGAGGCGTGTCAACCCCCCCGGTGCAGCGCGCAGATGGCCACGGCCAGGGCGTCGGCGGCATCGGGCGGCGCGGGGATGGAGTCGAGGCCGAGCAGCACCTTGACCATCGCCCCCACCTGCTCCTTCGCGGCGCCGCCGCGACCGGTGACCGCCTTCTTCACCGTGGCGGGGGGGAACTGGACCACGGGGACCCCCTCCAGCCCCACGGCCACCATGGCGGCGCCGCGCCCCTCCCCCAGCGCCAGCGCGGCGCGGCCGCTCTTGCCGAAGAAGGCCTCCTCGATGGCCACGCGGCCGGGGCGGTGCTCCCGCACGAGGCCCCGGACGCCCTCGTGGAGGACGACGAGGCGCTCGGGGATGTCCTCCGAGGCGCGGGCGCGCAGCACGCCCCAGCCCAGCGCGACGAGGCGGCTCCCCTGCCGCTCCACGAGCCCCCAGCCGACGACCCGCGTGCCCGGGTCGATGCCGAGGACCCGCACGGCGCCGCTACTGGACCGGCAGCGTCCGCGCCTTCGGGAGCCAGGCCGGCGGCGCGTCGAACCGGGACGGGTCGCCGACCACGACGAACTCCAGGTGGTCCGGGCGGAGGTACTCCTGCGCGACCCGCTGGACGTCCTCGATGGTCACGGAGCGGACGATGTCCCGGTACTGGTCCAGCCAGTCCGCGGGGTAGCCCTTGAACTCCAGGTCGGCGTACTGCGCGGCCAGCGAGGCGGGGCTCTCGATGACCCTCACGAACGAGTTGAGCACGGCGTTCTTCGCCTGGTCGAGATCCTCCTGCGTCACGGGCTGGTCCCGGATCTCGCGGATGAGGTCCACCATGAGGGCGATGGCGCGGTACGTGGACTCGGCCTTGGTCTGCGTGTTCGCGGTGAACAGGCCGCCCACGGAGCCGCGGGAGAAGCGCGAGCCGACGGAGTAGGCGAGGCCCTCCTTGGTGCGGACGACCTTGGTCATGCGGGACCAGAAGGAGCCGCCCCCGAGGATCAGGTTCATCACGTCGCAGACGACGCGATCCCGGCTGACCTGCTTCGGGCCCCAGTGGCCCATGGAGAGGTTGGTCTGGTCGGTGCCCGGCAGCGCCACGACGTGGTGGCCGCCGCGGTACTCCCGCGCGAACTCCTCGGGGTCGCGGGGCAGTTCCTCCGGCGACGCGGCCCATCCGGCGAAGACCCGCTCGAGGGTCGCGAGCATCTCGTCGCGACGGAAGTCGCCGGCCACGGAGAGGACGAACGTCTCCGGGTGGAACCACTTCGCGTGGTACGCGGCGAGGTCCGCGGCCTTGATGGCCGAGAGGGACGCCTGCGTGGGCACCCGTCCGTAGGGATGGCCGCCGTAGACGACGCCGGGGAACGTCCGGCCGAGGACGCCGCCGGGGCTCTGCATCTGCTGCTGGAGGCCCTGCAGCGACTGCATCTTCACCTGCGCGAACCGCTGCGCGTCGAACGTCGGGTTGCGGAGCACGTCGGCGAAGAGCGCCAGGCCCGCCGCGGTGTCGCGGGCGAGGAACGAGAAGGACGCGGACGCCGACTCCGTGCCGGCGCCGACGGAGACCGAACCGGCGATCTCGTCCAGCCGCTCGTCCAGGTCCGCCGCGGGCACGGACGTCGTGCCGCCGGTGCGCACCATGGAGCACGCCAGCGACGCGAGCCCCTCCTTCCCCGGCGGATCGAACACGGCACCGCCGCGGAACTGGGCGCTGCCGGACACCAGGGGGAGCGAGTGGTCCTCCATCAGGTGAACGACCATCCCGTTGGAGAGCACGACGCGCTCCGTCCGGCGGAGTTCGTACGTGAGCGGCTCGAACTTGAGGTCCCGGGGGTGGCGGGGGCGGGAGGCGTCGCCGCTGCGACGGGCGGCGGAGGCGCCGTCGGCGGCGCCGGACTGCGTCGCCATCGCGCAGCCCGGTGTCGCGGGCACGGCGAGGAAGGCGGCGGCGAGGGCTGCCGCGGCGAGGCGGCGCCGGGGCGGGGAGTCGGAGCGGATGGCACGGGGGGTCATGGGATCTCCGTTCCTGGGTCCGTTAGGGGGCCTTCTGCTCGGCGACGAGGTGGACGACGGTCCGGTTCTCCGGGCGGAAGTACTTGCGCGCGACGCGCGTGATGTCCGCGGCGGTCACCGCGTTGATCCGCTCGGCGTAGGTGTTGATGTAGTCCCACCGGTAGAGCCGCTCGTAACTGCTCAGGGTCTGCGCCAGCCCCATGTTGTCCTCGACGCCGCGCACCAGCTGGGCGTAGTTCTGCGTGCGCACGCGCTCCAGTTCCCCCTCGGCGACGGGCTCCGTCTGGAGCGCCTCGACCTCCTTCTGGATGGCCGCTTCGAGGTCCGCCGGCGTCTTGCCCGGCATGGGCTGCCCGAGGAAGGAGAACAGTTCCGGATAGAGCGAGTCGCCGTTGCTCGTGCGGACCTGGCCGACCCGATCCCGCCAGAACACGTGCTTCGGCATCCGCGCCGAGTTGCCGCCGGAGAGGAGGCCGGTGATCACGTCCAGGACGTAGAAGTCGGGGTGGCCCAGCGCGGGCCGGTGGTACGAGACGGAGACGATGGGGACCCGCAGGTTCTTGAACGTCACCGCCACCCGCTTCTCCCCCTTCTGCTCCGGCTCGATGGTGTGGACCGGGTCCGGCTCCTCCTGCCGCGGGATGTCGCCGAAGTAGCGGTCGAGGAGCGCCATGACCTGCTCGAACTTCACGTCGCCGACCACGCACGCGATGGCGCGATTGGGGGCGTAGTACTTGCGGAAGAACCGCTCCGTCTGGGTGCGCGAGATGTTCCGGATGTCGCTGGCCCAGCCGATGACCGGCCAGTGGTACGGGTGCGCATCGAAGGCCAGGGCGTTCTGCACCTCGAAGAGGCGGCCGATGGGGCTGTCGTCGGTCCGCATCCGGCGCTCCTCCATGATGACGTCCCGCTCCTTGTAGAACTGGCGGAGGACGGGATTGCGCATGCGGCCCGACTCGATGACCGCCCACAGCTCCAGGCGGTTCGACGGCAAACTGTAGAAGTACTGCGTGGAGTCGTTGCCCGTGGATGCGTTGAGTCCCCAGGCGCCCTCGCTGTCGAGGATGGCCCAGTCCTCGTCGTCCACGACGTACTGCTCCGCCTCCTCCTGCACGCGGCAGAACTCCGCCTCCAGGTCGAACACCCGCTCGACCTCGGGCCCCATGGCGCGGAGCGCGGTGGCCTCGGTGCGGAGGGCGGTCACCTCGGCCTCCACGGCGGCGTCCCGGCGCTCCGGCGGCGTGGCCTCCTTCACGGCGAGCCGGTGGGAGACGGAGACGATGGACTCGTAGACCTCCGTGTTGCGGCGGATGGCGATGGGGACGGCGGCGCGGGCCCGGACGATCTCCTGGTACAGCTCCTCGGTCCGGTCCAGCAGGGGCTTCTCCGCCGCGTAGTCCTTCGTCCCCAGCACGTCGCTCCCCTTGAAGAGCATGTGCTCGAGGATGTGGGCGATGCCGGTGATGCCGGGGTGCTCGTCCACGGACCCCACGCGGAACTTGATGACGCACGAGACCGTGGGGACGGCGTTGCGCTCCACCACGATGACCTTCATCCCGTTGGGGAGCGTGCCCTCCTTCGCCGCGACGTGGAAGGCGTCCCCCTCCTGGGCCAGGAGCGGGGCGGGGGCGGCGGCCACGAGGGCGGGGGCGAGCAGCGCCGACGCGGCGAGACGGGACCAGTGCATGGGAGACCTCCGTGCGATGGGCGGTGGACGCGGAACCCGCGATGCTACGGGCCACCGTCCGCTCCGCGGGCCGGAATCGCACCCGCGCCGGCCGCCTCCCCATGGGCCCGCCCCCCTTCCGTCCCCCGCCCCCGCGACCCGACGACGACATTCCCGGAATGTTGCGTGCGAGTTCGCGGTCCACGCCGCCGGCCGATCCGCCGTCCGCGCCGCCGCCGGTCCGGGTACGCTCCCGCCATGCGCGTCGCCACCGTCGTCGTCGCCGCCGGGGAGGGGGTCCGCCTCGGCGCCGCGGGCCCGAAGGCCTTCGTGGATCTCGCCGGCCGACCGCTCCTCCTCCGCGCGCTGGACGCCCTGGCGGCCCTCCCCGGGCTCGCGGGCCAGGTCGTCGTCGTCCCGCCCGGCGAGGAGGAGAGGACGCGCGCCCGCTGGCCCGCGGAACTGGCGCGCCTGCGGGTCTCGGCGGTGGTGCCCGGAGGCGTCCGGAGGCAGGACTCCGTGGCGGCCGGCTTCGCGGCGCTCCCCGCGGACGCGGAGGTCGTCCTCGTGCACGACGCGGCGCGGCCGCTGGTCTCCGCGGACGCCGCCGCGCGCGTCGCCGCGACGGCGTCGCGGGACGGGGCCGCGATCCTCGCCACGCCCGTCACGGACACGCTCAAGCGCGAGGGCGCCGGCGGCCGCATCGCCGGCACGATTCCGCGGGAGGGCCTCTGGCGCGCGCAGACGCCGCAGGCGTTCCGGCGCGAGGTCCTCGCCGAGGCCCTCGCGCGCGCCGCCCGCGACGGGGCGGAGGCCACCGACGACGCCGCGCTCCTGGAGCGCATCGGCATCCCCGTCACCCTCGTGGAGGGGGACCCGTTCAACTTCAAGATCACCGTGCCCGGGGATCTCGCCCTCGCCGCGGCGCTGCTCTCGCTCCGCGGCGGCGGCACGGTGGCGGAGGGGGACCGGTCGTGAGCGGGGCCCCGCGCGTCGGCATCGGGTGGGACCGGCACCGCCTCGTTCCGGGCCGGCCCTTCGTCCTCGGCGGCGTGACCATCCCCCACGACCGGGGGCCCCTCGGTCACAGCGACGGGGACGTGCTGCTGCACGCGGTGACCGACGCCGTCCTCGGCGCCGCCGGCCTCGGGGACATCGGCGAGTTCTTCCCGTCGTCGGATCCGAGATGGAAGGACGCGCCGAGCCGGGTGTTCCTGGAGCACGCCGTGGCCGCGGCGGCGGCGCGCGGGTTCCGTCCCTCCAACGCGGACGCCGTCGTCGTGCTGGAGACGCCGCGGCTGGGCCCGCACCGGGGCGCGATGCGGGCCTCCCTCGCGCTGCTGCTCGGACTCGACGTGGCGGAGGTGTCGGTGAAGGCGAAGACGGCGGAGGGGCTCGGGCCCGAGGGGGCCGGCGAGGCGCTGGAGGCGCACGCCGTCGTGCTCCTCGTGCCCGGCGCGGAACGGGAGGACGGGTGACGGCGCCACCGGTGATCCGCCTGCACGACAGCCTCTCCGGCGAGACGCGCCCCTTCCTGCCGGCGGAGCCCGGCGTGGTGACGCTCTACGCCTGCGGGCCGACGGTGTACGCGCCGGCGCACATCGGGAACTTCCGCACGAACGTGTGCTGGGACGTGCTCCGCCGCACGCTGGAGCTCTTCGGCCACCGCGTGCGCAAGGTGATGAACATCACCGACGTCGGTCACCTGACGCGGGACGACACCGCCGACGGCGGCGAGGACAAGATGGAAGTCGCGGCGCGCAGCGAGGGCGTCGACCCGCTCGCCGTGGCGCAGCGCTACATCGACCGCTTCCACCGGGACCGCCGCGCGCTCCGCATCCGGGACGCGGAGGCGTACCCGCGCGCCACGGAGCACATCGGGGGGATGATCGCGCTCATCGAGCGCCTCGTCGCGAAGGGGCACGCGTACGTCGTCGGGGGCAACGTCTACTTCGAGGTCGCGACCTTCCCGGCGTACGGGCGGCTCAGCCGGAACACGCTGGAGAACCTCGTGGCGGGCGCGCGCGTGGAGCCCCATCCGGACAAGCGGCACCCCGCCGACTTCGCGCTGTGGAAGACCGACCCCGACCACCTCCAGCAGTGGGACGCGCCCTGGGGGCGCGGTTTCCCCGGCTGGCACATCGAGTGCTCGGTGATGGCGGCGGCATGCCTGGGCGTGCCGACGCTGGACATCCACGCCGGCGGCGAGGATCACCTCTTCCCGCACCACGAGTGCGAGATCGCGCAGAGCGAGGGCGCGTACGGCGTCCCCTTCGCGCGGTTCTGGCTCCACAGCCGCTTCATGAACGTCGAGGGGCGGAAGATGTCGAAGTCGCTGGGCAACTTCTGGACGCTGGACGACGTCGTCGAGCGGGGGCACGACCCGGTGGCGGTGCGGTACCTGCTCCTCTCGACGCACTACCGCGCGCACGTGAACTTCACGGAGGAGGCCATCGAGGGGGCGGCGAAGGCCGTGGAGCGCATCCGCGGCTGCCTCCGCAACCTGCGCACGCACTCCGACGCGACGCTCACGGACGGAACGGCGGCGCGGGCGGGGACGATCGAGGCGGGGTTCCGGGCGGCGCTGGCCGACGACCTGAACGTCTCCGCGGCGCTGGCGCAGGTGCACGAGGCGGTCCGCTGGGTGAACTCCCGGGACACGTGGGAGGTCTCCGACGCCGATCGCATCCGCGCGCTGTTCGGCGTCTTCGACGACGTGCTCGACGTGCTGACGCCGGTGCCGGCCCACGCGGCGGGTGGGGGGCGCGGGGGGGCGGCGGGGGAGCGGGGCGCGGTCGGCGGGGGCGGCGCGGGCCCGGGCGGGACGATGGGGGCGGGGGCCGCCGGCGGCCCGGTTCCGGACTCCGTCGTCGAAGCGAAGATCGCCGAGCGCGAGGCCGCCCGCCTGGCCCGCGACTTCCCCCGGTCCGACGCCCTCCGCGCCGAGATCGCCGCCCTCGGCGTCGTCCTCGAGGACACCCCGCGCGGCCCCCGCTGGCACCGCGCCCCCTGAACCGCGTCCCGGGTCGCGGCGGGGGCGGTCCCGGTGCCCAAGGACCCTGGTCAAAACTACTGCTACATCCGGTCGGCTGCGGAGGCCCATGGCCGCGTTGCACCTCCTCTGTGACCCTCAGTCGGGTCACCTTCGTCGGTGCGCCTTGCCCTGGGCCTCCTCGCTCGACCTCGGTGTGACGCAGTAATTTCGACCAGAGTCCTCACCTCCCCGCGAACTCGCACGCAACATTCCGGGAATGTTGTCGTCGCGGCGGGGGACTCACCAGTCGTCACCCTCCAGGAGGGCGGCGACGTCGGCCAGGTCCTGATCGGGCAGGACGTCGGGAGTGAACCAGGGCATCCACGCGTCGATCTGCTCCCGCGCCGCGCGGTCGGGGCCGGCGCGGACGTACTCGATGACGCGCCACCGGTCCGGGGCCTGGCTGTCCCCGCGGAGGGAGGAGCCGACGTCCCCCTTCCCGCCGGGCCCGTGGCAGAGGAGGCAGGAGCGCGCGTAGACGGCGCGGCCGCGCTCCCTGTCGCCGGCGAGTCCGTCCACGCGGCGGAGCGCCTCCGCCGAGGCGTCCCGCTTCGCGGGGGAAGCGGGGTGGGGCCCCGGCGCGGCCAGGGACTCGAGATGGGCCACGAGGGCGTCCCGATCGGCGGCGGGCATTTCGACCTTCGAGAGGTCCTTCCCGCCGTCGGGCCGCACGGGCAGGACGAGGTTCCAGGAGCGCTGCTGGAAGCGGGCCACGCACGTCAGCACGGCGTCGGCCACGGTGCCGCCCTTCTCCGCGGAGATCGTCCCGTACCACCAGTGCGGCCGCCGCGTCGCGTCGCGGAGCGTGTGGGCGAGGAACCGCCGGTCCTCCCGCGGCTGGTCCTCGCCGGAGGTCGCGTGGCAGTCCGCGCACGCCAGCCCGCCGACCCGCTTCGCGAACAGCGCCGCGCCGCGCTCCGCGGGGGTCGCGGAGGGGGCGTCAATCGCAGCCACCGCTCCCGCCCCCGGCGGGGCCACCGGCGCCGGGTCGCCCCCGCAGCCCGCCGCCATGGCGGGGACCACGGATGCGAAGAGGGCGAGAAGGCCCCCCGACCACCGGTGTCGCCGTCGACGCGCCCGCATGGCCGCATCGTACCCCCCGGCCCGCGACGGGGGCCGCTACCATGGGGCGATGCCCGCACCCCGCGTCGCGCTGTGCCTCGCCCTCTCCCTCTCCCTCGCCCTCACCCTCACCGCCCCCGCCCGCGCCGACACGCTGCGCATGAAGGACGGGAAGGACCTGTTCGCCGCGGTGGTGGAGGAGCGGCCCGACGGCATGCTGGTGCTGGTGACGGCGGAGGGGAGGCGGGAGGTCCCGCGCACGGACGTCCGCGCGCGGGTGCCGTCGAAGGACGCGAAGGCGGACCTGGAGAGGCTCCGCCGCGCGCTGCACGGGCGCCGCGACGCGAACGCGCTAGTGGACCTGGCCGCATGGGCCGGCGCCCAGGGACTCGCCGAGGGCCGGAAGGAGACGCTCGCGCTGGCGCTGGATCTCGACCCGCAGCACGCCCGCACGCACGAGGCTCTCGGCCACGTGCTCGTGGACGGCCGCTGGGTGGATCGCCCCGCGGCGGCGGCGCTGCCCGAGGCGGACCGGTCCAGGGCGGCGCTCCTGCAGCGGTACGCGGATCTCCTGGGAACCCGCCCCGACGTGACGGTGACGGACCACTTCGAGTGCGCCGACTTCCTCGAGGACGGCAAGGGCCCCGATCGCGTGGCGGACCTGGAGCGCGCATGGGACCTCGCGAAGGAGGTGCTCGGCTCCGACCCGTGGCAGGGGCGCGCGCTCGTCGTGGCGTGCCGCGGCGAGGAGCAGTACCGCAAGTGGCTGGACGGGGAGGCGGCGAAGTTCCGCGGCATGAGCCCGCCGCTCCTCGACATCCTCCGCAAGTCCACGGGCATGAAGTGGTACGAGCCGAAGGTCCTCGGCCGGTCGAACCTCCCCGGGACGAACGAGATGCACGGCGCCAACGTGCACGCCGTCGGCCACCTGCTCGTGTGCGTGTGGAAGCGCATCCAGTGGAAGGCCCCCTTCTGGATCGAGGAGGGCTTCGGCGGGTGGATGGAGGACCGGGTGCTCCACACCAACTCCTCCTACTGCTTCGACGTGCCCACGAAGGCGGGCTACGGCGGCGCCGTCCGGGGCACGAAGCAGTGGGACGTCGATCGGCCCGACTGGAAGCGGCTGCTCAAGGACGCCGTCGCCGACGGGTCCTTCCTCCCGCTGGACCAGCTCGATCGGCTGCCCCGCGGCGAATACTCCCGGCGCGAGGTGGGGCAGTCCTTCGCCCTGGTGGCGTACCTCCTCGACGTGAAGGGCAAGGAGAAGTGGCGGGAGTACCTGCTGGCCGTGAAGTCCGGCACGCCGTCGCCGGACGCGGCGATGAAGGTGTACGGCGCGACGTGGGAAGGGATGGAACCGGACTGGAAGCGGTACGTCGCCGACCGCTGGTGAGAAGGAGCGGTGACGCGGGGCTCAGCCGCTTCGTCGAGCGGATGCTGACGGCCTGTGAGAGCCTTCGGGCCCAGGAACGGTCGATCCTCGACTTCCTCGAGCAGAGCATCCGCGCCGGACTCTGCGGGCAGCCTCACGTTTCGCTCCTCCCTGCCCGCGCAGCCTGAGCCTCCCTACACCTGCGGAGGCTCAAGGGCACCGCCGCCCTCCCTGGGAAGTGGAGTGCTGTCGTAGAGCCACATCCAGAGCTCCGTCGCATCCTCCCGCACTTCGTCAGGAGTAAAGGTCTGGACATTGAACAACGTGGCCCAGGCGTCCGGTGACGCGCCGCCGCGCTGGATCACATCGAGGAGGAACCGTTGGACGTCGCCCTCGATTCGGAGCAACTTCATGTCCGAGCGCGCGTCCGCGCTTGGCGAAGTGAGCCGGACCTCTGTATCCCAGTATGTACGGAGGAACCCTCGAACGTCGTCGGTCAGCCGCGGCACTCCAGACCCCATGACTCACCTCGGCGCTGCGTACATGGACTCGAGCCGGTATCCGCCGCTCGCGGTGCGCTTGTAGTAGGCAACCACTTTACCTCCGGTGAAGTCCACCGTGTTGAGGGTTGCCCTCGGGTCCAGTCTGGTAACTCCGAAGACGTGGTCGCGATAGCCAGGGCCCAGGGCATCCGAGAGCCGCATCTCGACATCGAATCCCTTTCCTCCGGTGGCGGACTTGGAGGCGAACCCCGGGCTGTTGCGAACAGCCGACTCGGCCTGAGCGTATGCCTCATTGGAAGTGAAGGACGAGGAGGTCTTCGCATACTCCTTGCGTAGGAGCGGCCGCTCGCGACCGAGCTTCTTGTCGAACTTGATCTGTGGTCGCCCTGTCGCAGGGTCCACTCCATCCAGTACTCGTCGGGCGTGCTGCTCAGGGGTGACCTGCCCCTCGTGCCGCTGCGGCCCGTGACTTTCCCATTTCAACTCGTCCACACGGCGCGCCGCCTCGGAAGGCGTCCAGTCACTCGGAGTGCCCTTCGGACCTCCGGGAACGCGTGAACCCTTGCGCAAGCCTCTACCCGCCGGGCTGCCCACCGCGCTCGCCGGCGGGGACTCGACCGGTCGCTGGGCCGTCTGCGCGGTCGTCTCCGATCGCGGCCGCCCCTTCGGCGCGGATCGCGCCACGCGATTCCCCTGCCGCGGCCCGACCTGCGCGGTGCCCTCGGGCGCGACGCTTCTCGTGGCCACTCCGTCGTTGCCTCTGCGCTGGAACCGCTGCGTGACCGTCCGTCGTGTCGGCGGGGACGGGGTCGTGCGCGACGGCGTGCGCCGCGGCCTCGGCGTCCCGGGGCGCCCCACGCGACTCGCGAGAGTCCGCGTCGCCTTCCCGAGCAGCCGCGCGAGCAGGACGACGGCCGTCGCCTTTCCGGTCTCCCACGCGAACTGCCTGCCCGAGATGTTCCCCGCCTTCCAGTCGTAGTACGCCTTCCCCACCTCCGAGATCAGCTCCCCCACGGCCACGGCCTGCCCGACGATGGGGATGCCGTACACCCCCACCTTCACGATGGGCAGCAGCCCCTCGTTCCACTGCTCGTTCCAGTAGTCGGAGTCCCGGATCTGCGCCGCCTTCTCCTCCGGCACCGCGAGGCTGTTGATGAACCTCTCCACATCCCCGAGCGCGAGGTCGTAGGACATGCCTCCCCAGCGACGGAGCGACTCCTCGACAAGCCCCACGAACCTGTCCATGTCGTAGTGGCTGCCGTCGAAGATCGCCTGCGCGATCTGCGGCGGCAGGAGCACCCACTGCTTGCTTCCCGCGTGCCAGATGAGGAGATGGCCCGCCCTCTCCCCCTGCGTGAGGAGCTGCCCCGGCACCGTCTTCCGGCCGGGAATCGGCGGACCGCTCGTGCCGGCCTCTCCCTCCTCTTCCTCGCCGCCGCGCTGCGGCTCCTCGCCGTCCTTGCCGCCCGTGGGCGCGTCGGCCTCGGGACGCTTCTCGCCATCGCGCGGCGTGCCCGAGTCCGGCGGTGCCGCGCCCCGGTCGTCGATGGCTCCCTTTCCGCCGACCTTGCCCGCGGTGCCGCCCTCCTCGCCGCCTCCCTCGCCTTCCCCCTCCTCCGTTGCCGGGTCGTCCTCCCCGTCGTCCGGGGCTTCACCGCCGCCTGACGTCGCGGGGCCCGTCTCGACGGGCGCCCACTCGCACTGACACGTCTTTCCGGTGTCACACGTCGGGCAGCAGCACGAGTAGCAGTAGGAGATGTCGCCGCAGTCGGGCCAGGTGCCGGCGGGGGAGGACGAATGCTCCGGCGTCGGCGAGCGCTCCCCCTGGCCGCCGCCCTTCCCCGCGCCGTCGGAGCCGTTGCCCGTGTCCGGCGGCGTCTTCGGCTCCTCGAAGTCCACCTCCGGGAACTGAGCCGCCAGCAGCGTCCTCGCCGCCGCCGCCTCGGCCTGCACCGCCTCATCCCGCGCGTCCTTGAGCTTCTGCTCCGCCGCCGCCACCTGCGCCGGGGTCCCCAACCGGACCGCCTTCTTGTAGGCCTTCGCCGCCTGCTTCTCCTTCCTCGCCGCCGCCTGTGCCTTCTTCGCGTCCGCTCGCGCGGCGGCGTTCCTTCCGGGGTCGCCCGCATTCCCGAGGCGACGTGCGGCGCTGCGCTGGTCGCGGGTGCGGTCGCGGCGGGCGCGCGCGTGACGCTCGGCGGCGCGGGCGGCGCGCGTTTCGGTGGCGCGGGAAGACGTGTCGCCGGACGCCGCATCGACGGCGTCCTTCAGCGCGGAGAAGCCCTCGCTCCCGGAGTCGAGCAGGGTGTCCGTCGTCTGCTTCTGGCTCGCGTAGAGCTCCCCGCGGTTCCCCTCGTCAGCACCGGCGCTCTTCATGGCCTTCGCCAGGGCGTCGTCCTCCACGCGCTCCGTGGCAAGCCGATTCAGCACCGTTCGAGGAATCGGGGCACCCTCGGACGCCCTTCCCGGTCCGTGGGGCACCCTCGCCCCCATGCCCTTGTCAAAGCCGCCGGGGCGGGCCCTGTCCCGCTCGCCGCCGCTGCCGGGGATCTGGCGCTGCTCGAGGACCGACTCCCGGCCGGGGGGGAGGCGGCGGGGCGCGTAGTGATCGCGGGCGAGGGGAGGCGACGTCACCACGGACGCGCTCGTCGGCGGTGCGGCGGCGGCGGCGGAGCCCCAGGGGCCCGTGGGAGGGCGGAGGGCCTTCGCTCCACCGTCGCCTTCGGCGGGATGCGACGGCGGGGCGAGGGCGGCGGGAGCGGATTCGGGGGTGAGACCGCGGGCGTCCACGAGGGGCGGGGCGAGGGCGTTCGGATTCCCGGCGGAGGAGGGCGGCACCACGACGGGGCCGTACGCCCCTCTCCTGGCGTACGAGCCGGCCACGCTCGCGGCCTCTGCGGCGCCGTACGGGGAGGGCGCGACCAGGGGAGAAGCCGGCGTGAACGCCGGCCCCGCGCCGCCGCCCGCCTTGCTGGGCCACGCGCCGACGGCCGACGCGCCCCACGGCCCCGGGCGCCCCGCCCCGTCGATCCACCCTGCCGGCCGCGGCACCGGGTCCCCGCGGCGACTCGCCTCCGGGAGGATGGGTCGCCACGAGAGCGCGCCCGTCGCTGCGGGCCGCTGCACATCCGTCTGCGCGGGCATCGTCCAGCGGAGGGATTGCCGCACGACCCCGTCACCGAGGAACGGTCCCGCCCCGCCGCCCGCGCCCGGCCCCGGGTCCGCGATCCGCAGCGCCCCCGTCCAGGGCGGCGCCAGCGGGGGGCGAAGCCGGCGGGGGCGCGGCTCGACGCGGCGCATCGCGTCGGGGGCCGTCAGCGAGGGCGCGCCGGGACCGAGGAGCGTGGCCGGGTCGCCGGGCTCCCCGGACCCCGCGAGCGCCGCCGCCCGGGCTCCCGTCGCCGCCGGGTCGAAGGACGCGCCCCCGGCGGACTCCGGCACCCAGCCCGCGGGGAGGCGCGCGGGCCGCGACGGGGCCGGCGGTCCGGGGAGAGCGGCCGCCGTGGGGGACGCCATGGCCGGGGCGTAGGTCGGCGCCCGGGAGACGCCTCCCGCAAACGTCGGCAGCACCCGCTGGGTCGCCGGGGGAGGGGACCGGCCGGGGGGAAGTCCGCGCGTCGGGAGCGACCGCGTGCCCGCCGGCGCGGCGAGGCCGAGGGGGCCTCCCGCGACGCCTCCGGGTCCGCCGCCCGGACCAGTGGTGCCCTGCGCCCACCCCGCCGTCCCTCCGAACGCCGGAGGCCCCGGCGTCGGCCCCGCAGCCGCGGGCGACGCGGAGACAGCGGTCGCCACCCGCTGCACCGGCCGCGCCAAGGGCCGCAGCGGACCGGACGCCAGCGGAGGTCCCCACGCCGCCCGGTCCGCCCCCGTGGCCCGGGCGTCGGTGGCCTCCAGCGTCCCGGGGGACGGGGCGGCCTTCTCGCACCGGCAGCGGCACGCGCACGGCGCGGGCTTCGGCTCCTCGCAGCCGTCGCAGCCGCAGCCGTCGCCCTCACAGGCCATGGGGGCTCCCCGAGTGCTGCGCGCCCGACCGGGCCGTGCGGGCCCGCGCAACTCCCCGCGTCGGCGCGCCGGGACGGCCGATCCTCATGT
>CAZSIX010000045.1:0-31760 GCA_964607145.1 uncultured Planctomycetota bacterium | reverse complement strand
GTTCCGGCGCGGCGCCGGCGGGGAGCGCGACCCCCACCTGCCGCGCGAGGAGCGCCTCCAGCGCCGCCCGCGCCCGGTCCTGGCCCTCGAGGAACAGCCGGTGCAGGTGGGCGGTCTCCTCGTGGAGGCGGCGGAGCGCCTCGAAGTTCTCCCGGGCCGCGCGGAGCGCCTCCGCGGCGCCCGTCCCGCCGGCGGCGAGCGGGGGCGGGAGGGGCGCGACGACCGCGCGCGCGGCGGGCGGCGCGGCGACCGCGGGCGGGGACGGGGGCACGACGGCGGGATCCGGCAGGGGGACCTCCCGGGGGGGACGGGGCGGGACGGGACGGCGGTACGGGGCGCCCGTCAGCGGGACGCTCCAGGAGTTGCGCGCCGTGGGGACCGGCGCGGGGGGCGCGGTGCCCTCCTCCCAGCGCGGGAGATCCACGGGATGGCCGAGGGCGGCGAGCCGGGCCAGCGCCTGCGCCAGGTCGAACGGGCCGGCCCGGCGCCCGGAGGATCCGTCCACGGAGAACGCCGCGTGGGGCCGCTCCCCGAGGATGGAATCCACCAGCGCCGTCAGCCGCGCGCCGGGACCGACCTCCAGGAACGTGCGCACCCCGTCCCGGTGCATGGACTCGATCATCCGGACGAACTCCACGGGCGCCGCCAGCTGGCCCGCCAGCAGCGCGCCCGCGGCCGCGCCGTCGTCGGGGTAGCGCTCCCCCGTCGTGTTGGAGTAGACGGGCACGTCGCCCGGCAGCAGCGTCTCCGCCGCCAGCGCCTCCGCCATGGGGGCCCGCGCGTGGGCCACCAGGGGACCGTGGAACGCCGCGCCCACGGGGAGCCGCCGGGCCCGGAGGCCCCGCCGCTCGAACGCCGCCAGCGACCGCTCGATCTCCGCCGCCCCGCCGGAGACGACCGCCTGCGCCGGCGCGTTGCGGTTGGCCACCACCAGGTCGAGCCCCTCGGCGGCGACGGCGGCCTCGACCTCCGCCAGCGGGGCCTGCACGGCGACCATCCCGCCGAGGTCGCCCCGCCCGTCGGCCATGAGTCGGCCGCGGAGCGCCGAGAGCCGGTGGAGGGCCCCCCCGTCGAACCGCCCCGCCGCGTGGAGCGCCGGGAGTTCCCCGTAGGAGTGGCCCGCCGTGGCGGCGGCGCGGACGCCGAAGCGCCGGAGCACCCGCAGCGCCCCCAGGCACGCCGCGCCCAGCGCCGGCTGCGCCACCTGCGTGGCGCGCAGTTCCGCCTCCGCGCGCTCGCGCGCGGCGTCGTCGAAGGACGCCGGCGGATGGAGGAAGTCCGCCAGCCGCCGCCCTTCCGCGGGGAAGGCCTCGCGGAAGGCGCGCTCCGCCTCCCCCAGCGCGTCCAGGGCCTCGGGGAAGCGGCACGCGAGGTCCCGCAGCATCCCCGCGTACTGGGCCCCCTGCCCGGGGAAGAGGAAGGCGACCTCCCCCGCCGGCGGACCGCTCCCGAAGTGGACCCCCTCCGGCGTGCTCCACGCGTCCCGCGACGGGTGGTCGCGCAGCAGGGCGGCGGCGGCGCGCAGCGCCCGGCCCGGCTCCCCCCGACCGGGCTCCAGCACCGCCACCAGCCGGAAGGGGGCCCGCGCGTCGAACGCGGCCCGCGCCGCGGCGGCGCGGCGGCGCCCCTCGTCCCCCTCCAACCCCTCCGCGGCGGCGGAGGCCGCCGCCGCCAGGTCCTCGCGCGTGGCCGCGGACAGGGGGAGGATCTCCACGGAGCCGTCCCAGTCGGGGACCCGCTCGCCGGCGGGGTGCTCCTCGAGTACGCAGTGGAAGTTGCTGCCGCCGAACCCGAAGGCGCTGACGGCGGCCCGGCGCGGGTGGCCCTCCCGCGGGAGCCAGGGGCGCGGCGCGGTGTTCAGGTGGAAGGGGAGGGAGCCGTCGGCGAGCGCGTCCTGCGGACGGCGCACCTTGATGGTGGGCGGGAGCACGCGGTGGTGGAGCGCGAGGGCCGCCTTCAGCAGCCCCGCGGCGCCGGCGGCGGCCTTGGTGTGCCCCACCTGGGACTTCACGGAGCCGAGCGCGCACCAGGACCCCGTGGCCCGCGCCTCGCGGTACACCCGCGTGAGGGCCTCCAGTTCGATGGCGTCCCCCACGCGGGTGCCGGTGCCGTGGGCCTCCACCAGGTCCACCGTGGCGGGCGAGATTCCCGCGGAGCGGTACGCGGCGCGCAGGCAGCGCTCCTGCCCGTCCGACGTGGGGGCGTAGATGGCGTCCCCCTTCCCGTCGCTGGAGGCGCCGATGCCGCGCACCACGGCGTAGATGCGGTCCCCGTCCCGCTCCGCGTCGGCGAGCCGCTTGAGGACCACCATGCCCACGCCCTCGCCGAGGATGGTCCCGTCGGCGGCGGCGTCGAAGGGGCGCGCGTCCCCCGTGGGCGAGAGGGCCGGGGTCTTGCTGAAGCACATGTACATGAACACGTCGTTGAACGTGTCCACGCCGCCGCTGACCACGACGTCGGCGCGGCCCGACGCCAGTTCCATGGCCGCCAGGTGGAGCGCGCCCAGGGACGAGGCGCACGCCGCGTCGACGACGCAGTTCGTGCCGCGCAGGTCGAGGCGGTTGGCGATGCGTCCGGCGACGACGTTCCCGAGGAGTCCGGGGAAGGAGTCCTCCTTCCACGGGACGTAGCCGTCGGCGATGCGCGCCACCACGTCCTCCGCCACGTCGTCGGCGACCCCCGCCTCCCGGAGCGCCCGCCGCCAGAGGGGATGGCCGAGGCGCGCGCCCAGGGGGATGACGAGTTGCAGCGTCCCCGTCACGCCCAGCAGCACGCTGGTCCGCTCCCGGTCGAGCCGCGGGGAGCCGGGCGCGAGGCCGGCGTCCTCCAGCGCGCGGCGCGCCACCATGAGCCCGAAGAGTTGCGCCGAGTCCGTGGCGTCCAGCGCCGCGGGGGCGATGCCGTACTCCAGCGGGTGGAAGTCCACGGGCGGGAGGAACCCGCCGCGGCGCGCGTAGGTCCGATCCGGCGCGCGGGGATCGGGATCGAAGTAGTCCTCCGGGCGCCAGTGGCTCTCCGGGATCGGCGTGATGCAGTCCTTCCCGTCGCGGACCGCGTGCCAGTAGGCGGCCAGGTCGGCGGACTCGGGGAACATGGCCGCGGCGCCGACGATGGCGAGGGGGACGAAGGGCGCGTCGCCGGCGGGCTCCTCCGGCGGAGGCGGGGGCGCGGCGCGGTCCCGGGGGGCGCGTCCGCTCACGGGGCGAGCCTCCGCTCCACGACGTCCGGCGGGAGGGGGCGCGCGCCGTCCACGGCGGGCGGGACCTCGACCCCCTGCATGCGCAGCGCCGCGCAGCGGAGCACGCGGGCGGCGCCGGCGAGGAGGTTCCCGTTGACGGCGGCGACGCGGCGGTTCTCCGGCGCCTCCAGGAACGAGCCCCGCGCCCACTCGTTGAACGCCCCCATGGCGGGCCCGCACCAGACCTGGTAGTCGAGGCGGCGGTCCGGGTCGCCGGCGTTGGCCCAGCGGGAGGACATCCCCAGGTACCAGCGGAACACCAGCGCCATGCGGTGATGGGCGTCGGCGGCGGCCCGCTCCACCTGGGCGGGATCGCGGACCGCGAAGAACTCCCGAGTCCGGCTCCAGACCTCCTCCAGGGGGGCGCGGAAGAGGTGCTTCTCCAGGTGCTCCCGCTCCGCCGGCGGCAGCGCCTCCAGCGACGCGTGGGCGCGGTAGAGGTCGTAGAGCCGCTGGGCGCGCATGGCGAACATGGTCCCGCGCTTCAGCACCTGGACCTTGACGCCCATCTCGAACATGTCCGCGGCGGGGGCCATGATCACGTCCGCCTGCTCCGCCGCCGCCAGCATGGCGCGGACGGCGTCCGACGTGCCCGCCTCGACGCAGGCCTGGTTGACGGTGCCCGTGAGGCAGTAGCCGGCGCCCATGGCGAAGGCCGCCGCGGCGGAGGCCGGGGTCGCGATGCCCCCGGCGGCGCCCACGCAGGGGGCCTCGGCGTAGCGGAACCGCTCCGCGAGACGATCGCGGAGGGCCAGCATGGTGGGCAGCAGCGCCAGCGCGGGCCGGTTGTCGGTGTGGCCCCCGGAGTCCGCCTCGACGGTCAGATCCTCGGCCACGGGGACGCGGGCGGCGCAGCGGGCCTCGTCTTCCGTGAGGCGGCCCGCGGCCACGAGGTCCCGCAGCACCCGCTCCGGCGCCGGGGAGAGGAACTTCGTCGCCACCTCCACGCGGGAGACCTTGGCCACGACGCGGTGGCGCGCGAGGACGGCGCCGTCGGGGCCGCAGCGCATGCCCCGGGCCCGGTAGCGGACGATGGCCGGCGTGAGGTCCATGAAGGCGGACGCCTCCACCAGCGGCACGCCCCGGTCGAGGAGCAGGTCCGCCAGAGCGTCTTCCACCGCCGGCTCCCCGGGGGAGTGGATGAAGTTCACGCCCCACGGGAGGTCCCCCGCGGAGGCCCGGAGGCGATCCACCGCCCGGCCCACGGCGGGCACGTCCAGCCCGGCGGATCCGAAGAACGAGAGCATCCCGGCACGGGCCATCGCCTCCACGACCTCCACGGACCCGATGCCGTTGGCCATGGCCCCCGACGCCCACGCGAAGCGGATCCCGTGGCGGGCGCGGAAGCGGGCGGCGCCCAGATCCGCGGGGCGACAGGGGGGGAGGTAGGCGGCGCGGCGCCCGTCCCCGGGCGGGGCGGCGAGCACTTCGGGCCCCTCCGGTCCCGGGGCCACCCAGGCGGGCGTGGCCAGCGCGTCCAGGGCGGCGCCGAGCGCCGCGGCGCGGGGGTCCGCCGGTCCCCCCTCCGCGACCCCCACGGAGCCCGCGCCACCGGTCGCGGCGGAGGCCCGGGGACCCGAGGATGCGCTCAAGGAACCACCCCTCCGCCGTCGCCCCGCGGGTCCGGCGACGCGCCGCCCCGCCCTCCGCCGCGGGCCCCACCCGCTGTACCCGGATTATAGGTCGCGGCACGGCCGCCGGGAAGCGGCGACCGGGGGAGGACGCCACAAAGAGATTATGCGTCGAACAGAGGCTACCTCCACCCGCCCCTCCCCCGCGACGACAACATTCCCGGAATGTTGCGTGCGAGTTCGCGCCCCCGGCGCCCGGCCCCGCCCCACCCCACCCCGGGGTCTGACCCCGACCCCACCCCGGGGTCTGACCCCGACGCCACCCCGGGGTCTGACCCCGGCGGACGCGCGGGGTCAGACCCCGGGAGGCTCCCCCGCCGCCTCCCCGCCGCCCCCGCACCGCACCGCCGCCAGCATGCCGCACGCGGCGTGGCGTGCGGCGCCTCCGGAGTACCGCCGGACCACGGGGGCGCGGAGCACCTGCAGCGCGCGCACGAACGCCCGCCGCTCGTCGTCCGTGGCCCGCCGGAAGCCTTCGGGACGCGCATCGTTGACGTCGATGAGGTTGACCCGCAGCGGCAGGTCCCCCAGCAGCGCCCGCAGCGCCTCCGCCTCCTCCGGGCCGTCGTTCACTCCTCCCATGAGGACCCACGCCACGGTCACCAGCCCCTGCGCGCCGCCCGCGTACTCCCGGAGCGCGTCGGCCAGTTCCTCCAGCGACCACCGCCCCGCCACGGGGAGGAGTTCCCGCCGCAACGGCTCCCGCGCCGAGGTGAGGGACACGATGAGCCGGTACGGGTGCCCCTCCCGCGCGTAGCGGCGGATGGCGGGGACGACCCCCACGGTGGAGATGGTGATGGAGCGGCCCGCGATGCGGCCGCCGCACGGATGGGACAGCACGCGGGCGGCGGTGATGACCTCGTCGTAGTTCTGGAACGGTTCCCCCTGGCCCTGGAACACGACGCCGGTCACCCGCCCGAGGCCCTCCGCGGCGGCGTCGTCCCGCACCCGCCGCACCTGCGCGACCATCTCCCAGGCGGCGAGGTTGCGCGCGAGGCCGAGCCGCCCCGTGGCACAGAACACGCACGCCATGGCGCACCCCACCTGCGACGACACGCACACGGAGAACCGCCCGGGCACATGCAGGGGGATGCGCACCGCCTCCAGCAGCGCGCCGTCGGGGGCGCGGAGGAGGTACTTCACGAAGCCGTCGGCGGGGTCGCGCACCCGCTCCACGACCTCCAGGTCCCGCCCGTCGGTGTGGGCCTCCAGCGCCGCCCGCAGCCGCTTCCCCACGGGCCGCCGCGCCGCCGCCTCCTCCCCGCCGGGCCCGATGACCTGGGCCGCCAGCCGCCGCGCGTCCCCGTCCCGGATCTCCACTCCGCTCCCGCGCAGGTGCGCCGCCAGGTCCTCCGGCAGCAGCGCCAGCCGGTGCGGGAGTCCGGAGCGGTCCGCGGTCGCCATGGCCCCATCGGAGCGGACCGCGGGCCCGCGGGACGACATCATTCGGGGTGAGGGAGGGGAGCGAAGGTCGCCGGAACCCCGGCGCGCGCCCGCCGCCGCCGCGGTAGATTCGGCGCCGGGCCCCGGCGGCCCGGAAGGGAGCGGCTCATGCGGAACGGGTGGCGGCTGCGGGCGCGTCGGTGGTCCGGTCTCGCGGCGGCGGCGGTGCTCGCGTCGTGCGCGTCGCTGGCGCCGGAGCGGTCCGTTCACTCGACGGTGGCGCTGGCCGCAGGGCAGGAGATCCGCGGGCGCATCGCCGTCCCCGACGGGGCCGAGGCCCGCGTCCAGTTCCAGCGGCGCGCGCCGGAGCGGGGCGTCCCGCCGCACCCGGAGGCGCTCACCTGGCGGGGCGGCACCGACGTCCTCATCGCGTTCGAGGACGGGGACGCCGCCGGCCCCCGCGTCCCCCTCGGCTTCGCGCAGCAGCGCCTGCGGGGCGACCGCCCGTGCCGGGTCGTGCTCCGCAACTCCGGGAGCGAGTCTGCCACGTTCACGTGGGTCGTGACCGGATCCTGCGACGTCGAGGTGGGCTGGGAGTTCCTCCCCTCCGCAACCCCGCGCTGAAGCGCGAGGGCGGCGCCCCGCCGCAGGGCGACGCGCCGCCGGGGGCGGGTCCACCGCGACGGCCGTTCCGGCCGCGGACGGGGGTGGATTGAACCCCGAGGGCGGCCGCCGGCGTCCATGAAGATGTGACGCGACCTTGGCGCGGGGCCGCGGATCGCGGGGGACCATGGCACGGGCCAGACCGGTGGACGGGATGGAGGGGTTGCTCTCGCACCGCGAGTGGCTGCGGCGGGTCGCCCGGGCTATCGCGCCGGACGCGAGTCGCGCCGACGATCTCGAGCAGGAAGCCTGGCTTCGCGCTCTCAGGGGCCCGGTCGTTCGCCGACCTCGAGCCTGGCTCGGGGCGGTCCTGCGCAACGCCGCCGCCGACCTCCGGCGCGGCGAGACCCGGAGGAGGACCCATGAAGGCGCCGCCCCCGCTCCGGCGCCCCCTCCGGACGCGTGCGAACTCGCCGGACATGCCGAGGTGGTCGCGTGGGTGGCAAGCGCAGTGCACGATCTGGCGGAGCCGTACCGCAGTGTGGTCCTCCTCCGATACTTCGAGGCGCTCTCGCCGCCCCAGATCGCGGGGAGGCTCGGGGTCCCCGTCGAGACCGTGCGCACCCGGCTCAAGCGAGCGCTCGCGCTCATCCGCGCGCGGTTCGACGCGTCCGCGGGTGCCCGGCCGTCGCCGCGGGCGGTTCTCGTGCCCGCCTCCCGGGCCACGGCGGATGGCGCGTGGCGCGGCCTGCCTGCCTGGGGCATAACGGATCTCGCTGCGGGAGGTGTTCTGGTGTCCAAGGCAGCCGCCGTTCCCCTGCTCGCGATGGCTGCGCTGGCGGCGGTCTTCGCCATCGTCCTCCCCGGTCCGGCGACGGGGAGGGTCCCCGGTCCGGGTGGAGAGGCCTCCACGTCCACCGCCGACGCGCGGCCCGCCGCGGGGTGGGAGCCCCCACACCCCGCCGGAACCGTACCGGGGTCCCGCGACCTCGACCCGGTCGCCGCGCTCGCGGCGCAGGAGGCGCCGGCCCCCTCCGGAGCGCGGGCCCGGATCCTGGAACTGCTCGCCCGGCTGCGCGGGGACCCCCTGGAGACCATGGGGGTGGGCCGGGAACTCGCGGCGATGGACCCTGACCTGGTCGCGGAGGTGCTGCGGGAGGAGTGGGGGCACATCGCAGCCCCGAAGGACAGGGCGCGCCTCCTGGAGTGGATGCTCGCGGCGGTTCATCCGCGGAGCCTCGACCTCCTGGACCTCCAGGTCCGGGATCCGTCGGACGAGGTGCGGGCACCGGGGCTCGGCGGAGTCCTGGCGTTTTCCGGTGTCGACTTCTCCGGCGACTCCGCCGGCTATGAACGCTGGCGACAGCGGACGTCCGGGAAGCCGCTTGCGGAGGTGCTTCCGGCGACGACGCAGTACCTCGCGGAGACCCTCCCCTCGTTGGGGCCCCTGGAGCGGGACCGCTTCACGCGGATCCTCCAGGTCCATCTGCGGACGAGGCGGAACGACCTCACCGGGACGGAGGGGTTCCTCGCCGCCCTGGAGCCCTGGTTCGCCGAGACCTGGTGCATCGGCGACCTCCAGCACCTGATCGACATCGTGGTCACCCTCAAGCCCGACGCGGCCTACCTGCGAAGGACCCTGGTTCCGCTGATGGACTCCGATCGGCCCGACGCCTGGCTCGCCCCGTTCTGGCTGGGGAACCTGAAGTGCGTCTGGGCAACGGATCTGCTGATCGCCCGCCTCCGGACCGCGGTCCGCCGCTCTCCCGCAGAGGGAGGCGTCGACCAGGTCCATGTCCTGGCCACGGCCCTCGGCCAGATCGGGGACCTCCGCACGTTCCCCGCCATGCTCGACCTGCTTCGGGAGGTCGAGGGGACGGGGACTGCCGACCACATCTCGCGGGGACTGAACCGCCTCACCGGGGTCCCGGCGGAGGACGGTCAGAACGCCCGCTGGTGGGAGGAGTGGTGGAGCCGCCGGGGGGACCCACCCGCGCCCACGGGGGGAGATGGGGGCGGCTGAACGAGGCGCACCTCAGCGGCGCCTTTCCGCCTCGAACATCACGGGTCCGAGCCAGCCCACGCTCCGCCCCGACCGGCCCGCGTACCCCGGATCGAGCTGGAACAGGAGCGGCGCGCCGGCGGGGAGCGGACGGCGGGGTCGGAACGTGCAGACCGTCCCGTCCTGTGAAAGCCTCGCCCGGAACCGGAACGTGTCCCCGGTGTCGCCCGAGTAGCGACGGGTGCGACCCCGGCGGGGCCGGAAGGAGGAGCGCAGGATGGGACCCGAATACCGGACGACGACGGAGGCGCGGCGGTCGACGTCGGTGCGGCCGTCCAGCGGGACGCCGGGGGCGTCGGAACCCTCGATGGACTCCACCGACGGAGGGTCGCCCGCGGTGAACTCCGGCGTATCGAGAAAGAACCGGTTGTAGGCGGTCCCCGTGTGGAAGTTGGTGCGGAAGGTGCGGCCGAGGGGCACGCCGGACCTGCTTCGCACGGTCTCCGTCGCGCCCTCGTCGGTGCCCGGCAGGGTGACCGTGTAGGTCGTGGAGGCGGCGAAGCCGTACGGGTTGTGATTGCCGTAGGACCGTGCCGCCGTCGGGTCCACGAGCAGATGGCGCCGGTACACGCGCAGGAGCTCGAACCCGCCGGTGATCGGATCGAACCGGAACTCCTCCTCCAGGTGGAAGTCCCAGCGCGGGTTCTCCGCGGGGGAGGCCGGCGAGCCGTCCTCGGCCACGATTTGAACCGTCCTCGGGTTCACGGTGGCCAGGTCGATGGCGCCGGAGAAGGTGAGCCTCACGCGATCGTCCCGGTGGACGTCCGTCGCCCCTCCCCTGCCGACCCCGTAGAACCGCTGCAGGATCGGGTTCACGGGGCCGGTCTCGAACCGCTCGACGACGAACGTCGCCAGGGGCGGTGCGGGCGGATAGGCCCCCGGCGCGGCGGGCGCCGGCCGGAGGGCGACGCCGACCGCTGCGGCGAAGATCGCCGCGGCGAGGGGCGAGGGGCGCGTCATTCCGGATCTCCTTCCCGGCGCGGGACCCGCGGAACGCCCCCTCCCCGGCCGTCGGGTCCATTGTAGCGGGGCGCGGGCGCCGCCGCGGCTGCTCCCGCTCCGCGGCTTCCCCCGCCCCATGCCGACGCCCGGTTCCCGCGTGGCGTAGCACGCGAGGGCGCCCTCGCGGGTCGGCGGACCGTCCTCGCGGAGGGCGCGGTCGGGCGGGGGCCGGACCCCGGCGGGGACGGCAGGCGGGCCGCCGCTGCGGAGGCGGCTCCCGCCCGCCCTGCCCTGGCGCGGAAGGCAATCCGGAGTCAGGCACCCCGTGGTTGGAGGCCCCCCTGTCGTGGCCGGCCGGCGAGGATGTGCGCGGGGCGGCGACGCCGCGCCCGCCCCGGGAGGTGTCCGCTGCGCGAACTCACGCTCGCCGTCGCCGCGCTGGCCGCGGGGGCCGTCGTCGGAGCCCCCGCCCGCGCCGACGAGCCCCCGGTGGCCCCGCGGGCCCGCGTCCTCGGAGGCCACGGCGGCGTCGTGCGCTCGGTGTCGTTCGGCGCGGACGGACGGAGCGTGATCTCCGCGTCCTTCGACGGATCGGTCCTCGTCCGCGACGCCACGACCGGCGGGACGCGCTCGCGCTTCGACGGCGTCGCGGGGGGCGCGTACTGGTGCGGCGTGTCGGCGGACGGTCGCACCGTCGCCCTCGGCGGACGGGGACCGGTCGTGCGGGTCGCGGACCGGAACGGCGTACGCGAGTTCCGCCACCCCGCCGACGCGTGGGCCGGCGCGCTCACCCCCGACGGGAGCCGCGTCGTCGCCGCCGGCACCGACGGGACCGTCGTCATCCGGGGCACGGCGGACGGCCGCGAGCACGGGCGCTTCACCGTCCCGGGTCCCGTCGGCTGGTGCGCCCTCTCCCCCGACGGAACGCTCATCGCCGCGACCAGCGGGGGCTCCGTGTTCGTGCACACCGTCGGGTCCGCCTCCCTCGTGCGCGTGCTCGCGAGCCACCCGGCGGGCCTCTACGGAGTGGCGTGGTCGCCGGACGGGAACCTCCTGGCGACGGCGGGCGGCGACGCGACGGCGCAGGTCCACCGCGTGTCCGACGGCGCCACGGTCCTCCGCCTCCCCCACTTCGCCGCGGTCCAGTGCGTCGCGTTCTCCCCCGACGGCGCGACGCTCGCCACGGGGAGCGCGGACTCCGGCGTCCGGCTCTGGGACGCATCCACCGGCCGCCTCACGGCCATGTTCCTCGGGGCCGGGCAGCCGGTGTGGGGCCTCGCGTGGTCCCCGGACGGGCGCACCGTGGCGTGCGGCGGCGACGCGGGGACGGTGGTCCTCTGGGAACCCGGCGGCGAGCCCGTGCTGCCGCCGGCCACGGCTCCCGCCGTGGACCTGAGGCCGGCGCTGGCGCGGTTCGGACTCGGTGTCGTCGCGCAGAGGGAGCGCAACACCTGCTCCGTCCACACCATGGCGCGCGCCGTCGAGTTTGCGCTCTCCCGTCGCGAGGGGCGGGGCGTGCCGCTCAGCGACGAGTTCCTGAACTGGGGGTGCAACCGCGTCATCGGCAACACGGGGCCCGGCGCCGCGGATCGCGGGCAGTGGTTCGAGCACCTGTGGATGGGGCTGCAGCGAACCGGTGTCTGCCGGCGCGGGCTCATGCCCTGGACCGAGCGGTTCGACCCGGGGAACACCCCGTCGCCGGAGGCCCTCGCCGACGGCGAGGCGCGGCGCGCGCGGGTCGCGTTCTCCATCCGCTGGATCAACGGCCCCGGCGTGGGCGACGCGGAGGCCGTCGCGCGGGTGAAGGCCGTGCTCGCCGCCGGATGGCCGCTGGCCGCGGGCTCTCCCCACAGCGTGCGCGTCACCGGCTACGAGGACGACCTCCACGATCCCGGCGGTGGCCGCTTCCCCATCGCCGACTCGGGAACGGGCGGGTTCGTGGACCGCGTGACCGGCGACCGCCTCCACTCGGCGATCCCCTACGCGCGCGTCCGCGACTACGGGTTCTTCTGGGTCGTGGCGCACGAGCCGTTCCCCCGCATGGGGGAGGAGCCGGGACCGCCCGCGGGCCGGTGACCGCGACGCCCGCCGGGGACGCGCGCGGCCCATCGCCGACCTGCGGCACGGCCCGCCCGCGCCCTACCGACCGGGCGCCGCCAGTGTCGTCACGGATGCCGGCGGCAGCTCGAAAGCGAGCCGGCCGGCCTCCCCGACGACGACGTCGTCCAGCGCCCGGCCGCGGGCCTTCCCCGGCCCGGAGGTGAAACTCCCGCCGTAGGTCCCGGGCGGCAGGCCGTCCACGGCCACCGACCTCGCCTCGCGGGACACGTTGAGCAGGACGAGGACCGGGAGGACGGGCGCGCCGCCGGGCGCGGCCGCCGCCGGACGCGCCGGCGGGAGGAACGCGACCCCGCGCACGGCGTCCGTTCCGCCCGTCAGCCCGATGCGGACCGCGCCCGGTCGGATGTAGCGGGAGAACTGGCGGATGTGCCACGCCGTCGAACTCAGGGAGAGCGTCCTGGAGTCGGAGGCGGGGTCGAGCCACGCGTCGTAGGGGAGCGCGAAGAACAGGTCCGCGCCGAAGCGGTCCCACACCGACGCGTCCGCCTCCGTGAGGCAGAGGTGGATGTGGCGGGCCACGTCCATGTCCCGCCCCTCCATCCACTCCGTCTGCGCCACCGTGAGGCCCAGTCTCCGCGCGCGATCGCGCACCGCGTTGCGCGCGGGGACGTCCTCCGCCCCCCCGTGGTAGAGGTGGTAGGTGATCTGCCGGAACTCGTCCAGCGCCCCCGGCGTCGCCGCCATGGCGTCCATGTACGCGGCCCCCTGCGCGACGGTCACGCACTCGGGGCCGCTCATCCTCGTCCGGAAGCCGGCGGCGGCGATCCGGCGCCCCGTGGCCGCCGTCAGCCGGGCGCAGAGCGCCGGGTCGCCGGGCCGGTCGTTGCCGGGCTCGTTGAGCACGCTCCAGTAGTCCGGCTCCAGCGCGTAGCGCTTCCGCAGGTGACGGAGGAACGTGACCGCCATCTCCGCGTACTCGTCGGGCTGGAGGAGGAACGGCGGCGTCAGCCGGCTGCGGAGATCGTAGGAGACGTAGATCACGAGGCGCTCGCCGGTGGCCTCGATCTTCCGCTTCAGCGGCAGGATGTGGCGCTCGACCTGGTCGTCCTGCCACGCGAAGCGGTACGCCGATTCGTCCGTGGTCGCGGGGTCGGCGTTGTCGTTGACCGGCTCGACCTGGGGCCCGACCTCCAGGCGCACGCGCGTGATCCCGATGTCGGACACGAGCGCGTCGTGCATCCGGTCGATGAGTTTCCACGGCAGGTCCGCGCTGACGGGCACCCGGTCGTACGTCTCGCGGGTCGGGCTCTTCACCCACGCCGCGAAGGGCTTCTCGTAGCCCGGCGGGTTCGGCATGCAGCTCCAGGCCTCCCACGTCTGGAACCTGGTGGCCCTGTCGACTCGCAGCGTGACCGCATCCCCCGCCTCCGCCCCCTCCCCCACCGCGAACGCCGCGAGGAGCAGCAGCACGGCGGCGCGACGCGCGCGGGGCCCGGGGGACATGGCGCCATGGTAGCGGCGGAGCGGCCGCGGCGGAGTCACGGCGGGCGGCCCGTCGCCGGCCGCCGGCCGCGGCGCCCCCGGAGGAGGGTCCGGGTCCAAGGGGCACGCGTCCCTTCCGCTCGCGGCCCCCTTCCGCGGGCACCTCGGGAGGACTCCGGACGAGACGCTCTGTCCCGGACCCCTACTTCCTGGCCAGAGCGTTGCGGGCACGGCGTGAGACGGACTCCAGACTGTCGTCCGCGATGCCGGCCCCTTCCGCGGTCCGCACCCACTCCTCCAACGCCAGCGAGCCGCCCAGGAGGTCGTCCACCACCTTGTACGGGTGAATCCTCCGGCCGTCACGCTGGCAGACAACCGGCTCCCCGGGCAGCCAGTCGAACCTCCACCCCTTCTCCCTCAGGAGGAGGATCAGCGCCCCGCCGAGGACGAGCGTGGCCATGTGCCTCCTGTGGTCGTCGTCGAGGTAGCCCCTCCATCCGGCGCGGGTCCTGAGCGTGAGCCTCTTGATCTGCTGCTCCGTCGTCGGAAGGTCCCGGGGCGTCAACCCGCGCAGCATCCTCCCGTTCTTCCCCACGAGCCTGAGCACCTGGGGGATCTCGATGGTCTCGCCCACCTCCTCCCACGCGATCGGCTTGAGCTTCGAGAGGTCCCGCCCCGTCAACAGGGCGTCCTCCACGCCGACCGTGTTTCCCAGGAGCGCCATTGCGGCACCATCCGGCTCGAGGGAGGGGGTTGCGTGCGGCACGTTCAAGGCGGAGAGGCGCTGCGGGAGCGACGGATGGGAGTCCGCCCACCGGGCACGGCGCTGCTTCATGGACGCCTCGAGGACCTCCCTGGTCACGCGGCGGAAGTGCTCGGTCGTTGACACTCTCCGGAAGCCCTCCAGGATCGGCGGGCGGTACCCGGCGTCGAGGAGGCACTTGATGTCCGACGCCCAGAGCGCGTCATGGAGGGGAGCAAACGCGTGGAGGAGCTGGAGGCCGTGCCCCAGCGCCGTCGAACCCTCCCGCGACGCAGCCAGACGGTCCGCCTCGTACTCCTGGATCCGCGAGACCGCCATCGTTACCGTCCGGAAGAACTGGTAGTAGAGGAAGAGGGGGAACCAGACGAGGCCGTTGGAGAAGCGGACGCGGTTCACCGTGTTCGTGAGGATGCGGCTGACTCTGTAGAAGCGGAGCGTCGCACGTTCGTGGCCGCCGTGATAGTGGCCGAACTCGTGGGCGAGGATGGCGCGGAGCGCGGTGACCGGCAGCGTCAGCAACAGGGGGAGGCCGATGCCCATCACCCGCTTCCCGCGCTCCTGCCCCCGCTCCTCCGTTTCGCGGACCCACGCGTTGAAGTCCGGGATCAGGTAGACCTCGTCGGGCATTCGCTGGCCCGTGCCCGTGGCGACTTCCTCCAGCACCCTGAACAGGGCGGGATGCGTTGCCGAATCAAGTCGCGGCCCCGGTGGATCGAACTTCTCCCGCCGCGGCCACAGGGTCCAGGGGATGATCACGGCGCAGATGGCGAAGGCAATCTCGCGGAGGTTCCACCGGAAGCCTTCAGGCCCGTTCCACTCCACGTAGAGGTGCCAGACCAGGAGAGCCGTCGTGCCCACGGCAAGCGCGTAGAAGAGCCCCGCCAGTACGGTCGCAAGGGAGGAGCGAGTTGCCTGGATCGACTTGACGTTCAAGGGGACGCGGACCTCCCCCTTCACGGCCAGGAGGGCCATCAGCCCCCCGAGCAGAAGCACGAGCACCGACCAGGCGAGATGGGCGAGCGATTCCTCCTGAAGGGTCGCTCCCGCGAGTCCCGCGGCACCGGCGAGAGACAGGACGCCCAGGACGCCCGCCGCCCACCTCCTCGCCCCGCGCACCTCCCCGAAATGGATCGAGGCGTCGTAGTGGCCGACCTCGTTCCCCTCCGTGCTCATGCGCGCCGGCCTCCCGCTCCGGCCCACCCAGTGTAGGGCAGCTCGGGGGGCTCACTGTCACGCGCGGACCCAACCGGGGAGACCCCCCCCTTCGAGGGGTGGTCGGCATCTACGGAGACGCGGTGAGCGAGTGGATGCGACGGGCTACCACCCCTTCGACCCCTGCCGTGCGCCGCGAGTGGTCAACGTGGATCTCCCGGAACGGGGCAGACGCCTGGCCCGCCACGCATCGGCCTCGCATCCGCCAGAAACGGGCGGGGCGACGGCGAGTCCGGTCGCAGGGTTGACCGCGAGCCACAGGTTGTGGTATGTTTTTTTCCGAAAAGTTCATACACAGTGGAGCACATGCTCACGCCAGCCCGCCCGACCCTGACTCCCGGGAAGGTCTACCGGACGGCCGACCTCCGCCGCTGGGGACGGAACACCACCCGCCTTGCGCGGCGGCTCGAGCGTTCCGGAAGGCTCGAGACGCTGACCCACGGGCTCTACGTCTGCCCACGCCGCGGCAGCTTCGGTCCGGTTCCCCCGCGGGACGAGGATGTCCTCAAGGCGTTCCTCAAGGGCTCGAAGTTCATCTTCACCGGACCGACCGTGTGGAACCGCCTCGGGCTGCAATCCACCGCCGCCTTCGCAGACACCTGGGTCTACAACACGAAGAGGACCTGCACGCTCCAGTTCGGGAACCGACGGCTGCACCTCCGCCGCGTCCGCTTCCCGACGAACCCCTCTCCCGAGTGGTACGCAGTCGACCTCCTAGAGAACCACGAGGCCGCCGGAACCTCCCTGTCCGAGTTGGAGAGGGACCTCCGCACCGCCGTCGCGGCGGGACGCTTCGACCCCGATCGCCTGCAGCGGGCCGCGAGGGAGTACGGCACCCGGAAGACCCGGGCCCTGGTCGAGCGCGCGACTCCGGCCTCCCCGGGGCGCTGATGCCCTTCCTCCACGAGGACGCGGAGTTCGAGGACCTTCTCCGCATCGTCGCGGAGAAGCGTGGCCTCGATCCGGGACTTGTCGAGAAGGACTATTGGGTCACCCACACGCTATGGGCACTCCAGACGAGAGGCTTCGAGATCTGGTTCAAGGGCGGGACCTCGCTCTCGAAGGGCTTCGGCCTCATCGAGCGGTTCTCCGAGGATCTCGATCTCCGCATCGACCCCGGCACCGTCGAGGGCGCCCCGTCGGTCTCCGACTGGAAGCGGGAGGGAGAAGCCAGGCGCCGCGAGCGTCAGGCCTACTGGGAGTTCCTCGACCGCGAAATCTCCGTGCCCTCGGCGAAGACCGAGAGGATCACGCAAGGTGCCGACGTGCTGGCCCGCTCCGCCGACTACAAGGTCCTCTATCCGGGCCTCCTGCTCGCCGACCTCGGCCCTCCCTTCAGCCCCTTCGTCCGGCTGGAGGTGGGAAGATCGCGCGTGGTGCCTTTCGTCCCTCGAGACATCGAGTCCTTCGTCCACGAGCACATCGGGGAACTCGGGATGCTGGGGAGGTTCGAGGCCAACCGGCCGCGAGCCATCCGGTGCGTGCATCCCCTCGTGACTCTCATCGAGAAGCTGGACGCGCTCCGCCGGCACTACGGAAGAGAGCCCTTCGAGCCAGCCCGATTCGTCCGTCACTACGAGGACGCGGCCAGAATCATCCTCGATGAAGCTTCCCTTCCACCAGCCGACAGGACCGCGATTGAGCTCATCGAGGACATGCTGGCGGAGAAGGAAATCCGGTTGCGCCCTGAACGCTGGGAGCCCTCGCTCACCCTGACGGAACCGGAGAAGAGGCGCCGCCTCGAAGCGGCGCACGCGGAGGTCGGGAAGATGTACTGGGGAGGACGGATCTCCCTCGAGGACTCCGCGGCGACCATCAAGGCTTGGCTGGACAGGAACGGCTCCGTTGGGCTCCCCGGTGATGCGCGGGCGGAGGCCAACAACTAGTCCGACCTGTTCACGAGGGCCCGAGGTCCCGTGGCGACCTCCCGCCGATCCCGGCGTTGCAGGGCCTCGCCTGCTCTACGGAGCATGTCTTCGGTCTCGCGCGAGCCCGCGTGAACAGGTCGGTCTGCAGCACCGTCTCGACACGGTTGAAGCGTCGTGAGCGAGCGGATGCGTCGGGCAGAGGTCGGGCGCGAGCGGGGCCAAGTCAAGGCGCGCCGCGGAGTCAACTCCACGGAGCGCGTCGATGACGAGGCGCAACACGGAGCCGGCCCCACGCAGCCGGTCGATCCCGGCAGCCGTGCAGGCACGACCTCCGAGTCCGGTCCGGGCGCCTCGGCTCCCACGGGTCCCGGTTGCGGGGCGCCGCTCGCCCCCCGCGTTACCGGCCGGTGGCGCGGAGGCGGAGGCCCCGGCGCCAGCGGGACGTTCCGGTACCCGCTCATGCCGGCGGCGCATCGCGGCCGACACGGTTCGGTGGGCGCGCGCGTTGCGGTGCTTCCCCCATGCGACACGGGACGGGACGGTCGGTAGCGGCCGGATTGGTGCGGTTGGCGCTGCTGGCGCCCCCGCCGCGGGCGCCGGCCGCGCCCCACGACGACCCCGCGGGGGACGCCGGCGCGGCCGGCGCGTCGGGGTCCCGCGCACCCTCGACGGACAGGGAGGCGAAGGCGGCGCTGAAGGCCTTCGACACCGCCATGCAACTGACCGAACGGGATCGGCGCATGACCGCCCTCCACGACCTCGGCCGCTTCGCCCACCCGCTGGTGGCGGAGCGTCTCCTCAGGGTGGCCGTCGGCGACGACGACGTGGAGTTCCGGACGGCGGCGTTCCGCGCCCTCGCGGAGCAGCCCGACCCGTCCGGTCGCGTCGCGCGGTCGGTGACCGCGTGGATCGCGGCCACGCACGGCGCGGCGCGGAGGGCGCTGGCGAAGGGGGACTTCGGACTGGTCATCGATCGCCGCACCGGAGAACCGGACCTGGAGTCGGAGGCCGGGAAGGCGGCCGTCGCGGCGAAGCGGGCGCGGGCGCGGCTCGTGGCCGCCGCCATCGATCTGGCGGGGGCTGCGGACGTGCGCGCCGAGGCGCTCCGCGAGGCGGTGCTCTTCTACCTGCAGGACGGGGACGACGACCTGGTGGCGCTCTGCCTTCGCATCGCGGGCCAGTGGAAGGACGGCGAGGCGCTCCCCGCGATCCTCGATCTCTTCCGGATGTACCCGGCGCCGCACCGGTGGGAGACGGGAGCCGTGGCCGACCTCGGCGGCACCAATGCCGCAGAGGCCGTGAGCGAATGGCCGCTGGGTTCGGCCCGCTGCGCGGGGCCGGCTCCGCGTTGCGCCTCGTCTTCAACTCGCTCCGTGGAGTTGACTCCTCGGCGCGCCTTGATCCGGCCCCGCTCGCTCGGCCTCGGCCCGACGCATCCATCCGCTCACGACCTCTCCGCAAAGGCAAAGTGGATGTCGGTCTACGGCGACCCCGACAAGCGCCGGCCCCGGCCCGCCGTCGTGGCCGCCCTCCGCCACGCGCTGGAGGCCATCACGGGGCGCGCCTTCGCCGGTCCCGACGAACTGGCGGCGTACCTGAAGGACCCGCCGCGGAAGGGGTCCCTGCGGTAGCGCTCCTCGGGGGTCCGCTCCGTCCGCCGCGCCATCGGGTAGGACCTCCGGCCCGGGTACGCGACGTCGGCGCAGGGGTCGCGCCCGAGGGAGACCTCCACGGCGAGGCCGGCTGCCCCGTGGAAGGCGACGAGGAGCCGCCCCTCCGGCGGGGCCCGCCGGGGCGCCGCCGGACGCGCGCGGGCGGGTAGGATTCCGCCCACGGAGGCGCGCGGACAGGGAGGCAGGAACATGGCCGGTCGGGTGATCGTCACGGTGGGCACGAAGCGGGGGGCGTTCCTGCTGGAGTCCGGCTCGCGCCGGCGGAAGTGGCGCATCCGGGGACCGTTCCTCCGGGGGTGGTCCATCCCCTACGCCTTCGTGGACACGCGGGGCGCCGCCACGCTCCACGTCGGCGCGTCCCACGACGCCTTCGGCGCGTCCGTGCAGTCGGCCCCGCTCCGGACGCTGAAGTTCACGGCGGCGGAGACGATGCCGGAGTTCCCGCGGCTCAACCCGAAGGCGGCGAAGTTCGCGAAGCAGTACGGCATCGACGGGAAGCCGAAGGTGTGGATCCTCGCCCCCGGCCCGGCGGACCGGAGGGACGTGCTGTACATGGGGACGGCGCCGGCGGGGCTGTTCCGCAGCGGCGATCGCGGTCGCACCTGGGAGCCCGTGGACGGTCTCAACCGCCACCGCACGCGCAAGGACTGGAACCCCGGTGCCGGCGGACAGTGCCTCCACAGCATCCAGATCGACCCGGCGAACCCGGACCGCATGTGGGTCGCCATCTCCGCCGCCGGGTCGTTCCGCACGGACGACGGCGGCGCCACGTGGAAGCCCGTCAACGCGTGCGTGGCGAAGTACGTGGGCGCGCCGAAGGAGGGCCAGGTCTCCACCTGCGTCCACAAGCTCCTCGTGCATCCGGCGGAGCCCGGTGTCCTCTTCCAGCAGAACCACGTCGGCGTGTACCGGTCGTCGGACCACGGGGACTCGTGGGAGCGCATCGACGCGGGCCTCCCGTGCGACTACGGGTTCGGCCTCGCGCTCCACGCGCAGGACCCCTGGTCCTGCTTCGTCGTGCCGCTGGAGCACGTGGACTACAGCTTCCGCGCCACCGGCGGCGAGTTCGCCGTCTACCAGTCCGGCCGCGGGGGGAAGTGGCGGAAGCGCACCCGCGGGCTCCCCCGCCGCCACGCGTACCAGAGCGTCCTCCGGCAGGCGATGGCGTCGGACGTGCTCGACCCGTGCGGCGTGTACGTGGGCACGCAGGGCGGCACCGTCTTCGCCAGCCCCGACGCCGGCGCGCACTGGGAGGTGGCCGCGCAGTACCTGCCGGCCATCCAGTCCGTCACGGCGGCCGTCGTCGGGTGAGCGTCGTCCTGCGACTCCCGTCGATCCTCACCTCGGCGGTCGGCGCCGACGCCGTGGAGGTGGAGGGCGCGACCGTCGGCGCCGCCCTCGACGCCGCCTGCGCCGCGCTGCCGAGGCTCCGGAGGCACATCCTGAAGGAGGACGGCGGGCTCCGCGACCACGTCCTCTGCCTCGTCAACGACGAGGCCCTCCCGCGGGCAGGGCTCCGCGCCCACCCCCTCGCCCCCGGCGACGAGATCCGCATCCACCAGGCCATCTCGGGCGGGTAGGTGGCCGGGGGTCGGCGTCGTCTCGACCGGGGTCTCTGTGCGGCGGGGTCCGCCTCCCGACGCGCGGCCGCCGCGGCTACTCCCCCTCGTAGTCCAGCAGTCCCTCGCCCTTCGGCTTGAAGCCCGCCGCCTCGCGACCCTTGCGGTAGTCGTCGGCGAGGCCGCGGGTCTCGGCGCCGTAGCGCTCCATCTCCCCGCCGCGGGCGAAACTGACGAAGCCCTGCACGCCGGTCTCGACCTCCTGCATCGCCCCCTCGCGGCCCCGGCATGCGGCGGCGACGCTCTCCCAGAAGCGCTTCAGCCCGGGGACCCAGAAGGCCTTCACGTTCTTCAGCCCGTCCAGCAGTTCGTCCTCGACGAACTTCGCGCTGTCCTGGTCGCCCACGCAGGCGAGGACCCACGACACGAGCCCGCGCTTCACCGTGTCCCCGCCGCCGCCGCGGCGGCCGCCGGGGACGCCGATCTGCTTGAGCATCTTCTCCACGCCGCGCGCCACCTTCTTGTCCTCCTGGAAGTGGGCGAGCCCGATGCAGGGGCCGTAGGAGGAGAACTCGTTCTTCGCGGAGTTGGCCTCGTTGAGGAGCAGCGCCCCCACCTTCGGGTTCTTCGCCCCGCAGCGGCCGAGGGCCCGCCACGTGTGGTTGGCGATGGCCTCGTTCTTCTCCCGCGCCGCGTGCTTGGAGATCGCGGTGACGACCTTCTCGTCGCGGCTCCCGATGTACTCCAGGCTCACGGCGGCGTTGCCGCGCACGGCGTCGTCCTTGTGGTCGAGGAGCGCGGCGACGGGCAGCGCCGCGGGCTCGAGCCCATCGCGGCCCAGCGCACGGACGACGGGGACGAGGAGACCGACGTCCGCCTTCGGATCCGCCAGCAGCGCGATGAGCGGCGCCGCGCAGTCGCCGAAGCGATCCTCCTTCATGAGGCTCGCGATGGCGCCGCCGCGCGCGGCTCCGCCCGCCTTCACCCGCTCCATCTGCCCGGCGATCCACTGCTTCCGCGCCTCGCCCTCCGCCGGCGCCGCGGTCGCGTCCGCCCCGGCGACCGGGGCCGGGGGTGGCGCCGTCGCCGCCGCCGCCGCCTCGTCCATCAGCGCCAGCAGCGCCTTCACCGCCGGCTCCCCCTTGCCGTGGGACCAGTAGGCCTTCCGCAGGAGGACGCGGTCGCCGGCGGGCGTCAGGAAGATGTGCTGGGGGGACGTGATCACTCCCTCGATCCCCACGGCGCGGAGGGGCGCGTACTCGGCGGCCCCGCCCTCGGGCGTCAGGAACACGCAGGAGAAGTCCTGCGAGCGCTTCACCACCTTGGGATCGCGATACACCACCTCGCGGAGCCCCTTCGCCGCCGGCTCCTCGTCGGTGCGCCCCTCGACGAACTTCGCGTTCACGCAGATCATCACGACCTTCTTCGACCCCTTCGCCGACTCGATGGCCGCGGGCAGGTCCTTCGCCCACGCGATCCCCTCCCCCGACGGCGGGTCCTCCGCGAGCGCGGGCGGAACGGCGGCGGCGACGGCGGCCAGCACGAGGAACGCGGCGCGACCCATGGGGAGACCCTCCGGGGGAGCGGGCATCATAGCGGAGTCAGACTCCGCGCACCTTCACCCCCGCGCTTCCGCCGCGCGGGCGGCGATGCCGAGGCCGAGCTCCCGGGAGGCGGAGAAGGCGAGGACGTTCTCCTCGGCGTGGACGCCGGCCTTGCGGAGGACGCGGTCGGGCTGGGGCTGGACGTCGGCGAGGACGACGAACACGCCGCGCTCGCGGAGGCGGGCGAGGGTGGTCTCCAGGCCGACAAGGCCGGTGGCGTCCATGGCGGGCACGCCGGAGAGGTCGAACACGACGGCCCGGACGTCGGCGCCGATGCGGCGGAGGCTCGACATGGCGCGCCCGGCCGCTCCGAAGAAGAGGGGGCCGGCGATCTCGTAGACGACGACTCCCGGTGGCGCCTTGAGGGGGCCGGTGCCCGCCGCGGGAACGAGGAGCCTTCCGCCGGAGATCTCCGCCATGCGCCGCATGAACAGGAGGGAGGCGAGCATCACGCCCACGGTGACGGAGATGACCATGTCGAACATCACCGTCAGGAAGAGGGTAGTGGCGAGGACGGCGACGTCGCTCTTCGGTGCCGCGCGGAAGAGGTGGACGATCTGCTCCGCCTCGCTCATGGTCCAGGCAACCCGGAGGAGGAGGGCCGCCAGCGCCGCCATGGGGAGCCACGCGACGAGGGGCGCGAGGAGCAGGACCGCCGCCAGCACGAACACCGCGTGGATCATGGCCGCCACGGGGGACCGCGCGCCGCTGCGGATGCTCGTGGCGGTCCGCGCCACCGCCCCCGTCGCCGCGAACCCGCCGAAGAAGGGCGCCAGCATGTTGCCCGTGCCCTGGGCGAGGAGTTCGGCGTCGGGATCGTGGCGGGTGCCCGCCATGCCGTCCGCCACCACCGCCGAGAGGAGCGACTCGATGGCGCCCAGCATGGCGATGGCGAAGGCGGCGGGGAGGAGCGCGTGGATGAGTCCCCACGAGAGTCCCGGACCCGGGCTGCCGTCGGCGGCGGGGAGGTTCCAGGGGAGGAGCGGCAGCGGCGGGAGGCTCGGGATGCCGTGGCGCGTCTCCGCTCCCACCATGTACGAGAACCGGTCGCCGATGGTCGCCACGCGGTGGTCGGGGATCCACCGATCCACGAGGAACGCGGCCACGGCGGCGAGGCCGAGGCCGACGAGCGCCGGGGGAACCCTCCGCGTGACGCGGGGCCAGAGGATGAGGATGGCCAGCGTCGCCGCGCCCATCAGCGTCTCCGGCAGCCGGGCGGTGGGGACCGCGCGCACGAGCGCCACCGCGCGCTCCGGGAAGGACTCCCCCATGGGGCCCACGGTGAGCCCGAGGAAGTCCTTCACCTGCAGCGTGGCGATGACGACGGCGATGCCGCCCGTGAAGCCCGTCGTCACGGGGTAGGGGATGAACTGGATGAGGCGGCCCATGCGGGCCAGGCCCATGGCGAAGAGGATGACTCCCGCGAGGAGCGACGCCACCAGCAGCCCGGAGGGCCCGAAGCGCGCGGACACGGGCGCCAGCAGCACCACGAAGGCCGCCGTGGGTCCCGAGACCTGGGTCCGCGACCCGCCCAGCAGCGCGATGACGAACCCCGCGACGATGGCCGTGTAGAGCCCGTGCTGGGGGGCCATCCCGCTGGCGATGGCCAGCGCCATGGAGAGCGGCAGCGCGACGATGCCGACGGTGACGCCGGCGAGGGCGTCCTCCCGGAACCGCGCCGCGCCGTAACCCTCGCGCAGCGCGTCCCGGAGCGCCGTCGCGGGGAGCGGGGCCCGGCGGGCGAACCTCGTGGCGAACCGTCGCGCGCGGCGGATCACGGGAGGGGACGCGGCGGGAGGAGCGGGCGCGGGGAAGGGGGCGGCGACGGCGCGCGCCTGCTCGGGATCCGCTCCTGGTTCGGGACGTGGGCCGCGTCGAGCCTACCTCGGCAACTCCCCCGGAGCCCCGCTTTCCGACCCCGGCGCCCGCGCCGGGGCCGGCGGTCCCGCGGGCACGGGGAGCACGAGCGACGTGCCCGGATCCCCGATGCGGACCGTCGCCGGGAGCGGGTCCCCCCCGCCCGCGCGGGACGCGCCGGTCTGGGGGTTCACGGCATAGCGCGGCCAGTTGGACGACGACAGGTAGACCCGGAGCCGGGAGCCGCGGGCGAAGGTGTACGCCAGCGCGGGGAAGCGCAGTGCGGCGGCGCGCACCTCTCCCGCGCGCAACTCCTCCACGCGCACCGCCGCGTCGGCCACCAGCAGCGCCTCCCGCTCCCCCGTCGCCTCGCACAGGCGGGCCATGAGGTCCACGCTCCTGCGGTCCGCGGAGACGGCGACGCGCAACAGGGCGTTCCCGTTGACGCGGAGGGGCGCCTCCAGCGGGGCGGAGGTCCAGGCCAGCACGTCGGGCCGCGCGTCCAGCGCGTCCTGCCTGCGCGGCCCGTGGGCCATGGGCGGGAGGTTGGCGCCCCCCAGCGTGGGGATGGGGCGGGACGGGTCGGACTCGTAGGTCCGCGCGCCGGACGAGTCCCGGGGCGCGTCGGCGGCGGCGAGGATCGTGCCGAGATGGGTGAGCGCGAAGGTCCGCTCCGCGCGGGGGAAGGCGGACCAGGACTCCGCCCCCTCCCACTGCGCCTCGCCGGCGGAGAGGAAGAGGACGCGGGGCGGCGCGCCGCCGGCTGGCGCGTCACCGCGGAGGAACCGGTCGAGGAACGCGCGCGCCGCCTCCGCCGACGCCCCCTCCGCCTCGGGGAACGCGCGGTCGCCCTGCCGCGTGAGCCCGATGGAGACGTGATCCCACGGGCCCACGAGGAGCCGCGAGTGCTGCCGCGCCGCCGCGCCCCCTCCGGCGACGACGCCCTCGAAGGTCTCGATCACCTGGTCGGGGAAGTGATCCCACCAGCCGGTGATGAACAGGCACGGCACGTCGATGGCCTCCGGGCGGAACGTGGCGCGGCGGAGGATGCGCCACAGCGGCGCGTCGGCGCGGGGGTTCGCCTGCACGAAACCGGAGACGCCGAAGCCGAGGCGGTCCAGCGTGCGGAGGTGGCCCTCCAGGAGGATGCCGCCCTCGTGGAAGCCCTCGTACGTGATGCCCATGGACGCGATGAGCGGCACGCAGCAGCGGAGGTGCGGCGGCTTCTCGGCGGCGGTGTCCAGTTGCTGCTTCCCCAGCGCGCTGCCGCCCCAGGTGCCGACGTTGCCGTCGCACCAGGGCTGCGCGGCGGTCCACTCGACGGCGTCGTACCCGTCCTGCCCGCGCCGCCAGCCGTCGGCGGGGCCGCGGCGCTCCGCCGCGCGGGAGCCGAAGAACCCGCGCCAGTCGACGAGCACCCACGCCGTCCGCTCCCGCGCCACGAGTCTCCGCAGGTCGGACTCGGCGCCCCGCGCCGCGTCCCCCGGCGGATCGCCGACGCCCTCCAGCCACGCGCCCAGTCGCGTGCGGTCGTAGGGGGTCTGCACGAGGATCGCGGGATAGCGGCCGGGCTTCGCCGGCAGGTAGACGTCGGCGGCGAGGGAGGCGCCGTCGCGCATGGGGACGGCGATGCCGCGGAGCGCCGGCTTCCACGGCGCGGCCGGGGCGGGGCCGCCCGCGGGGGGCGGCTCCTCTGCGCGCGCGGCGACGGCGAGAGCGAGGACGAGGGCGACGCCGGCCGGGCGCCCGCCGATCACGCGCCCAGGTGCTCCCGGAAGAACGCGGCCACCCGCTCCCACATCCGCTCCACGAGGACCGGTTCCACGGGCCCGTGGGCCTCCCCGGCGAGGGGGAGGACCTCGTGGGCCGCGCCGGCGCGGAAGAGCGCATCGGAGAGCCGCAGCGTGTGGCGGAAGTGGACGTTGTCGTCGGCGGTCCCGTGGATGAGGAGCAGGGGTCGACGGAGGCCCGCCGCCAGGGGGAGGAGATCGCTGCGCGCGTAGCCCTCCCGGTTCTCGTCCGGGAGTCCCGCGTAGCGCTCCGTGTAGTGGGTGTCGTAGTCGCCCCACGCGGTGACCGGCGCCCCCGCCACGGCGGCGCGGAAGAGTTCCGGCATGCGGAGCACCGCAAGCGCCGCCATGAAGCCCCCGTAGGACCAGCCGAGGATGCCCGCGCGGTCGAGGTCCATCTCCGGCCGCTCCGCCGCCAGCGCGCGCAGCGCCGCCGCCTGGTCCTCCAGCGGCACCGTCGCGAAGTCGCCGCAGAGCGCGCGCTCCCAGTCGCGGCCCCGCGCCGGCGTGCCGCGGCCGTCGGCGGAGACCACGACGAACCCGCGACCCGCCAGCCACCGGTCGAGGGCGAACCGCGCGCCGTCCTTCATCACCGTCTGGTGGCCCGGTCCGCCGTACACGCGCACGAGCACCGGGTACCGCCTCCCCCGCTCGAACCCGGCGGGACGCAGCACCGCCGCGTGGAACCCGGCGCCGCCGCCGACGCGCGCCCACTCCACCGCCGGCGCGTGCGGGAGCGGCTCCCGCAGGCAGCGGATCTCCCCGGCGACGGTCCCGTCCCCGCGCACGACGCGGTGGCGCACGCGACCGGCGGGGTCGCGGTGGTCCTCGACGCGGAGCCCGTCCGGGCCGAACGCGGCCCCGTGGACGCCCGGCTCCGCGGTGACCGGCGCCGCGCCGTCTCCCCCCTCCTCCAGGGGCACGCGCCAGAGGTGCTCCTCCGTGGGATCGGGGCCGGCGATGCACCACGCGACGCCGGCGGCCCCGTCCACGTGGACGAGGCGGCGGAGGTTGGCCCCGTCGGGCGCGAGGGAGCGGAGGAGTCCGCCGTCGGCGCCGCGCCGCTCGAGCCTCCGCGGCCCGTGGCGATCGGTCATCCAGAGGAAGGCCCCGTCGGGGAGGCGCCGCGGGAGGCCCCCGTGCAGGCGGAGCCATGCGGGATCCGTCTCCTCCAGCAGCACGCGGGTCGCGCCCGTGGCGGGGTCCCCCTCGAGGACCGCCTCGGCGCGCTGGCGGCGCTCCTGCACGACGAGCAGCGGCGGCCCGCCGGCGTCCCAGCGTGCCGCGGCGAGGTACGGGTACCTCTCGCGGTCCCACGTCACGGGGACCGGCGCGGCCCCGCCGGAGGGGTCCACGAGGACGAGACCGACCCGCGCGTTGGCGCGGCCCGCGCGCGGGTAGCGGAACACCGTCGGCTCCCGCTCGGGGCGCGCGAGGTCGGCGAGGTGGACGCGCTCCACTTCCGACTCGTCGGTCTCCTGCACCAGGAGGCGGGCCCCGTCGGGGGAGAACCAGTAGCCCTCGAAACGCCCCATCTCCTCCTGCGCGACGAACTCGGCGGTGCCGAAGGAGTGGTCGGGCCCGGATCGCGCGGTGAGGCGGCGCGGCGCGCCGGCGTCCAGCGGCAGCAGGAAGAGATCCCCGTCGCGGGCGAAGGCGACGGCGTCGCCGGCGGGGCTCCAGCGGGGATCGAGGTGCGGGCCGGGACCGGCGGGCAGTTCGCGGACGGCGCCGGAGGCGCGGTCCAGCACGAAGAGGCGGCCCGAGAGGGGCAGCAGCACGCGCGCGCCGTCGGGGGAGAGGCGGAACCCGACGAGGCCCCGCCCGTGCATCCGCTGCCGCTCCCGCCGCGCGCGCTCCTCCGCGGAGAGCTCCTCCGCGGCGGAGCCCAGGAGGTCCGCGGCGCCGAGCACGCGGCGCTCCGCGGAGGCGGCGACGTCGAACTCGTGGAGGTCCTGCACGCGGTCCCGAGGGCCGGAGCGGAGGAAGAGCACGTGGCGGCCGTCCCGGGTCACCTGGGGGGAGAGCATCGTGCCCAGGGAGAAGCGGAGCGTCTCCGCGTAGAGGCGGAGGAACGAGGGTCCGTCGGCGGACGCGGCGGTCACGGCACCTCCCCGCAGGACGCCGGCACCGTCCGCCGGCGGCGTCCCATCATGCCCGGGACCGCTTCCCCCGCCGCGCGGTCCCGAGGGGCGATCGGCGCTCGGGAGGGGGCAAACCGCCCCCCCACCTCACCGCCCTCCCGCCCCGGAATCGAACCGCGCGCCCCGGGGTGGCCGGGGCGCGCGGTGGACGTCGCGATCGCTAGCGGATGCCGCCGAACGAGTTCCCGCCGCCGTCGGCAGGATCGTCCCGCGTGCCGTCGTCTCCCGGGGGGCACTCGTCGCCGTCCCAGATGATGATCTCCTGCGTCGGGTAGTGGACGAAGGAGCCGACTTCCTCCATCTCGCCGTCTTCGTTCTCGATGTGCAGCACCAGCGTGCCGTCCAGCCACTCCTCGGGAGGACCGTAGAACCAGTCGTCCGGGGTCCCGCCGTTGGAACCGTCGTCCTTGCGGACCTGCCCGTCGGTGGGACCGTAGTACGGGAACCCGCCCATGGACTCCAGCGAGGGGAGGCGGCCGGAGAGGACGACGTCGCCCTCGGCGGTGCGCGCCTCGAACTTCCGTCCCTCCAATTCCGTCACCGACGCGACGCCCAGCGGGAGGCCCGTGTCGCCGGTGGCGTAGTAGTCCCAGTAGTCGAAGGTCAGGTTCTCCTCGTCGAAGCGCATGGCGGAGAGCGCGAAGTCCTCGTAGATCTCCTCGCCGAACTCGGTGCGGAACATGGACGCGAAGCCGGTCCAGCCGCCCTCGGCCTCGTACATCTCGAAGCCGGACTCGATGCTCCCCCAGTCGATGGGGCCGCCGTCGTGCCCGGTCCCGTCGCCCTCGCACGAGAGCACGCACTCGCCGGTCTCCTCGTCGAAGACCTGGATGCAGGTCCAGGTGTCGAAGTCGTTCCCGTCGTCGGACCCGTCGTCGTTCCACTCGCCGTCCCAATCCCCCGGGTCCTCCCAGTCGCCGCCGTCGCAGGGGACGCCGTCGGTGGTCCCGAACCAGAGGTTGCAGTCGCCGCCGCCGACGGGACCGCCGTCGGGGCGCGTGCCCGTATCGAGGCCCTGGGCGGCGCCGTCGGCCCGCTCCGTGATGCGGGTCCGGCCCTTGCCGCGCCGGTTGGTCCGCAGGGAGCCCATGTCCCGATCGTCGGACCCGCTCCGCACGGTGTACGACCGCCGCGGATCGAGGCCCTCCACGCGCACGTCCATGATGCGCTTGCGCTTCGTCTCGCGGGCTTTGACCTCGCCGCGGGCGTCGCGAAGCGTCGCGTCCTCTCCGCCCGCACCGCCTTCGCCGGCGGTGTCCGCGGCGGGGGCCCGCATCTCGCGCTTCTCCCAGTCGCCGGCGCTCGCCGTTGCGGGCGCCAGCCCCGTCGCCAGCGCCGCCCCGAGGACGAGCGCCGCGCGCACGGTGCTTCCCGTGATCCACGCCATGGGTGCGTCTCCTTTCCACACGACCGGGGTGCCGATTCCCGGCCCCCGGATCCTACCCGACCTGTCCCCCGGATCCAGTCCCCACGGACCGGCTCCGGCAACCCCGTCCCCACCCCCCGCGGGCGCCCGCGGAGGGGGGTCCGTCACCACCCGGGAGCGACGAGCCGCAGCGTCAGCGACGTCTCCCCCGGTCGCAGCGTCACCGAGGCCATGGCCGCCATCACGACGGGCCGGCCCGGCCCCCCCGACCACACCACCTCCAGCAGCGCGGGCCCCGCCGTCAGCCCGTCCACCGTGCAGCCACCGTCGGACCCCGCCGTGGCGGACCGGCGAAGGTCCCCCTGGACCACCGTGACCCGCGCCCCGCCGGCGTCGCTCCCGTCGGGCAGCCGGACCCGGCAGCGGAGGGACGCCGTCGCCGGGAGCACGAGGCGGAGGTCCGACGCGCCGGACGGGACGTCCACCTCGGCGGCCAGGCGGCCCGGCGCCTCGGCGCGGACACGCACGTCGCCCGCCCCCAGGCCCGAAAGGCGGAAGCGGCCGCCGGAATCCGACGTGGTGGCCCCCACGGCCGCGCCGGCGGCGAGGGCCGCGACGGTGGCGCCCCCCACCGGGGCCCCGGACGGATCCACCACCACGCCGGAGACCGCCAGCGCGAGCGGGAGCGTCACCTCCACGGGCGAGCCCGTCGCCCCCGCCGCCACGGCGCGCCGCACGGACAGGTGATCCCGGGCGCCGGCCTCCAGGACCCCGTCCCCGGCGGCGCCGGGGAGGGCGAAGGCCCCCGCGCCGTCGGTGGTCACGGGGGCCGCCGCCGCCAGCGCCGCGTCGGCGGCCGCTCCCGCGGGGTCGCCCGGGGCGGCGGCCCAGCGCACCTCCGCCCCCGGCAGCGGTGCCCCGCCCGCGGAACGGACGGTCCCCCGGAGGACCGTCCCGCGGGGGAGGATCAGCAGGCGCCCCCCGGTGGCGCCGGAGTCGCCGGCGCGGAAGGGATCCGACCGGGCGGCGGCGGCGCCCGGGTGCGTGGCCTCCAGCCGGACGAGCACGGCGGGGGGCGGACCGGGCAGCAGGAACCCGCCGTCGGGACCGCTGCGCACGAACCGGTCGAGGGCCGCGACGCGCGTGAGGAGCGCCGCCGCGTCGCCCGTGACGTCGCCCGGCACGAGGGACACGAGGGCGCCCTCCACGGGGAGGCCGTCCTCCGTCTCCACGCGCCCCGCCAGGGGGGGCAGCGCGGCCGCCGCCAGGGGGACCGTGAGGAGGGCGCCCGCCTCCGCCAGAGCGACGCCGCCGGCGGCCGCCGCCGCGCCGTCGTCCCCGGCGAGCCAGCGGAGCGCCGCTTCCGGGTCCCCCCCGGCGGAGCGGCCGGCACCCGCCGCCACCACGACGCAGGACCCCTCGGGGACGCCGACCACGAGGAAGGTCCCGTCGGGCGCCGACACGGTCTCCGCCACCGTCGGGCCGTCGGCGCCCCGGCCGAGCACGGTGACGCGCATCCCCCCCGCCGGCGCGCCGCGGTCCCCCTCGGCGATGCGCCCCGCCACGACGGCGCCGGGGGCGAGGACGACGTCCCGCCGGTTGTTCCCGGGAAGGAGGACGAGGCGGCCGCCTCCCGCCGGGTCCAGCGGGTCCCAACCCTCCGGGTGGGCGCGCACGCCGTCCCCCTCCACGAGGAACACCCCCGCGGGGCCCGCGGGCAGGTCCCCCAACCGGTATCGCCCCTCGCCGTCGGCGACGGCGACGGCGTGGAACCCCTCGCGCTGGCGGCGCGCGACCACGACGCGGGCCCCCGCCGCGGGGGAGCCATCGGCGTGGAGGACGACTCCCTCCAGCGCGGCGGGACCGCCCAGCGCGATGGATCCCGTCCAGGGGCCCACCACGTCCCGGAGCACGACCCTGGGTCCCGCCACGGGGACCGCCATCACGGTCACGGGGCCGGGGCCGGTGGGGTCGAGGCGGAAGTCGCCGCCGGCGTCGGAGCGGGCGTACGCCGCGGGAAGGGAGGGGTCGTCGGGGCAGGCGACCACGGCGACGCCCTCCGCGGGGGCGCCATCCCGGTCCAGCAGCCGGCCGGCGAGGCGGCGGGTCCCTTCGAGGGCGAGGAGGAGCGGCGCCCCGTCGGCCCCCCTTCCGTCGGGGAACGCGCGCCACGCCTCGCCGCCCAGGTCGGCGCGGGCGATCACCTCCAGGGGACCGGCGACGCCCGCCTCCAGGAGGAACCGCCCCCCCCGGTCGGTGCGGGCCGACGCGAGGGGAGCGGGAGGAGCGGCGGGGAGGTCGTCGAGCCGGTCCCACGCGGGGAGAGGTCCCCGCGGCCGGGGGCGGGCGAGGACGACGGCGACGTCGGCGGCGGGAACGCCCTCCCCGTCCACCACCAGCCCGCGCACGGAGGGACCGTCCCCGGGGCCCGCCTCCTCCGCGGCCTCGCCGCGGGCGCGCGGTCCGGCGGGGCCGCGCGGTCCCGTTGCGGGGGCGTCCCCGTCGGCGCCGGGAGCGCCGGC
>CAZSIX010000044.1:0-32792 GCA_964607145.1 uncultured Planctomycetota bacterium | reverse complement strand
CGCGGGGGCCTGCGCGACGGGTCCTCCCGTCGCGGCGCCCGCGGCTCCCGGGGCGGCCCGCGCGCCCGTCGACGACGTCGCGCCGTCCCCGGCGGGGCTCGCGGCCCGCTACGGCGCCACGGTCCGCCGGATCCTCGACGGGACGCGCGCCTCGAGCCGCGCCCACGACCGCCTCCGCGAACTCTGCCACGGGATCGGGCACCGGCTCAGCGGCTCGCCGGGGCTGGAGCGGGCCGTGGAGTGGGCGCAGGGCGTGATGCGCGAGGGGGCGCTGGAGAACGTCCGCGCGGAGCCCGTGACGGTCCCCGCGTGGATCCGCGGCGCCGAGTCCGCGGAGGTGCTGGAGCCGCGCCGGTGGCGGCTCGGGATGCTCGGCCTCGGCAACTCCGTCGGGACGCCCGCGGAGGGGATCACCGCCGAGGTCGTCGCCGCCGCCGACTTCGCCGCGCTGGAGGCGCTGGGCGAGCGCGTGCGCGGGCGCATCGTGCTCTACACCGCCGCCATGCCCCCCTTCGACCCGGAGCGGGGCACGGGCTACGGCGAGACGGTGAAGTACCGCGTGGAGGGCGCCAGCCGCGCGGCGGCGCTGGGGGCCGTGGGCGTGCTCGTGCGATCCGTCACGGCGCGCAGCCTCCACACGCCCCACACGGGGATGCTCCGCTACGCCGAAGGACCGCCGCGCATCCCGGCCGCCGCGGTGACCGTCGAGGACGCCGCGACCCTGGCCGGCCTGCTGGAGGCCGGCGAGCGGGTCGTCGTGCGGCTCCGCATGGAGGCCCGCTTCGGCCCCGACGCCCCGTCCGCCAACGTGGTGGGGGAGATCCGCGGACGGGAGCGGCCCGACGAGGTCGTCGTCCTCGGGGCCCACCTCGACTCCTGGGACGTGGGCCATGGCGCCCACGACGACGGCGGCCCCTGCGTCGCCCTCATGGAGGCGCTGCGCATCCTGCGGGCCCTCGACCTCCGCCCGCGCTGCACGCTCCGCATCGTGCTCTTCACCAACGAGGAGAACGGACTCCGCGGCGGCCGCGCCTACGCGGAGACCCACGCGGCGACGATGGGGCTCCACCGCATCGCGCTGGAGGCCGACTCCGGCGCCTACCGACCCCTCGGGTTCACCACGCCGCGGAAGGACGACGAGGCGGGCGCGCGCCGCTGGGCGCTCCTCGCCGAGGTCGCCTCCCTGCTGGAGCCGGCGGGAGCCGGCCTCATCCGCGAGGGCGGCGGCGGCGCCGACATCGGCCCCATGGAGGCGCTGGGGGTCCCCGTGATGGGGCTCATGGTGGACATGTCCCGCTACTTCGACATCCACCACACCGAGGCGGACACGTTCGACAAGGTGGACCGCGCCGACCTCGACGCGTGCGTCGGCGTCCTCGCCGTGCTCGGGTACGTCCTGGCCGACATGGAGGAGTCGCCGAGGTAGGCCCCGTCAACGCGGTCCGCGCTCCAGGAACTCCCGGTTGTGGTGGATCGTGCGCGCCCAGTCGCCCTCGTACAGGTTCGCGTTGGGGGCGGCCAGCGGCCGCAGGGGCAGCCAGACCTCCGGTGCGACGGAGGCCAGCGTCTCGATGGCGCGCAGGGCCTCCGCGCGGTCCAGCGGCGGGACCCCGGACCATCGCGGGCCGGTGTCCTCCGGCTCGATGGTCACCGCGTCCGGGCCCTCCCCCGAGAAGAGGACGGATCGCCGGCCGATGGCGAAGAGGTAGCAGACGGACGGGGAGGAGAGTCCGCCCATCGCGATGACCCGGACGGGATGCTCCGAGAACGCGGCCAGCGTCGATGCCGGCCGGACGTCGGCGCCCGGGGGGCACCGGCTCCGGATCTCCTCCAGCCCGTCGTCCGGGGCGTAGACCGGGCACCGGGCGGATTCGACGAGGCTGCGGAGGCCCTCCGTGGCCGAGGGGGCGCAGGAGGTGAGCAGGATGGCCGTGGGCGTCCCGGACCCCACTCCCGCGTCGAGGGCCGACGCGCGCGCGAGTTCCCCGAGCTCCGCGCCACCGGGGGCGTTCACGAGGTAGAGACTTCCCCCCGGCGGGGCGATGGCGTAGAGCGCGACTCCGCTCCGGTCGCCCCGGTAGTGGAGGCCGGGGAGGATCTCCCGTGGCGACCCGTCGAGGAAGTCGGCGCCGTCCTCCCGGAACCGCCGTTGCACCTCGCGGAGGCGCTCCATCCCGCGCGCCAGGATCCGCTGCCACCACCAGTCGGCCGGTTCCGGCCGCTCCGGCATCGGGTCGTTGCGCGGGTGTCCGGGGAGGACCAGATCCGGGAGGGGCATGGCCGCGAGCATCGCCAGGGAACTCTCGAGCGCCGCGGCATCGCCGCGGAACCGCGGCGCGAGCGCGGCCGCGTAGTCCCCGGGCCCGGCGAGGGGATGGGAGTCCGACAGGGACATGACCGTGTCGCCGGTGAAGAGGATGGCGCGCCCCTGGCGCTCCAGCAGGTAGCAGACGCTTCCCGGGGTGTGCCCGGGGGTGGCGAGCACCCGGAACCGATCCTCCCCCGCGGGGATCTCCTCTCCCCCGTCGAGGAGCACGTCCACGGGCGTCCCGTGGGTCGGGTGCGACATGTCGAACACGCTGCACAGGGCCTCCTCCGGCCCTCCATCGCGGAGCACGTCCGCGTCGCCGCGTCCGACGTGGACGAGCGCCCCGGAGAGCTCGCGCAGACGCCGCGCCCCGAGCACGTGATCGGCGTGGCAGTGCGTGAGGAGGATCCGCCGCAGTCGCGCCGGATCCAGGCCCAGCGTCCGGAACTGCCGGAGGATGGGCCCCGCGTCGGCCTCGCGGCACGTGTCGACGAGGGTCAGTCCGTCGGACGACTCCACCACGTAGGCCGCGTTGGGGTACGTCTCTCCCAGAAGATGCACGCCGGGAAGGAGCGTCACGATCCCCGGTGCGAGGACCGGTACGGAGGCGGCCTGCGGCGCGCCCGACCGGTCGCCGTCCCCGGCGAGGGGGAGCGGCTCGGGCGCCGGGTCGCCGCTTCCGCCTCCGCGGAGGCCCCAGCACGCGACCCCCGCGAGGCCGAGCGCGAGGAGCGCCAGTGCGTAGCCCCCGGGCCGCGCCGCGCCGAGGGGAGCGAGGGGACGGATCCGGCCGGAGACGCCGCCCTCGGCCGGTAGCGCGACGGGTGGACGGGAAGTGCTCGTTCGTTCCACGCCGCGAGCATGGGCCCCGTGCGGCCGCGGAAAGGGCGAGTGTCAGCACCGCGACAGTCCGGGACGGGCCTCCCCGCGCCGATGGGGAAGGCTACGCCTCGCCCCACCCGCCCCCTCCCGGCGTCTCCAGCACGAGGAGGTCGCCGGGCTCGACCTCCAGCGCGGCGTGTCCCGCGAGCGGGAGGACCTCGCCGGAGGGGCGGACCAGGCACTGGGAGCCGGCGGAGCCGGGAGCGCCGCCGGCGAGGCCGAAGGGGCGCTCCGTGCGCCGCTCCGCCAGCAGCGAGAGCGAGCACGGCGCGAGGAATCGGAGCGCCCGCAAGATCCCGTCGCCGCCCCGGTGGAGCCCCGCGCCGCCGGATCCCCGTCGCACGGAGAAGCGCTCCACGCGGACCGGGTACCGGTGCTCCAGGACCTCCACGTCGGTGATGCGCGTGTTGGTCATGTGCACCTGGATCGCGTCCGCGCCGTCGAACCCGGGGCCCGCGCCGCTCCCGCCGCCCACGGTCTCGTAGTAGCCGAACGAGGCGTCGCCGAAGACCACGTTGTTCATGGTCCCCTGGCCCGCGGCGCAGGCGCCGAACGCGCGGAGCACGACATCCACGACCCGCTGGCTCGTCTCCACGTTTCCGCCCACCACCGCCGGCGCGTCCCGCGGGTCGTCGGGGAAGTGCGGATCGAGGAACCCGCGCGGGATGCGCAGCGAGACCGGATCCAGCAGCCCCTCGTTGAGGGGGAGGGGCGCGTCCACCAGCAGCCGCAGGCAGTAGAGGACGGCGCTCCTTACGACGGCGGGCGTGGCGTTCAGGCTGCCCGGGTGGACGTCGCCGCTGCCGGTGAAGTCGATGCGGGCCCTCCGCCCGCGCACGGTGAGGGCCACGCGCACGGGCGTTCCGTCGTCCATCCGGTCCTCGGCGGTGCGGCGACCGTCGCCGAGGCGCTCCAGCGCGTCGCCGAGGAGCCGCGCGGCGTGGGCCTGGAGGCCGGCCATGTGCCGGACCACGGCGTCCCGGCCGTGGAGAACCGCGAGGCGGCGCAGCCCCTCCGCCCCGTGCCGCACCGCAGCCACCGCGGCGGCGAGATCCGCCATGTTGTCCCCGACCGCGCGGGAGGGCCACGGGCCCCCCTCGAGACGGGCCCGCACCCCGGAGAGGTCGGCGACGCCGCCGCGCACGAGGTGGAGCGGGGGCAGGACGACGCCCTCCTCCGCGAGGCACCGCGCGGCGGGGGGCATGGACCCGGGCCGGATTCCCCCCAGTTCCGCGTGGTGGGCGCGGGCCGCCACCCAGCCCAGCAGTCCGCCCCGCTCGCCGTGCACCGGCCCGAGGACCGTCACGTCGGGGAGGTGGGAGCCGCCGAACGCGGGGTGGTTCGTCACGACGACGTCGCCGGGCCCCATGGGGACGGCGTCCCGCACCGTCCGGACGCACAGCCCGAGGGACCCGAGGTGTACGGGGATGTGGGGCGCGTTTACCACGAGGCGGCCGTCGGGGTCGAGCAGCGCGCAGGAGAAGTCGAGGCGCTCCTTCACGTTCACCGAGACCGCGGTGCGGCGGAGGCGCTCGCCCATCTCCAGGGCCAGCGCGCGGAAGCGACCGGTGAACAGTTCCCGCTCCACCGCCATGGGACGCGGCGGCGGTGCGGGGGCGCGCCGGTGGGGCGCCGCCGCCACCGGGGACGGCGATCGGCGGAGCACCAGCGCGCCGCCCCCGTCCACGGCGCCGGTCCAGCCCTCCGCGATCACCACCGCCCCGAACCGCTCCAGCACCAGCGCGGGCCCGGGGACCCGCGCGCCGGGCCCCAGGACCTCGCGCCGGAAGCGCGGGACGGTCCGCGTGCGCCCTCCGATGCGCATCTCCGCCTCGCCCGCGGGGATCGCGTCGGAGGGCGCCGGCGCGGGCGGCGCTGGCGGCCCCGCGTCGGGCTCCTCCCACGCGACGACCCGCAGCGACTCCAGTTCCACTTCCCTCCCCTCGGGGAGATGGCCGAACACCTCGGCGTAGCGGCGGCGGAACGCGTCCCCGGGGTCCTCGCCGGGCAGCGCGTCCACGGGGAGGACGGCGTCCTGCCCGCTCCACCGGAGACCGAGGATGCGCCGTCGCACGCCCACGCGGTCCGCGGCGACCCCCTCCGCCGCCACGGCGGCCCGCGCGCGCTCCTCCAGCGCCCGCCAGCGGCGCGGGAGGTCCGGCGCGACCCCGGACAGCGGGAGGAGGACCTGCTCCTCGGCGAACCGCTCCACGGAGGCGGCGGCGAGCCCCTCCGCGCTGAGGACGCCCGCCCGGGGCGGGAGGATCACCGTGGTGATGCCCAGCCGGTCCGCCAGCGAGCAGGCGTGCTGCCCGCCGGCCCCGCCGAACGCGACCAGCGCGTGGTCCGCGGGGTCGTGGCCCCGGTCCAGGGAGACGGCGCGGATGGCCTCCGCCATGCGCTCGTCGGCGATGGCGAGGAAGCCCTCCAGCAGGGCCTCCGGCGCGGGACGCTCGCCCGTGGAGGCGGCCAGCGCGTCCAGGGCGTCCGCCAGCGCCCGCCGGGCCGCGTCCCGGTCCACGGGGATGGGGAACTCCGCCGCGTCGAGCCGGCCGAGGAGGAGGTTCACGTCGGTGAGCGTCAGCGGGCCGCCGGCGCCGTAGCAGGCGGGACCGGGCGATGCCCCCGCGCTGCCGGGGCCCACGAGGAGCCGGCCCGCCTCCACGCGACAGAGGGAGCCGCCTCCCGCGGCCACGGTCTCCACGGCCAGCGCCGGCGCCAGCAGTCGCACGTCGCCGACGCCGTGCTCGAACACGTACTCGAAGTCGCCGGCCCAGCGCGCCACGTCCGTGCTGGTGCCTCCCATGTCCAGCGTGAGCACGCGCTCCGCCCCCGCCCGTCGCCCCGCCGCCGCGGCCCCCACGACGCCCCCCGCCGGTCCGCTCAGGAGCCCGTCCCGGGCCCGGAACTCCGTCCCCCGGACGAGTCCGCCCGCGCTCGTCATCACGTGGAGCGGGACGTCGCCGAGGCCCGCCCGCACGCGGTCCAGGTAGTCCCCCACGGCGCGGGCGAGGAACGCCTCCACCACCGCCGTCTCCGTCCGCGGGAGGGCCTGCACGAGGGCGGCGACCTCCGAGGAGAGCACCACCGTCCGGAACCCCGCCTCCCGGAGCATCGCCGCGACCGCCCGCTCATGGGCGGGATTGCGCCACGCGTGGAGGAGCGCCACGGCGGCCGTGTCGAAGCCGGCGCGCCGCAGCGCGCGGGCCCGCTCGCGGACCCGGTCCCGCTGCAGCGGGCGCACTTCGCGGCCCGCGGCGTCCAGCCGCCCGTCCACCTCCTCCACCACCTCCGGGAGGGGCCGCCGCTTCCGGATGCGCAGGGCGAAGAGGTCGGGGCGCTGCTGCGTGCCGATCTCGAGGAGGTCGCCGTGCCCCTCCGTGGCGAAGAGCACGGTCCGCGCGCCGGCCCGCTCCAGCAGCGCGTTGGTCCCGCGGGTCGTGGCGAGGCGCATCTCCAGGGGCGGGAGGGGCCCGTCGGCGGCGGTGCCCGTCACGAGGCGGGCCGCCAGCACCGGCGCCTCCTCGTGGGACACGACCTCGAAGGCGGCGCCCGCCTCCGCGCCCGTCGGCGCGTTCCCCCCGAGGTGCAGCAGGCCGGTGCCGGGGTCGTGCTCCCGGACGCGGACGGATCGCGCCTCCCCGTCGGCGCCCGCCAGCGGTCGGAACGCCATCCCGCGCAGCAGTCCCGCGGGGACGGGCAGGCCGAGGCGCACGCGCAGCCGCCGCGGTCCGTCGCGGGCGACCACGACGCCGCGGAGCGCCGAGGTGCTGAGCACCTTGACCTCGTGGATGCCCCCGGCCGGGTCCGTCGCCAGGCAGTCCGTGAAGGTGCCGCCCGTGTCGACGCGGAGGCGCCAGGGCCGGCCGTCCACGGGCGTCACCGATCCCCCTCCCCGGGCGCGCCCAGCGCCTCGCGGAGGCGGGTCTCCAGGGAGGTCGGCAGGGGACCGGGCCTCGCCCGCGCCCTCCGCCACGCCGCCCGCCCCTCGTCCGCCCGCCCGCGACGGGCGAGGAGCAGGGCGAGGTTCGCCGGGGCCAGCGGGGAACGCGGATCGACGGCCTCGGCGCGGAGGTAGTACTCCTCGGCCTCGGCGTCGCGGCCGCCGTGGGCCGCCAGCAGGCCCATGTTGTTGAGCGTGGACGCGTGGCGGGGATCCAGGCGGAGGGCCTCCTCGAACAGCGCCCGGGCCCTGTCCAGGTCCGTCGGATCTCCTCCCTGCATGCCCCGGGCCAGCAGCACCGCGCCCAGGTTCTGGAACGGGATCGGGTGGGGGGGGCCGCCGGACGCGAGGACGCGGCTCCAGAGCGTGCCCGGGTCCCGCCAGGCCCCGACGTACCCCGCCGTGAGGGAGCCCAGCGCGCTCCCCACGGCGAGGCTCCCGGCCGCCAGCGCCGCCGCGGCGCCGCCGGCGCTCCACTTTGCGTCGCGCAGCTCCATGGCCGCGTCCAGCAGGAGGGCCCCCACGAGGGGCAGCAGCGCGAGGGTCGGCGCCTGCGCGAACCGGTCCGCCGTCGCGACGGCCCCCGCCTGCCGCAGCCCGCTCACCGGCAGCACGAGCAGGACGTACGCCACCCACGCCGCCAGCGGACCGGGTCCGCCGCGCCGGGCCCGGAGGATCGCCGCCGCCGTGACGCCGAGGAGGACCAGCGTGCCCACCAGCGACCCGGCGCCGGGGCCCGCGGCGTGCCCCGGCAGCGGCGCCGCGTGGAACGGGGAGAGTCCCGTGGGCCACACGGAGCGGATCAGCGGGAACGCCGTCCCCCACGCCACGGCGGGGAGCCGGTCCGCCAGGCGGACCCCCTCGCCCGTGGGAAGGAGGTTCTCCTGCCGCGGGTCCAGGACGCTGGGGAGGAGCGCCGCCACGGCCAGCAGGACGTGGGGGACCTTCTCCCGCAGAAGGCCCGGGAGGTCCGCCGCGCCGCGGAGCCGGCGGAGCGGGACGACGTCCAGCACGAGGAACACGGCGGGGAGCATGATCGCCATGGGCTTCACCAGAAGCGCGAGCCCCGTGAACACGAGGCTCAGGGTCCAGGCGGTCCGGGGGCGGCTCCCCGTGCGGCCCAGCCAGGAGAGCGTCGCGAGAAGCATGAACAGCGTGGAGAGCAGTTCCTTCTGACCGGCCACCCAGGCCACCGCCTCCGCCCGCAGCGGATGCACTCCCCAGAGGAGACCCGCCGCGCCGGCGGCCGCGATGCGGAGGGACGGCGACGCCCTGCCGTCCTCCCCCCGCGGCAGCAGCGCCAGGACCAGCGCCGCGGCGGCCAGGGCCCCGGCCGCGTGGAGGACGATGCCGGCGGCGTGGTGGGGGCCGGGGGCGGTCCCGAGCAGGGCGCGCAGGGCGGCATGCCACATCCAGGCCAGGGGCTGCCAGTAGAAGGTCCCCGTGTCGGTCCACATCCAGCGGAGGTTCTCCGCGGTGAACGCTTCCACCCGGGGGTTCCCGGTGACGTACGTGTCGTCGTCGTACTCCACCCAGCCGTTGTCCAGCGCGCCGCGGAAGCAGAGCGCCACGGCCACCGGGATCAGCACCGCCCAGCCGAGGGCCGCCCACCGCGCGGCGGCACCGTCGCGCACGGCGCCGGCCAGGGGATCGGGGGTTTCCGGGGAGGCGGTGGGCATGGTCGCCGCCAGCATACGGGCCCGGCCCCCCGGGGCCCGTGCGCGGTTCCCGTCCCAGGGACGATAGAATCCCCGGGCCTTCCCCTCCCCTCGGCGAACCGGAGAACGGAACCGAACGATGCCGCGCGTACTCATCGTCGAGGACGACCCCGTCATCCGCAAGATGCTGGAGACGTGCGTCCGGCTGGAGGGGTACGACGTCCACCTCGCCCCCGACGGGGATCAGGGGCTCGCGTCCCTTCTGCGTCTGAAGCCCGACATCTGCCTCACGGACATCAACATGCCCGGCATCCTGGGCACCGAACTGGTGGCGCGGGCCCGCGCCGACGAGTCCGTCAAGCACACGTACTTCATCATCCTCACGGGGCAGGGGGAGCAGGGGACGAAGCTGGAGGCGCTGCGCGCCGGCACCGACGACTTCCTCGTGAAGCCGACGACGGCCCCGGAGATCCTCGGCCGCCTGGAGATCGCCCAGCGCGTCATCGCCACCCACCGCAGCGAACTGGAGGCCATCGCCCGCGCCGAGAAGGCGGAGGGGGCGCTGGCCGGCGCCGTCGCCGAACTGGACGTGCTGGACGGCCTCCTGGCGCAGGCGGAGAAGTGCATCGCCAGCAGGAACGTGAAGGACCTCGTCGGCGCCATCGAGTCGGCCAAGGCCGCCGCCGCGAAACTGCGGGAGGCGACCGCCGCCGCGGCGCCGCCGAAGGCCGAGGACTCCTGGCTGTAGAGCCGCCCTCGCGCGGTCAGCCCGGCTCCGCCTCCGTCTCCCGCCGCGCCTGCGCCGCGAGCCACGCGTCCTCGGCCTCCTCCACCGCCGCCTCGAGCGCGTGGAGTCGCCGGTAGCGATCCGTGTCCGCCGGGTCCGCCTCCACCGCGTCGAACAGCGCCGCCTTCTCCGCCTCCAGGCGGCGGAGCCGGGCCTCCGCCTCCACGACGTCCCGCTCCGCGCGGGCACGGGCCGCCCTCCGGCGCTTCTGCTCCTTCCACGCGTCCGCGCCGCCCGCCGCCGGGGCCGCGCGGGCGGGGGCCGCTCCCGTCCCGATGGAGGAGGGGGCGACGGTGAGCGACGCCCGCGCCCGCCCGAGGAGATCGCGGACGTAGTCGTCGTACTCGCCGGGGCGGCGGCGGATCCGGCCGCCGTCCACCTCGACCACCTCCGTCGCCACGCGGCCCACGAACGTGCGGTCGTGGCTGATGAACACCACGGTCCCGGCGAAGCCGCGCAGCGCGTCCGCCAGCGCCTCCACGGTCTGGAAGTCGAGGTGGTTCGTCGGCTCGTCGAGCAGGAGGACGGGCCGCCGCGCGAGGAGCAGCGACGCGAGGCAGAGGCGGGCCCGCTCGCCCCCGCTCAGCACCTCCACCCGCTTCTGCACGTCGTCCCCCTGGAACAGGAACGCGCCGGCCATGTCCAGCACCGGCTGGCGGCCGACGTCCAGCGGCGTGTCCCGTTCGAGGAAGGAGAGCACGGTGTCGTCCGGGGCGATCCGCTCGTAGACGTGCTGCGCGTAGTAGGAGACCTCGACGCCGTGACCCCGGCGGAGCCCGCCGCCCACGGGAGGGAGGTCCCCGGCGAGGGTCCGCAGCAGCGTCGTCTTCCCCTGCCCGTTGTCCCCGACCACCGCCACCCGCGCGCCCCGGTCCACGGTGAGGTGGATCCCGGCGGCCACGGTGCGGCCGGCGTAGCCCACGGAGAGGTCCTCGCACTCGAACGCGATGCCGCGGCGCGGCTCCACGGCGGGGATGCGGAACCGGACGTCGGGGAGGGCGTCGGGGACGTCCACGAACTCCAGCCGCTCGATCTCCTTCATCTTCGACTGCGCCTGCGTGGCCTTCGTGTTCTTGGCGCGGAACCGGTCGACGAAGGTCTGGAGCTGCGCGCGCTTCGCCTCCGTGGCGGCGTTCGTGCGCCGGGCGAGCGCCGCCTGCTCCGACTTCCACTCGAGGTACGCGTCCACGGGCCCCGGGAACAGCGTGATCGCGCCCCGCTCCACCTCGAGGGTGTGGTCGCAGGTCGCGCGGAGGAACTCCCGGTCGTGGCTCACGACGACGGTGCCTCCGCGGAAGTCGCGGAGGAAGTCCTGCAGCAGCAGCAGCGTGCTCAGGTCCAGGTGGTTCGTGGGCTCGTCGAGCACGAGGAAGTTCGGGTCGGGGACGAGCATGGCCGCCAGCTTCACGCGCGTGCGGAAGCCGCCCGGGAGGGAGTCCACGGGCGCGGCGAGCACGGGTCCCGCCAGCGCGAACCGCGCCGCCGTCCGGCCGCACTCCCAGTCGGGGCGATCGGTCCGCCGCAGGAGGAACTCCATGACGGTCTCGCCCGGCTCCCAGGGCTCCTTCTGCTCCAGGTAGGCGAGGCGGAGGTCCCTCGCGCGGACCAGCGCGCCGCCGTCCGCTTCCTCCTCCCCGGTCAGGATGCGGCACAGCGTGGACTTCCCCGCGCCGTTGCGCCCGAGGACGCCGACCTTCATCCCGTCGCCGAGGGCGACGGACGCGTCGTGCAGCAGCACGCGGGATCCGTACCGCTTCTCGATGCCGCGCGCCTGTAGCAGCGTCCTCAATTCCCGCCCTCCGCCGCCCGCTTCCGCGCCGCCTCGACGCGTCCCCGCACGAACCGCGCCAGTTCCGCCGGAGGCGGTCTCGTGGCGCCCTCGGCGCGTTCCAGGCGGCGGGCGGCGTCCTCGGGCCGCCCGAGTTCCGCTTCCGCGCCCGCCAGGTGGGCCAGCAGGACCCCATTCTCCGGATCCAGCACCGCGGCGCGACGAAGGTACGCCTCCGCCGTGCGGTGGCGGCCGGCGGCCATCTCCACGATGCCCCGGTTCGAGAGCACCATGCCCTCCCCCGGGAACAACGCCTCGGCCCGCGCCAGTTCCCCCCGGGCGCGGTCGAGGAGACCCGGGTCCGCGGTCCGCAGGGCGCGCTCCGACCAGCCCAGCGCGAGGTTCACGCGGGGGATGGGCACGCTCTCCCCGTGGCGGGCGACCACGGGCTCCCAGAGGGTGACCGAGTCCCGCCAGACCCCGATCTGGCGGGCCGTGGCGGCCCTCTCCACGAGCGCCGTCCCCAGGACCGCCAGCGCCAGCGACGCCCCCAGCGCCACCGGAGCCACGGGGGGGCCGCGGCGGGCGCGGGCGAGGAGCAGGAGCGCTCCCCCGGCCAGCAGGGGCACCAGGGCCATGGTGGGGACGAACGCGAAGCGGTCCGCCGTGGCGATGGCGCCCGCCTGCCGGAGGCCGCCCACGGGCGCCACCGCCAGCAGGTAGAAGAGCCAGGCGGCGAGGGGGGCCCTCGTTCCGCGGGCGGCGGCCAGCGCGCAGAGGCCGGTGATGGCGAGCAGGAGCAGGGCCGGGCCGCCCCACGCGGGGTCCGCGAGGGAGGCTGTCCCCGGGGGCGTCGCGGGCACGAACGCCACCAGGTCCCCCGGTGCGACGGTGCTCAGCAGCGGCGCGGCGACGCCCCGCGCGACGGTGGCGAGCCGCTCCCCCGGGACCACCTCCGTGGCGGTGGGGAGGAGGTTCGCCTGCCGCGGAGCCACCAGGCTCGGGACCACCGCCAGGACGACCAGGAGGATCGCCAGGGCCTTCTCCCGGAGGAGCGGCGGCAGGTCGGCGGGGCGGCGGAGCCGTCGCAGCGGGTACCAGTCCAGCAGGAGGAACGCCGCCGGCAGCGTGAGCGCCATGGGTTTCGCGGCGAGGCCGAGGGCGAGCAGCGCGTGGGCGGCGGCGCCGCGGCGGCGGCGCGACGGGATGTCGGGAGCGGTGCCCCGGTGCAGCCAGGCCAGCAGCGCCCCCGCGTAGAGCCCCGCGGAGAGCAGGTCCTTCTTCTGGGAGGCCCAGGCGACGGACTCCACGCGGAGCGGGTGGACGGCGAAGAGCAGCGCGGCGCCGGCCGCCAGCAGGACGCGGTCCGCGGCGGGCTCCGCGGGGTCCCGGCCGGGGGCGGTCAGTCGGAGCACGGCCAGCGTCAGCACGAAGAGGGTCACGGTCCCGGCGGCGTGGAGCAGCACGGACGTGAGGTGATGGCGCGACGCGTCCATCCCGAAGGCGGCGATCTCCGCCGCGTGCCAGAGGTAGGTCAGCGGGTGCCAGTAGACCGTGTTGGTGTCCGTGAACATCCAGCGCAGGTTCGCGGCCGAGAACCCCGCCAGGTGGGGGTTCCCGGTCACGTAGACCGGGTCGTCGTAGTTCACGAACCCGTTCCCCAGCGCGCCCCGGAACGCCAGCCACACCAGCAGGCACAGCACCACCGCCGCCGCCCCCGCCGCCCCCCCCGCCTCCCGCAGATCCCCCCAACTCGACGACAACATTCCCGGAATGTTGCGTGCGAGTTCGCGCCCCCCGTCGTCCTCCTCCCCCCTCGAACTCGGCGGATTCATTCCGGGAATGATGCCACCGAGTCGGCGCAGGGGGGCGGGCTACCATGGCGCGATGCCGCAACCCGCCCCCTACGAGACCATCGAGCAGCCCGGCGCCGCGCCGGTGAAGGCCTGGATTCGCGGAGTCCCGCTGGAGGCCGTCGCGCGGGAGCAGGTGGAGCGCATCGCGCGCCTGCCCTTCGTCTTCCGCTGGGTGGCGGTCATGCCCGACGTGCACTGGGGCATCGGCGCCACCGTCGGAAGCGTCATCCCGACGCGCGGAGCCGTCATCCCCGCCGCCGTGGGAGTGGACATCGGCTGCGGGATGATGGCCGTCCGCACGAGCCTCGCCGCCGCCGACCTCCCCGACGACCTCGCCCGCCTGCGGTCCGCCATCGAGACCGCCGTCCCCCACGGACGCACCCACCGCGGAGGGAAGGGGGACCGCGGCTCCTGGCATGACCCACCCCCGGCCGCGCTGGCCGCCTGGGCGGAACTGGAGCCGGGCCACCGCCGCATCGTGGCCCGCCACCCCGAGGTGAAGGGGACCCGCACCGTCCACCACCTCGGCACCCTCGGCACGGGGAACCACTTCATCGAGGTCTGCCTCGACGGGGAGGATCGCGTGTGGCTCCTCCTCCACAGCGGTTCCCGCGGGGTCGGCAACCGCATCGGCACGTACTTCATCGAACTGGCGAAGCGGGACATGGGCGTCCACGTGGCGAGCCTCCCCGACCGGGACCTCGCCTACCTGGAGGAGGGCACGGAGCACTTCGACGAGTACTGCGAGGCGGTCGCGTGGGCCCAGCGGTTCGCCCTGCGGAACCGCGAGGTGATGATGGCGGCCGTCGTCCGCGCCCTCGGCGCCGCCCGCGGCGTGCCCCCCTTCACCGCCGACCGGCTGGTCGTGAACTGCCACCACAACTACGTGTCCCGCGAGGTCCACTACGGCGAGGAGGTCCTCGTCACGCGCAAGGGCGCCGTCCGCGCCGGCGAGGGGGACCTGGGGATCATCCCGGGCAGCATGGGGGCGCGCTCGTACATCGTGCGCGGCCTCGGCAACCCGGAGTCCTTCCTCTCGTGCAGCCACGGCGCCGGCCGCGCCATGAGCCGCGGGGAGGCGAAGCGCCGCTTCACCGTGCAGGACCACGAACGCGCGACGCGCGGCGTCGAGTGCCGGAAGGACGCCGACGTCCTGGACGAGACCCCCGGCGCCTACAAGCCCATCGACGCCGTCATGGCGGCCCAGCGGGACCTCGTCACCGTGGAGCACGAACTGCGCCAGGTGGTGTGCGTCAAGGGGTGAGGGTCCCGACGCGACGGACGCGCGGGGGGGCCGGGGTCCTCCCCACTCCCGGTGGCCGGGAGCGCTCCCGCCGCGTTCCCGCTATCATGTCTCCGGCACCGGGGATCCCGGCGGACAGCCGTCCCCGAGGGAGGTGGAACATGGGGCGCATGGCAGCCGTCGCGTGGAGTCTCGTCGCCGTCGTCGGGCTCGCGCTGCCCGGGGCGGGCTGCTCGCGGACCATGCGCATGGAGTACACGAAGCCGACGTTCCTCGACGCGACGCGCGGACCGGTGAGCGTCGAGGTCACCGATGCCCGCGCCGACGCCGAGGGCGGCACGGAGGTGCTGCTCGTGGGGCAGGTCCGCAGCGGGGCCGGCATCCCGTACGGCGTCTGGGCGAAGGAGGGGAGGCAGCCCCCGGTCGTCCTCCGGGAGGTCCTCGAGGACTCGCTCAAGGCCGCGGGCTACGCCGTGGCCGACGGCGGCGCCGCCCCCACGCTCCACGCGACGCTCAAGCGCATGTGGTGCGACGGGTACCTCCACTACGAGGTCTCCCTCCTCGCCCCGCTCGAACTGCGCGGAGGGGCCGCTCCCTGGACCGGGATGATCGAGTCCCGCGGCGGCGTCACGCTGATGTGGGGCCCCGCCGAGTTGAACAAGGGCTTCAAGCGGATGCTCGACGACGCCATCGTGAAACTGGTGCAGCAGTTCCAGGGCGCGGAGTTCCAGGCCGCCGTGGGCTCCTCGCGGTGATCCCGCCCGCCCCCCGCGCGGGGCCCGGCGGCAGGCAGTGCGCCGCGCCGGCGGGCCCGCCGCGTACGGTGGTCCCGTGAAACGCACCCCGCTGCCCGCCGTCCTCGCGCTGTTCGTCGCCGCCTGTTCCGCCGAGAGCGCCCCGGAACCGGCGTCGCCGGCCCCCGCTCGCGCCCCGGCGGCGACGCCCGCGCCGACGGCTCCCACACCGGTCCCCCTGCCCGGCCTCACCCCGGCACCCGTACCCGTACCGGCGCCGATGCCGGACGCGGCCGCGCCGGCCACCGCGGAGGCCGGCCCCGCTCCCGCCGCCGCGACCGCCCTCCCGCGCATCGTCTACTACGAGATCAGCGACACCTGACCCTTCTGCCAGAAGGTGGCGGCCGCCGTGCGCGGCCTCGAGAAGGAGTACCAGGGGCGCGTCGAGTTCCGCCTCGACACCGCCACGAGCGCCGCGGGCAAGGCCGCGTGCGAGCGGAACGGCTGGGGCGACGCCCTCCACGGTCTCGAGGCCCTCGCGCCCGACGGCCGCGTCGTCGGCCACCTCCCCGGCCACCGCTACGGCCGGGACGAGATCGTCGCCCAGGTCGAGGCGCTCCTGAAGCCCGCCGCGAAGTAGCCGCGCCGCTACGACGCGCGGTACCGCTCCCCTTCGCGGCCCACCTCGAACTCCCGCGACTTCCCCCGCGGGATGCTGAGCGAGACCCACGCCTCCCCCGCGAAGTGGCGCGCGAGGAGCACCATCTGCCCGACGTGGTACGCGTAGTGGGTCTGCTGGCGGTTGACGGCCTGCAGCACCGTGTGGGGCTCGCCCCGGATGGTGACCGTGCGCGCGAGATCCTCTTCGCCCAGCGGTTCGATGGCGGCGAACACCAGGCGCCACCCCTCGTCCCACCGCCGCCGGAGCGTGGCCGGCGAGTCCTCCGGGTCCGGCTCGAACTCCGCGTCGCGGTTCCGATCGGGCTTCTCCCCGTCGGTGTCCAGGAACCCGGTCCAGCGCGAGCGCATGTTCCCCGCGAGGTGACGGATGAGCGTCGCCAGCGAGTTCTCCCCCGGCCCCGCCGCCTCGCACCACCGATCCGCGGGCACCTGCGCGAGGGCCGCCTCGCCCAGCCCGCGGTACATCCGGAACCGCGTGAGCGCCTCCTCCAGGAACGGTCCGCGCGCCATGGTCGGTGCCCTCCTCGCGGGGATCGTACCGCGCGCGGGAGTCCTGCGCGCCGCCGCGCGGGGGGGCGTCGCAGGCCGGGGGGGCGCTGGCGCGGTCGTGCGACGGTCGTCGACCGGTGCCGGGCTTCCGGGTCCACCGCTCCCGGGAGAGGCCGCCCGACGCCCGTCCTCCCCGGATCGTCGTTCGCCCTGCGAACGGCCGCCAGGGGCACCACGACGGAAGCGACACGGGACGCGCCGGAGGCCCGGTCCCCCCCTGCCCCGGGAGGGGCTCGCCGGTTGGCAAGCGGTGTCGCCGCCGGTGGCGTCGGATCCCCGCAGCGCGAGGTGCCCCATGCTCCCGGAGGCGCGCATCCGGACGCCCGACGCAAGCCGCTCCCGGATCAGTACTGCTGGCGGACGCTCACCTTGGACGTTGCAACCCCAGCAGGACTGCCAGTCAAGCATCCAACTGGACAGGGTTCGCTCAGCCAATCGCGCCCGGTCAAGATCGCCGGAGCATCGCCTTCAACTCCTCAATGGTCAAGGGTGGGGTCCTCCTGTGGGCCATCGAGTGGCAGTTCGGGCACAACGGCACGAGGTCCCTCAGAGGGTCAAGGACATAGGAGCCGTCCATGGTTGACAGCGGTTCGAGATGGTGGACATGGATGTACCCCTCCCCGAGGGGCCCGTACCTGTCGCCGAAGTCGAGGCCGCATGCCTTGCACGCGGTGCCGTGGTGGTCGACGCAGGCTGCCCGATTGAGGCGGCTGCGCTCGTACCTGCGGACCAAGACTTGGATGGGGGTGCCCTCCTCTTCCCCTGCGGGCAGTGCCTCCCCGTCGGACTCAACCGGAAGGAGGGCTAGGATCATGCCCGTGAACCGAGCCACCCAAGGGATCACATCCTCGGCCTGCCTCTCCGGATCCCGTGCGTCGAGGAGGAGCCCCCCCTTGCGGAGGGTAACACTGACATCCTCCCACCCAATCGTCGGCCAAGTTGCCGGGTCCGCGGGGGCCACGGCCACCCCCCCAACGGACATCCGGACGTCTCCCCCCCTAGCCAAGGCCTCGGAGGCTATTCTGGCGAAGAGGATCCTCTGTTCCATCGAGGAGCGCCTGATGGCCTCGATCACCTCAGATGCGAAGGGTCCGGGCACAAATCGTGCCTCGACCGCGCGCCATCCCACGACGAACTCGAGCGCGAATCCGTGTCCGCGGCCCAGTTCCGCGATCTCCACGCGTAGGATCTGGCCGTCCGCGCCCTGTCCGCTCCAGACCTCGAACCCCTCCCCGTAGAGGGAGACCAGCCGGGCTTGGACCGAAGCGGGCTCAACCAACCTCTTCCTCCTCACCCGGCAGGTCCGGTTCCGGGAGATCGCTGACCAGGTCCCGCAGGAGGCGGGATACTTCGAACCTCAGATCGCGGAAGTGGTTCCTCGTGGCGGGGTTGATGGTCCCCAGCTCCGCCTCCGCCAGCGCCCACAGGAGGGCGTCCATCCCCTGGATGGTCACCCCCGAGGCGAGGTTCGGGACGTAGACCTTGCCGTAGTACGGGTGCCCGCTGTTGATGGACACGGCGTGGTGGGTCCCGATCAGGGCCGGTTCCCAGAGAAGCCCGTCGTCGATCCCGGGCACGGCCCGCACCGTCACCTCACCAGTCCCCGTGGGCTCGCCCAACTTGAGCTTCAGGCGCATCTTCCCCATCCGGTTGGTCAGGTCCACCTCGCCGGTGGCCTTGTCCACCACCTGGATCTCCGACATCCGCAACTGCTCCTCCTTCGACTCGATGTTCTTGCTGGACCCGGTATGGGCTCCACCGGTCAGCGCGTCGATCTTCCTCCGCTGCCCTTTCCTGTAGCGCTCGTTTGCGGCATTCCGGGGGGCGGGGATGAACTCGGTCTCCAGCCACTTGTGCAGTTCCTCGTCGAGGAGGATCCGCGACTTCTTGATGTCCACCTTGAATGCGGAGTCGAGCCGGTGGTCGAAGGAGAACTCCACCCTGAGGAGGGTGAGGTGGGGTTCCTTCCGGAAGATGCCCAGCCAGTCGGCGGGATGTATGAGGCGGTTCTCCCGGTAGACGTAGATGCCCTGCATGTCGTTCTTCAGGCGGGCCTCCCGCCACCCGGCCTCGCTCGAGAACTCCTCCTTCCTCGGGAGGATGAAGGCCTTGACTGTGAACTCGGCCGAGGTCCCGTCGGGCAGCTCCACGTCCAGACTCTCCTCGGCCACCAGTTCGGTCCCCTTCTCGGACCTGCGGAAGGGGTCCCAGGCGACCACGGGCTCCCCGTTCAGGATCATCGTGATATCGCGAGCCCTCGTGTCTCCGGGGTCGAGGAAGCGCTGGTAGACCATCGATGCGTGGAACCGGAAGTCGTCGATGATCCTGTCCAGCGCCCTCCGGGCCGCGGCGCCGGTGGGCCTGTTGTAGGCCTTGATGACCCGGTCCACCGCCTGCCAGGCCACCAGCGTGCCGGCACGCCCAGCCGCGAGTTCGTCGAGGGTCTCCACCAGGTCCGCCGGAGGCGAGTCAATGAGCAACTCCCACTTCGAGACCTCTTCGACATGGTCGAGGTCCCATGTGGCCATCAGGGGCGCCGCGGTGCTGGAGGGACGGGAGACAACGGAAAGCCGCCTGCAGAATGCCGTGGAAGCAGTCTTGAGGCCCAGTCCGAACTTGCCCAACCTCTTCGGGTCCGCCCGGCCCGTGGCGCCGTAGGTCATGCCGTCGAGGAGCGTCGTCCGGTCCATGCCGCAGCCGTTGTCGGCGACGGTCACCTCGATGTCGCCCTCCGGGTCCATCCGGATCCAGATGTCCACGCGGTCGGCCCCCGCGTCCACCGAGTTGTCCACGATGTCCGCCAGCGCCGTGTTGAACTCGTATCCCGTGTCCCGGAGCCCCTCGATCAACCTCGACGGGTTCGGGGGCAGTTCCTTCCTCTCCGACACTCCTCCTCCTCCCCGGCCGGTACTGGTCGCCGGCCCCTCAGAACCTGATGATCCTCCACTTCCCGCTCAGGCGCAACACCCCCTCCCGCACGCGGTCGGGGGCGGTGCCCCGCTCCGAGTCTATCCGGTAGAGTCCGCCGGCTTCCCGGGTCAGGACGAGGATGTCCTTCTCCCTGAGGTTGCGGTCCTTCATGAAGGCGGTAAGCCCGGTGAGCCGGTACTCGTTCCGGGTCCCCCCCTGGTCGTGGAGCCTGTTGTTGTAGTGGATGAAGTGGAAGCGCCACATGCGCCCCCCCGCCTCCAGGAAGGGGAGGACGATCCGGGGGTTCTTGACCTCCGGATCTAGGGGAGGGAAGAACCCAAGGAACGCCTCCTGCTTGGGGACGCACATCCCGGCCTGATGGCCGCCGGTCTCCCCGGTGTCGTTCCGGGTCAGCACCTTCCTGATGACGAGCCTGTCCCCGCCGGTCATTCCCCTCTCTCCATCCCCAGGAAGGGCGAGGCCGCGAGAGCCCTCGCGATGTCCCCGGTATCCGTCTCGTCCCCCGTCCTCCCCACGACGGCCGCGGACGCCAGGTCCCGCTTCATCGCCAGCCGTTCGTCCATGATCTCCTCCACGGTCCCGGGGTGGAAGAGCCGGTGGACCACCACCGTTTCCGTCTGCCCCAGCCTGTACGCCCGCGCCGTGGCCTGGTCCTCCACCGCCGGGTTCCACTCGAGGTTGTAGTGGATGACGTGGGAGGCGGCGGTGATGTTGAGGCCGGTGCCCGCCGCCCGCGGGTTCAGGACCAGCAGCTCGGGTCCCCGCCCCCCCTGGAAGGCGTCCACCAGCAGTTGCCGCTCCGGGACGGGGACCCTACCGTCGATGATGCGGGTCGTGATGCCCATCCTGCGGCGGACATCCCCAGCCATCAGGTCGGCCATCCCCGTGTAGGAGGTGAAGGCGATGGCCTTGCTGCCCCGCGAGGCGATCTCGTCCATGATCTCGAGGAACCGCGCGTACTTGGTGCTGACGGCGGCGGGGTCGCCGCCGCCCTCCTCCAGGAGGAAGGGGTGGCAGCAGAACATCCGGAGCTTCGTCAGCGCCACGAGGGTCGCCGAGGCCCCGTACTCCTCCAGGATTCCCTGCCGGAGGTCCTCGTAAAGGGCGGCGCCCCGGGGGTCCAGCTCCACCGCCACGGGGACCTCGATCTTCGGGGGGAGCTGGGGCGTCACCTCCGCGATCTCCCGCCGGAGGATGAGGGGCGTGACCACGCTCTCCAGGTCCCCCGCGTCGTCCTCGGTATCGCCGTACCGGGCCTCGAAGGCGGGAAGGGTCCCGAGGAGCCCGGGGCAGGCGAAGTCTAGGATGGACCAGAGGTCCCTGAGGGAGTTCTCAACGGGGGTGCCCGTGACGGCGATGGACAGCCTCCGGTCCAGCCCCTTCACCGCCTTCGCCCGGGCCGTGTCGGGATTCTTGATCGCCTGCGCCTCGTCGAGGGCGATCAGGTTCCACCGGATCATCCGCATCATCGACTGGTCCCGGACGGCGGTGTCGTAGGAGGTGACAACGACGTCGTTGGCGCCGAGCTCCCGGGGGAATCCGGTGCGATCCTGTCCCCGGTGGACCTCCACGCGGACCCGGGGGGCGAACCTGGCGAACTCCCGGCGCCAGTTCTCGAGGAGGGTCGCCGGGGAGACGACCAGGGTGGGCGATCTTCCGGCCTCGAGCTCCCGGGTCACGAGGGCGATGACCTGGAGGGACTTCCCGAGCCCCATCTGATCGCCGAGGACGCATCCGAGGTCCTCGCCCGCCAGTCGGGCCAGCCACCGGACACCGCTCTCCTGGTAGGGATAGAGGGTCGCCCGGAGCAGGCCCGAGGAGGCGAGGTCCTGCGGCCGTCTCTCAACGGCCCCCCCGGGCTGCGCCTCCGCTACGGAGTCCTCGAAACGGATACCCTCGCCCGGGCCGGTCGCGAGTTCCAGGTAGGCACGGAGCCCGAGCGTCCAGGGGGGTGCGCCCGGCAGCGAGGCGACCCTGCCGCGGAGGGCCTCCACCTGACCAGGGATCAGTGGAAACCACTGGTCGTCCACCACGACCTGGTCGTCCCGGGCAGGGAGGGCCACCAAGGGGATGACGGACGCTATTGCATGGAGTTCCAGCCGGGCCCGGGGGGGCGCGACCCCCTCCCGGGGAGGACGGGTGACGATGAGGGCGAGGTCCGCGGGAAACCGCCGCAGCCTGACCCCGGGCAGGTCCCGGGAGGGGCGGCACCTCACGGATCGCCCTGCCGCCGTCGACCGGCCCTTGAACTCCACACCGACGACATCGGCCGCGGGAACCGGCACCGCCTCCTCCCCGCCGGCCCCGAGAAGGAGCCCGTCCCTCCCCAGGATCCAGCCGGAGGAGGCATCCCCGCCTCCCGGCATCGCCCCGTCCCCGTTCGTCATGAAGCAGATGGTCCCCTGGACGGCGCCCGGGAGCCAGGGTGATTCGCGGGAGGCTAGGGACTGCGTGCGGGGATGCCGGAAGTGGGCCCCGGGGGACTACACGGCGTCGCGGAGAGCCCCGGCGGCGGGGATCCCCGTGAGGGCTCTCAGGAGGATCCCGGAGACATGGCGAACCACCGGGATGACGACCGAGTTCCCGAACTGCCGGTAGGCCTGCATGTCGGACACCACCAGCGGGAAGTCGCCTTCGTAGCCCATCAGGCGGGCGCACTCCCGTGGGGTAAGCCGCCGGGGGCGGCGGCCGGGCCCCTGCCGCAGGAGAATCTCGGAACCGTCCTTGTAGTACCTAGCGCTGAGGGTGCGGGTGATGTCATCGGGCCCGACGAGCCCGAAACCGAACCCGTTCCCCATGCTGCGGTGCTTGGCTTTGTACTCCTTCAGGTAGCGCCACAGGTTCGGTGTGAGGGTGTACTTGGGGTCGACTTCGGCCTCGAGGATGGAGGCCAGTCTTGGGGAACGGCCGGGCAGGGGGGTGAACTCGACCGCTGCGGCCCGGGCAGGGTCCTTGAAGCCTAGGATGAAGATGCGCTCCCGGTGCTGGGGGACCGCCGGGCTGGCGTCGATGACTCTGCTCCGGATCGAGTACCCCAACTCCTCCTCCAGGGTCCGCTTGATGATGGCGAAAGTGCGGCCGCCGTCGTGGCGCTCCAGGTGCTTCACGTTCTCGAGGAGGAAGGCGTCCGGCCTGTGGTCCTGCAGGATGTCGCGGATCACGAAGAACAGGTTCCCCTGTTCCTTGCACTTAAAGCCATGGGGCCTCCCGAGGGCGTTCTTCTTCGAGACACCGGCGATGCTGAAGGGCTGGCACGGGAATCCGGCCAGCAGGACCGAGTGGTGAGGGACACGGTCCTTGCAGAGGGTGATGTCGCCGGCGGCCTCTTCGGGATCGCCGGGGAAGAGGGCCTTGTAGGTCCTTCGGCTGTACGGGTGGATCTCGGAGGTGAACACGCACCTCGCGGGGATGCCTCGGGCCATGGCCGCCTGCTCGAACCCGAGCCGAAGGAAGCCGATGCCGGCGAACAGGTCGATGAACCTGAACTCTTGCGGTGCGTGCACGAATCCCTCCACCACTGGTCTTCTGAGAGGGGATCCTACCCGGCCCTCGGGACAGCCGTGGCGCCGGAGCCGCTCCTGCCCCTCCCTCGAGGGCGACGGGGTGCGGGCGGGGCAGGCTTCTCCGAGGGACGGCCGGAGTGGGACTCTGCAAGGGCGCGAACGACCCGCTCCAGGACAGCATCGATGTCCCTCTCGACCTGGTGCTCCCACACCCGGACCACCTTCCACCCCCTGCGCCGGAGCCTGCGGAAGTTCCTCTGGTCCCGGGCGCGGTTTGCGCCGATCTTCTCCCTCCAGAAGGGGGTCAGCCTCCACTCCCAACATGGGAACCTCCAGCCGTGCCAGAAGTCGCCATCGACGAAAACAACCAACCGCGCCTTGGGGAAGGTGGCGTCCGGACGACCTGGTAGGCCCTTCGTGTGGCGGTCGAACCGTAGCCCTTGGGAACGCATGGCAGCGAACACGGCCTTCTCCGGGTCCGTGTTCTTCCCGCGGATGCGGGACATCAAGGCGCTTCGCTTGGCGGGGCTCATGATGTCGCCCATCCCCCGAGTATAGGGGGTCTTATCGGGGTGCCCCAAGCGGTGGTCCCGAAAGGCCCGGGGGGAGGCATGCACCTCTGCAAGCCGAACCACGGTGACCGTCGTTGAAGCGGCACTACCCGAAACCAGCCCAGGTTCCGCGCCTTGGCGTACGGCCGGGATCGCGGTACTCTTCCTAGACGCTGGAAGACGGGCGTGGATCATCGCGCGGGTGCCGGCCGGCAATGCCGTGGGCTTCGGTTGGGACAGGGGCCGTATCGACCTGTCGGCCCCGGAGTGGCCCGTTCGGTTGAAGCGGCCGACTGGCCCCATGCGAAAGGCTGCTCGCCAGCCGGTCGGGGTTACAGGCCGAACTGGTAGCCAGGGAGGAACGGGAATGAGCGAGGAGCAACCCGAAGCGGAGATCGAACTGGAGAAGACGGAAGAGGATGCCACGGAGGAGCAGACCTCCCAGAGGTATCAAATCTCCTTCTATCCCAGCGACTTCACGCTAGGCGTGTACTTCGAGAAGTGGCAGAAGAAGCAGATCCTGATTCCCGAATTCCAGCGGGAGTACATCTGGGATCAGGTGCGAGCGAGTCGCCTGATCGAGTCCTTCCTCATGGGGCTCCCGGTCCCAGGAGTGTTCCTCTATCGCAAGCGGCCATCCAACCAACTGCTAGTCATCGATGGCCAGCAGAGGATCCTGTCCTTCGTGAAGTACATGCAGGAGGACTTCCTGGGGAGACCGTTCAGGTTGAAGAGGGTGCTCCCGGAGTGGGACGGGAAGAAGTTCAGCGAGCTGCCCGAAGCGGACCAGATCCAGCTTTCGGATTCCATCCTGAGGGCGACTGTGGTTCAGGAGGTCCGCGCCAAGGACTACGAGAGCATCTTCCACATCTTCGAGCGGTTGAACACGGGTGGCGTGTCCTTGAGCTCGATGGAGATCCGGAAGGCACTCTATGCCGGTGAGTTCTTCGAGATGCTCATCCGACTGAATGCCTTGCCGGGTTGGAGGGAGATAGTCGGGAAGGCGGGGCCGGATCGACGGCTCAGGGATGTCGAGTTCATCCTTCGCATCCTCGCCATGAGGACGGCTCCGGCAGGCTATGAGAAACCCATGAAGTCCTACCTGACGGCCTACCTCGCCAACGTAGCCCAACAGGAGCCGGCGGAGGTCCGCGAGTCGGTCAAGGCCGTCGAGCCGGCCTTCCGTGAGGTCTGCGAGTCGGTCCATCGACAACTCGGCTCCAAGCCCTTCCATGTGCACGGCCCCCTGAATCTCGCGGTCCTGGACTCGGTCATGGCAACCCTCATGAATACGTATCCCGGAGTCCCTTCCGACTTGAAGGGCCGTTTCGACGCCCTCCTGGAGGACGCGGGCTATCGCGGTTCAACGACGATCAGCACCAGTGACCCCGGCTCCGTGGGGACGAGGTTCTCCTCGGCAAGGGCTCACCTGCTTTCGTAACCAGGGAGCTGGAGCATGTCAGCGAGTCTGGCCAGGACCCGAGCGATACTGCTGGACTGCACCCAACACCTTGTAGCCACGGGTACGGGGGGCTCACCCATCGAGGCCTATCTTACGCAGCATGTTCTGGTCACCCTCTTCAGCGATGTGGAGGCGGCCCTTCATGAGATTCTCGTCGCGCGCAGCAGGCCCGAAGAGGATCCAGGTCTCGAGGCATTCCTCCGGGTGTGCGTCCCCAGGGTTGCGAGCCGCCTTCAAAAGTCCGAGTTTGCCGGAGTCGCTGGCCACTTCGGGGAGGCGGCAAAGACCGCCTTCAACAGTACCGTAAATGAGCGGCTTGTGACCGCCTATGGCAACGCTCTTGCTGCCAGGCATCGAGTCGCTCATCCGGGTGGGACATCCTTCTCGTTCAGGGAGTTGCCACAGGCAGTGGACGCGGCGGAGCACCTGCTCGACAAGTTCGAGTCCTCCATCTCGGAAGGAGCACGGACCGCTCGGCCTGAGGGTGAATGAGCGTCCTTAGGGGGTGGCGGAGTGGGGAAGATCGTGGGCGCCGAGTCCTCTGGGAGCCCTCGGCAAGGTCTAGAGGGGGGACTTCTAACGCCTTGCGGGAGAGTAGGATGGAGCGACGGCGGAGGGTTGGCAGAGCGGCCGAATGCGGCGGTTTTGAAAACCGCTGTACGGGCAACCGTACCGGGGGTTCGAATCCCTCACCCTCCGCCAGCATGCACGGGGCCGGCGTGCGGGCCGGAACCGGCGTGGGGCACGGGGAGGGCCCGGGGCGCGCGAGCGGTCGGTGTGCGCGCCGTTCTGCGGGCGTCGCTCCGTCCCCGGAGCCCATCGTCCCCCCGCGTCAACGGGGCCTCGGGCACCGTCCCGCCCGCCTCCCTCCTCCGAGCGGGGAGAGCCACTCCGGATGGGGGCTGGGCAGGGGCTCCCGCAGGCGCCACGTACCGGTGCGCCCGCCGCGGGTGGCCTCCATGGGGACCATCAGCACGGAGGCGCGGAGGTCGCCGGGTACATCGAGGCGAACGAGTTCCAGCACGTCGCCGGTGGAGACCTGCTGCCCGGTCGCAACGGGCAGGGTCGTGAGTGGCAGGGGGTCGGTGAGCAGTCTGGGATCCTGGATGGCACGCTGGATCCCGATCCGGTCTCCGTGCACCTCACGGCGGACGCTCAGCCGCGCGACGCCGACGGTGGGGACGCTGCGGTCGAAGGGAACGATCTCGAAGCGGAGGGGGAGGAGGAGCATCTCCGGGTCCCTGCCGACGCGCACCCACGCTCGTTCCGATCCGAAGTCGAGGAAGAGGATCGCCGTGACGGGTGCTCCGGCCTCGAAGTCGAACTCCCACTGCCAGCGGCTCCACGGGGCCTGCAGTCGCGGGATCCCGGGGAGGTCCTCCCGTGAGCGGAGGACGTGAGTTCCCACGGGCATCGCAGGGAGCCCGCCGATGGAGTTCGGTGGCAAGAGGGTCATCGTAGCGCCGCGCAGAGCCCGGTCCACCGGGCGTGCCGACGCGGGGCCCCGGGCGGGTACTCCTCGTGGCTCCCCGGGCCGTTCGACGGCGACTCCCGTCCTCTCTCCGGAGGCGGTGCGCTGCCACCTGGAGTCCCGAGTGCGCAGCGCGGCATGAGAGCGTGGAGGTCCCCCGGTGGGCACGCGAATCTGCGCATCCGGTGCTGCGCCAGGGCCGTCTCTCCAAGGGTCGCGTGGAATCCCCCTTTGCGGGTTGACTTCGCGCAGGGAGCCGTAGACTCGGGGCGCGAAGGCCGTACGGTCCGGGGGAGGGCAACCATGAGAGTCTCGATCCTGGCGGTGGTGGCCGCCGTCGCAGTTCCGGTGCTCGCGACGGACGTGCTCGCGCGGGACATCGAGGTGCCGCGCGAGTTCGCACGGCTTCAGGACGCGCTCGACGCGGCACGCCCCGGGGACCGCGTGCTGATCCTCAAGCGGAGGGTGCGCGGCTACTACGAGGTCGCCACGGACGGCGTGGAAGTCGTGGGTCAGGAGCGCGGCACCCGCCTCGTGGCTCCCGGCGCGCGGCGGGGGCAACGCGCGGCGCTCTCGGTGCAGGGGGACGGAGTCACCGTGCGCGGCATCGACTTCGTCCGCGGCGGGCTGGACGCCTCCGGCGACGGGCTCGTCGTGGAGGACTGCACGTTCTCGCGCGTGGGGCCCGGCGTGCGCGGTGCAGCCCTGCTGGTCTTCTCCGACAGCGCCACCGTGCGCGACGTCGACGTGGACCTCTCCGGCGACCGGCGGAGCGACCCGTTCGGCATCTACATCACCGGCGACGGGACCGTGGTGGAGAACTGCAACGTCGTGGCCGACTCCGGGGCGCAGCCCCTGCACCTGGAGGGCGACGACGCGAGGGTGGAGGGCTGCTCCTTCTCCAGGCCGTCGGGGGAGATCGCCGGCCTGGTGTTGGGCGACGACGCCATCGTCCGGGGCAACCTCGTGGAAGGCAGCGCGTTCAGCGTCCTGTCGGATGGCTCGCTCGTGGATGGCAACACGTTCCGCGACTGCGACTTCGGGAGCCCCGCGCTGTTCCTCCGCGGCGACGGCAACGAGGTTCTCGGCAACTCGGTGCTGCGCGCGGCGGACTCCGGAATCGTCGTCTACGGGGATGCGAACCTTCTGCGGGACAACACGGTCACGGACGCGGGCAGCGATGTGCGCGGGGTAGGGCTGGGCAACGGGTTCGTCGTCCGCGGCACCGCCAACCTCCTGGAGGGCAACGTCGCGACGCGGGCGCGGGGCGAAGGCTTCCGCATCACCGGCAACACCGACATCGAGGCGAACGGCAACGGGATCTTCCTGCCCGGTGCGGGCGCGACGGCGCTGGGCCCCGGCAACTGCCTCGTCTCCTGCACCGGTGTCGGTTCCGGCCGCTGCGGGCTCGGCAACTGGACGCTTGGCACTGCGGTCACCGACTCGACGTTCTCGGGGAACGGTGCCGACGTGGTCGACACCGGCGGCTTCGACACCTTCACCGGCAACACGTGGGGGACGGGGGGCCCGGGATGGGCCGGGGACGGCTCCGGCGTGATGGCCCCGGACTGGGGGGACACGACCTTCGATCCGTCGCAGCAGGCCTGGGACTAGCGTTCCGCACGACCGCGAGGGGCGGGCTCGGGGCGCCGCGCGCGAGGAGGCGGACTCTCCCCGCCGCGCCTGTCGGCCCGCCCGGACTCCGGCGTCGGGCCTTTCCGACCCGGGCACGTACTCGGCGCGCCCGCCGGTTCTACTCCGGCAGCCCCCACAGGACCCAAGCCGCCCAGTATCGCGGGTGCCTCCACCGCTCCTGCGACGCGACATGCTCCTGCGCCGCGCGGAGCGCCGCGGCGGCGCCGCGGCCGGGCGCACCGTCCCCGGGATTCCACAGTTCGTAGAACCGGACCATGAGCGCCCTCGTCGCCTCGTCGTCCACCTTCCACAGGGAGACGAGCACGCGCGGCGCGCCGGCGAACATGAAGGCGCGCACCAGGCCGACGATCCCCTCGCCCCGCGCCACGCGCCCGCGGCCGGTCTCGCACGCGGAGAGCACGACGAGGTCCGCGGGACAGCGGAGGTCGAACGCCTCCTGAACGGTGAGGTAGCCGTCGGAGGCCCCGCCACGGGCCAGCGCGAGGGAGGACAGCCACGGTCGCTCCTGGTCGAGCACGCCGTGGCACGCGAGGTGGACCGCCCGCCAGCGGGGACGGGAGGCGAGGGCGGCGGCGAGGCCCTCCTCCGTGGCGTCCTTCCCGAGGAGGACGGTGGTCCCGACGGCGCGCGCCTCCTCGCGGGATCCGGGGAGGGGGCTGAGCGTGCCCCCGTCGCGGAGCAGCGCCACCATCCGCGCGTCGCGCGGGCCGCCGTAGTCGGGGTCCCCGAGGGCCAGCGTCCCTTCGCCGCGGCCGTCGCGCCCGTCACGGAGGAGCGCGTACGTGGTCCCGGAGGGGACGAAGGCGACCTCGCGGCCCCCGACGAGCGCGCCGAACGGGACGTAGGAGACCGCACCGTCGACGGAGACGAGGAGGCGCGCGACGTCCTTCCCCAGACCCAGCGGAACCACGAGGCGGGACCGCAGCGTCTCCAGCGCGTCGGCGGGATCCCCGGAAGCGATCGCGCCGGAGAGCGCGGCGCACGCCGCCTCCACCGGCGCGCCCTCGCCGAGGTCCACGATCCGCGCGCCGTCCCGGCGCACGAGGACCGCCACGAGCCGATCCTCCGCGAACGCGTAGATGGCGAGCGCCTCCCCTTCACCCAGGCAGGCGCGGAGCGCCGCCATGGCCACGGGCTCCGGGTACGCGACGTCGGCGGTCCGCTTGGCGACGCGCTGGATCTCCCCCACGACCGCGTGGAGTCGCGCCTGGGCGGACAGGAGATCGGCGCGCGCCGCCGCCCGCTCCGTGCCCTCCGCCTCGCCGGCGCGCCGGAGCCGCGCCCGGGCGGAGGTCTCCGCGTCCCTGGCCGCCGCGAGGGCCGCGCGCTGCTCCGCAGGGACCGCGGTCTCCGTGAGCCGCTCGCGGAGTGCGAGCATCTCCAGGAGCGCGCCGGCCCGCCCGGACTCGCAGAACTCGAGGCACGCTTCGGCGTCGTCGGCCTGCGCCGCGGCGAGGACGCCGGTCGCGTGCAGCGCCGCCCACCTCCCGCGGGCGCTGACCGCCTGATCGTCCGACTGCCCCCGCACGAGCAGGGGGAGTTCCCCGCGCGCCGAGCGCGCGACCGCCAGCGCGTCCTTCGGCTTCCCCGCGCGGCGGAGGCACCGGGCGAGAAGCGCCAGCGCCTCGGCGCGGAGGTCCCGGTTTCCGAGCCGCTCCGCCGCCGCCACCGAGTCCCGGAGCGCCGTCTCGGCCGCCGCCCCGGGTCCGGCGTCCGCGAGCGCCTCGCCGATCTGCCGGCGCGCGCGCGCCGCCTCCTCCGCCGCCCCGACGGCGGCGAACCGCGCGCAGGCGGCTTCGAGGCGCTCGATCCCCGCCGCCACGTCTCCCCGCCGCGCGAGCAGGACACCGAGGCTCGCCGAGGCCCGCGCGGCGCCGACCGGGTCGTCCGTGGCCTCGCACTCGGTGATGGCGCGCTCGAGGCTTGCCGCCGCGAGGTCGAAGTGGCCCGCTTCCAGGAGGAGCGTGCCGATGTTGACGAGCGCGTTCGCGGCCCCGCCCCGGTCCTTCAGCGCGTCGAACGCCGCGAGGGCCTTCTCGGCGTACTCGAGGGCCATGGCGTCGTCGCCCAGGTTCGCGTAGAGCACGCCCAGGTTGCCGAGCCCCCGGGCGACGCCCAGGGCGTCCTTGGCGGAACGGCGCAGTTCCAGGGCGCGCTCCTGGCGATCCAGCGCGGCGCGGAAGTCGCCGATCGCGCTGTCCACGAGCCCGAGGTTGCCGAGCGCCTGCGCCATCCCCTGGACGTCGCCCAGCGCCCGGAAGGCCTCCAGCGCCTCTTCCTCCCGACGCCGCGCCGCTGCGTACTCGCCCAGTTCCCAGTGCGCGATTCCCATTCCGAGGTGTACGCGCGCGAGTCCGCGGCGGTCATCGGAGCCCTCCCGCGCGGCGACCGACGCGGCGTAGGACTCGAGGGCCCCGCGCAGTTCCCCCGCGGCGCGCCGCGCGTTGCCGAGATTGAGGAACGCGATCGCCTCGCGCGCCCGGTCCCCCCTCCGCCGTTCCACGGAGGCGAACTCCGCCCAGAGTTCCGCGGCGGTGGCCGGCTTCGAAGCGCGGTACGCGGTCATCCCCCCCTCGTGCAGGCAGAGACCGGCCGCCTTCAGCCAGCCGAGGGACGTCGCCTCCGCCGCGGTCCGCCGGTACCCGTCCACCGCCTCCTCCACGTGGGACAGCGCCCGGTGCGCCGCGGCGCGGGCGTATCCCGCGCGCACGTCGAGGGGCGACGCGCGCGGCGGCGCGATCCCCTCCAGCGCTGCCAGGGCGCCCGTCGGGTCGCGTTTCCCGAGGAGGGCCTCGGCCCTCGCCACCGCCTCGCGGACCGTGGGATCCTCCGGTACGCCGTCGCGGGCGGCGACGTGGGCAGGCAGGCGCTCGAAGTCCGGGCGCGAGGAGGCGCCGGCAAAGGCCGCCGCGGCGGCGTGCTCCCCCGCGGCGCAGAGTTCGTCCACGACGACCCAGGGGTCCGGCTCGTCGCGGCCCGCCAGGTCCGCCAGCCGCGCCGCGTCCGCCGCGCGCGCCGCCGCGGCCACGGCGGCCACGGCCTCCGCCTCGGTCATGCGCGGCGGGGTCGGGGCGCCGGGACCGCGCGGCGGCGCTCCGCCCGCCGGCGGTTCCCCCTCTGCGTGCACGGGACCGGACCCGGCCGCGAGCGCGAGAAGCAGGGCCGTCGCCAGCCACGAGGGCCGCCGGACGCCGGTCGCGAAGCGTCCGCGACAGCGGAATCCACCGCCCCCCGGCCAGCCTCGCCCGCCCCCGTCGCACGGTCGCATGCCCGCAGTCTCCCGTGGGCCGTCGACACCGACCGACCCATTCTCCCCCCGGCCTCCGTCCGTCGCAACCCGGTCGCGGCCGATTCCGACCGTTCCCTTCGGAGGCATGGCTGGACACGGCGATGGCGGGACGCGGACGCCGCGGAGTAGACTCCTCGCGTCGGGCGGACGGCCGGAGCAGGGGGGAGCGAGGACGATGAGCACGAAGCGGCCGCCCGTCGGGGTCCCGGAGCAGGCGTGGCGCGGGATGCGGCAGCCCCGCTCCATCACCCTCGCTCCGCTGGCACGGATCTGCAGGTTCTCCAGTTCCACCACGCCGTGGCCTCCCCACGCGCCCATGCCCGATGCGCTCCACGTCGCGTCCCCCTGGTGGATGTGGCAGAGGGATCTCCCGCGCATCGAGGCGCGCGCCGACCGCACCCGGATGACGCTCGGGTTCACCGCGCGGATGGGGGCGGCGGTGCAGCAGGGTTGGCACAATCGCATGGACCGCCTCGTGAAGGCTGTGGTCCTGGAGGACCTCCCCGCCTACGACGGCACTCCCCGGACCCAGTACGAGGACCCGGCGCCCAACGGGATCGTCGTGACGATGCGCGGCGATCCCCAACTCGTCCAGCTCTACATTCCGGGCCTGCAGGAGAGGGACGGGGACGGGAAGCCCCGCGCGACGGCGCTCGCCCGGCGTGCCCTGATCGTCCAGTCCATCGAGGAGATCCCCAGCTTCCAGATGTGGTAGACGCCGCCGGGCGCCCGCGGGGAACCGGACGCGGTGCGCGCCGTCGGCACGGGGCTGCGCTACAATCCGGCCGCCGCCGACGGATCGGCGGGGGACGCGCGGGCCGGGAGGGGATCCCCATGACGAAGAAGACACCGAAGGGCGCGACGTCCCTGGGCCACTACTTCTACCTCTTCAAGTCCACCACGAACTCCAAGGACTGCCTCATCTCGGCGCACGGCGGCTACGTGTCGGGGAACCGCACGTTCACCGTGCCGAGCGGCGTGACCATCGTGTTCTACGGCGAGCACGGGGCGGCGCTCCTCGACCCGGGCGTGTACGACTTCGCGAAGAAGATGGGTGCGGCGAAGCCGAAGGAGATCTTCAGGAGCGGCGAGAAGTGCCGCAACTACCTCCTCACGAAGTACCAGGGTGCGCACGCGGGTTCCGACGGCAAGACGGTGGTCGAGACCTACGACCAGGTCGCGCGCACCGTCTCCAGCCGCGACTACCAGCGCACGGAGAAGTTCAAGAATCTCCTCGCCGCGAACAAGGACTCGCAGGCCGCCGTGCTCGCGGAACTCATGAAGGACTGGGGCGGGAGCATCCTCACGGTGCGCAACCGCTGGAACGTGTTCCTCGGCGCGCCGCTCTCCGACGCCATCACGGCGGTGAAGAAGGAGATGCCGTCCGTCCAGGTCTTCCACGCCATCTTCTGCCGCTCCTACATGCTCGGCGAGGACCCGAAGCAGGCGCAGGGAGTCACCTACAGCTAGTGCCACGCACGAGAAGTTTCGGTACACCTAGTACTGCGCCACCAGGTGCT
>CAZSIX010000043.1:0-32799 GCA_964607145.1 uncultured Planctomycetota bacterium | reverse complement strand
CGCCGGCGGCGCGCCCCCGCTGGACCGGGCGCGGAGCGGCGGCCGCCGCTGCGGCCGCGCTCCTCCTGGCGGCGGCGCTGGGCGGCGCGGCGCTCTCCCGGCGCTCCGCCCCGCCGCTGCACGCCGTGGCGGGGAGGGACGCGCGGCTCCGCTGGATCTCCCCGACGCGGGCGCGGCTGGAGGAAGGGCGGCTCGCGCTCCGCGTGGACCGGGGCGAGGCGGTGGTGGAGACGGTGGCCGGGGAGGCGCGGGCCGCGGCGCCGTCGGAGTTCTCCGTGGAGGTGGTGACCGCGCCGGGCGGGAGTCCCGGCGAGGCCGAAGGGGACGCGGGTCCGGCGGGCGGCGGCGACGAAGGGGGCGACATGGCGGGCGCGGGGCGGCGGACGACGACGACGGTGGTGGTGGCGGTGACGGCGGGCGCGGTGTGGTGGGCCGTCGGCGGCGGGGCGCCGGAGGAGGTCCCGCCCGGGACGACGCGCGTCGCCGCGGCGGTCCCGGTCGTCGCGGTGCCGCGCGCGACGACCGCTCCTCCGGCGGCGCCGCCGGAGTCCGCCCTCGCCGCCGCACCCTCCTTCGCCGCCGTCCCGGGGGCGCGCGGGCGGGTCGTGGACGCCGTCACGGGCGAGCCGGTCTCCACGGTCCGGGTCCGGCTCGTGCACGAGTTCGCGCGACGGGACGCGGGCGAGCCGGCGGCGGTGACCGGGGAGGACGGCGCGTTCTCCATCGACGCCGCGCCCACGGACTACGACGCCGTGCTCCTCGTCGCGAAGGACTACCCGGAGCAGATCCTCCCCCATGTCCGCGGACGCGCGGCCCGGCGCGTCGGCGGGGCGGCGCCCACGGTCCTCGAACTGGGCGACGTCCCGCTCCACCGGGGCCGCGTCGTCTCCGGGCGGGTCCTCGACGGGGACGGGAACCCGGTGGCGGGCGCGTCGCTCCGGCTCTCCCACGCGGGCGGCGGGTCGGCGGCGTTCCCCGTGGCCCACGCGCGGGAGCGGGGCCGCACGGCGGAGGACGGCACCTTCCGCCTCGAGGGGGTCGTCCCCTCGCCCTCGTTCCCCTACCACCTGTTCGCGCTGAGCGGCCGGGGCCTCGGATGGACGCCGCTCGGCGGAGGTGCGGGACGCGAGGACACGGAAGGCGTCGAGATCCGGTTCGTCGCCGCCCGACCCGTGGACGTCCTTGTGCGCGATCCGGCGGGGCAGCCGGCGTCGGGAGTGGACGTGTTCGCCATCCCCCGGTTCGAGCCGCTGGGCGCGGCGCGCCACTTCCCGCACGACCGCGACGCGTGGCTCGCGGACGACCCGGAGCTCCGCGCGCAGTGGGCCGCCCGCACGGACGGGTCGGGCCGCGCGCGCCTGCCGCGCGTGCCGTTCCTCCCGGGAGCGCACCGGTACGACTTCCTCGCGCGGGGAGCGGATGGCGGGAGGGGATGGCGGGACGACGTGGAGATCGGCGGGGGCGGTCCCGTCGCGGTGGAGATCGAACTGGGGGCGGCCACGGGGTGGTGCGTGGCGGGCGTGGTCCGCGACGGGGACGGAATGCCGCTCCCGGGCGCCGACGTGCGGCCCGCGTGGGGGCCCGCGCCGAGCCGCTCCGGCGTCGACGGCGGCTACGAGGTCGCCGAACTGGAGGCGGGCTGGACCTCGATGCGTTTCACCGTCGAGGCGGAGGGGAAGGCGGGCGAGTACGTCACCGTGGAGCGGCCGCCGGGCGCGGCCACCGTGCAGCGGGACGTGACGCTCCTCCCCGCGGCGCCCGTGGAGGGGCGCGTGGTGGACCAGGACGGCGCGCCCGTGGAGGGGGTGCAGATCTCGCTCATGGGGGACCGACCCCTCCTCGCCTCCTCGGCGACCACGGACGCGGCGGGACGGTTCTCCCTCCCCGGCGCGGCGCCCGGTTCGTGGAACGTGATGGTCATGCCTCCACCTCCCTACGAGCGATGGGAGCAGGCGGAGGAGTCGCCCGTCGTCCGCGGCGGGGACCGGGACGTGACCCTCGTGCTGCGGCGGCTGGGGGAGCCCACGGGGATCCTCCTCGCCGAGGTGGTGCGCGCGTCCACCGGCGAGGCGCTCTCCCCGACGGACGCCATGCTCATCGGCGAGCGGAGCGAGGGCGGCCGACCGCGGACTCCCTACGGCGAGCGGGAACTGGGGACGGGCCTCGTGCGGTTCGGCCGCGTCCACGGGGGGAAGTACGCGCTGTGGCTCCGGTTCGCCGACGGGCCCGCGGTCGTGGTGGACTGCGCCGTCCCCGCCGCCGGCGGCGAGGTCCGCCTGCGCGTCGAGGTCGGCCGGCCCGGCTCCGTGGCGGGGCGCGTCGCCATCCCGGCGGAGGCGAAGCAGCGGGCGCCCATGGCGATGCTCACTCCCGCGGGGAGGTGGACGGCGCCCCTGTGGGGGCGGATCGAGTCCGACGGGCTGCACGGGGCGGTGGCCGTGGCCGCCGACGGGACGTTCCGCGCGGAGGGCCTCGCGCCGGGGCGGTGGTCGGTGCGGGTGCCGCTCTCGGGGTGGACGGCGGAGGCGGAGTTCCACGTGCCCGAGGGGGGCGAGGCGCAGGTGCTCGTGGTGGCGCGGGAGGCGGGGCGGCTCCGCTTCCGGCTGGCGGCGCCCTGTCCGTCGGACGTCGTCGAGTTCCAGACTGCGGCGGAGGGCGGTCCCTGGGAGACCCGCATGCGCCTCGGAGGTCAGCGGGGAAAGGTCACGGAGAACGCGGAGACCGTCCCCGCCGGGCGCTGGCGCTGGCGCGTCCGGTTCCCCGCGGACAACCTCGCCGGCGGCGGCCGCGTCCGCGCGCCGACCCAGGAGGGCACCGTGGACGTCGCTTCCGGGGAACGGGTCGACATCCCCGTCCCCGTGGAGCCGGAACCGAGGTAGGGACCTGCCGCTGCGAATCTCCCCACGGCGCGGAAGGTCAGGAGCAGACGCCCGGGGGCGCGTAGGGGAGGCCGGGGAAGACGGCGGCGGGGTCGGGGAGTCGGAACCGGCGGACGAGGATCTCGGCGAGGACCTGGCGGAGGTCGGTGGTGACGGCGAGGTCGCTCCCCTCGTGGAGGGCGTCCGGGGCGAGGCCGGGCCAGCGTCCGTGGACGCGGCCGCCGCGGAGGCCCCCGCCGAGGAGGAACAGGGCGCTCCCGCTGCCGTGGTCGGTGCCCAGGGCGGTGTTCTCGTAGGCGCGCCGGCCGAACTCGGTGAGGACGACGACGGTGGTGTCCTCCAGCCGCGGCCCGAGGTGGCGCGCGAAGGCCGCCAGCCCGTCGGCCAGCGTGCGCAGCGGACCCGCCAGCCCCCCCGCCAGCCCCTGGTCGAGGTTCCCCTGGCCGAAGTGGGTGTCGAAGCCGCCGAGGTCCACGCACGCGGCGCGCACGCCCAGTCCGGCGCGGAGCAGCCGCCCCACCTGGAGGAGCGCCCGGGCGAACGGGTCGGAGCCGTAGCCCGCCGCCGCCGCGTCCCCGTCGCCGGAGCCCAGGTCGCGCACGCGTCGCAGCAGCGCCAGCGTCTCCCGCCCCGCCGCGCGGACGGGGTCGTCCCCCGTGGCGTGGAGGGTCTCCAGCGCCCGCGCCAGTCCCGCGTCGTCGCCGCCGCGCCCGCGGAGGCGGACCTCGTCCAGCGACCGCAGCGCCCCCGCCGCGGGGGCGCCGCGCAGGGACTCGGGGAGGGTCTCGCCGATGGCCAGCGCGTCCAGCGCGGAGGGGGGACCGTCGCCGACGGCGCGCAGGAACCGCCCCAGCCAGCCCCCGGAGACCACCTGCCCCGCCGCGGCGCCGTGCTCCAGTTGATCCTGCGCCTCGAAATGGCTGCGCGTGCGGTCGTCGGTGCCCACGGCGTGGACCACCGCCAGGCTCCCCTCGCGGAAGCGCGGGAGCAGCGGCTCCAGCGCCGGGTGGAGTCCGAACCGCCCGTCCAGGTCGAGCACGGTCCGCCCCGCCGGCGCGGCGGCGTCGGGGGCCGGCAGCGCGAGGGTCGGCCGCAGCCGCCGGTAGTCGTCGTCGCCGTAGGGGACGACGGCGTTGAGCCCGTCCATGGCGCCCCGGAGGAACACCACCACGAGGGCGCGCGGGGGCCCGTCGGCGCGCGCCCCGCCGGGCGCGCCCGCGCCGCCCCCGAGGAAGACTCCCCGCAGGAACGCGCGCCGCCCCACGGCCATCGGCAGCGGTCGCATGCTCACGCCACCTGGAACGCGGGGGAGGCCAGCAGCAACCCGACGCCTTCGGCGAAGGACTCCCCGCCGGAGCCCGCTCCCGCGTGGGCCTCGACGGCGGTCCGCTCCTCCGCCGTGGCGACGCGGCCCAGCAGCAGCGGCGCGAGGTCCGCCGGCGAGCGCACCGCCGTCCCCCCTCCGCAGGCCGCGACGAGACCCCGCAGGTCGACGCGCGCCCCGGGAACGCGGCCGGTGGCCAGCGCCAGGGCGAAGTTCCAGCGCCAGAGCAGCGTGCCCAGCCACGGCTCCGGCTCGTCGGGGTAGCCGTCCGGCGTGGGGTGCTGGAAGGGGGCCTGGCCGAGGCGCGAGAGGAACTCGAGGAGACCGGGATCGGCGTGCGTGTCGGCGCCCAGCCCACGCAGCGCCGAGACGACGAAGTGCAGCGGCCGCTTCACCCTGACGCCGCGGGCCGCGGCGAACTCCTCCGAGAGGAGCAGCGTGCGCACCAGCGCCGGGATGGACATGCCCGACGCGCGGAAGGCCTCCGCGGCGCGGCGCACGAGCGCCTCCGGGGGATCGTCCGCCACGAGGCGGCGCGCGAGCCGCGTCGCCACGTGGAGCGCCGTGGCGGGGTGGGCGCAGAGGACGTCCAGCAGGAGGTCCAGGTCCCGCTCCCCCGCGCCCGCGGGGATGCGGGTGCCGAGCACCGTCTTCTCCCCGTCGTCGTGATCGTCCCGCCGGAACTCGACGCGTCCGCGGAAGTACTCCTTCGGCCCCCGCAGGTGCCACCCGGAGAGGCAGCGGGCCGCCTCCATGACGTCCCCCTGCGTGTAGCCGCCCCGCACGCCGAGGGTGTGGAGTTCCAGCAGTTCCCGCGCGTAGTTCTCGTTGGGCCGCTCCCCGGGCCGCCGCACGCGGTTCTCGGCCCCGTCGAGATAGACGAGCATGGCGGGGCTCAGCGCCGACGCGCGGAGGAGGTCCCGGAAGGAGCCCAGCGCGTGGGGCCGCACGACCTCCCGGTCGTCGGTGGGCTTCAGCCACGCGCAGTCCCCCTTGCCGACGTCCACGTTCAGGTGGTCGGTCCAGAAGCCGACCATCACCTCGCGGAGGCGGCGCCGGCTGTAGACGGCGCGGAGGAGCGTGGCCCGCGCCAGTTCCCCCACCACCAGCGGGCGCTTGAACTCGAAGGCGTCCGCCGGCGGGAGGTGGGGGGTCTCGTACCGCCGCGCGCGGATCTCGCAGGCGACATCGTCCATGGCCTCCCACGCGACCTGCTCCTCCACCCAGGACTCCAGCGCCCGCCGCGGGTCCCCCGTGCGGAGCGGTTCCGCCTCGCCGGGCCACGGGCCGTAGCCGGCGCGGAGGAGGAGGTGGTGGGCGAGATCCGGCGCGTCGCCCCGCGGGAGGGTCACGCGGTCGGGCACCCGCTGGCCGAGGAGCGCGGCCACGCCGGACACCGCCCGCTCGCAGCCGAGGAGCGCGGCGGCGCCGGCGCCGAGGGCCCCGGCGCGGAGGACCCGTCGCCGCGGTAGCCGGGCGGGCGGGATCACCCCCTACGCCGCCGCCGGGTCCGCCGCCACGGGCTGGCCCGTCGTCGCGGCGGGGCCCCGGAGGAGCGCCACGCACGCCGCGCCGGTGCAGGTCACCGCCGCCAGTGGGAGCAGGCCGAACCAGCCCACGACGGGCAGCAGGAACGCCAGTTCCATGCAGACGGCGCCGCGGACCTGCCCCCGCCACGGCCGACCGGCGTCCGCGGGGGAGGGGAGCCGGTCCCCGACCACTGCCGCCAGCGCCGCGAGCCCGACGCCCGCCAGCAGGAACCCGCCGGAGAACAGCACCAGCCCCAGGAACTTCACCGGCGGGCCCCCCTGGTTGAGCGCCACCAGGGAGCCCGCCAGCAGCACCACGGCGGGCAGCAGGCCGGCGAGGAAGCAGCGCCCCGGGGCCGCCGTGAGGGCCTCGCGGCTCCGGGCGACGGCGCCGGGGAAGAGCGTCCGCAGGAACAGCCACAGCGCCGGGATCGTGAGCAGGAACCCCAGCAGGATGAGGGTCACCGAGAGGACGTCGGCCATGGTCATGGGAGGCTCTCCCCGGGCGGGGCGGCGTCCGGGATCGGGCGCCGCGCCGTCCGTTCCCCTTCCCGTACACCGGAAAGCCGTGGCCGGTTCCCCGCCCGCGGTCGGTATGCTGGAGCCGAGTTCGCGGGTCGGGTCTCCCCCTTTTCGGGGGCGCCCGGCGGCGCGTGGATAATCCGTGCCGGGCCCGTCGGTGCCCCGCGGGATCACGGCGGTCGGGTCGGGCGAGGGGCGGACGGACCGGCAGCGGGCCGGGAGGAGTGGCGCTCGCGGATGAAGTGCCCCAAGTGCGGCTACGCGCGCAACGCCGAGGGTGCGGTGCTCTGCAACCTCTGCGGGGACGTGCTTCCGCAGGCCCAGGCGGCCACGACGGTGACCCCGCCCGCGACCCCTCCCGCGCCGGCCCGGGGCGGGGGCAAGCCGGCGGCCGCCACACCGGTGGCTCCGGCGGGACCCACGGACGTCTACCGCACCTCCTATGCCGGATCGATGCCCACGGACGTCCCCGCGGCGGCTCCCGCCGCCACGCCGCCGCCGGAGCGCACCTCGGACATCCCCACCGCCATGGAGGGGGGCGTCTGCCACCTCAAGTGCTCGCTCCTCGACCGCCCCCTCCGCCTGCGGCCCGACCGCCCGGTCCAGATCGGGCGCGGCGGCGACAACGACATCGTCATCCCGTCGCAGATGGTCTCGCGCAAGCACGGGAAGGTCTTCTTCGAGAACCGCGTCTGGGTCTACGAGGACAACGGCTCCTCCAACGGCTCCCGGGTCAACGGCAAGCGCGTGGATCGCGTCGTCCTGCAGGGCGGGGACGTCATCGATCTCGGCGGGTTCCTGATCACCTACAAGGAGATCCACGACCTCTCCGACGTGTCCGACGGCGGCGTCGGCGCCGAGGAGGGGAAGACCATGGCGCTGGACGCCAACATGCTGAAGAAGGTGGCGCTCCAGGGGCTGGACGGGGTCGCCCTCCTCGGCGGCATGGGCGGTTCGCTGGCGGACATCTCCATCCCCGACATCCTCCAGTTGATGGAGATGCAACGGAAGTCCGGCACGCTCACCCTCGACTTCGAGGGGGCCCGGGGGAAGATCTTCCTGGAGGGCGGGAACGCCATCCACGCGGAGTACGGCAAGTTCACCGGCGAGTCCGCCATCTTCCGGATGCTCAAGATCCACGCCGGGTCGTTCCACTTCGACCCGCGCGAGCCAAAGGTCGCCGCCACCATCGGCCGGCCCACGACCTCGATCCTCCTCGACGCCTCGCGCGAGATGGACGAGGGGAGCCGGTAGCGGCGCCGGCGGGGTCGCAAGCCGCCGTGCTCCGCTCGACGGACCCCTCCGCGCGGCTTCTCCCCGCGCTCGTCCTCTGCGCCCTCGTGGGCGTCGCGGCGGCGCTGCTGGTCGCCGCGGGCAACCCCCCGAACATGGGGATCTGCGGGGCCTGCTTCCTCCGGGACGTGGCGGGAGCGGTGGGACTGCACGACAAGGCACCCGTCGCCGTGTTCCGGCCGGAGATCGTCGGGCTCATGCTCGGCGCCCTGGCGCTGGCGGTGGCGCGGCGGAAGTTCCAGGCGCGGTCCGGGAGCCACGCCGCGACGCGGTTCCTGATGGGCGTCCTCATGGCGTTCGGCGCGCTGGTGTTCCTCGGGTGCCCCTTCCGGCTGCTCCAGCGGCTGGGCGGCGGAGACCTGAACGCCGTGGTGGGCGGCGCGGGGCTGGTGGCCGGGGTCGGGGTGGCGCTCGGCCTCGAGCGGCGCGGGTACTCCGTGGGGAGGACGTCGCCGGCACCGGCTCCCGTGGGACTGCTCGGGCCCGGCGTCCTGCTGCTCCTCCTGGCGCTGTTCCTGGCGGGAGGCGTGCTCCGGGGGCCCGGCCCGGGGGAGGGGACGGGGCCGGCCCACGCGCCCTGGTGGATGGCGCTGGGCATCGCCGCCGCCGCGGGCGCGGCGCTGTCGGCGACCTCGTTCTGCGCCATCTCCGCGACGCGGCAGGTGTTCGGCGGACCGCGACGCATGCTGGCGGGGGCGGGGCTCCTCGTCCTCGGCTACGCCGCCGTGGCCGCCGCCACGGGGAGGTTCTCCGCGGGGTTCGACCGGCAGCCCGTCGCCCACACGGAGCACCTCTGGAACTTCCTCGCCGTCGCGCTGACGGGCCTCGCCGCCGCGCTGGCGGGCGGGTGCCCCGTGCGGCAGGTGGTCATGGCGGGGGAGGGGAACGGCGACGCGTTCCTCGCGGTGGCGGGCCTGGTCACCGGAGGGGCGCTCGCCCACGGGCTCGGCATCGCCTCCTCTCCCGCGGGGACGACCCCCGCCGGCCGCACCGTGGTGGTGGCGGGACTGGCGGTGGCGACGGTCTACGGGTTGGCCGTGGCGGCCGCCTCGCGGACCGCTACTCCCCCTTCGGCGCCCGCCGCATGAGCGCCGTCAGGGCGGCGCGGGGGTCGCGGCCCTCGAAGAGGATGGCGTGGACCGCCTCGGCGATGGGCATCTCCACGTGGCGGCGGCGGGCGAGGGCGACGAGGGCGCGCGTGGTGGGGACCCCCTCGGCCACGGTGGGAGCGGAGGCGAGGATGTCCTCCAGCCGCTCGCCCCGGCCGAGGCGCTCGCCCACGGCGCGGTTGCGGCCGTGGCGGCTGGCGCAGGTCACGATCAGATCCCCGATGCCGGCGAGCCCGTGGAAGGTGGCCGCGTGTCCGCCGAGGCGCGTGCCGAGGCGCGCGATCTCCACGATGCCGCGCGTGATGAGGGCCGCCTTCCCGTTGTCCCCGATGCCGATCCCGTCGCCGATGCCCGCGGCGACGGCCACCACGTTCTTCGCCGCCCCGGCGAACTCGACCCCGCGCACGTCCCGCCGCGTGTAGACGCGGAACCGATCCGTGGAGAAGGCCGCCTGCACGCGCCGCGCCAGCGCCGGGGAGGTCGACGCCGCGACCACCGTCGTGGGGAGGCCGCGGGAGACCTCCTCCGCGTGGCTCGGTCCGGAGAGGACGGCGAAGCGGCGGCGCCCCAGGACCTCGCGCAGGACCGCGATGGGGGAGCGGAGGCTGGCGATCTCGATGCCCTTGGTGACGCTGAGCACGGCGGCCCGCGGGGGCAGCGCCGGCGCCAGCGCCGTCCACGTGGCGCGCACGTGCTGCGCGGGGACCGCGGAGACCACCAGCGTCACGCCGTCGAACGCCGCCGCCGCGTCGGCGGTCACGAGGAGTCCCCGCGGGAGCGCCACGCCGGGGAGGTAGCGGGGATTGCGCCGGCGGCGGCGCATCTCGGCGGCGTAGTCCGGCTCGCGGCTCCAGAGCCGCACGGGGACGCCGCGGCCCGCCAGCACCAGCGCCAGCGCCGTCCCCCAACCTCCGTCGCCGACCACGGCGACGGGCTGGGAGTCCGGTCCCTCCCCGGGGGTGGCGGAGTCACGCACGGGAGGCCTCCTCCCCCGGCTCCCCGCCGGGACGACGCTTCTCGCCGATGCGGGGCTCCGTGCCCGCGGCGATGCGCCGGAGATTGGGGATGTGACGAAGGACGACGAAGGCGGAGAGGGCGGTGACGAAGATCGTGCCCGGCAGCGCGTCGCCGGTCCAGGCGCCGCGGGGTCCGCCGGCGGCCGCCAGGTGCCGCGCGCAGAGCGCCGCCGCCGCGGCGACCACGGAGCCGAGGGAGACGAACCGGAAGGGCAGCGCCGCCAGCGCGAACCCCGCCACTCCCGCCGCCGCCGCCCAGGGGGCCAGGATCGCCAGCGTCCCCGCCCCGGTGGCGACGGCCTTGCCGCCCCGGAACCGGAGGAACAGCGGGAACATGTGGCCCAGCACGGCCCCCATGGCCGCCGCCGCCGGCGCCCACGCCCCGCCGCCGACCAGCGGCGCCGCCAGGACCGGCCCCGCCCCCTTGGCCGCGTCCAGCAGGAAGATGGGGAGGAACCACGCCCGCCCCAGCACGCGGCTGGCGTTGGTGGCGCCCACGTTGCCGCTCCCGACGGTGCGGAGATCCCGCCCCGTGCGCGCCCGGACGACGAGATACGGGAAGGGAACGGAGCCGCAGAGGTAGCCCGCCGCCGCGGCGACGAGCCCCCCGGTGACCGCGTCCATCCCCTCGATCTACCCGCGGCCCTTCCCGCCACGGAGAACGGTCCGGCGGCGGCCGCCGGCGGGACGCGCGAAACGGCGCGGCTCGACACTGCCGCCCCTCGCGCGGGCCGTTTCCGTGCCCCCGACGCGGCCCGCGGTACATTCCCCCGCGCCGTCCCCGCGACCCCGGAGGTGAACCCCGTGGAAGGCAGCCCGCGCCGCTCCCCGATCCGCCGCGCCCCCATCCGCGCCCTCGCGGGCGCGGCGCTGTGCGCCCTGCTCGCCGCCACCGCGCACGGGGGCGAAGGGGACGAGGCGCTGCGGGATCGCATCGACGGCCTGCTGCGCGCGCGGGATCCGGTCACGGCGGTCGCCGAGGCGAACCGCGCCCTCGAGGAGCGCCCCGCCGATCTCTACCGCCGCCACTGCCTCGGCTGGGCGCTGCTGGAAGCGGGCCGCGCGGAGGACGCGCTGCCCCACCTGGAGGCGGTCGTGGAGGCGCTGCCGGAGGATGCCCGGGCGCGGGACGACCTCGGCTGCGCCTACCTCGCGCTGGGCCGCCTCGACGAGGCCGCGGCGGCGCTGGAGCGGGCCCGCGCGCTGGACCCGCGGCTGGCGGCGACGCACAACAACCTCGGCGTGCTGCTGGAGAAGCGGGGGCGCGTGGATCAGGCGGAGGCGTCCTTCCGTGCCGCCCTCGCGCGGGACGGCGCCCACCCGCAGGCCCACAACAACCTGGGCGCGCTCCTCCTGGAGACGGAGCGCGGCGGCGAAGCCATGGCCCACTTCCTGGCGGCGCTGGAGGCGGACCCGGCGTACGCGTCCCCGGTCATCAACCTCGGCGTCCTGGCGCTGGAGCGGGGCGACGACGCGGAGGCGGAGCGCCGGCTGCGGGACGCCGCGTCCCGGCCCGACGCCCGCGCCGAGGCCCACTTCGACCTCGCCGTCCTCGCCCTCCGTCGGCGGGACCTGGACCTGGCGCGCACGTCCCTGGAGCGGGCCCTGGCGCTCCTGCCGGAGCACCCGGACGTGCTGAACAACCTGGGCGTCTGCCTCCTCCTCCTCGGCGAGTACCGCGCCGCGGAGGGATACCTCACCCGGTGCGTGGGAGCCCGGGCCGACTTCGCGCAGGGCTGGAGCAACCTCGGCCTCGCGCTCCACCACCTCGCCGTGCAGGCGGACAACGACGGCAAACTGCTGGCCCGTTCCGAGGCCGCCTACCGGAGGGAGACGGAACTCCGCCCCGCGGGTCCGTGGGGCCACTACAACCTCGGCACCGTGCTCCTCGTGCAGGGCAAGGTGGCGGAGGCGGCGGCGTCGCTGCGGCGGGCCGTGGAACTGGCGCCGGCCCACGTGGAGGCCCTCAACAACCTGGGGGTCTGCCTCAGCCTCACGCCGGGCGAGCGGGGTCGCGACCCGGCGGCGGAACTCAACTGCTACCTGGAGGCGCTGCGCGTGGCGCCGGACTTCGCCGACGCCCACCGGAGCCTCGCCGAGTTCCTGGAGCACACGGAGGGGTGGCAGGACCACGAGCGGGCCATCGAGGAGTGGCGGCAGTTCGTGCGCTGCTCCCCCGGCGACGCCGCCGCCCGCACCGAGGCGGAGGCGGCCATCGCCCGGCTGAAGGTGGCGCAGCGGGAGGCGAACCTCCGCCGCACGCGCGCGAAGAAGTAGTCCCGGCAGCCCGTCGCGGAGAGCACGCTCCGACGTGGCGGGAACGGCGAGCGCGACGGGCTGCTACCGGAGCGCCCCCGGGCGCCACGCCGTGAGCCGGCCCGCGCGCGCCGCCGGCTCCTCCGTCCCCTCCGGCGGGAAGCCCGGAGGCGTCCGGTCGTCCCCGTCGCGGAACACGACGAAATCGGGCGCGTCCGGGGAGGCGAGCCACTCCCGCAGGCGTCGCGCCCGCTCCACCGCGTCCCCCTCCCCGGCGCCGGGGGGCACGCCGAACTCCTTCCGGAGGCGGACGTCGGTCCCCCCGGCGTACCACGCCACGCGGGGCTCGCCGAAGGTGGCGACGCGGAGCGGTCCCGCTCCCGCCGCGGCGCGCAGCGCGAGGCCCAGTTCCCGCGCGTCGCGGCCGGCGAAGTCCCGCCGGAGGAGCGACGCGCCGGCGAGCAGGGTCGTCGCGACGGCGAGCAGCGTCCCCAGGGCCACCGTGGGACGGGCGAAGGGGCCCTCCGCGCGGCGGAGGAGCGCGCCCGCGGCCAGGAACCCGGCCCCCGCGAAGGGGAGCAGCATGGCCGCCGCGGCGGCGGCATGGCGGCGGCCCCCGTAGCCGTAGCGCCACTCCAGCAGGACGAGCCCGGCGTAGAAGAGAAGCCCCTGCAGCAGCGGGACCGCCACGGCGCCCAGCGTGCGGCCGCACCGGGGCATCCGCACCAGCGCCACGAATCCGAGGAGCACCATGGGCACCAGCGCCGGGTGGAGCGCCTCCGGCAGCGCGCCCAGCGCCTGGAGCGCCGAACCGGCGAGCCCCCGCACCTGGCCCGTGGCGGCGCCGCCCAGGTCCGCCGCCGCCGTCCCCGCCAGCACCGCCACGCTCTTCCCCGGGAAGGGGCCGGGGCTCCCGCCCGCCGCCGCCCGCGCCAGAACCCAGGGGAGCGCGGCGAGCGCCACTCCCGAGGCCGCCGCGGCGAGCCCGCGCACACGGTGGGCCAGGGGCCTCCCCCCTCCCCGGGGCAGCACCACCAGCAGCGCCATGGCCGCGGGCACGACCCCCTCCGGGCGGGCCAGCCACGCGAGGCCGCCGAAGAGGCCCGCCAGCAGGGCGTCCCGGCCGGGCCGGTAGTGCCGGAGCGCGCGGAGGGCGGCTCCGAGCGAGAGGAAGGTCGCCAGCAGGAACACCCCTTCGGTGAGCGCCGTGGACTCGATGCGCACGAAGGTCGGGGTCACGGCGTGCAGCAGCGCCGCCGCGGCGGCCGCGTCCCCGTCGTCGAAGAGGCGCCGCGTCACGGAGAACAGCGGCAGCGTGAGCGCCGCCCCCGCCAGCGCGGCCACCAGCGCCAGCGCGAGCAGGGGGTCGAGGCCGCAGGCGGCGAGGGGGGCGGCCAGCAGGAGGGCGAGGGGCTGGTGGGGCCCCGTCAGGACGCCGGCGAACTCCCCTCCGGCGAGCGCGCGCACCGCCTCCGCCAGGGCCACCCCGTCCCGCGGCGGCACCGGCTCCCGCGCCGCGGCCGCCAGCCGGATCCCCAGCGCCAGCGCCGCCAGCACCCACGCCACCCGCGGCAGCGGCGGCGGCGGCGCGATGGTCGGCACCGCCGGGCAGGCGTCCGGCACCGAGAGCCCGTCGGGGAGGGGCAGGGACACCGCAGCGTTGTACGCGACCCCCCCCGCGCGGACGGCGCCGAAGCCGCGGGAAGGGGGAGGCGGGGGGTGCGCAGTCGCGGCAACCGCGGCCGCTCCGGCGCGCGGTCGTCGCGGGCCATGCGGTGGCGGCGTGCGCCGGGGGACGTACTCACGAACGGCCTGCAGGCGCGCTGCGGCGCGTCTGGAAGTCTGCGTGCGAGGGGGAGTCCGAAAGATCGGGTCGGGTTCACACAGGGCCACAATGTGGGGACCACGCCGGTCGCTTCCTTCGAGGTGAAGCGACTCGACGAAGACTACTTCGGCGGGAACCAGCCCGACCGATTCGCGATCGGCCGCGGTCTGGCGTCGCCGGGGCCGTCAACCGCCGGTCCGACAAGCCAGGACCGCTCGAGAGGTGACGCGGACCCGAGACCTCCGGATCAACAGCGGGGTACTGGGATCGACCCGCGGACCGCGGCGTCTTTCCACCCCGCCCCGCCCGGTCGTCAGCCTCTCCCGTCCCCGCCGGCCCCGCCGCCCCCTCCCTGCCTCTCGACCCTCACACCCGCAGCGTGGCCCGGAAGCCGCGGGCGGCGTAGTAGGACTGGGCGCCGTTGGGATGGGTGAACACCTGGCCGTACCGGTGGTCGCAGGCGAGGGCGCCGCCGAGGGCGCGGATGGCGGCGGGGGTCCTCACCCAGCTCGAGGTCTTCCGGTCGAAGGGGCCGAGGCGCTGGAGTTCGCGGTACTCCGCCTCCGTCAGCAGTTCGACGCCCATGGCCTCCGCCAGGTCCACGGCGCTGCCCGCGGGCCGGTGCTCCTTCCGCGCCGCCAGCGCCGCGCCGTCGTAGCAGAGGCTTCTGCGGCCGGGGGGACTCTCCGCGGAGCAGTCGCGGAACAGGAGGGCCCCCGCGGAGCCCTCCCTCCCCACGACGTCGGGCTCGCCGCCGGTGCGCTCCATCTCGTGGAGGGAACGGAGGGAGGCGGGCGCCACCTCGAGGCGCGCGAGGACCTCCGCCCAGTGGATGCCCGGGTGGCGGTCCCGGTGGGCCTCGAAGCGCGCCCGCAGCGTCTCCAGGAGCGCCGAGCGGACCCGCGGCGGCAACGCCGCCCCATCGGTCCCCGCCCCGGCGGACGCTGCCTCCGCGTCCCCGGTGCGCCTTCCCCGTGCCTTCATGGTCCCTCCCGGTGTCCCGGCGGGTGCGGTCTCCTCCCATGCGGCGAGGCGTCCGCGCCGGCGACCGGGAGACACGATACCGCCGGGGCGGGGAGGGGAGCGCGCGGGATACCGCGCGCACCGGGCCGGCCGCGGCGACGACTCAGGCGCCGCCAGTTCCTGCGCTACGCCCGTCGAAGGGGCCGCCGGATCTCCGTGACGACGCCCCGGGGAGCGGGGAGGGAGGGGTGCCAGCGGAGGACGGTGGCGCCCTCCGCGGCGGCGGCGGTGACGACGACGTCCCCCTCCCGCGGCACGAGGTCGCGGCGCACGAGGAGGTGGTCGCCGGGGAGGATGTCCGGGGGGAGGGCGGGGGGGGCGGCGACCAGCGCCTCGACGCCCTCCGGCGCGACGGGAGCGGTGGCGGCGCCGCGGGAGGCGCGGGCGGCGACGAGGAGCGCGGGGGCGGCATCGAGGAGGGCGCGGCGGCGCTCGTCGGGGGAGGGGGAAGGCGGCTCCGCGGCGTCCACCGGCGGCGCGGACGGGGACCCGGGGAAGTTGCGCACCATCTCCACGAGGCCGTCGATGAACTCGACGAGGTCGGCGCCGGGACTCTGGCCGCCGGGACCGGGAGGAGCGGCGCCGCCGGGACCGAGGGCGGCGGGGATCATGCCCCGCACGGAGAGCGGGAACAGGGCGGCCGCCGCCTGCTCCCGCAGGGCCCGCTCCCGCTCCGCCCGACGGCGGAGGTCCTCCACGGCCACGCGGAGTTCCCGGGGGGCCCGCTCCATGTGGGCCCACTGGAGGACGTCGGCGACGGGGAGCCCGAGGGCGCCAGCGAGACGCCGGACCGCCCGGTCCGAGGGGGGCCGGCGGCGGCCCGACTCCAGGAGGCAGACGTAGGAGGGCGTCAGTTCCGCCGCCGCCGCCAGCGCCGCCTGGGTCATCCCGGCGCGCTCCCGGGCCTCCCGAATGCGGGCGCCGAAGGTGGGGGAGGGATCCATGGCGGGAAAGATACCACGGAGACTGTTGACTAACTAGTAAATCATGGTAGACTGTCCCCGAAGCAGGTTGGCGGGGCCGGAGGGCATGGTGCCCTGGCGGCGTCCGTCGGGGCTCTACCAGTCCAGCGCTCACGGGAACGGGCGGGACGCCATGGGCTCCGAGGATGTCCCGGCCCCGTCTTTTCTCGCCCCGGGGCCCGCGAGGATCCGTCGGGCGGAACGCCAACGGCCAGGCTCGCTGGCCGAATCGGCTGAATATGGCGGAATTGTCCCCCGCGACGGGTCCGGCCGTCCCCGATGCTGACGCACATAAGATAGTTGTGTGCCGTCACTTGAGTGAGCGAGCCGTTGGGCCCCTGGGCGCTCCGACGACCCTGCCACGCCGGCACCCCGTTTGATAGAGGGATCGGGCACGCGGTCGCCGGGAAGGGCGCCGCAGCGGGGGAGGGGCCATGCCCATCTTGTCGTCGCACCGGGGATCGCGCGCGGTCCTCGGCCTCTTCCTGGCGGGGCTCCTCGCCATGGCCGCGCCATCGGCCGCCCCCGCCGACGAGGGCCAGGACTCGGGCAAGTCGGGCACGTCGAAGGCGGAGGAGAAGCGGCCCGTCATCGACGCCGCCCAGGTGTACTACGGCGCTCCCGCCACCTGCAAGGCTCCCGCCGTGGTGGACGCCGACCGGGTCTACCGCGCCATCCCGGAGTACAAGAAGATCCTCGACAACAAGCTGACGGAGAAGGACCCCAACTACTCGATGCTGCTCCTGCGGGCCTCCCGGAAGTTCAAGAAGGCGGTGGAATCGGGCGCCACGGACAAGGCCGCCGACCTGGTCGCCAACCTCGGCGCGGTGACCTGGGAGGGGCACACCGTTCCCGACATCACCGACACGGTCCTCGAGAAGCTCGAGGAGGCGGAGAAGGCCGCCAAGTAGGAGCGGCCCCCGCCCCCCGTGCCTCCTCCGCAGCACCGTCGGCGTCGTGCCCCCGGTTGGCTCCTCGGGGTCGTCCTCCTCGCCGCTGGGGGTGTTTCCGGGCGGGCCGCCGCGCAAGACGCCGCTCCCCTTCCCGCGCCCCCCGCCGTGGCCCCGGACCCCGAGCCGCCGACCATCGTCGTGGACGGCGACCGCGTGGAGCGGCCCGACGGCTGGGTGGTCCAGTACTACCGCGTGAACTTCGCCGACGCCGCGACCCTCCGCGCCGAACTGGACCGCTGGAAGACGCCGCAGGCGAAGATCGAGCCGTGGGGAGGGGCCCAGAGCATCAACTTCCTCCGCATCGAGGAGCGGAAGGAGAACCTGCCGCTCCTGGAGAAACTGCTCCAGGTCCTGGATCAGCCCGTGCCGCAGGTGCTCGTCCGGGCCAAACTGGTGGAGATCTCCTACGACGGGAACCTCGAGTGGGGCTTCGACGCGAAGTTCGAGCGGTCGGGCGCGGATCCCCTGAAGACGAGCGAGACCTTCTTCCGCGGCGGCTCGGGCACGTTCAACCCGGACGCGTTCCTCAACGCGAGCACGCAGCGACCCTACCAGGGGACGGAACTCGGGTTCGCGTTCCTCGGCGACACGAAGGCGCGCTACGGGTCGCTGGACGTCGTCATCCGCGCCCTGAAGAGCAGCGGCAAGGCGGAGATCCTCGGGGAGCCGAACATCCTCGCGACGCAGGGCCAGAAGGCGACGCTCAGCGCCGGCGAGGAACTGCCGCTGCAGACGAGCACGCTGAGCGGCGGGAACCTCGTCGTGAACACCATCTTCAAGAAGACCGGCATCACCCTGGACATCACGCCGGACCTCATCGGGCGGGACGCGGTGCGCCTGAAACTGAAGCAGGAGTTCTCCGCCGTGACCGGGTTCCTGGCGGGGCAGGGCGGTGTCCAGAACCCCATCGTCAACAACCGCAGCGCCGACACCACGGTCACCGTGCGGGACGGCGCGACGCTCGTGGTGGGCGGGCTCCAGTCCTCCCGCACGCGGGAGACCACCTCGGGCATCCCGCTCCTCATGGACATCCCGGGGCTCGGCTACCTCTTCTCCACCAATGACCGCGAGGAAGTGAAGACGGAACTCTACTTCTTCCTCACCGTCGAGATCGTGCGCGGCTCCTACGCCGAGGGCGTCATCGCCCCCCCCGGCGAGCGATCGAGGCTGGAGGGCCTGGAGGGGACGCGGTAGCGGGGGCGCACGGAGTGGGCGACCCCGGGGACCGTGGTCGAGCTCCTTCTGCCCCGGGCTGGAGACCCACGGCCGGTCTGCACGTCCGCGGTGACCCGCGCTCCGGTCCCGTTCCCCGGGATCGAACCGCCGTGCGCGGTCAGACGAGCCCCCGGAACCCTGTTCGCCTTGCCCCGGGTCTCCTCGTTCGGACCTGGCGCGACGCAGCGGCCTAGCCGATCAGCGCCTCGCAGAACTTCCGGAAGCTGCGCGATCGATTCCCGGCGGGGTCCATGTGGGAGGCGATCGCGCGGGCAACGGAGATCTTCGGCAGGCCGGCCGGGTGGTAGCCCGCCCGTTGCAGCAGTCGCTTCAGGATCGCCGACGGAACCGTCATGGCGTCGGGATCACGGTAGGTGGCCTTCCTCTCGAGACCTGGGGGAACTCGGGGATAGGCCCTCCTGACGGCGTCCATGTCCCCGAGAAACCACGCCTCCAACTCTCAGATGGCCATGCGGAACGCGACCGTGCCCGGTCGCCCCCCACCGGGACCCCGGCGGACGGGCAGCCTCGCCGCCCGGGCGACGCGCTCCAACTCGACCCGGAGGGTTGCGCAGTCGGCGCCATCCCTGTCCAGCAGCACGATGACGCGAGCGTCATCCCCGAGGGATCGCGCGTAGCCACGAAGGATGGACGGAAGCTGTCCCATCAGGTCCTGCTTGCCCGAGTGGGAATGGAGTCGGAACGTGGTGCCAGGGGCGACGATCCGGGGAACGAGGATTCGCGCCGCCTCTTCGGCGGAGCGCTCCTCCAGCAGAATCTCCAGACGCACAGCCGGCGCTAGCCGTTCAGGTGTCGAGACCCCGAAGTCGACGAACTCAGCGGGTCGCCGACGGCGAAGTGGCCCGACATCCACAGGTGTCCGAGCAATGCCCCCTCCTCCATGAACTCGGCGATGCCGTGCATACCGGAGACGCGCTCCGCCCGGGTGTAGCCGTCCTCCCCGCGGTGGAGTACCCAGACCTCCTCCGCTCGCAGCCCGTTCACGAAGAACGGGGAGTGGGAGGTGACGATGAGCTGGCTGCGGGCGGATGCCTCGCGGCACTCGTCGGAGAGTTCCGCGAGGAGGCGCGGATGGAGGTGATTCTCCGGTTCCTCGATTCCGATGAAGGGCGCGGGAGCCGGATCGTTGAGCACGAGGAGGTACGCGAGCATCTTCAGCGTTCCGTCGGACGCCCACTTGGCCAGGATGGGCCGCTCGAAGGGAGCGTCCTTGACCTGGAGGAGCAGCCGACCGTCGGCGAGGAGTTCGGCATCCACCCGCTCGAGACGCGGAACCCTCAGGGAGAGGCTCGCGAGCACTCTCGAGAGCGCCTCGGCGTGGCGCTCTCGAAGGTACTGGATGACATTGGGCAGGTTGTCCCCCGTCTGGGACAGTCGTTCTTGGGGGCCGGCCTCTGCGACGCCCCGGGTGTGGTCGGCGGTCAGGTACGACAGGTACCAGCCGGTGATGAACTTGCGCAGCGCGGCGACCCGGGGGTGCTTGGCCAGTTGTCCGAGCGTGCTCACCGCGAGGATCTCCGGCGAGTCGAGGTTCTCGGGAACACGCTCGTCGGACTCGTCGGGGGCCGCGCCCGAAATCACGGCGCCGGCCCCATGGCTGAACTTCAGGAACTGGAACGGCTTGCCGTGTCGACCGCGCTTCCACTGCAACCACTCCTCCGCGACCACGGGGCCGGAGGGAGTCTCGTCGATCCCGAGGTGGTACGTGATCAGCGGAGCATCCCGGCGCTCCCGGTACTTGACCTCGATCTCGATGGGGCCGTCGGCGCCGCGGCTTCGCAGTTCCTTGAAGCGGCCGCGTCGATCCCACGCCTTCCGAAGGCCGACGGAAAAGCACTCGGACAGGAACGCGAAGACGTCGAAGACGGTCGACTTCCCGCTCGCGTTCGGGCCGAGCAGGGCGGTCAGTGGAGAGAGCGCGTCCAGATGAATGGACCGAAGGGCCCGGTAGTTGCGGACCCTGAGGCTCACCATGCGCGCGGGTGCTTCGGGGCTTGCGCTCGACTCGTGGCTCATGCGCGGTGACCTCTACCGTCCGATCGTCGGTGCCCCGATAGCCGGTTCCGTCATGGTAGCAGGAGCGCGATCCTGCGGCGCGCACCGCGAGAGGGGCTCACGTGGAGCGCGGTCCGCGCGCGGCGCAGCGGACTCTCCGACCTGACCGGCCCTCGCGATCACCGCGGCCGGTACGCCGCCCCCCGCCGCCTGCCCGTGCGCTCGACGAGGCCGGCGGCCAGGAGTTCGTCGAAGTCGCGGAGGCCGGTGCGCGCGGAGACGCCCATCTCCTCGCACCACTGGCGGTTCGTGAGCCGGCCGCGGGAGCGGAGGAGCGCGAGGAGCCGGGTGGCCCGTTCTCCCAGGGCGGCGGGGGCTCCCGCCCGGTCCACGGTGGTCGCGGTCGGCGTGGCGGGCGGCGCCGCCGTGGGCAGCGGGGGGGGCGGCGGTGCGAGGAGCGGGGGCGTTCCCGCCCCGCCGCGGCCCGATCCGGCGCCCGGCGCCGGAGGGAGCCGCGGCGGCTCCTCGCCGAAGGAGAGGTCCCCCGGCGTGATCCGGGGGCCCCGGGCGGTGACGACGGCCCGCTCCACCATGTTGCGCAACTGCCGCACGTTCCCCGGGAACGGGTGGCGGAACAGCAGGTCCAGCGCCTCCGGGGAGAACTCCTCCGGCCCGCGGCCATGGGTGAGGAGCGCCTCGCGGAGGAACCGGCCCGCCAGGAGGGGGACGTCCTCCCGCCGCGTCCGCAGAGGCGGCACGACGACGGAGAGCACGTTCAGCCGGAAGTAGAGGTCCTCGCGGAAGGTCCCCGCCGCCACCATGTCGGGGAGGTCGCGGTTGGTGGCGGCGATGATGCGCACGTCCACCTCCACGGGACCCGTGCCCCCCAGCCGCTCGACCTTCCGGTCCTGGAGGACGCGCAGCAGTTTCACCTGGAGGGCGGGGTCCATCTCGCCCACCTCGTCGAGGAACAGCGTCCCGCCGTGGGCCTGCTCGAAGCGGCCCGCGTGCCGCCGGTCGGCGCCGGTGAACGCGCCGCGCTCGTGGCCGAAGAGTTCGCTCTCGAGGAGCGGGGCCGGGAGCGCCGCGCAGTTCACCTTCACCATGGGCCCCGCGGCGCGGCGGCTGCGGCCGTGGATGAGATCGGCGACCACCTCCTTGCCCACGCCGGTCTCCCCGAGGATTAGCACGGGCACGTCGCTGGACGCGATGCGGAGCAGCGCGTCCAGCAGGAGCAGGGACTTGGGGCTGCGGAAGCCCAGGGCCTCCGCCTCCGCCGCGTCGACGCCGGGCGGGAGGACCGGCGCGGGGCCCTCGACGGTCCCGCCGGAGCGACGGAGCCGCCGCGCCCGATCCAGTCCGCGGGCCGCCTCGAGGAGGAGGAACTCGGCGCTCCCGCCGTCCTCCGGCGCGCATGCCACGGAGGGAGTGAGCGAGAGCCGCACCGTGGGTCCCCCATCCCCCTCGTCCCGGACGGGGAAGGGCCGCGCGAGCATGGCGGTGCGGAGGCGGTCGGCCACGTCCCGCGCGCCGTCGCGGGCCGTCTCCGGCAGCAGCACCGCCACCTCGTCCGGTCCCGCGCGGGCGAGGATGTGCATGCCGCGCAGGTCCTCGCGGAGGCGATCCGCAGCGCCGCGGAGGCAGCGGGCGGCGAACTCCGGGCCGAGCCGCCGGCCCGCCCCGTCGAGGCCGTCCACGTGGAGGAGGAGGAGGGACATGGGCCGGCCCGTCGCCTGGGAGCGGTCGATCTCCTCCTGGAGGCGCCGCTTGAAGTAGGAGGCGAGGAGGAGGCCGCTGTCGGGGTCCTCCACGGCGAGCCGGTAGAGTCGGGCGTTCTCCAGCGCGACGCCGACCTGCCGGGCCAGCGCCGCCAGGAAGTCGAGGCTGGCGGGCGCCTGCGGGGCGGCCCCCTCGCCGGGGAGCAGGACGACGGCCCCGCGCGTGCGCCCGCCGCCGCCGAGGAACGGGAGGATGACGGCGGCGGTCCGGCCCGCCAGCAGCCCCCGCTCGGCGGCTCCGGATTCGCCCGTCGGCGGGCCCGCCGGGAGGGGGACGACCCGCGGCTCGCCGTCCCGGGTGGCCGCCTCCAGGAATCCTCCCGGCGGCGCGGCGCGCGGCGGCACGGCGAGGTCGCCGAGATGGCCGGCGAGGATCTCCGCGCCGCGGCCGTCGGCGCCCGCCCGCAGGAGGAGGAACCCCTCCTCCCCGAAGCGCGTCCGGCGGAACACCTCCGCCGCGCGGTCCACGACGCGGGCGTGATCCAGGATGCCGGCGAACTCCGCCATGCTCTCGTTGAGGCGCGACAGTTCGCCGATGCGCCCGCGGAGTTGCCGCGTCATGCGGTTGAAGGCCCTGGCGAGGGCCGCGATCTCGTCCCGCCCGGCGGGCTCCGCGCGGGCGTCCAGGTCGCCGGCGGCCACGGCGCGGGCCGCCGCCGCCAGGCTCGCCACGGGCTCCGCGAGGCGGCGCGTGACCACGGTTCCCACGAGCACCGCGAGCACCAGCGCGGCGGCCCCCAGCGCCAGCAGCAGGTCCCGCGTGCCCAGCGTCGCCGCCAGCAGGGAGGGTCGCGGCACCGCCGTCGCGAGGAGCGCCACGGTCCTCAGGTCCGCGGTCCGCAGGAGGTCGTACGCGAGGGCGTGGGGGACGCCGTCCACCTCGCGCTGCCGGATCCCCGGCTCGCCGGGGTCCCGGCGCAGGTCCTCGGCGATGCGGAGGCGGGCCTCCGCCGCCTCCGGCGTGCGCTCGCCGTCCATGGAGACCGTTCCCGCCAGCGGGTAGCCCTCGGCGGAGAAGAGCATCACCTGCGCGCGATCGCCGCCGGCGCGGCGCACGGACGCGAGCAGCGCGTCGTCGAGCGGGATCTCCACGACCGCGCGGACCTGTCCCCCCGGGGTGCGTCGACGGGAGACGCCGGAGGCGAAGAGGCGGGACCAGCGGTACGCCAGGTCGTTCCCCGGCTCGTACAGACCCTGCAGCGCCGCGGGGGTCTCCCGGAGGGGGTACGTGGTCCGCCCCGTCCGGCCGGTGCCGGCGCGCACGTCCTCGAGCCCCACGCGGAGCGACGGGGTCGCGGGGCCCGTGTTGCGCGCCTGGAACTCCCGCACGGCGGCGTCCACCAGCGCGGGCCGCGCCGCGTCGTCCACCTCGGCGAGGGCCCGCTGCAGCGCCTCGTCCCTCAGGAGGTCCCCGGCGAGGCGTGCGGCGTCGTCCCGCCGCGTCGCCAGCGCGCGGGCCACGGCGGCCGCCTGGCCGCGCACCTCCTGCTCGACGCCGCGATCCACCTGCCCCTCGAAGTGGCGGGCCAGCACCAGCGTCAGGAGCACGAGGGGCACCGGGGCCGCGAGACCGAAGGCGCCGATGAGCTTCCACCGGAGGACCGGCAGCGCCCCCAGCAGGTCCACGGCCAGCGCCAGGAGCAGCGGGAGGAGGATCGCCAGCAGGACCACGGTCGCCGCCGTGACCGGCGTGGCCACGTCACCCACCGCCGGCGCGCGCACCGCCAGTTCCAGCACCTCGTCCCCGTCCCCGGGAGGCACGGGGACCTGGAGGGCCAGCCAGCGATCCCCCCCCAGCACGCGGTCGTAGACCGCGGGCCCCAACGCCGCCGCCGCGGGCCCCTCCGGGAGCGGCGGGAGTTCCGTCCCCAGTACGCGCGCGCGGATCTCCGGCGGAAGGGTCGTGGCGAGGGCGGTGCCGCGCCGGAAGTGGGTGGCCGCGAGCCCCCGCAGCGGGGCCAGCGTCTCCTCCGTGGCGGCGAAGCCCGCCCCGGCGCCGGCGAGGGCCGTCAGCCCGCCGGGATGGGGGCGGGGGACCGCCGTCGCCGTGGTGACACCGTCCACCACGACCCGGGCCTCCCGCCCCAGGTACTCGCAGCGCAGCGATCGGAGCCGGCCGCTCGCCCCGCGGGGCACCTCCAGCGAGACGACGTCCCGGTGGAGCCCCGTGCCGTCGGGGGCCCGCCACCGGAACGCCAGCCGCCCGCGGAAGTCGGCGGGGTGATCGGAGCCCTCGAGCCTCTCGCCGTCCAGCGTGAGGCCGCTCTCCAGCACGACGGGGGGCGTCTCCGTCCCGTCCTCCAGCACGAGGGAGAGGGAGAGCACGCGGTCGCCCACGGGCTCCTGGGGGAAGCCCCGGGGGCAACCCACCACGACGTGCACCACGTCCCCTTCGGCGGGGAGCGGGATGGAGGCCGACGGGGACCCGGGCCCGAGGTCCAGGGACTCCCCGCGGGGGCCTCCGTTCCAGGTGGCCGTGGGCACGCCGTCCAGGGTGGTGCGGCCGAGCAGCAGCGGCACCGGCGCGGCGCCGGCGGGCCCCAGCGCGGTCACCCCCACGAGGGTGAGTTCCCCGCGCGGATCCACCTGCTCCACCTCCAACGCCGTCACGGGGCGGCCCGCGGGGAGCCGCCAGGTGACGGCGTCGCAGCGCAGCGGCGCATCCTCCGGTTGCGCCCCCGGCTCCACCCACGCGATCACGGCCCCCGGGGGAGGTGCCGGGTCCGTCCCCGCGCTGCGCGCGTCGTCCACCTCGCGGCCGCGCCGCAGGTCGAGGCCCTCGGCGGCGCCGTCGACGGCCACGGCGACGATGCGGCCCACGGGGACCCCCGCGGCGGGGGGGTCGACCTCCGGGGCGAGGTAGCGCAGGACCAGCACGAGGCGCTCCGCCGCCACGGGCTCCGCCAGCCGGAACACCTGCCTGCCCGCACCGGCGAGGGGGACGCGCACATCCCGCACCGGCACCCCCCCCTCCGCCGTCCGGCGGGGCTCCCGCGGCCGGGCGGCGAGGGCCGTGTAGCGGAACTCCCTCACGGGCTCCAGGCGGGCCCCCTCGAGGAGGGCCAGGAGCGGCGAGTCGACCCCCTCGCGGCCGGGGACGATGACGCGGGCGGCGGCGGCGTCCTCGGCCAGGGAGCCCAGGACCGTCGCGGCCCTGCCGAGCCGGGTGCGCGCCGCCGCCTCGCGCCGCGCGGCGACGCCGTCGGGGACGGCGCGGACCCCCGCCAGCACGCCCAGCAGGAGCACCGCGGCCACCGCCTTCCGGGCCGGTCGCGCGTCGGCCACGCGCTGCAGCGGCAGGCGCAGGAGCCAGAGGAGGGAGAGGAGCAGCAGGGTGGTTCCCAGGATGGCGGCGGGGACCGCCCAGTCCCGGATGCCCCGCTCCGGGGCCCCCTCGCCGGGGGTCCGCTCCCCCTCCAGGCGGAGGATCCCCAGCGCGGAAGGGTCGGCGGCGGGCCCCACGCGGCCGGACCAGAGCAGGTAGCACTTCTGGCCCGGTCCCGCGTCGGCGTCCACCAGCGCGACGTTGAGTCCGATCTCCGTCCCGTGGGTGGGGAGGAACCCCGGGAAGTTCGAGAGCGGGAGGGCGGCCTCGAAGGTGTACCCCTCGTAGGCCCCGTCCTTCCCCGTGCGCTCGAGCCCCGCGACCTCCACGCCGTCCAGCCCGCCGTCCGTGAGCACGCGCCGTCCCCGGAAGAGTTCCAGGGTCCAGCGGACCTCCCGCGCCAGGGGGGCCAGCACCCACTGGTGGTCCTCCGGGCCCTCGCGGCCGGGGAGCCGGAGGAACACCTCCACCGCGTCCCCCAGCCACAGCCGCCCGGGGTGGACCACGAGGTGGTCGTCCCGCACGGTCCCCGCCAGGTAGAGCCGGGAGTCGTCCCATGCAACGTGGAACGTCGCCGAGGCGTCCGCCGGTCCGTCCCACCGCTGGGCGCCCGTCAGGGGGAGGCACTGTGCGGCTCGGTCGAGCACCAGGGCCGGGGCGCCCGTCCACTCCCCCAGGGAACCGTCCATGACGGGGGCCGTGCGGCGGTGGGGCGCGGTGGCCACGTCGGCCGGATCCCCCGCGGCTCCCGCCGTCGGGAGGAGGCACATGGCCAGGAAGACGAGGGGGGGAAGGGGTCCCGCCGCGGGGGCCCGCGGGGCCCCCCGCCCACCCTTCCGGTGCGCCCCCATGGCGGAATTCACGGGGACATCATGGCGGAATCCGGGCGGCCCCGCAAGGCGCGGCGCAAGACTCGTGCTGCGTTGAGGTTACGTCGCGGCTATCCGCCCCCGGCCGGGCTCGCGCTGGGCTGACCCGCGGGATCCGCCATGGCGGTCTGCGGGACTTCCGCCAGGGGTCGGACGTTGCCCGCCTGGGGCCCCTTGGGGCCCGTTTCGACTTCGTACTCCACCCGCATCCCGTCGTCGAGGCGCTTGAAGCCCTCCCCCTGGATGCAGGTGTAGTGCACGAAGAGGTCCGTGCCGTCGGGCTGGACGATGAACCCCCAACCCTTCCGGTTGTCGAACCACTTCACCGTGCCCACGGGCATGGTGGCCCCTCTTTCCCCGGGCCGGAGCCCGGCCTGGCCCCGGGCGCGGCCTTCCCGCCGCGCCCGGGGGCGGGCACTTCCACCCCGGCATCCCCTTTCCCGGAGGATGCCGGGGCGTCGCGTCGAGGCGCCGCGGTGCCCGCTAGCCCGCCGCGCCCTTGCTCTCGACGAGGACCGCCTTGCGCGACAGGCGGACCTTCCCGGAGCGCTCCTCGAAGCCCACGACCTTCACGCGCACGACGTCCCCCTTCTTTACCACGTCACCGGGGGACTTTACATAGCCGTCCGCGAGCTCGGACACATGGACGAGACCCTCCTGCCCGGGGAGGAACTCCACGAAGGCGCCGAAGTCCTTGATGGAGACCACGGGCCCCTCGTAGACCTTGCCCACCTCGGGCACCGCCGACATGCCCTCGATCTCGCGGCGCGCCGCCGCCATGCCCTCGGGCGTGACGGCGTAGATGGTCACGCTGCCGTCGTCCTCCACGGCGATCTCGGTCTTCGACTCCTCCTGGATGCGGCGGATGTTCTTGCCGCCGGGCCCGATGAGGAGGCCGATCTTGTCCACGGGGATGCGGAGCTTGTGGCTGCGCGGCGCGTAGGGGGACGTGTCCTCCCGCGGCCGGGCCAGGGTCTTCAGCATCTCGCGGAGGATGTGCACGCGGCCGGCGCGGGCCTGCTCCAGCGCGCGCGTCATGACCTCGCGGTCGAGCCCCTTCATCTTGATGTCCATCTGCAGCGCGGTGATGCCCTGGTGGGTTCCGGCGACCTTGAAGTCCATGTCGCCCCAGGCGTCCTCCTTGCCCGCGATGTCGGAGAGGATCGCCATGCGCGTCCCGTCGGTGATGAGACCCATGGCCACGCCGGCCACGGGCTGGCGGATCTTCACGCCCGCGTCCATGAGCGCGAGGGTGCCGCCGCACACCGTCGCCATGGAGGACGACCCGTTGGACTCGAGGATGTCGGCGGTGATGCGGATGGTGTAGGGGAAGGAGTCGTGATCCGGCAGCACCGGCTCCATGGCGCGCTCCGCCAGGTTGCCGTGGCCGATCTCGCGCCGCCCCGGTCCGCGGATGGGCTTCACCTCGCGGACGCTGAAGGACGGGAAGTTGTAGTGCAGGAGGAACCGGCGGCGCTCCTCGTCGAGGAGACCGTCGATGATCTGCTCGTCCAGTTTCGTCCCCAGCGTGGCGGAGACGATGGCCTGCGTCTCGCCGCGGGTGAACAGCGCCGACCCGTGGGAGCGCGGCAGGAGTCCGACCTCGCACGTGATGGACCGGATCTCGTCGTAGGCGCGGCCGTCGCCGCGCTTGCCCGCCAGCACGACGTCGCGGAAGGCCTTCTTCGCGGTGGCGTCGAAGCACTCCTTGACCATGGCGACCCGCGCGGGCTCCGTCCCCGCGGGGGCGAACTCGGCGACGCAGGCGTCGCGGACGATCTTGAGCGCCTTCGCGTTCTTGAGCTTGCCGCCGGGCGCGCTGATGGCGGTGTGGGCGCGTTCGTAGTAGCCCTTCTCGACGGAGGCCGCGAGCGCGGCGTCCGTGGCGGGGGGGGTGACCTTCTGCTTCTCGACGCCCGCCTCCGCCCGCAGTTCGTCCTGGAGCGCGCAGATCTCCCTCACCGCGCGGTGGCCGAAGTCGATGGCCTCGATCATCTTCTCCTCGGAGATCTCCTTGGCGCCGGCCTCCACCATCGTGACGCCGTCCTTCGTGCCCGCGACGATGAGGTCGAGGACGGACGACTGCCGCTCCGCGTGGGTCGGGTTGATCACCAGTTGACCGCCGACGAGTCCGACGCGCACGGCCCCGAGGGGGCCGACGAACGGGATGTCGGAGATGTGCAGCGCCGCGCTGGCGCCGTTGACGGCGAGGATGTCCGGGTCGTTCAGCGGATCCGCGGAGAGCACCATCGCCTGGATCTGCACGTCCGCCCGGTAGCCCTCCTGGAAGAGCGGCCGGATGGGGCGATCCATGCACCGCATGGTGAGGATCTCCTTCGTCGTCGGGCGACCCTCGCGCTTGAAGAAGCCGCCGGGGATCTTGCCCGCCGCGGCGGTCTTCTCCCGGTAGTCCATGGTCATGGGGAAGAAGTCGATCCCCTCGCGGCACGGGCCGTCCACCGCCGCGGTGAACACCATGGTGTCGCCCAGGCGCACGACGACGGCGCCGTTGGCGAGCTTGCCCATCCTCCCCGTCTCGATGCTGAACTTCTTGCCGCCGATCTCCCGTTCCTTGATGACGAGTGCCACTGTGAGCCTCTCTTTCTTTCTCTGTTCCGCTCCGTCCCGCTCCGCTTTCCGCTTGGTTGCGCTGTTTCAGCGCGGGCCGATGCCTGTTCCTGTACCGCTTCCGTGTCTTCCGTTCCGTTCCGCTGCACCCGCTGTCCGCTAGTGGCGGAGGCCGAGCCTCTTCACCAGCGCGAGGTAGCGTGCGCGGTCCTTCCGCGCGAGGTACTTCAGGAGCGCGCTGCGTCGGCCCACCATCATGAGGAGGCCGCGGCGCGAGGTGTGGTCCTTCTTGTTGATCTTGAGGTGCTCCGTCAGGTGACGGATGCGCTCCGTCAGGACCGCCACCTGGACCTCCGGCGATCCCGTATCGGTGTCGTGATTCTTGTACTCCTGGATGACCTGCCGCTTCTTCGTCGGTGCGATGGACATGCTGCCTCCGGTGTTCCCCCGTCCGCCAGCGGGCCGCGTCGCGGCCACCGGCGAAGGGACCGGGTACTCTCCTGGTGGACGTCCCCCCTGGGAAAGACCCCTGTGCCCGCCGATCCCCCCCGTGGGGAGCGGTCGATCGGGAGACGCTAGCACGGGAGACCGGGGCCCCGGGCCCTTTTGCGAGCCTAGCGTGCGGGCCGGAGATCCACGGGATCGGTCCCCGAAGGGTCGGGCACCTCCACCGTCCACGCGGACGGGGAGGGGTTGCCGGGGTCCTGTTCGCCGAGTCCCAACGTCCCCGGGGGCAGGCCCGGGATGGAGGCGATTCCCGACCCGTCCGTGGGGACGAGGAGCGGGCGTCGCCGCAGCGTGGACCCCGGCGGAAGCACCGGTTCGGCACGGAGAAGGACGAACGGTCGGGGCCGGCCGTCCCGGTCCAGCAGGCGGACCCGGAGCGGGACTCCCGCGCGCACCCGCAGTTCGAGCGGCACGGCGTGGGGATGGGACGAGGGCACGGGCGCCTCCGGCACGACGGGCGTCAGCAGGGCGCCCGCGTGGACCTCCCAGTCGCCGGGGGGCAGCCCCAGGTCGAAGCGGCCCTCCCCGTCGGTCACGGAGGTCCGCAGGTCGGCGGAGAACGCCGTCTCCATGCCCCCGGGAGTGAGGCTGCGGTCCGTGGCCAGGGGATCGGCGCCGCGCCGGACCCCCGTCACCGGGACGCCCGCCGCGGGACGCCCACCGCCGTCGATCACGGTGCCGCGGAGGGACGGGCCCGGCGCCGGAACGAGGGGGAGGACCTCCGGAGGAGGAGCCCCCGCGGCGAGCGCGTGGAACGCGGCGCGGCCGTCCCGGTGGAAGATCGCGAGGGCCCACTCGCCCTGGGCGGGCAGGGGCAGGAGCACCCGCCCTCCCGCGTCCGCCACCGCCTCCACGGACTCGCCGGCGGGGCCGGACCCCAAGACCCGGGCGCCGGCCACGGGGCGTCCGTCCCCATCCCGCACGGTGGCCCGGAGCACGGGTCCCGGGATCGGGCGGGAGGCCAGACGCAGGGAGAGTTCCCCGCCGGGGGCCTCGCCGCGCGCCTCCGCGGTGCCACCCCCCGGGGTCGACGCGGTGACCGTCCACAAGCCGGGAGCCAGGTCGGGGAAGGAGAAGGCGCCCCGGGTGTCCGTCGTCGTCACCGTCGCCGGTGCTCCCTCCCGCGCGGCGGTCACCGCGGCCCTCGCCACGGGAGCGCCGTCGCCGTCGACGACAACGCCGCGGAGGCCGGTGGCGGGATGCAGGGTCACAGTCACCGTCTCCGGGAGCGGCCGCGGGAGCCGCATCGTCTCCCTCCGGGCCGCCCCCGGCGCACCGGGACCGCCGGACCCGGTGGTCAGCGTGAGGGAACCGTCGAGGACGGGCCAGAGGGAGGCCCGTCCGTCGGGCCCCGTGGTGGCGGAGCCCGACAGCGCCATGGCCGGGCCATGGGACCACTGGAGTCGCGCGCGGGAGACCGGGGCGCCGTTGCCGTCCACCACGTGGACGGGGAGGGCCCTCGGGTGGAGGGCCTCCAGGAGGAGCGGCGGACCATCCGCCGACGGCAGCGGCGCCGCGGCCAGCGCCCCGTCGCCGGCCCGGACCTCCACGCGCCCCGACGCCAGGTCCGCGGGCACCGACTCCGCCGCGAACCGGCCGTCCGGTCCCGTGACCGCGCCGAAGAGGGGCCCCACGGGCACCGTCCCCGGCCGCTCGCCGACCACCGCCACGAGGGCCGCCGACACGGGCCGGCCGCCGCCGTCCCGCACCTCCCCTCGGACGGTGCGTCCGCGCGGGAGGCGGATCTCCAGCGGGCCGGAGCCGCGGGAGAGCGGCGCCGCCAGCGCGACGTCGACGCACCCCGGGGCCCCCGCGGAGAGGGCGACCGCGGCGGGACGGACGTGGCTGCCTTCGCGGCGGAGCAGCCCTTCCACGGTCACGAGGAACCGGCCCCCGGCGTCCACCGCCACGGGGGTGCCGTCCGGGAGCGAGGGGCCGGCGACGTCCCGCCGGGGCCGCACGCGGAGCCAGGCCCCGGGGACGGGCTCCCCGTCGGGCCCGACGATGCGACCGGCCACGGCGACCTCCCGGGGACGCAGCACGAGGACGACCTCGGCGGCGGCCCCTCCCCCGTCCATCCCCGCGAGGGCGCAGCCTTCCGCTCCCTCCGCGACGAGCGCCGCCGTCGCGGCGCCCGGGGGCAGCGGCGGCAGCCGGAAGCGCCCGTCGGCGTCGGACCAGGCGACGTCAGCGGCCCAGGGGGTGTCTTCCGCGGGAACCCGCCGCACGCGGGCGGGCCGGCCTCGCCCGTCGCGGTCCACGGTGCGCCCGCGGAGTCCCGGCGCCGCCGCCAGCGCGAGTTCCGCGCGTCCGTCGCCGGCGGAGAGATCCACGACGCCGTCCGCCGCGGCGCCGCCCTCCAGCGCCGCCGCGATGTCCGCCGTGCCCGCCGGCCACGGCGTCGCTCCGTCCTCCCCCCAGGCCACGGCGAGGACGCGGCCCGCGGGCAGGGGCGCGAGGGTGGCGACCCCGTCGCCGTCGGTCCATGCGGTGCGACGGAGCGGCCAGCGGGACGACGCCGGGAAGCGGGCGAAGACCGCCACGCGGGTCCCGGCGGCGGGGCGCCCGTCGGCCGTGCGCACGCGGAGGTGGAGGGTGCGGCGGGGCGGCGGCTCGAGCCGGATCTCCCGCTCCCCCCGGAACGGGTCCCACGCGGGATCGATCTCCTCCCCCCACCCGCGCCGCACGTGGAACTCGAACGCCGCCCCCGTCGGGATCTCGACGACGGGTGTGCGCCCCTCCCCGTCGGTGGTCAGCGGCACGACGAACGTTCCCGGCGCACCCCGGCGCTCCACGTGCAGGTCCACCGCCAGCGGCCCGCCGGAGGGGCCGTCCCCCTCGAGGATCCGTACCGACGTCTCCACCCCCGGAGGCAGCACCAGGGGGACCTCCGTCACCGCGCCCGCGTCCACGAGGAGGGACGCGAGACGAGCGGAGCCGGGGGGACAGGCAGTGAGCAGGAGCGGGACGGCGGGGGCGGCGGCCAGCACGAACCGTCCCTCACCGTCGGTCTCCGCGCGGAAGCGGGCGCGGAGGTCCCGCTCCAGGACGAGGTCGGCCACGCGGACGGCGGTGACCTCGACGCCGGGCGCCGGTGCGCCGGTGCGGGAGTCGGTCACCATCCCGCGCAGTCCGGTGCCCCGCTCGAGGAGGAGAGTGACGGCGTCGCGCCGGTCCTCCGCGGCGCCGCGGGGGAACGCCGGGGCGGGCACGGGCACGCAGCGGGCGTACCCATCGGCGGCGGCCTCCACGTGCAGGGGTCCCGGCGGGAGACCCTCCAGCGCGGCGACGCCCTCCCCGTCGGTGCGGGCCGTGGCCAGGGGCGCGGCGTGGTCGGCGGGGCCGCCGGCGGTGTGGTCGTCCCGGTCCAGGGAATCCAGGGTGCGGGCGAACCGCCGGGCCGCCACGACCGCTCCCGCGACGGGCCGCCCGGCGGGGTCGACGACGCGCACCTCCAGGGCGGCGGCGGGGCCCACGGGCAGCGCGTCGAGGACCACCGTGGTGAGCGGGGGCGCCTCCGGCGCGATGCAGGGCATCGTCGCGAAGCCGGGCGCCTCGACCCGGAGGACGTGGGCGGTGCCGCGGGGGAGACCACGGAGGAGGAACACGCCGGCCCCGTCGGTGACCGCCACCCGTCCGCCCGCGGAGACCCGCGCCCCCGCCACGCCGGCCCCCGAGGGCCAGAGCACCACGCGTCCCTGGTAGCCCCCGCCCAGGGGGTCCGGCGGGGCGGGGATTCCGCCCACGCGGGCCCCGCCCGCCTCGAGGGCGGCCGCAGCCCCGGGCCCGCCCCCCGACGCGTCGTCGGCGCCGCGCGGCGGGGCCGCCGG
>CAZSIX010000042.1:0-33162 GCA_964607145.1 uncultured Planctomycetota bacterium | reverse complement strand
GACATCGGCGCGGTGGAACGACCCCTGTACCAGAACTTTCCGCGCGTGGCACTAGGTCGCTCCTGCCATCTCCGTCGATATCAGCGAGTGATGCCAGGGCCGCTCCGAAGGCGTCACCGCGCTGGAAGCCATCAACTTGAGTCAGCACACCCCCGCTCGCCCCGGAGTAGATCAGCACGCGCCCCGGATTGCCTTCGTGATCACCCTCAACACCAGGCATCCCTACCGCGAAGTCACCAACCGCGTCCCCGTCGATGTCATGCATCCCAGCTGCCGACGCCCCGTAGCGCGCGTGGCTAGGCATCGCTCCAGAATCGAACAATAGCGCGCCATCCTCGGCAGCGAAGACCTTGGCGTACGTTCGCCAAGGAACCCCAGCCAAGGCGCTCTTCCCCAATGGCGCCCCGACGAGGACATCCCCGAGTCCTCGCCCGTCAATGTCCTCTAGCACCGCCAAACACGACCCAAAGCCGTCACCAGCCGTCTCGCCCCCAAAGGACGCGAGCACCTCGCCCGTGGCGCCAGAGCACATGTATACGCGGCCGACCGGTGACTGGTCCTTGGGAGCAGCGATCAGCAGGTCCGGGACGCTGTCGCCATCAGCATCTGCAGCGCAGGCAACCACGGTGCCAAACCCGTCCCCGATGGTGCTCCCTGGTCGATGAAACGTGCGGATCAGCTGTCCCGATCCCGGCAGCGAGCAGCCGCCGGCCGCCCCCGCGCCCGACAAGACGTACGCCGCGAACGCCGCCGCCGCAGCGATAGAGATCCCTGAAATGGCCGGTCGCATCGGCAACGCCTCCTCTGGGTGCCGACGCTAGCTAGTCTACGCGCGCCCAGGGGCAGCTGCAATCGTCTGCCCGCCGCCCGAAGCCGACGCAACCATCAGCGGAGCGACCTTCTTGGACCGCGCCGTGTGTGGCGGCCCAGCGAGATGTGCTTCTCGCCGACCAGATGACCGGTGTGGGCTGCCCCTCAACACAATTGAGGCGGGGGCCTGAACGCAGTGCGATGCCCCTGGAAGGGAGCAGCGCCGCTCCAGCCTCGCTGCCGCGGCCGGGTCGGGGGGCCCACGGCCGCCGACGCTGACTTGTCGATCTGCAGGGGGTCGAGTCCCTCGGGAGCCGGCGAGTCTGTCGCAGCAACCACTGAGCGGACATGCGGTCGCGCTTCACCGCGACGGGCCACTGCCTCGGGATGCCCTTTCGAGGGCGGCGAAGAGAGAGGTCGTCCCGTGACGCACGTAGAGGTCGAGTCCCCGGTCATCTCGCTCCAACAGGGGAGACGGGCTCACCGGCAAGAAGGGGGGAGGATCGGACCGGACCCCTCATGAGCCGGCCATCCGGCTCGCACGGCCTGCGGCTACCCCGCGCACTCCCGGCCGGAGCCCTCGTCGGCGTCCTCCGGGAGGCAGAGGATCTGACCCTCGCGGGAGCCGTAGCGGTAGACCGTGATCCCCTTGCAGCGGAGGCGGAACGCCTCGCGGTAGATCGCGAGCACGTCGTCCCGGCCCGCCTCCGCGGGGAGGTTCACGGTCTTGGAGACGCCGCTCTCCACGTGGCGCTGGAAGGCGGCCTGCACCGCGAGGTGGTGGGCGGGGGCGATCTCCAGGGCGCCGACGAAGACGCGGCGGAGCGGCGCCGGGAGCACCCTGCCCAGACCCCGCACCGTGCCCGCGCGCGCGACGGCGGGGATCCACCGGTCCGGGTCCCGTCGTGCGGCGCGGAGCGCCGGGGCCAGCGACGGATGCACGGAGCGGAGCACCTCCTCGCCGCCGAACGCGCGCCGCTCGTGCACGAAGGCGAACACGGGCTCGATGCCGGAGGAGCAGTCCGCCACGAGGGCGATGGTGCCCGTGGGAGCCACCGTCGTCCGCGCCGCGTTCCGGAGCGGCGGCGCGCCCGCCTCCGCGTCGCGACTCCCGGGGAACGCCGGGAACGGGCCGCGCTCCTCCGCCAGCGCCTCCGAGGCGGCCCGGGCCTCGCGCACGAGGAGCGCCGCCACCTCCTCCGCGATGCGGAGGGCCCGGCGGTCGTCGTAGGGAACGCCCAGGGAGATGAGCGCGTCCGCGAAGCCCATGACGCCGAGGCCGACCTTCCGCGCGCGCAGCGTCCGCCTCCGCACGAGGGGGAGCGGGTGCCGCGTGGCGGTCACGCAGTCGTCGAGGAACCGGACCCCGAGCCGGACCGTCTCCGCGAGCCGCGCCTCGTCGAACCGTCCGTCGCGCACGAACCGCTGCAGCGCGATGGAGCCGAGGACGCACGTCTCCCCCGGGAGGAGCGGCTGCTCGCCGCAGGGGTTCGTGGCGGCGATCCGGCCCAGCGCGGGCAGGGGATTGCGGCGGGCGACGGCGTCCGTGAACAGCAGGCCCGGGTCGCCGGAGGCCCAGGCGGCATCGGCGATGCGGCGGAGCATCTCCCCCGCGTCGCGGCGGCCGATGGTGCGCCCCGAGACGGGATCCACGACGGGAAAGGTCCCGTCGCGCGCGGCGGCGCGCATGAACGCGTCGGTGACCGCGACGGAGAGATTGAAGTTCCGGAGGCGCTCCCCGTCCCGCTTGGCGGCGACGAACTCCGCGGCATCGGGGTGGCGGACGTCGAGGACCCCCATGTTCGCCCCGCGCCGGCGGCCCCCCTGCTTCACGGCGTCCGTTGCGGCATCGAAGACGCCCATGAAGGACACGGGCCCCGACGCGACCCCGCTCGTGCTGCGCACGCGCGCGCCGCGCGGGCGCAGCGGCGTGAAGTCGAACCCGACGCCACCCCCGCTCTGGTGGATGAGCGCCATGTCACGGACCGCGGAGAAGATCCCGCGCAGCGAGTCCTCCACGGGGAGGACGAAGCACGCCGCCAGTTGTCCCACGGGCGTGCCGGCGTTCATGAGGCAGGGCGAGTTCGGGAGGAACTCCAGGGAGGCCATCGACTCCTCGAACCGCTCCGCCCAGAGCCCCGCCCGCGCGGCCGCGCCGCGCCGCGGACCGTGCGTCCGCTCCGCCTTCGCCACCGCGCGCGCGACGCGGCGGAAGAGGCCGGCGGGGTCCTCGACGGGATCGCCGACGGCGTCCCTCAGCAGGTAGCGTCGCTCCAGCACGCGCACGGCGTTGGCGGAGAGGGGTGCGGCGGCCATGGGGAGATTGTGCGGCAGGATCGTCGCCGCGCTATCGGATCGCCTCCCGCCACGCGGCGGGGTCGTCCCCGAGGTCGCGGCCGGTGCAGGCCCGGAGGGCGCGCACGATGGGGCGGCGCTCCCAAGCGTGGGGCGCGGCCCGCTCCAGCGCGGCGACGAGGGCGGGGGCGGCGGAGGCATGGGGATGGGCCGCCAGGAACCCGGCGATGCGGCCGTCGTGGGGCGATCCCTCCGCGAGGAGTTCCACCACGCGGAACCCGATGCCCGGCGGCGCGATGGCGAGGATCGCCTCCAGCGCCTGCCCCGGCACGTGGTCGTGGGGGTCGGTCTCGCGATCGAACCGCAGGGCCACGCGCCACAGCGCGTCCAGCGCTTCCGTCGCGCGGAGCGCACCGAGGACGGCGGCGGCGCCGCCGCGGGAGTCCAGCGTCCCGCCGGGCTCCTCCAGCATCTCCGTGAGCGCCGGCACCGCGTCCTGTCCCAGAGCGGCCATCGCCTCCAGCGCCGCCCGCCAGGCGAGGTCCGACTCCCCTCCCATGGCGGCGCGCAGCGCCGGCAGCGCGTCCCGCCCCAGCAGGAGGGGGAGGCGGGACACCGCGTACGCGCGCAGCTCCTCCGGCGCGCCGGCCCGCAGCGCCGCCGCCCGGAACCGCTCCGCGGTCCCCGTCACCGGCTCGCCCGCGCGGAGGAGGACCTCCAGCGCGCGCAGGGCGACGCCCTCCGGGGCGTCGGGCTGGGCGGCGAGGGCGCGGGCCGCCGCGAGCATGGCGGGCGCCGGATCGTCGAAGGCGACCTCGAGCGCCAGTTCCCGCTCCCGGGCGGGGCCGCGGAGCGCGCGCGACACGAGGGCCTCCGGCGGAGCGGGGACGACGGGGCCGCCCGTCGCGGGGATCTCCAGCGGAGGGCCCTCGGGGACGATGACCACGGTGGATCGCTCCCCGTCGGCCCACCATCCCCGCCAGCCCCCCTCGCGCGCGCCGCGCGGCGGCGGGCGGGTCTCCGGCGGGAGGGCCGACCACGGGACGGTCCACGCCACCGTTCCGTCGGGTCGGAGCCGCAGGAGCACCGGGGCGTCGGCGCGCTCCGCGGGCGGGAGGAGGAGCACGGCGCCGCCGTCGTCGAGCACGCGCGCGTCCTCCGCCTCCGCGGGCAGGAGGCCCCGCGCGCGGAGCCTGTCCGAGGGGCCCGGCTCCACGGAGCGCGGTCCGTCGGGGGCGTACTCCCAGGGCGACGGAACGCGGGCGAATTCGGCGTCCGGCGCGCCCTCCCTCCGATCGCAGAGGAGGAAGAGCGGCCCCTCGTTCCCGTGGAGGAGCACCAGGGTGCGGCGTCCCGAGGGGGAGGGGAACCTCCGGTCCCCCGGCGTGCCCGCGGGTGGAGCGGCCTCATGCGGCGGCGGCGCGGCGGAAGGCGGCGGCGCGTCCCGCGCAGCGGGCCCGTCGGGATCCGCGGCGCACGCCGCGGCCATCGCCACCGTCGCCGCGGCCGTCCACCGGCAGAGGGCGCGCGCGCGGACGCGCTCCACGGTCCCTACTTCGGCACCGCCACGGACTCGAAGCGCTGGAGCCCGTCGCGGATCTCGATGTGCCCGTTGGGGAACGTCTCCCCCGGCGTGACGTTCCTCTCGACGGGGGGGCCCGTCACGGGCACGACGCGCACGGTGGCGGTGCGATCCGTCAGCCGGAGCGCGCTCCGCGGGACGACGAGGACCTCCCGCTCCCCCGTGGAGGCGAGCACGGTCGCCCGGGCGTCGGGGACCAGCGCGACTCCCGGCGGACCGGCGAGCGCGACGCGCAGCGCGAGCCTCCCCTCCGTCGCCGCGGGCGTCGCGGAGAGCACCGTGCCGGGGACCGGGTCGGCGACTCCCTCGTGGAGGTGGAGGATGACCTCGTTGCCCGGGGCGAAGAGGGAGGCGAGTTCCGCCGTCACCTCCCCCTCGAGCACCGCGAGGCGCCAGTCGAACAGCGTGACCAGCGGCCCCGGACCGGTGCGCGTGCGCGGCGGCATGACGCCCAGTTCCGCGTGGACGCGGTAGACGACGCCGGCGATGGGAGCGCGGATCTCCATCCCCCCGAGGGCCTCCTCGGCCGCCGCCAGGCGCTTCGCGTCCCCCGCGGCGCGGGCGGCGTCCCGCTCCGCCTCCCACGCGCCGGGGGAGAGCCGGACCAGGATGTCCCCCTTCTCGACGGTGTCGCCGGCGCGGTGGAGGATGGCCTCCACGGGCGCGCGGACCCCGCTCCCCACGTCCACGGCCTCGGGGCAGCGCACGCGGGCGGCCACCGCCTCGAACCGCGGCACGCGCTGGACGCGCACCGGCTCCGCCCGCCACTCGCCGCCGCCCTCGGCCGCGGGGGAGACACCGGTGACCTGCGGTGGCGGCGCGACGACGGGGGAAACGGCGCCGGGGGTGGTGCCACCGGGATCGCGGGTCGCCCACGCGATGCCCCCCGCCACCGCGGCCACGACGAGGGAGGAGACCACCGCCCGCCGCGTCATCCCGCCCCGCCGCGCCCCGTTCCCGCCGGCATGGGTTATCGCAGGAACTCCGGGTCCTCGGCGACCACGGACTCGATGACGCGCCACGCCTCCTGCACCGCCTCCAGGTAGTCGGCCCGCGAGAACGCGACGCTCCGGGGACCCACGCGTTCGACCAGGGGGCGCTTCAGCGCGCGCTCCGCCATGGCGACGGTGTGGAAGCCGATCTCGATGACGACCGGGGACTGGACCCGGAACGGCTGCGGCCGCTTGCGGCGGCGGAGGGCGCGCGTCGCCGCCTCCTGGATCGCGGGGCCGGACCACGCGGGGGAGCGGCAGACGGCGGACGCCCGCCCGACGGCGCGCTTCACCGCGACGGTCTCGACCTCGGGAAGGACCGCCTTCGCCTCCGCCGCCAGCGCCTCGTCCCCCGTCACGAGGAGGACGGGCACGTCGAACGCGCCGGCGATGCCCGCGTTGAGCGCCGTCTCGCCGAAGACGATCCCGTTGACGTTGATCTCGTGGATGGCGGAGCCGACCCACGTGTGGGCGAGAAGGGCGTCGGCGGCGCCGTGTCGCGCGTGGTAGCCGACGAAGAGCGCCGCGTCGAAGGACTCGTCGAGTCCCTCCGACTGGCAGAGCGCCCGCGAGGAGGCGGGACCGACGACGAGTTCGACCTCCGGCGGGAGTTCCTCGATGAGGACGTTCCGCATGGTGCCGTGCCCGTCGCAGACGACGATCCGCTCCGCGCCCGCCTCCAGCGCGCCGCGGCAGGCCGCGGCGACGTCGCCCGTGAGCAGCCTCCGGCCGCGGGCGTAGTCGTTCCTCCCCGGCATCAGCATGTCGCCGTGGACGACGCCCGTGGCGCCCTCCATGTCGCAGGAGATGAAGACGTTCATCGCGGTCACTTCCACCGGTCGCGGAGTTCCGTCTGCCGCGAGGTGCGCGGCAGTTCGCGGCCCCGCACGAAGACGTGCTCGAGCACCGAGAGCGGCTCCAGCGGGTCGCCGCGGAAGACCACCAGCGTCGCCTCCTTGCCCGCCTCGATGGTTCCCAGGTCCCGGTCCACGCCGAGGATCGACGCCGCCTCGCGCGTGATGGCCCCGAGCGCCGCCTCCCGGGGCAGGCCGTGGGAGACGGCGATGCCCGCATGGTACGGGAGGTTGCGCGCGTTGTGGGCGTCGCCCGTCATGAGGCAGAACCGAACGCCCGCCGCGTGCAGCAGGGCGGGCGCGTCCATGCGGGCCCCCGGCGCCTCCGGCGAGTCCGGCTGGCGGAGCACCGGACCGTGGATGACGGGGATGCGCTTCTCGGCCAGTTCCGCGGCCATCTTCCACGCCTCCGTCGCCCGGAGGAGGACGAGTCGCAGCCCGTACTCGTCCGCGATGCGCACCGCCGTGCGGATGTCGTCCAGCCGCTCCGCCCGCGCGAAGACGGGGAGTTCCCGCCCGAGCGCCGCCGCGAGGACGTCCAGTGCGAGGTCCGGGGCCGGGGGGTCCGGCGGGGACTTCCCCTCGGCGGCGGCGACCCGCGCCTTCTCCGCGTGGGCGGTCCGCTTGCGGACGTGCTCCCGCGCCTTCTCCAGTTCCTGCCGGAGCACCGCCGCGACCCCCATGCGCGTGGAGGGCATGCGGTCCTTGCCGCCGAACCGCTCCTTGGGCGGGCCGCCGAAGGAGACGTGGAGACCCGACGGCGCGCGGACGACCCGCTCCTCCAGCGCCCCGGAGCCGGGCCCGATGCAGTGGAGGACCGCGCCCCGGCCGCAGATGACGTTGGTCTCCTGCGGGTAGACGAGGACCGTCGTGACCCCGTGGGAGCGCGTCACCGCGAACACGGGTGACTCGATGTTGATGCCGTCCCGCACGTCGAGGTCCGGCGTGGAGGGCTCCCCCCCCTCGTCGGAGTCGTTGGCCGCCTCCACGAGGTCGATGTCCACGAGCCCCACGCGCGTCCCGGCGTCGATGAACCCGGGGAGGACGGTGAGGCCCGCGCAGTCCACGATGCGCGCGCCGGCGGGTGCCTCCAGGTCCCGGCCGACGGCCTCGATGCGGCCCCCGCGGAGGAGCACGGAGCCACCCTGCACGGGCTCGCCCGCCATGGTGAGGACGGTCCCGCCGCGGAGCAGCACGACCTCGGCGACCGGGTCCTCGGGCGCGGCGGCGGCGGGAGACGCGGCCGCGAGGGCGGCGGCGGCGAGGAGCAGGAGCGGCGCCGCGCGGGTCATCGTCCCTCCCTCGCGAAGACCGGACGGCCGTCGATCCACGTCGCGTCCACGCGCGTGTAGACGGAGAACGGGTCCGTCGAGAACAGGGCGAGGTCGGCGTCCTTGCCCGGCTCCAGCGACCCCACCCGCGCCTCCACGCCGAGGATCCGCGCCGGGTTGATCGTGAGGACGCGCACCGCCTCCACCCGCGGGAGCCCGGCGGCCATCATCTTCGCCGCCTCGTGGAACAGCCGCTGCACGCCCTCCGAGGAGTCGGAGTGGCACGCGACGACCACCCCCGCCTCCGAGCAGAGGGCGGCGTTCTCCGGGATCCCGTCGAGGGCCTCGATCTTGAACCCCCACCAGTCGGCCCAGGTGCAGATGCCCGCGCCGTGGGCCGCGATCTCCCGGCGGCACTTGTACGCCTCCAGCGCGTGGTGGACGGCGGCCACGCGGAACCCGAACTCGTCGGCGAGGCGGAGGAGCGAGAGGATGTCGCTGCGCGTGTAGCAGTGGACCTGGAGGCGGAACTCGCCCCGGAGGATCCCCAGCATCGCCTCCTTGCGGAGGTCCCGCTCCGGCGGCTCCGCCTCGGCGTCCCCGGCGGCGGCCTTCGCCTCGTACCGCGCGCGGGCGGCGCCGTACTCGCGGGCCTCCGTGAAGGCACGACGGAGGATCGCGAGGTTGCCCATGCGCGTGCGGGGCTCGGCGTCCCGCTTGCCGTACACCCGCTTGGGGTTCTCGCCGAAGGCCATCTTCATCGAGGGCGGCGCCCCCTCGAACCGCATGGCGTCCACGGTCCCGCCGGGGCGCAGCTTCAGCACGGCCGCCTGTCCGCCGACGAGGTTGGCGCTCCCGGGGAGCACCATGACCGTGGTGACGCCGCCGGCCCGCGCGTGGGCGAAGGCCGGGTCCTCGGCGTTCACCGAATCCAGCGCCCGCACCTCCGGCCGGAGCGGATCGGACGCCTCGTTGCCGTCGGAGTTGGCCTCCACCTCGGGCCACGGGTAGACCCCCATGTGGGAGTGGGAGTCGATGATGCCCGGGAGGAGGACCTTCCCCCGGCCGGTGAGGTCGAGGACGGGCACGCCGTCGGGCACGGGAGTGCCGCGAGGACCCACGGCGGCGATGCGTCCGCCCCGGACGACGAGGACGCCGTCCTCGATGCGTCCCGCCGCCGCGGCGGTCTCGATGGCCGCACCGACCACGGCGAAGTCGCCGGCGGGGAGACCGTCGCCGTCGCCCGCGAGGGCGGGGCGGTTCGCGGCGAGCACGGAGAGGGCGGCGGCGAGGCTGGCGAGGACGACGGTTCTCATGGGGCCTCCGCGGGCGGGGCCGGGATCCTCGCACCCGCGCCGAACTCCCGTCAATCCACGAGGAGGGACTGCACCTGGCGCTGGCCCTTGTCGGTGACGATGTAGGTGCCGCGGCGGGTCCCCGCGTCGAGCACCCCCTGGTTGCGCTTCATGATGCCCAGCGTGTTGGCCAGGCTCCGCGGCCGCTCCAGCCCGAGGAGGTCGAAGCAGAAGTTGATGTCCTCGGTGCCCACCTCGGAGCGGCCCTTGACGTCGATGAGGTAGTAGATGAAGAGCAGGATGCGCTCCTGCAGGGCGCCGCGGCCGACGCGGGTCCGCACCCGGCGGAGGAACTCGTCCAGCGCCGAGCGCCCCGCGGAGTCGTCACCGGAGGACGGGCCGGGCGGGGGCACGGCGCCGGCGGAGGCCGCGGGGGCGGCGGCGGGCTCCGCGTAGCCGAGGACCTTCCGGATGGCCGGGCGGAACATGTCCACCTGCGCGGTCACGTACTCGGGAGTCCCCGAGAACTCCAGCCGCAGGTCGCGGGAGACGAAGTGGAACCGGGCGGGAGGCGGCGTCGACGCTTCGGCTTCGGCGGACTTGACCATGGGGATCTCCCTGCGGGCGGGACCGGATCAGTCCCGGAAGATGGAGTGGGCGTCGGGATCGCGGGTCGCACCCGCGGAGCGGCGCGTGTCGCCGTTGGCCGCGTCGGCGAGCTCGCCGAGCAGCTCCTTCACGCGCTTGAGGCCGGGGACGTTCATCATGTACTCGCCGCGCTTGCCGGCGTTGAGGAGCGTCTGGTGGTCGCGCTTCATGGTCCCGAGGATCTGGAGCAGGCTCTTCGGCTCCTCGAGCCCCATGACCTGGAAGCAGCGGCGGAGATCCTCGGACACGAACACCGTCTTGCGGTAGGTGCGCATGTAGTACGCGAAGAGGAGGATGGTCTCCTGGAGCGACGGGTTGACGGAGGGCGGCACGAAGCGGCTCCACCAGACGCCCACGCCCCCGAGGCCCACGGGGAGCGGGCCCTCGTCGGCGGGGGTCGCGGCGCCCGTCATGCGGCGCACGTAGGGGAGCAGGAACTCGATGTGCGGCCCGACGAACTCCTCGGGGCCCTCCATCTCAACGCTCATCGCTTCCGTTGCGAACTTGAACGATGCGTCCACGCGGATTCCTCCCGTCAGGGTGACATCTCGGTGGGGTTCCGCGGCCGGTGCGGGGTTCCCCTCTTCGCTCGATGGTAACGCACCCCGGCGCCCCGGGTAGGAATCCGTCTCCCTCGCGCGGCTTCAGATCACGCCCGCCGCCCGGTCGGGTCCCCGCAGGCCCGGCCGGTCCGGGGCGAACGGGGCCAGCGCCCCGACGGCGGGGTCACCGGCCGTCATGGCGGCGGCGAGGGCCATGCAGAGGGAGGGGGCGTGGGTGATCCCGTGGCCGCCGAACCCCACGGCGAGCCAGAGGCCCGGCAGTCCCGGCACGGGCCCGAGGATGGGCCGGTCGTCGGGGGTGAGCGTCCGGTGACCGGACCACGCGCGCAGGAAGCGGGCCGCCCCGAGGACCGGAGCCCGCCGCACGGCCCGCTCCACGAGGCGGTCGGGCATGGCGCCGTCCCCCTCCTCCACGGTCTCCGGGGCCCCGCCCTCCTCGACCTCGGCGAGGGAGAGGATGGCGCCGCCGGACTCGGGGCGGAAGTAGAACGGCCGGTCCAGGTCGAGCACCAGCGGGAGGTCCACGGGGAGGTCCGGGAGCGGGTGCGTCGCGAAGATGCGGCGCAGCGTCGGCCGGAGCGGGAGCACGACCCCGGCGCCGCCGAGGAGGGGGCCCGCCTCCGCCCCCGCCGCCACCACGACGTCCCCGGCGCGGAGGGCGCCCGCGGACGTGCGGACGCCGGTCACGCGCCGGCCTTCGACGAGGAGTCCCGTCACCTCGACGCCCGTGGCGAACCGCACCCCGGCGGCGGCCGCCGTCCTGCGATAGCCCTCCACCAGCGCGTGGGGCGAGAGGTAGCCGTCGCTCCCGCAGAAGTTGGCGGCGAGGACGTCGTCCACGGAGAGGGAGGGGAACCGGGCCGCCGTCGCCGCGGCGTCGAGGGTCTCCACGGCGAGTCCCGCCGCCCGCTGGGCCGCGGCCTCGGCGCGGAGCGCGTCGGCGCGCCGCGGCTCGGTCGCGAGGAGGAGGTACCCGTGGCGGCGGAACTCCGGGTCCACGCCGGTCTCGGCGGCGAAGCCCCCGAGGAGACGCACCGTCTCGCGCGCCGCGGCGACGCAGACGGGGTCGGCGAACTGCTGCCGGATCCCGCCCGCCGAGCGGCCCGTGGCCCCCTCGCCCAGGCGCTCCCCCCGCTCCAGGACGAGCACGTCCCCGTCCCCGAGCCGGGCGAGGTGGGCGGCCAGCGCGACGCCGGCGATTCCCCCTCCCACGATGACGCGGCGCGCGTCCTCGGGGAGGGCGGGGATCACTCCGGCACCGCGGCGGACTACTTCTTCGCCGGCTTCCGCGACCGGCGGGTCCGGCGGCCCTTCTTCTTCGCGGGCTTCGCGGGGGCGGCGTCGGAGGCGTCCGCGCCCGCCGCGGCGGCGGCCTCCGCGGCCATCTTCTCCGTGTACCACTTCGGCGGGCGTCCGGGACCGCCGGGCTTCCATCCCCCGCGCTTGCGGGGCTTGGCGGCCGCGCCGGCGGCGCGCTTCCGGGCTCCGCCCTTCCGGCCACCGGCCGGCTTGCGACCGGGCTTCGCCGCGCCGGCCCCGGCCAGCGTGGAGAGCGCGTCGACGACCGCGTCCAGCGTTGCCATCTCGTCCTCGCGGCGCGAGATCAGTCGGCGCGCGTCGGCGATCTCCGATTGCAATGCGGCGCGACGCCTGCGCGCGTCCTTCACCAGAGTGGAATAGGCGCTCAAGGGGTTCCTCCCGATGACGACGGAGTCCCCGCGGTGTCCGCCGCGGACGGTGAGTCCCCGCCGCTGGAATCCCATCCCGCCGGCCGGGATGGAGTGCGGGAAACCACCGGGAGAGTATGGAAACCGCGTCCGCCACGGAAGGAATCCGCTCGCGGGGATGTGCGCGACGGGAGTCGCGACTTCGCGCACGCGGTGCCTCGCCGTTTCCGCCGGCGCTGTCCGCGCACCACGTAGAATCCCCCGGTCCACGGGAGGCCCCGCGGGCGGACCGGACAGGAGACGACGGTGGCGAGTTACGTTCTGAACGGGCGAACGCTGGTGCTGAACCGCTCCTGGGCGGCGGTGTCCACCACGTCCGTGCGCAACGCGCTCGGCCTCCTGTACCGCGATGTCGCGCGGGCGGTCTGCCCCGACACGTACGTGCCCCACGATTTCGACTCCTGGGCGGAACTCTCCCGCGCGCGCCCTCCCGATCCCGGGGCCGCCGAGTACGTGACCACGGTGTCCCTGCGGATTCGCGTCCCCGAGGTCGTCGTGCTCCGGAACTACAACGGCTTCCCGCGGCGGGCCGTGGCGTTCTCCCGGCGCAACCTGTACCGGCGGGACGATTTCACCTGCCAGTACTGCGGCGCGCAGCCGGGCACGGAACTGCTCTCCATCGATCACATCGTGCCGCGCTCGCGGGGCGGGCTCAGCACGTGGGAGAACTGCGTGCTCGCCTGCCTCGACTGCAACAAGCGGAAGGCCAACCGCTCCCTCTCGGAGGCAGGGCTGCACCTCCGGCGGAAGCCCCTGCGGCCGAAGGGAGGCCCCGCGTTCGAGGTCTCCCTCGGCACCCGCCGCCGTTCCTGGGATCGCTTCGTCAGCGAGACCTACTGGAACATCGAACTGGAGGCGTAGCCCGGGTCAGCGGCCGACGACGACGCGGTCGGGCTCGACCTGGAACCAGAGGTTCCGTCGCATCGTGATCTGCATGAGCACCTCGTGCAGCGGGGCCTCGTCCAACTGCAGGTTCACGGGTTCGTCGGCGACTCCCTCCCCGCTCACGTCGATGGTGATCCCTCCGGCGTCGGCCAGTTCCTTCAGCACGTCCCCGAGGCGGCGCCGGCGGAAGTCGAGTTTCTTGAGAATGGTCTCGTGGGTCCTCGTGCGCAGCGACTCCACGCGCTTCGACTCCGCGGGGGTCCACTTGCCCTCCACCGGACCGGAGCCCCGCTCCGACGGGGGCGGCGGGATCCTCTCCGCGTCGGCGCGGTCGCCGACGCGGGCCGCGATCTCCTCCGGCGTGAACTCCCTCGGCGGCGGGGCGGTCCCGGCATCCCCCCCCGCGCCGGCCGGGAGGGGTCGACCGTCGGGCCCCGTGGCGCCGGGCCCCGCGGGGCCCGTGCCGCCCCCCGCGGCGTCGCGGCCCCCGCCGGCCGGGCCGGTCCCGTAGACCTCCGGCGGGAACCCGTCCCGGCCGCGGCCGGGCCCCGGGTCCCGGAGGAGGACCCACCCGAGGGTCGCCGCCGCCAGGGCCCCGGCGGCCCCGAGGAGGAGGTGGGATACGCGCATGGATGGAGATTAGACGCGCCGTGTCCGCCCGGGGCGCCCCTCCTTCGGGGGGGCCGGGCCAATCTCCTCGCCCGTCCCGCGGGGTTCTGATGGGATCCTCGCGAGCCCATGCCCGCCGAGCCCCCTCCCCCCCGCGTGTCCGTGGTCCTCCCGGTGTTCAACGAGGAGGGCAACATCGGCCGTCTGCTGGACGAACTCCTCCCCGTGATCCGGTCCCTGGGGGAGCCCTTCGAGATGGTGTTCGTCGACGACGGCTCGCGGGACCGATCCCGCGACGTCCTGCTGCAGCGGGCGAAGGACCACCCGGAGATCGTCGTCTGGGCGCTGGACCGCAACCACGGCCTGTCGTCGGCGCTGGACGCGGGGTTCCGGAGCGCCCGCGGCGAGGTCATCGTGACGCTGGACGCCGACCTCCAGAACGACCCCGCCGACATCCCCCGGCTGTACGCCATGCTGGGGGAGTACGACATGGTGTGCGGCTGGCGCCGGGAGCGGCACGACCCCTGGGTGAAGCGCATGTCCAGCCGCATCGCCAACGCGTGGCGGAACCGGCGGACCGGCGAGTCGGTCCACGACATCACGTGCCCGCTGAAGGTCTTCCGCACGGCCATCGTCCCCCACCTGCCCGCCTACAACGGGATGCACCGCTTCTATCCCACGCTGGCGCGCATGGCCGGCTTCCGCGTCGTGGAGGTGCCCGTGGCCCACCGGGCCCGCGTCTCCGGGACGAGCAAGTACGGCATCTGGAACCGCCTGTGGAAGGGGATGTCCGACCTCCGCACGGTGCGCTGGATGCAGCGGAACCGCCTCACCTATCGGAAGGAGCGCGTCCGGTGATCGTGCTGGCGGCGGAGGGCGGCTGGCTCGATGGCGTCCTCGCGAAGATCGATCTGTGGTTCGTCATCGGCATGGTCGGACAGTTCGTGTTCGCGGGCCGGTTCATCGTGCAGTGGATCTCGTCGGAGCGGGAAAAGAAGGTCGTGATCCCGGTGGCGTTCTGGTGGCTGTCCATCACCGGCGGGATCATCACGTTCGCCTACGCCGCCCATCGGGAGGACCCGGTCTTCATGCTGGCGCAGGCGGGGGGGCTGCTCATGTACCTCCGCAACCTCGTCATCCACCGCCGGTCCCTGCGGAGCACGGAGACGTGAGCCCCCGCTTCCGGAACCTCCTCCTCGGCTGCGTCGCCGTCGCCGCGGTCGCCGGTGGCCTCCGGGCGGCGCTGCGCGAGGGACGCCCGGCGGGGGACTTCCTCCGCTACGCGCGGGCCGGGGCGCTGGTGGCCCGCGGGGAGGAGCGGCTGCTGTACGACGAGACGGTGATCCGCGAGAACGTGGTGTGGGGCGACCGGAGCCGCTTTCCCGAGAACCGCTACCGCTACAGCCCCGGGCTTGCCGTGGTGATGGCCCCCGTCGGGGCCCTCCCTCCGGACACGGCATGGATCGCGTGGTCGGCGCTCTGCGCGGGGCTCACGGCGCTGGGCGTCGGCCTCGCCGCCGACCTCGCGCACCGGCGACTCGCACCCGGGGCACCCCCGTGGATCCCCGCGGCCGCGGCGCTCCTGCCCCTCGTCCACCTCTACGTCGAGAACGTGAAACTGGGACAGATGAACTGCTTCGCGTTCTCGCTCTCCATGGCCGCCCTCTGGGCGCTCCACGGCGGGAAGGACCGCGCGGCGGGGCTCCTGGCGGCGGGCGCCACGCTGTCCAAGCACATGCCCCTGCTGCTGATCCTCTACTTCGCGTGGAAGCGCCGCTGGCGCGCCGCGGCGTGGGCGGCGGGAGGACTTCTCGCGCTGGCCTGGGTCCTCCCGTCCGCGGTGTTCGGCCCCGCGAACCACCACGAGCTCCTCCGCCAGTGGACGACCAACGAGTCGGCCCTCGGCCCCGACGCGGGCGATACGGATGACGTCACCCTGCCCCGCGGCGGCGCCGACATGGCGGGGCAGTCGGTGCGGTCGATGCTGGTGCGCTACCTGCGGCCCCTCCCGTTCATGCACCTGGAGATCAAGACGTTCCGGCCCGGCGAGGACGTGGCGCCCGGCGCACGCGGGATCTTCGTGAACGGGCGGGATCCCGCGCTCGGCGACATCCCCGGCGGGCCCGCCGCTCCCGTGGTCACGCGCGGCCGCGACGTCGAGACGGGGACGATCATGGACATCTGGCTCGCCATCTCCTTCGCACTGCTCGGGGTGCTGATCTTCGCGACCGACCCCGTCCGCGGGGAGGATGCCGCCGGGGCGGCGCGCCGCCTGCCCCTGGAGGGCGCGCTCCTTCTGGGCGTCCTCCTGCTCGTCTCCCCGGAGAGCCGGAACCCCCACTTCCAGATGCTCGCCCTCGCGTATGCCTGCCTCGCCGCCGCCGCCGCGGCCCCGCCCGCCGGCGACCGCGTCCCGCGCATCGCCGCGGCCGTCGGGGCCGCGGGAGCGCTCCTGGTACTCCTCCCCACGCAGGGCCTCGTCGGGCGGGACGTGGCCGATCACCTCCTGGCGCGCGGCTCCATCGGACTGGGCGCCATCGCGGTGACGGGGTCCGTGGCGCTCCTGCTCTTCCGGGAGCGTCGGGCGGCGGTCCGGGAAGCGGGCGCCGCCGCCGCGTCGACGGGGGCTGCCCCATGACGTTCCTCGCGGACGCGGACCCCACCGGCTTCCTGGGCACGGTCTGGAAACTCATCAACGAGTATCCCGACGTGGTCATCGTCACGCTCTTCATCCTCTGCGGCGTCGGCCTCCCGGTCCCGGAGGAGCCCATCCTGCTCATGGCGGGAGCCATGGCCGAGGAGGCGGCGTCCGGCGAGACGTCGGGGATGGGCATCCAGCTGCTGCGGTTCTCCTCCGTCTCGGCGGTGGGGATCCTGCTCGGCGATCTCGCGTGCTTCCACCTCGGCCGCGTCCTCGGGCCGGGCATCCTCCGCTGGCGGTGGATCGGCCGCATCGCGACGCGCCGTCGCCGCGTCCGCGCGGAGCAGTTCTTCAAGAAGTACGGGGCGTGGGCCATCTTCCTCGCCCGCTTCTTCGCCGGTGTGCGCCTCGTCATGTACTTCAGCGCCGGCGTGAGTCGCCGCGTCTCCTACTGGCGGTTCCTGTTCATGGACTTCCTCGGCGTGCTCGTGTCCGTCCCCATCTCCGTGTACGTCGGGTACGTCGTCTACCACGAGCTGAAGCAGGCGGACTTCCTGAAGGGCGCGTCGGAGCGCCTCGGCGTCTTCCACGTCGTGCTCCTGGCGGCCATCGTCGTCGGGATCGCCGTCTGGCTCCTCGTCGTGCGGAAGGGGAGGGCGTCGGACCGGCGCGATCGGGAGCGGGAGGCGCGGCAGCGGGGCGCGACGGCGGAGCCCCCCGGCCCGGCGCCGTAGGATGCGGGCCGTGGCGACCCCGGACATCCCGCGCGCGCTGGCGATGCTCGTCCCGTTCGCCTGCGTCCTCGCCGCGTCCGCGGCGCCGCCGCCCGTGGAGTCCCTCTCCCACGCGGTCCAGCCCGACGAAGGGACCGCTCCCGGGGCCAGCCGGAACGGCCGGGTCGTCGCCTTCGCGGCGTCCTGGAGGGACGGCGGCGGCGGGCGCTACGACCCCGCCGGGGAGCCCGCCGTGTTCCTCTGGGACCGCCGGCTGGGGACCGTGGCCCCCATCGCCGGTGCCGTCGCCGCGGACCAGCCGTCCGCCTCCAACGCCACCTTCCGGCTTCCCCTCGGGGCGAACCTCGTGGACGAGACCCGGGCCCGCACCGTGATCGCCTTCCGATCGGAGGGGAACCCGGCGGGCGGCAACGGCGACGGCAGCGCGGAGATCTTCGTCTGGGATTCGGTCACCGGGGGCGTGACGCAGATCACCAGCGCGCTGTCGGGGGCGTCCTCCGCGCCCGCGGTGGGCGCCCGCTTCGTCCCCCAGGAGAACGCCGCGGGCCGGCCCACGGGGACCATCCTCCTCCGCTACCGCGTGGCGTTCCTCTCCACCGCGGACCTCGAGGGCGACAGCCCGGCCGGTCCCGCGCAGGTGTTCCTCCACGACTCCGGCGCCGACGCGGTGGGGCGGCTGCGGCAGGTGTCGTACTCGCTCACCCACGCCGCGGGCCGGCCGGCGGTGGACGCGGACGGGCGTCGCGTCGTCTTCGTGCACGGGGACGACCTGCTGCCCGGTTCCGGACCCGCGGGAGCCGCCGTGTACCTCCACGACACGGTGCGCGGGCTCTCCCGCCTCTCCGGCGCCGAGTCCGTCGACCCGGAGGATCCGGTGCTGGACGCGCGGGGCCGCTTCGCCGCCTGGTCGGCGACGCCCGCCGCCGGCGGGCCGCGGGCGGTGTTCCTGGCGGACGTCCGCCGCGGCGACGTGCGGCGCGTGGACACCTCCGGGGCGGCGGCCTCCTCCCCGTCGCTGGGCCGCGGGCGCCGGGACGTGGCGCTCCTCCTCGGCGACGGGGAGGGCGGCGGGCGGCCGGTCCTCGTGCGCCCCGGTCGCGGGCCCCGGCCGCTCTCCGGCGCGGACGGCGGCGGCGGGTTCGGGCCCCCCTCGCTGCTGCGGGCCGCCCCCATGCGCGTCCTGGTCACCTCCACGGGGAATCTCGACGGCACCAACCCGGCGGGCCGCAGCAAGATGTTCCTCCTCCGGCCGGAGCGATGACCGCGCCCCTCCCCCCGCGCCAGCAGCAAACGGCGCGCTGGCCCGTGGTCGGCGAGCGGGACCCGGAACCCTTCGACCCGGCGACCTGGACGCTGCGGGTGGCGGGGGCCGTGGCCCACCCCCTCTCCCTCGACTGGCCGGCGTTCCTCGACCTCCCCCGCGTCGAGAGGAGCGGCACGCTCCACTGCGTCACCCGCTGGTCGCGCCCCGGCTGCGTGTTCCGCGGCGTGCCCGTGGAGGCACTCCTCCAGCGGGCGGCTCCCCTGCCCGGCGCGCGCTTCGTCCGGTTCGCCTCGGGGCGGGGGCACGACACCAGCCTCCCCCTCGACGCCTGCGCGGGCGACGTGCTCGTGGCGGATCGCTTCGACGGCGGGCCCATCGATCCCATGCACGGCGGTCCCGTGCGCACGGTGCTCTTCCGCCGGTATCTCTACAAGAGCGTCAAGTGGCTGCGTCTCATCGAGGTCCTGGAGGAGGACCGCCGCGGGTTCTGGGAACGCACCGCGGGCTACCACGACACCGCCGACCCGTGGCGGGAGGAGCGCTACGCGCTCCCCGATCTGGATCGCCGCGAGGTGGAGAGGCTGCTCGCGGGGCGGGACCTGTCGGGCCGGGAACTCCGCGGCGTGGCGCTGGCCGATCGCGACCTCCGCGGATTCTCGTTCCGGGGGTCGGCGCTCCGCGACGGGTCCTTCGCGCGCTCCGACCTCCGGGGGGCCTCCTTCGAGGACGCCAACCTCACCAACGGGGACTTCCGCGGGGCGGACCTCCGCGGCGCCCTGCTCCGGGGTGCGGACCTGGACGGCGCGGACCTGCGGGGCGCGGATCTGCGGGGGACCGCCGTCCCGGCGCGGTCCATGGCGTGCACGACGTTCTGCGGTCCCGGCGGAGCGGACCCGGCGCGGGTGGAGGGGATGGATCTGGCGGGAGCGGACGTGACGGGACTGCTCGAGGAGCAGCGCGCCTTCCTCGCGGCGGCGGGAGTCCCGGGGGCGTAGGAGGGTCGGCTGGTTCCGGCGGGACCGGGTCGCGTCCCTACTGTGTCGGCTGCGGGAACCAGAGGGTGCGGGCCTCGGGGGGGCCGGGGACGAAGAACAGGGTCGCCTCGGCGATCTCCTCCGTCAGCGCCCTCGGGCCCGTGGCGAGGAACTCCGCCGTGGGATTCGTCACCACGGTCCGGAAGAGCGCGCCCCACCCCGCCGGGAGCACCACCTCGTCGAGCGCGAAGACGGAGAACCGCGGGTGCTCCCAGTCGTCCCCGAACCACAGCCGGCTGGCCTCCCCCATGCGCGAGAAGGCCGCCGGCGGCGGCGTGCCGTTGAGGAACGCATCGACCCCGTCCCACGCCCGGATTTCCAGGGAGTCTCCCCGGGAGCGCGTCCTGCCGAACGCGGCGACGACATCCACGTCCCCGGAGTGGAACAGGAACTCGAAGGTGGCCCCGGTCACGTGGGCCACCGTGGACTGGGGCGGCACCAGGATGCCCCCGTCGCTCCCGTACCACGTCCCCACCGGCGTCGGCGCGGCCTCCACGGGGACCGTGTGGACGTTGACGACGGCGCCCCCGCCCCCGGCCGCGCCCGCGGATCCGAGGTCGTCCGCGTGGGCCTCCAGCAGGAGCCGAGCCCCTCCGAGGAAGGGCACTCCCGTCCCCTCGGGCAGGACCCAGTCCAGCGTCGGAGAGGGACTGGCGGCGCGCACGGACCACTGGTCGAGGTCGATCCCTCCGAACCAGCGGAGCACCGTGCCGTCGGGCACGTCGCGGGGATCGCCGGGGGCGAGGGCGCGGGCCTCGAAGAGCCGGGCGATGCGGACTCCCGGTGCCGCGAGGAACTCGATGCGCGCCGCGCGCAGTTCCACGCCGCCGGGGACGGTCGAGAACGCCTCGGCCCGATCCTCGCCGCCGGCGTCCACGCGGTAGGGCGGCACGCGCACCTGGAATCCCGAGGCGGGGGCGCGGAGGACGACGTCCGCCGCGCTGGACGGCGGCGCGCCGGCCTCGATCCACGCCCGCACCAGCGCCAGCGACCCGGCCCCGAGGGGGGCGCCGGGACCGGGCATGGCGTCCCCCTCGTCGGCCTCGTGCGTCCCGGCGCACTTGAGGTAGAGGAAGGAGGCGTCGGGCTCGCCGGGGACGACGAGGCGCCGCCCCCGCGCCGCTGCGCCGGGGTGCAGCGCCGCGCCCCGCCGGAGGTCCCCCCACGCGTAGGGGGACTGCAGGTCGAGCCCCCCCGCGGCGTCCGCGGTGGTGTGGCAGCCCGTGGCGTTGCACGAGGCCGCGAAGACCCCGCGCACGCGGTCGAACGCATCGAGTCCGCGGCGGCCCCGCTCGGCGGCGGCGGCGGCGAGGCCCTTCCCCGAAGCCGCGAGCGAGCGCGCCGCGAACCGCGCCGCCCCGTCCGGCCGCGCGCCCAGGACGGCGGCCCCGGCCTTCGCCGCCGAGCGCGCGGCGGCGCGCGCCTTCGCCCCGACCTTGCGTGCGGCGCCGGGGCTGCGCAGCACCACGCCCTCCTCGGCGGCGCGCGCGACGCCGGCGTCGGCGCGGGAGAGGAGGCAGGCCACGAGCGCGTCGCGGGCGGCGTCGAACGGCGGATCGACCCCCGGGGGAAGGTGGCGACGCACCGCCTTCAGGCCCCGGGCCGCGGCGGCCGCCAGAGGTTCCTCCGCGGCGGGGAGGGGATCCGCCAGGAGCGCCAGGGCGCGATCCATGGCCCGCAGGAGGCGGGCCTCGTCGCGCGAGAGGTCCGGAAGGGCCCTCAGCGCCGCGGCGCGCAGTTCGAGCGCCGCCACGACCGCCGCGGTCGCCTCCGCCGGGCCCGCGTCGCCGGGACCGGCCCTCGCCGCGACCCACGGAGCGGCGAGGGCCGCCGCGAGAGCGGCCGCCGCGGGAAGGCGGACCCATCGGCCGGATCCCATCCGCCGGGGGACGCCGGGGGGAACGGGGGTGTCGGGTGCGACCACCGCCGACGAACTACCGCCCGCGCCCCGGTCCCCCGCCTCCCGCTCCGCCACCGCCGGGACCACCGAAGCCGCGGCCGCCGCCGCCGCCGCCGAAGCCCATGATGCGGCCCGCCTGCTCCTGGAGCTTGTCGAACTGCTCCACGGAGAGCGCCGACCGCAGCTGGTCCTCGGCCTCGGTGCGGACGCGCTGCATCTCCTCCATGGCGCCCTGCGAGCCGCCGTCCCGGCCGCTCTCGCGCGCGCGGCGCCACACCTCGCCGATGCGCTCCATGCTGTCCACGAAGATGTTCTCGACGATCGCCTTCTGCTGCTCCGTCAGGCCAATGGCGTCGCCGGTCTCGCCGTAGATGCGCTCGTGGACGCGCACCCGGATGTCGTCCATGCGGCGGCGGCGCTCGTCGTCGTCCCGGCGCTTGCGCTCCTGCTCGATGAGGTCGCCGATGCGGGCCTGGACGCGCGCGGAGTCGAGCGCCAGCAGGACGCTCTCCGCCGCCGGCGTCACCGGCTCGTCGGTCGCCGCCGGCTGCACGTCATCGCCCGCCGCCGGAGCCGCGCCCGGGGCCGCCGCCTTCGCCCCCGCCGGCCGGGTCATGGCGGCGGCGGTGAGCCTCTCCTCGAGCACGCGATCCCGCGCCTCCAGGTCGGCGAGGCGCTTCTCGAGCGCCACCACCTGCGCGGCCTGGCTCTCGGTTCGGGATCGCAGTTCCGCCACCTCGCGGGTCTGCGCGGGGTCCCCGCCGCAGCCCGCGGCGAGGGAGACGGCGAGCGCGGCGGCGACGGACGCGGAACGCTGCATGGCGGGAGACCTCCTCGGGTTCGGGACGTCGACGGCGGGACGGCTCAATCTAACCTCCAACACCGCCCGGAGGCGGTGGTTCCGGTCGAACCTGCGCGTCGCAATCCGCCGCGGGAGACGGGGAAGTTTCGCGCCGGGCCCGCGCTTGCGCACAGTACCGCTCCCCGGGGCGGGCCGTGCGTGCGGTGATTCCCCGTGGGGAAGGGAGCGGCCATGGAACCGCGGCCGATGGGCGGCGTCGGAGTCGGATGCTGAGTTTCGGGCGGCGGGCGATCCTCGTGGCGGTGCTGCTCCCTCCGACCGCGGGCGGGTGCGCCACGCCGCCGGGGCCCATGGAGCGGGCGGCCCGTCGTCCGATCCTCCTCCCGCCGGCGGCCGCGGGGACCGGTGACCTCGACGTGCTGCCGGAGCCGGCCGCGGAACGCGCCGCCGCGCTCCTCCGGTCCGCCACCGAGCGGGGTGCCCTCCCCCTGGCCGACGCGTTCGCCCTGGCGGAGGCGGTCCACGAGCCGCTGCTCGCGCTGGACGAGGCGCGGCTCCGCGCGCTCCTCGACGGGGATCTCGCGCTGGCCTCGGTGCTTCCCTCCCTCTCGCTGCTTGTGGATCACGACCGCCAGGACCCCGTGAGTCTCGGGGGCGCGGGATCGTTCAACTCCTCCGAGTCCGTCCGGACGCGGACCTCGATCCGGCTGACGCAGCCCCTCTTCGACGGCTTCCGCGCCGGCCACGCCCGGCGCGCCGCGTCGGGGTCCGCGGAGGCGCTCGCGGCGACCCGCGAGGACCTGCGCCGGGGGCTCCGCGGCGCCGTGGCGCGGGCCTTCTTCGAGGTGCTCGGCGCCGAGGCCGAGGCGCGGGCGCGGGAGGAGGCGCTGCGCCTCGACGACGCCCGCCTCGAGGAGGTGCGCGCGCGGGCGGCGCAGGGCCTGTCGCGGCGCACCGAGGTGCTCCTGCTGGAGTCCCGCCGGGAGGCCACGCGGGCGGACATCGTGCGCGTCACCGCGCGGAGGGACGAGGCGCTCGTCGTCCTCGGCGGCCTCCTCGGGGAGGTGCCCGCGGTCCCCCTGGTCGCCGGGCCGGAGCCCGCGGAACCGCTGCCGACGATGGAGGAGGTCGTGGCGGGTTCGCTCCGGGGCAGGGCGGAGTTGCGCGCCGCGGACGCCCGCGTGCGGGCCGCGGAGGCGGAGGTGGGCGTCCGCCGGGCCGCGCGCTGGCCCCGCCTCGACCTGGCGGCGAACTGGTACGTGGATCGCGCGAACGAGTCCCGCGCGGCGACGGAGACGCTCTGGGACGTGGGGTTCCTGCTGGAGGTGCCCCTGTACCGCGGTGGCGCCGTGGAGGCGGCCGTGCGCGCCGCCGAGTCCCGCGTGCGGGAGGCGCGCCTCGACCGTGCCGGGGTCCTCCGGCGGGTGGCCCGCGAGGCGGAGGCGGCCCGCGTGCGTGCGGCATCGGGCATCGAACTGCTGGCGGCGCTGGAGTCCAACGAGCGCTTCGCCCGCGAGAACCTGGCCCTCGTGCAGGCGGAGTACCGCGAGGGGCTCGCCACGAACCTCGAGGTCTTCACAGCGCAGAACCTCCTCCAGGACGCCGCCGTCGGCCTGGAGAGGCAGCACCTGCAGGTCCTCCTCGACCGGGTCGAGCTGGATCTCGCCATGGGACGGCTGGACGGCGCCCCCGCGGGCGCACCGGATCCGGGGAGCGCACCATGAGCCACCGCTGGATCGCCGTCGTCACGACGGGCCTCGCCGTCGCGTCCCTCGCGGGCTGCGGGAAGCGGGAGGAGGCGGGCGCCGCACGCGGCGGCCCGCGCGCGTTCCCCGTCAGCGCGCAACCCGTCGAGTCCCGCCGCCTGGTCTACGCCGTCGGCGCGGTGGGCTCGCTGGAGGCGCGCGAGGTGGTGACGGTGCCGGCGCGCGTCAGCGGGGTCATCGAGTCCGTCGGGTTCGAGGAGGGGGACGCGGTCACGCGCGCGACGGTGCTCGCGGTCATCGACGGCGAGCGGTTCTCCCTCGACGCGGAGCAGGTGCGCGCGGGCATCGTTCGCCAGCAGGCGGCCGTGGAGAGCGCACGCTCCCGGACGGCGGGAGCGCGCGCGGCGCTGACGGAGGCCCTCACGAGCCTCGAGCGGCGGCGGGCGCTCCGGGAGAAGAACCCCGGGTGGGTGACGGAGGAGGAGATCTCGTCGCAGGAGGCGCAGGCGGCGCGGCTGGAGGCGGCGCTGGGCGAGGCGCTCTCCGGCGAAGGGCAAGCGGAGGCGGCGCTGGAAGAGGCCCGCGCGCGGCTTGCCGTCGCGGAGAAGGACCTCTCCGACTGCCGGGTCCGGCCGCCGGTGGACGGCGTCGTGGAGCGCAAGCACGTCTCCGCGGGGCAGTTCATCCGCGAGGGTGACGCCGTGGCGACGCTCGTGGACACGAGCCTGCTCCGCCTCCGGTTCCGCGTCACCGAGACCGAGTCCGTGCAGCTCCGCCCGGGCCTGGTCGTCTCGTTCGAGGCGAAGCCCTTCCCGGGCCGCCGGTTCGAGGCGCGGCTGTACCACGTCAACGCCACCGCCGACGCGGCGACGCGGATGGTGGAGTGCGTCGCGGAGGTGGACAAGCCGGATCCGGCGCTGCGCCCGGGCTTCTTCGCGTCCGTCCGCGCCGAGGTGGGCTCCAGCGCGGAGGCCATCGTCGTCCCCGAGGCCGCCCTCCTCCCCACGGAGCGGGGGTTCGTCGTGTTCGTGGTGGCCGGCGGCAGGGCGTCCGTGCGCCCGGTCCGCCTGGGGCTGCACACGCGGGACGGATCCGTCGAGGTGCTGGAGGGACTCACCGCCGGCGAGGTCATCGCCGTGGACGGGGCGCGAGCGCTGGAGGACGGCGTCCCGGTGCGCGTGATCGAGGGTGACGGCGGGAAGGGCGGGGCGGCGCCCGCCGCTCCCGGGGCGGCCGGACGATGACCCTCTCCGACCTCTCCATCCGCAAGCCGGTCTTCGCGTGGATGCTCATGGCCGCGCTGCTGGTGTTCGGCGGGATCGGCGGGGCCCGCCTCGGCGTCAGCAAGATGCCCGACGTGGACTTCCCGCAGGTCTCCGTCTCGGTGAACTACGAGGGCGCCGCGCCGGACGTGGTGGAGACGGACGTCATCGAGATCCTCGAGGACGCGTGCAGCAGCGTCGAGGGCGTGACGCGCATCTCCTCGACCTCGCGGCAGGGATCGGCCCGGCTCGATCTCGACTTCGAGATCGGCCGCGACATCGACGCCGCGCTCCAGGACGTGCAGACGCGCATCGCGCAGGCGCAGCGGCGCCTCCCCGACGACATCGATCCGCCGACGGTGTCGAAGCAGAACCCGGAGGACGATGCCATCCTCTGGGTCAGCGTCGCCGGTCCCCGCCCCCCGCAGTACCTCTCCGACCTGGCCCGGTACACGCTCAAGGAGCGGTTCCAGACGGTCCCCGGCGTCGGCGAGATCCAGTTGGGCGGCCACCGCGCCCGCAACCTGCGGGTCTGGATCGACGGGGAGCGCCTCGACGCGCTGGACCTCACCGTCTCCGACGTGCTCGACGCGCTCCAGCGCGAGCACGTGGAACTGCCCGCGGGGAGGATCGAGACGGCGTCGCTCGAGGTCTCCGTCCGCACGCAGGGCGAGGCCATGGACCTGGAGGAGATGCGGGGCCTCGTGGTCGCCGAGCGGAGCGGGGCGCAGGTGCTGCTCCGGGACGTCGCGCTGGTGGAGGACGGCCTCGAGGACAACCGTCGCCTGTCCCGCCTCGACGGCTACCCGGCGCAGGGCGTCGGCATCCGCAAGCAGCGCGGCGCGAACGCGGTGGCGGTGGCGCACGCCGTCCGGGACCGGATGGAGGAGATCCGCCGCGACCTCCCGGAGGACGTCGTCCTCGCGGTCACGTTCGACTCCACGCGCTCCGTCGAGGAGGCGGTCCACGAGATCCTGTGGACGCTCCTGCACGCGGTCATCTTCACGGCGCTGGTCATCTGGCTCTTCCTCGGGTCGATCTCGTCGACGATCAACGTGCTCCTCGCGATCCCCACCTCCATCGTGGGCACGTTCGGCGTCATGTACTTCCTCGGCTTCACGCTGAACACCTTCACGCTCCTCGGGCTCTCGCTGGCCGTGGGCATCGTCGTGGACGACGCCATCATGGTGCTGGAGAACATCTTCCGCCGCGCGGAGGAGGGGGAGCCGCGCATCCGCGCGTCCGTCACGGGCGCGCGCCAGATCGCCTTCGCCGCCATGGCCGCGACGGCGGCCATCGTCGCCATCTTCCTCCCCGTCGCGTTCATGAAGGGGATCATCGGGAGGTTCTTCTTCCAGTTCGGCGTCACCATCTCCGTGGCGGTGCTGCTGTCGCTCCTGGAGGCCCTGACGCTGACGCCGTCGCGCTGCGCGCAGTTCCTCTCGGTGGAACCGCGCAGCACCCGGTTCGGGCGCGGAGTCGACGCCGCCTTCCACGCCATGGCGCGGGCCTACGGCCGGAGCCTCCGCCCGACGCTGCGGCTCTGGTGGCTCGTGCTCCCCGTCGCGGGCGCCGGGTTCGTCGCGTCCCTCCTGCTGCTCCCGATGCTGCGCACGGAACTCACGCCGCCCCAGGACGTGGACGTCTTCCGCGTGCGCCTGAAGACACCCGTCGGCTCGTCCATGGAGGCCACCGACGCCTCCGTCCGGCGCTGCGAGGAGATCCTGCGCGCGCGACCCGAGGTGGAGCGCGTCTACTCCGTGGTGGGCGGGTTCGGCGGCGGCGAGGTCAACTCGGGCTTCCTCATGGTCACCCTGGTTTCCGCCGCGAGCCGCACCGTCACCGTGCAGGAGTTCATGGCGGACGTGCGCAAGTCGTTCGCCGGCGTGCCCGGGCTCTCCGGCATCTTCCAGGACGTGAGCACCGAGGGGCTCACGTCGCGCCGAGGTTCCGCCATCGAGTTCACCGTCCAGGGACCGGAGTGGGACCGGCTGGCGGATCTCTCCGCACGGATGATGGCGGAGATGGAGCGGGCGGGGCCGTACGTGGACATCAACACCGACCACCAGGCCGGAGTCCCGGAGATCCGCGTCGTGCCGGACAGGGCGCGGGCGGCGGCCATGGGGGTCAGCGTGCGGGACATCTCCCGCACCGTGAACGCGATGGTGGGCGGCGTGCAGGCGGGGAAGTTCACCGACCGGGGGCGGAGGTACGACGTGCGCGTCCGCCTGCTGGCCGCGCAGCGGACCTCCGCGGACGACATCGGGCGCCTCCGCGTCCGGACCCGCACGGGGGAACTCGTGCCGCTCTCCACGCTCGTGCGGCTCGAGGAGCGGCCGAGCCTCCAGCAGATCACCCGCCGCGACCGGGAGCGGTCCATCGGGGTCACCGCGAACATCGCCGCGGGCGCGTCGCAGGGCACGGCCATCGAGGAGATCGGGCGCATCGCGGACCGCGTCCTGCCGGAGGGCTACCGCGTCCGGCTCTCGGGGAGCACGGAGGCGTTCGGCGAGGCGCGGTGGGAACTCGGCTTCGCGCTGATCCTCGGGATCATCGTCGCGTACATGATCCTCGCGGCGCAGTTCAACTCGTTCCTGCACCCGGTGAGCGTCCTCGCGGCGCTGCCGTTCAGCGTGAGCGGCGCCCTCCTCGCGCTCTGGGCGTTCGACCTCACCATCAACCTCTACTCGTTCATCGGCGTCATCCTGCTCATGGGCATCGTGAAGAAGAACTCGATCCTGCTGGTCGACTTCACGAACCAGCGACGGGTCCTCGGCGACTCGCGAGACGAGGCGCTCCTCCACGCATGTCCCGAGCGGCTGCGGCCCATCCTGATGACCACCCTCAGCACCCTGGCGGGCGCGCTCCCCGCCGCCCTCGCCTCCGGCGCCGGATCCGAACTGCGCCGCCCCATGGCGTGGGCCGTCATCGGCGGGACGGCGGTCTCCACCGTCCTCACGCTGTACGTCGTGCCCGCGCTCTACGCGGTGCTGGATCGCCTCACCCCCGGGTCCGGCGGCGCCGCCGCGACGGAGCGGGAGACCCTCGCCGTCCTCGCCGACCTGGAAGCCGAGCACGTCGAGCGCTTCCGGCATCGGGAGCCGGCGACGGCGGAGGCGCCTCCGGGGTAGCGCCCGCCGCGGCGGCCCGGACGCGCCGCCCGCGCGCTTCCTCCGCGGCGCGCGCGGGCGGCCGCTAGACTCTTCCGCTTCCCGCGCCCCCATGAGCGACTCCGCCCCCCCCACCGCCGCCGCGCTCCGCATCGATCGTTCCGCGCCGCCGCGGCGCCGGCGCGGGAGCGCCGCGCCCTGGGTCGCAGGGCTCCTGCTCGTGGGAGTGGTGGGCGCGTTCGCCTGGTACTACCTCGGGAAGGCGTCGGGGTCGCTGGGCGCCGCCACCGTCATGGAGGGGCGCGCCCTGCGGATCTCCCCGACGGCGAAGTTCGAACGCACGACCGCCAGCGGCTACGTCGTGGCACGCACGCGGGCAGCCATCTCCGGGCGCCAGGCGGGCAAGCTGATGCGCCTCCTGGTGGACGTGGGGGACCGCGTGGAGCAGGGACAGCTCCTCGCGGAGATGCTCCACGACGAGGAGGACGCCGCCGTGGCGCGGTGGGAGGCGGAGGTCGCGCGCACGACCGCCGAGATCGCCGCCGCCGAGGCGGTCGCCGCGGAGCGCGCGGCCGCGCGCGACCGAGCCCGGCGCGACCTGGACTCGGCGCAGGCGGCGCGGAACGAAGCGCAGGCGGTCCTCGACAACGCCGAGGCCGAGGAGAAGCGCGTCGCGACCCTGCTCGACGACGAGGTGGTCACCCGCTCCGAGCGCGACCGCGCGACCATGGTCGCCGACGTGGCGCGGGCCCAGGCGGGTCGCGCGAAGGCGGCCTACATCTCCGCGGAGGCGGAGGCGGCGCGCGCGGTCAAGGACGTGGACGCGGCGAAGGCGCGCATCGAGCCCGCGCGGGCGTCCCTGGCCGGCGCGGAGGCGGGGCTGCGCGAGGCGCGGGCGCGCCGCGAGGACTTCTTCATCCGGGCGCCGTTCACCGGGCGCGTTCTCCGCAAGGAGGCCGAGGTCGGCGAGGTCATCGCCCCGGCCGCCTCCGGCGGCGGCACGACGCGCGGCGCGCTCCTCACGCTCGCCGACTTCAGCACGCTGGAGATCGAGGTCGACGTGGCGGAGCGGGACATGTCCGTCGTCCGCGAGGGCTTCCCCTGCCGGATCCTCCTCGACGCGTACCCGAAGGACCCGTTCCCCGGCCGCGTGCGCCAGGTCGTCCCGACGGCGGATCGGCAGAAGGCGACGGTGCAGGTCAAGGTCGCGTTCGACGCGCCCGACCCGCGCGTGCTCCCCGAGATGGGGGGACGCGTGATCTTCCTCGACGAGGGCGCGACGGTGTCGCCGGAAGCGGACCGCGTCGTGTTCCCGGCGGCCGCCGTCGCGGAGCGCGCGGGACGGAGCGGCGTGTTCGTCATCGAGCGGGAGGGCAGCGAGGAGCGCGTCCGGTTCGTGCCCGTCAGGTCCGCGCCCGAGGGGGACGGCCGGCTGCGCGCGGAATCGGGCCTCCTCGGCGGCGAGCGCGTCGTCGTCGATCCGCCGGCGTCCCTGGGGGACGGTGGCAGGGTGGCGATCCGGTCGGGACCGTAGGAGGGAGCCCATGGCGGTTGCCGGGGACGGAAGCCGCGTGGTCATCGAGGCCCGCGGCGTCGAGAAGTCGTACACCCGCGGCGGGGAGACGATCCGCATCCTCAGCGGGCTGGATCTGACGGTCCGCGAGGGGGAGTGGCTGGCGCTCATGGGGCCCAGCGGCAGCGGCAAGACCACGCTGCTGAACGTCCTCGGCGGGCTGGACCACACCGACGCCGGCACGATCATCGCCGGGGGGGACGACATCGAGGCCCTCTCCTCGCGGGAACGGGCGGACTGGCGGTCCCGCCACGTCGGGTTCATCTTCCAGCTCTACAACCTCATCCCGGTCCTCACGGCCTTCCAGAACGTGGAACTGCCGCTCCTGCTCCAGCCGCTGGGCCGCGCGGAGCGGGACGGGCAGGTCCGCACCGCGCTCGGCCTCGTCGGGCTCTCGGACCGCCTGCACCACTACCCCGCGCAGCTCTCCGGCGGACAGGAGCAGCGGGTCGCCATCGCGCGGGCCATCGTGACGGATCCCACGTTCCTGCTCGCCGACGAGCCGACGGGGGACCTCGACGCGAAGAGCGCCGCGGAGATCCTGGATCTCCTCGACACGCTCCACGGCGAGCTCCGGAAGTCCATCGTCATGGTCACCCACGATCCGCGTGCCGCGGAGCGGGCGGATCGCGTGCTCCACCTCGAGAAGGGCGTGCTGCTCGAGCAGGCGCAGGAGTCGCGCCCGTGATCCCGTGGATGCTCATCGGCGCCCACGCGCGGCGGGGTCGGCTGCGCACGATGCTCACGGCGGGCAGCGTGGCCGTGGCGCTCTTCCTCTACTGCACCCTGCGCACGGTCATCACGAGCATCGACGCGACCGTCAGCCAGGCGGACTCGGGACGCCTCATCTCGCAGAGCGCCGTCTCCCTCTTCGCCAGCCTTCCCATCTCGATGTGGCCGAAACTCAAGGAGCAGCCGGGCGTCCGGGCGGTGACCCACTGGACCTGGTTCGCCGGCGTCTACAAGGACCCGTCGAACTTCTTCGCCCGGTTCGGCGTCGACCCGCCGACGCTGCGCGAGGTCTACGGGGACCTGCGGCCGGGAACGGGCAAGCGGCAGATCCTGATGCCCCCCGAGCAGTGGGAGGCGTTCCTCCAGGATCGCACCGGCTGCATCGTGGGGAAGGCGCTGGCGGATCGCTTCCGCGACAAGGCGACGGGGCGGTCGGACTTCGAGATCGGCGGCGTCATCCCCCTCGTCGGGACCATCTATCCCGGCGACTACCGGTTCACCGTCCGCGGCGTGTACCGGACCGAGGATCCCGCGTTCGACGAGTCGACGATGTTCTTCCACTGGGACTACATGGACGAGACCGCGGGGCGGCGCGGCACGGTCTCGACCTTCACGCTGGACCTCGACGACCCGTCGCTCGGGTCCGGCGTGGCGGCGGCGGTGGACGCGCAGTTCCGCAGCAGCGCGAACCGCACGCGGACCCTGACCGAGCGCGCGTTCCAATCCCAGTTCCTCTCCATGTGGGGGAACGTGCCGCTGTTCCTGTCGTTCATCGGCGGTGCCATCCTCTTCGCGGCGTTCATGGTCACGCTGAACACGCTGCTGCTGAACGCCCGCGAGCGGATCACCGAGGTCGGCGTCCTCAAGACGCTGGGCTTCCCCGACGCGTCCGTGGGGCTGCTCAACCTCACGGAGGGGGTCGCGTTCTCGCTGGCGGGCGCCCTGCTGGGCTGCGGCGCCGCCATGGCCCTCTTCCAGTTCCCCCCGGTGCGCGACGTCGTGCAGATCTTCTTCCCCAACTTCCGCGTCCTCGAGTCGACGTTCGCCGAGGGACTCGGCATCGGCCTCGGGATGGGCACCATCGCCGGCGCGCTCCCGGGGCTGCTCGCGGCGCGGATCCCCATCGTCCGCGCGCTGCGGAGGATCGGCTGATGCCCGTCCCCGTCCGCTACCACCTCCGCAGCCTGCTGGTCCGCCGGACCGCGACGGCGCTCACCATCGCGGCCGTCGGGTTCACGGTCTCGATCCTCGTCCTCGTGCTCGCGCTGGCGCGGGGATTCGAGATCTCCCTCGCCGAGACGGGCCGGGCGGACAACGCCATCTTCCTCCGGAAGGGCGCCACCAGCGAGGGCGAGAGCGTGCTCGACCTCGAGCAGACGCGACTGCTGGCGGCGCGGCCGGAGGTCGCCATGGGGGCCGACGGGCTCCCGCTGGCGGTCCCGGAGATGTACGCCGGGGTCAGCCTGGAGAAGGCGCAGGGGGGGACGACGAACGTCTCCATCCGCGGCACGTCGCCGCGGGTCCTCCAGATCCGCGAGGGCGTCCGCATCGCGGAGGGCGTGATGTTCCGCCCGGGGACGCGCGAGGTCGTCGTCGGTCGCGCGCTGCTGGAGCGCGTGAAGGGGTGCCGTCTCGGCGGGGCGATCCTGTTCGCCGACGAGGAACTCCCCGTGGTCGGCATCCTCGATTCCGACGGCGGCGCGTTCGACTCGGAGATCTGGGGGGACGGGACGCAGGTGCTCGATCTGTTCGACCGCTCGGCGTTCAGCGCCGTCCTCGTGCGGTTGCGCGATCCCGGCGATCTGCCCGCGCTCGAGGAGCGGCTCGAGAAGGACCCGCAACTCTCGGCGAAGGTCGACTCCGAGAAGGAGTACTTCCGGCGGCAGAGCGGGTTCCTCGGCGGCTTCCTGAAGACGGTGGCGTACTTCCTCGCGGCCATCATGGCGGTGGGCGCCGTGTTCGGGGCCACCAACACGCTGCTGGCCAGCCTGGCGGGGCGCAGCCGGGAGATCGGGACGCTCCTCGCCATGGGGTACCGGCCCTGGCACGTCCTCGCGGGGTTCATGCTGGAGGCCATCGTCCTCGGCCTCGCGGGGGGCGTCGTCGGCATCCTCATCGCGTTGCCCATCAACGGGGTCGCCACGGGCACCACCAACTGGAACACGTTCACCGAGCAGGCCTTCGCGTTCGCCGTCACGCCCGACGTGATGCTCCAGGCGGTGATCTTCGCCGGCATCATCGGCGCCCTCGGCGGCGTCCTTCCCGCCCTCCGCGCCGCCGGGCTCCCGCCGACCCAGGCCCTGCGCGCGTAGGCGCGGCGGCAGGCACGAGGTTTCCCGGGAAACAAGGCCGCAAACACCGTGAAACCCTCGGGAACACCTGGCGCCGGGGTCTGACCCCGGGGTGGGGTGTTCGCCGGTACGAATCCGGTACACGGCGGCTTCCGCGGGGGAGGGAGGATGGGCCCGTGCGTGGAGGATCCTCCGTGCGGTGGGCGATCCCGGCGGCGCTGGCGGCGGCGGCGGCGGCGGGGCTGGGGTGGGTGGCGCTCCGCGGGGTGGAGGCGGAGCGGGCGGTCGCGGAGCGCGAGGTCCGGGCCCGGCTGCGGGCGCTGGCGGGCGAGGGCGCCGCGCTGCTGGCCGCCCGTGCGCAGGAGGCGCTCCGTCGCGCCGCGTCGCCGGACGCCGATGGCGAGGCGGACGCGTCCGGCCTGATCGTCCGCCCGCTCCCCCCCGCGCGCTTCCGCTCGCTGGAGCCGGGCGACGGCGCCGGGCCGGAGGCGGCCTGGCTTCTGGCGGAGGGTGCGCGCGCCGAGGCCGACCCGGGCGCGTCCCGTCGCGCGGAGGCCCTCTACCGCGGCGCGCTCGCCGCCG
>CAZSIX010000041.1:0-33339 GCA_964607145.1 uncultured Planctomycetota bacterium | reverse complement strand
GCCGGACCCTCTGGTGCGGGAGGCGGCGGTGCCCGCGCTGCTCGCCTGCGGAGAGCCCGCCGTGGGAGCGCTCCGCGCGCTCGCCGCGGGCGCCCCTCCCGCCGCCGCCGACGTCGCGCTGCCGCCGGTGCCGCCGGCCCGCGCGCGGGACGCGCTCCACGAACTGCTCCGCGGGCGGATCGAGCGGGAGTTCCTCGGACTCTGGGGGCAGGACGACGGCTCCTTCCACGGGATGTTCTCCTCGCTCAAGGCCCACGGCGACTTCGGCGCCCGCGTGCTGACCGCCATCGCGCTGGACCGCCGGATGGCGGGGACCGACGATCTCGGCTTCGGCCCATACGTCTGGATCCGGCCACCGGAGGGAACGCGGGAGCGATCCGAGATCCGCCACCGGGCATTGGACGCGCTGGGGGACGCCGGCAACGCGGAGGCGCGGGAGGAATTGAAGCGCTACCTCCGTTCGAGGCCCGCGGATCGGAGGTTCGGCGAACTCGACTTCGACCCCGTGCCGGCGGCCGTGGACGACGGCATGCGCATGACCATCGCGGCGCTGGGCGACCCGGCGCCGCTGGAGGCCCTCCTGGAGACCATCCGCACGCAGCGCGTCCGGCGGAACGCCTTCTGGGAGACCGTGGAGGGCAACCGCGCCGCGTCGGCCCACATCCAGCTCGGCAGGAGCGCCGCGGACCCCGCGGTCCGCAGGCGCCACTTCGATGCCGCCGTGGAACTGATGGAGCGCTCCATGGAGATCCGGCGGCGCGACCTGTCCATCGGGAACGACGCCACGGACCACTACAACCTGGCGTGCGTCTACGCGCAGCGGGACGGGCCCGGGGATCGCCGCACCGCCATCCAGCACCTGGGCCGCTGCGTGGACATCGACCCCGTGCGCAGCGAGTGGATGCTGCGGGACGGGGACCTGGAGAACCTCCGCGAGGTCCCCGCCTTCCAGGACCTCGTGCGGGAAGTCCTCGCCCGCGAGGCCGCCCTGCAGGCCGCGCCGGGGGGCGCGCCGCGGTAGACGGAGAGTGCTAAGTCGCCGTTCAACAACAACGGAAAGCAATCGGCCCGCTACGAAGCCCGGGGGCGTCGTTGCTCGTCGGTTGTGGCCCTGGAGGGGCCACGGCCCTCCTCGCGCCTTGCCCGCGGGCTTCTCGCTGGGCCTCGGTGCGTTCCACTTGTTGTTGAACGACGACTAACCGTCGAAGACGGCGCGGCCGTACTGCTTCTTCCCGCGGCGCAGCACGACCTCGTCGCCGTCCAGCAGGTCGGCGCGCGAGAGGGTCGCCGCGGGGGCGTCCTTCCCCGCGGGGACCGTGCGCCCGTTCACCTGGATGGACCCCTGGGCCAGGAGGCGGCGGGCATCGCTCGCGGACGTGGCGAGCCCGAGATCGGGGTGGGCGAGCACGGGCACGAGCGGCACCGGCGCTCCCCTCATGCGGGGGAAGTGCACCACCGGCACGCCGCGGAGGACCTCGTCCCGCGTCGCCCGATCCCGCGGCGGTCCCGCCGCGGCGCCGAAGAGCGCCGCCGCGGCGCCCCGCGCCTGCTCCGTGGCGGCGCCGCCGTGCACGAGCGTCGTCACCTCGTCGGCGAGGCGACGCTGGGCCAGCCGACGCTCCGGGGCCGCGGCCGCCTCCGCGCGGAGCGCCGCCACCTCGTCCATGCCGAGGAAGGTGAAGGGCGCCAGCAGGGCCGCGGCCTGCGCGTCGGACTGGTTCATCCAGAACTGGTGGAACTCGTAGGGCGTCGTGAGCGCAGGGTCGAGCCACACCGCGCCCGCCACGCTCTTCCCGAACTTCTCCCCCGAGGGCGTGGTCAGGAGCGGCGACGTGATCCCGAAGGCGCGGCCGCCGGCGCGGCGGCGGATCAGTTCGATCCCCGCCGTGATGTTCCCCCACTGGTCGCTGCCCCCCATCTGGAGGCGGCAGCCGCGCTCCTCGTGGAGGCGCAGGAAGTCGTAGGCCTGGAGCAGCATGTACGCGAACTCCGTGAACGAGATCCCCTGCTCGCGGTCCTCGAGACGGGCGCGCACGGACTCCTTGGCCACCATGGAGTTCACGGTGAAGTGCTTGCCCGTGTTCCGCAGGAAGTCGACGAGGCGGACCTCCCGGAGCCACGCGCCGTTGTCCAGCACCTCGGCGCCCGCGGCGCCGGCCCGCTCCAGGAGACCGGCGATCTGCTTCCGCAGCGCCGCCAGGTTCGCCTCCAGCCCGGCGGGATCCGGCAGGGGCCGCTCGACGGCCTTGCCGCTGGGATCGCCGATGAGCCCGGTCCCCCCGCCGAGCAGCGCGATGGGACGGTGGCCCGCCCGCGCCGCGTGCGCGAGGAGCATCACCTGGTACAGGCTGCCCGCGTGCAGGCTCGGCGCCGACGGGTCGAACCCGATGTACGCGACGAGGGGTTCCCGCGCGGAGAGCGCTCCCAGGTCGGGATCGGTGACCTGGTGCACGAGATCGCGCTCCCGGAGCGCCGCCACGAGGTCCCGCGTTCCGCCGCTCATCGTCCCGCCCCCTGTTCCACGGCCGCCGCGGCGGCGGCGGGGACCGGCGCGGGTTCGGGCTCGAGGACGCGCAGGGCCGCCTCCACGGCGGTCCGCATGACGTCCGCCAGCGTGGGCGGGGAGGCGAGACGGCGCGCGAGCCGATCCCGCAGCGCCGCCGCCCCGGGCCCCTCGGCGCAGCGGGCCGCCACCAGCACCCGCACCGGGTTCGCGACGCGGAGCCCCCGCTCCACCGCCCCCGCCGGATCCGCCGCGACCTCCTCCCACCGCTCCGGGAACGACCACGCCAACCCGTCCTCGACGGCGATGCGCTCGTGCACCTGCACCTCCCCCACGGTGAGCAGCGCCGGGAGGATGGTGCCGCCGAACCCGTACTCCACGAAGCCCCTCGGGAACCGCCCCCGGAACCGCCCCGTGTCGAAGGGCACGGTCCACTCCCGCGTGGCCCCCGGCGCCACGGTGCCCTCGGGCACCGCGTGGCTCTCCTCCCAGGACTCGGCGAGCCGGTTCCCGTAGACGTCGTGGGAGGTGCGCGTCACGACGAGGCGGAGGAGCGTGGGCGACACGCCCCCGGCGGGGGGATGCACGACGAGGGGGACCGGCGACAGGTTGCGGAGCCCCACGCGCAGGGAGAGCGTCGCGCCCTCCGTGATGCGCGGCGGTTCGGCGACGAGCGTCGCCGTCACGAGGGCGGTCTTCACGAGGAGCCGGCGGGCCCGCACACGGAGTTCGCGCAGGCGGAGGCCCTGCTCGGGCGGCGGCGACGCGCCCAGGGCGGCCCGGATGACCTCGAGGGCCCCCGCCGCGTCGCCCGCCCCGAGGAGGGCCTCCGCGCGGCCCACGGCGTCCGACGCCTCGGCCGCCGTGGAGCGGCGCCACGGGGCGGCCTCGGCGGCGCCCGGGGGGATTCCGGTCACCACGGGCCCCTGCGTGAGGAGGTCCGTCTCCGACAGGGCCGTCGCGCCCGCGCATCCCGCCGCCAGCGCGGTCAGGACCGCGGCCACGGGCAGGGCCCGCGATCGCGGGGGCGGAAACGGGGGAGCCGCACCGCGATGGCCGGCCCCCCCGCGCATGACCCCTTCGCTAGCCCTTCGGCGACGGCGCCCGCTTGCGATCGCGGGAGAGATCCTCGCCGTCGTCCTCGATGACCTCGCCGGGGCGGATGAGGGTGAGGCCGATCTTGCGGTCCTGGCCGTCGACGCGCAGGACCTTGACGTCCACTTCCTGCCCGACGCTCACCACCTCCTCCGGCGACTCGACCTTGCTCTCGGAGAGTTCGGAGACGTGCAGCAGCCCCTCGAGATCGTCCGTCAGCTCGACGAACACGCCGAAGTTGGTGATCTTGGTGACCTTGCCGCGCACCTGCGTGCCGATGGAGAACCGCCGCGGGATGTCGTCCTGCCACGGGTCCACGGTGAGCTGCTTGAGTCCGAGGGCCACGCGCTTCTTCTCCTGGTCCACCTGGAGCACCAGCGCCCGCACGGTGTCCCCCTTGTTGAGGACCTCCGACGGATGGCCGACCTTGCGGGTCCACGACATGTCGGAGACGTGCAGCAGGCCGTCCACGCCCTCCTCCAGTTCGACGAACGCGCCGTAGTTGGTGAGGTTGCGGACGACGCCCTCGATGACGGTCCCCTCGGGGTACTTCTGCTCCACCAGCGTCCAGGGGTTCGTCTCCGTCTGCTTCATCCCCAGGGAGATCTCCTTCTTGTCCTTGTTGATGTCGAGGACGACGACCTCGACCTTGTCCCCCACGGTTACCAGTTCGCTCGGGTGGGAGACGCGCTTCGTCCAGGACATCTCGGAGATGTGGACCAGGCCCTCGAGGCCGTCCTCGATCTTCACGAAGGCGCCGTAGTTCATGATGTTCGTCACCTCGCCGTTGAGGCGGGTGCCGATGGGGTAGCGATCCTCGACGTTCTTCCAGGGCGACGGCGTGAGCTGCTTGAGGCCCAGCGCGATGCGCTCCCGCTCCTTGTCGACCTTGAGGACGAGCACGTCCACGTCCTGGTCGACCTTGACCACCTCGCTGGGATGGCCCACGCGGCCCCACGACATGTCCGTGATGTGGAGGAGGCCGTCGATGCCGCCGAGGTCCACGAAGGCGCCGAAGTCGGCGAGGTTCTTCACGGTGCCGCGGCGCACCTGCCCCTCGGCGATCTCCGAGAGGAGCTGCTTCTTCTGGCGGTCCCGCTCCTCCTCGATGAGCTTGCGGCGGGAGACGACGATGTTCATGCGCGACTCGTCGATCTTGATGATCTTGGCCTCGATCTCCTGCCCGATGAACTCGGAGATGTCGGCGGTGCGGCGGATGGAGACCTGCGATGCAGGGAGGAACACGGGGACGCCGATGTCCACCAGGAGGCCGCCCTTGATCTTCCGGGTGACCTTGCCGCGCACGACGTCGCCCTCGGCGTGGGTCGAGACGACCCGCTCCCACCCGCGGAGGCGATCCGCGCGGCGCTTGCTGAGGACGATGGAACCGGTCTCGTCCTCGACGGACTCCAGGAGGACCTCGACGGTGTCGCCGATGTCGATGGCGGTCGGGTCCTCGAACTCGGAGATCGGGAGGATCCCCTCGCTCTTGTAGCCCACGTCCACCACGACCTCGTCGTTGACGACGTTCACGATGCGGCCCTTGAGGATCGTGTCCGCCTCGAACGAGTGGATGGACTGCTCGTAGGTGGGCGGGAACTCGGTCCCCGGGGGACCGACGATCTCCTCCACCTGCTTCTCGACCTCGAGGGGCGACAGGTCGTACCGCTTGAGGATGGCCCGAGACTTCATGCGTTGCCCTTCCCGTACCGAGCCGGGCGCTCTCGCCCGGCCGCCGCGAACGAATGCGGAGGATGCACGCGCACCCTCACCGTTCCGTCACCGCGACCCGCCCCCCCCATGGGGAGCGGACGTCGCCCCGACCCCGACGGCACGCGGCCGCGGCCGCGCCGCGCCGTCCCGGAGCACGAGGAGGCGCCGGCGGATGTCCGCCGCCACCTCCCGGTCCTCCCAGTCCGCCGGGTACTCCACGGGGCGCCCCACCGTGATGGTCACGCGCCCCCGCCGCGGGATCCGGCACCCCCGCGGCCACGCCTCGAACGCCCCCTGCACCAGCACCGGCACCACGGGCACGCCGGCCCGCCGCGCCAGGAGGGCGAGGCCGCCGCGCATCTCCCCGATGGAGCCGTCCTTCGTCCGCGTCCCCTCCGGGAAGAGGGTCACGACCTCGCCGTCGCGCAGCAGGTCGATGACCCGCTGCATCTCCTCCTTGCGGGGCCGTCCGAGGTCCACGGGCAGGGCGCCCACGGCGCTCATCCACGCCCCCAGCAGCCGCGCGTCCCAGAGCGTGCGGCGCGCCAGGAAGCGCGTCCGGCGCCGGATCCATGCCCCCACCAGCAGCACGTCCAGGAACGACTGGTGGTTGGAGGCGAGGATGACGCCGCCCCGGCGCGGGATGTTCCCCGCCCCCCGGATGCGGACCCCCCAGAGGAGGGTCCCGGCGACCCTCACGAGGGCGCGACTCAGGTCATAGGGCGACACCGGGCACCTTCCCCCGCACGATGGCGAGGAGCGCGTCCAGCACCTCGTCGGCGTCCAGCGGCGTCGTGTCCACGATCACCGCGTCCGCCGCGGCGCGCAGCGGCGCCACCGCCCGCCCCGAGTCGCTGGCGTCCCTGGCGTCGAGCGATGCCCGCACGCTGCCCTCGGACTCGCCCGTCTGGAGGGCGCGTCGGCGCGCGCGGACCTCCGGGAGGGCGTCGAGGTACACCTTCACGCGGGCCTCCGGGAAGACCACCGTGCCCATGTCGCGCCCTTCCACCACGACGTCCCCGCCCTCCCGGGCGAAGGCCCGCTGGCGCGGCTTCATGGCGTCGCGCACCTCGGGCCGCGCCGCCACGGCGCTCACCGCCCCGTTGACCTCGGGACTGCGGATGGCGGCGGAGACGTCCTCGCCGTCCAGCAGCGCCCGCTGGCCCGCGGGGTCCTCCACCAGCCGGATGTCCGACGCGGCCAGCAGCGCCGCCAGCGCCGGTCCGTCGTCCACGTCCACCCCCCTGCGGAGGGCCTTGAGTGTCAAGGAGCGGTACATCGCCCCGGAGTCGAGGAAGCGCCAGCCGAGCCGCCCCGCCAGGCGGCGGGCCAGCGTGGACTTGCCGCTCCCGGCCGGGCCGTCGATGGCGACGACCACCGCCGTCGGCGTTTCCATGGGACTCCCGGGGTGCAAACGGACGAGGGTACCGGCCCCCCGGGGGGTGGCGAAGGGAATCGGCGTCGCCCTACGACTTCGCGAGGACCAGGCAGTAGCCCCCGGCGAGGAGGAGGACGAGGCCGGCGCCGCCGAGCAGACCCAGTGCGAACCCCCGGAGTCGCCGGGGGACGAGCAGGGCCGCGGCCACGACCATCACCGCCAGGGCCCCCACCATGGCGCCGACGGTCCCCGCGAGGGCGCGATAGTTGGCCTCGTGCCGGTACGCCCACTCCCCGCACCACCCGCTGCACACCAGCGCCGTCGCGACGCCGGCCAGGAAGGATGCCGAACGGTGCCGCCGTACCCGGTCCCCGGACGGACCCGGGTCGAAGGCTCCGCGGTCGGTCATGGGCGCCCGTCCGGCGCGGCGCTCCGGGGGGCCGCGCCGCGTCCGCGACGACCGGGCCCCGGCGTCGAGGAAGGGCGCGCGGACCGCGGCTGGAGGGGAGGGGGCACGGGCGGAGGGTACCGCCTGTCGAGGCGCTGTCGAAGCGGGCGGGCCCGCCGACCGGGGGATTGGTCCGGAATCCTGACACGAGCTGGCTCGTGAAGCTGCACGTCGACGAGCCGGACAGCGCCGTCGTCGCGCGGGCCGTCGACGGGGCCGGGCCCATCGTCGTCAGCGACGTCGCGTTCGTCGAATTCCACGGCGCCGTGGCGCGGCGACGGCACGTTAGGACCCTGGTCAAAACTACTGCTACATTTGGCCGGCTGCGGAGGCCCATGGCCGCGTTGCACCTCCTCTGTGACCCTCATTCGGGTCACATTCGTCGGTGCGCCTTGCCCTGGGCCTCCTCGCTCGGCCTCGGTGTGACGCAGTAGTTTCGACCAGAGTCCTTACGGTCCGGGCGGCGAGTACGGTGCTCGCGCGCTTCCGGCGGGAGTGGCCGCGTCACGCGCGGGTGGCGGTCTCGGCGGAGGTCATCGCCCGCGCCGCCCTGGTCGCGACCGCGTGACCGCTGCGATCCCCGGACGCCCTGCACCTCGCATCGGCCCTCCTCGTCGCGGAGGGGGCGCCGGAGCCGCCCGTGTTCGGCGCCGCCGATGGACGGCTCCGCGAGGCGGCGGCAGCGGAGGGGCTGGTCGTCGTCGCGGACCGGTGACGAAGCCCCGTTCCGCGCGTCACAGGACGCCGAGGGTGCAGAGGCCCACCCCCAGCAGCACGGCGGCGGTCCCCGCGAGCATGCCGAGGCCGACCGAGCGGTGGCGGCCGCCCGCGTGGGTGGCGACGATGCCCCCCACGGGCAGGAGAAGGAAGAAGGATGTCCCGATGGCCGCCAGACCCTGGGAGAGGATCGCCAGTTCCCCGCTGCCCGACGAAAGTGCCGCCGCCGCCGCAATCGTGATGGAGAGGGCCGCGCCGGCGGCGAACGGTCCCCGACGGATCGGGGGGCGCGGCCGGCGCGCCGGGGCGGCGCCGGGCGGAGGGGGCGGCTTCTCCGGCCGGTCCTCCGGGAGACTCATCCGCTCGCCCCCGGCGCCAGCGGGAGGCGGACCGCGCCCCGTCTCCTCCCCGCGCCCGGACCGGGGTTCACTGGAGCGCCCCCCACGTGCACACGCCTCCGAGAAGCGCGAGGAGCGCCGCCCCCGCCGCGACGCCGAATCCCAGCGCCCTCCGCAGGCCCGGCCGCCGGTGGAGGGCGACGCCCGCACCAAGCAGCAGCAGCGATGCCCCCAGGAACGCCAGCGCGTAGTCCGTCGGCCACGTGAAGAGTTGGCGGCGATCCCGGAACAGCCACTCCGGCAGCACGCCGGAGGCGAGGCGCAGCGCGCTCGAGATCCCCAGCGCCACCGCCAGCACCGCGGGGAGCGCCACCAGGCTACCCAGGGCGCGGACCCCCGCACCGAGGACCCAAGGGGAGAGCCCGTCCCACGGCGTCGGATCCGATGGCGGCGGCGGATCGGGACTCGGCAGCGGGCCGCCGGGGATCACGGCGCCGCTCCCACCGTCGGGGACCCGCGGAGGCGCTCGAGGATCCCCTCCCTCCCCGGCCGGTAGAAGAGGTTGTACGTGTCGAAGGGCACGAGCCGTCCGTCGGGGGTGGCGATCGTGATGCAGGACTTCTTCACGCTGCGCATGTCGAGGTCCTCGGCGTCCATGAAGCGGACGATGAGCACGCGGAAGAGGTCCCGGTAGCCGATCCCCGCGGGCACCGCCGCCGTCGGCAGGCAGCAGAGGAGTTTCGCCAGGCTGCGGGCGGAGGACGCCGGCGAGTGGGACGTGGAGAAGAGATCGAAGAGCGCGCGGCGGATGGACGGCAGCCGCTCGAAGGCGATCGTGCTCCCCTCCGACTGCAGCAGCACCTCCCGAGGGATCATCCCCGTGAGGGGGACCAGGGCCCCGCCGTTCCGGAGCGCGTACGCCATGGCCAGGTTGTCGGGGTGGCAGGGCACGGGCAGGAGGTCCGCGGGCGCGAGCACCGGCCACTGGCGGAGGATCTCCGATCGCACCTCCGAGAGCGTGAGCCGGTCCGTGGCCGGGTCGTAGCCGTCGGCCCGGCCGGCGTGCTGCACCGGCTGGAACGTCACGCCCCGCACGCACGGGCGCGTCACGGCGAACCGCAGGATGTCGCCGATCTCGCCGTCGTTGAGTCCCTTCTTGAGCGTGACCACGAGCGTCGTCGACACCTCCGCCGCGTCGAGCGCGTCCAGCGCGCGGAGGCGCGTCTCCACGAGGTCGGCGCCGCGCAGCGCCCGCTGCGGCCCCGGCATCAGGGAGTCGAACTGGAGGTACACCTCGAACCCGGGCATGTAGTCGCGGAGTCGCCGGGCGAAGTCCGGCTCCCGCGCGATGCGCAGCCCGTTGGTGTTCACCATGAGGTGCTGGATGGGACGCCGCCGCGCCGCGTCGAGGATCTCGAAGAACCGGGGATGGAGGGTCGGTTCCCCGCCGCTCAACTGCACGACGTCGGGGCGCCCCTCGGCGCGCACCACGGCATCGAGCATCCCCTCCACCTCCTCGAGGGTGCGCTCCTCCGTCCGCTCCGGGCCGGAACCCGCGTAGCAGACGGGACAGCGCAGGTTGCAGCGGTCGGTGATCTCCACGAGCGTCAGGCAGGAGTGCTGCTCGTGGTCGGCGCACAGCCCGCAGTCCAGCGGGCAGCCCCACCGGACGGGCGTCTGGAACCGCTCCGGCACCTGTCCCGGCTTCAGGAAGGCGCGGCAGAGCCGCCAGTACGCCGGGTCCGTGGAGACCAGCACGCGCTGGAGCCCGTGCTCCGGGCAGCGCTTGAGGAGGTGGATGCGGCCGTCCTCCTCGATGACCTTCGCCTCGACGCGGCGGAGGCACCGCGCGCAGAGCGCCACCGTGAGGTCGAGGTAGAGCCACGGTCGGTCAGCCATGGGCCGCCTCCCCTCCCCCGTCCCCGCGCCGCAGCGTCCCCAGCGCCGCCGCGGCGCCGCCGAGGCAGGCCCACTGGATGGCCCCCAGCCCCGCCGCCAGGGGGACCACCGGCTTCCAGAAGTCGAGCGCGAAGCGGAGGAGAAGATACCCCGCCACGAAGAGCCGGAACAGCCCCCCCGGCGCGGGGCGGGGGCGGAGGCCCCATCGCAGGAACGCCGCCATCGGGACCACGGCGGCCACCTCGTAGAGCGGCGCCGGGTGGCGCGGGATGCCGTCGCCGAAGTCGACGCCCCAGGGCAGCGCCGTGGGGAGTCCCTGCGTCCCGTCGGCGAGGCCCTCCAGGAAGCAGCCGATCCGTCCCAGCACGATCCCCAGGGCGAGGGGGATCACGAACGCGTCGCCGGTGGCCGACCGCAGGCCCATGCGGGACTTCGCGACCTCCACGCCCACCCAGCCGCCGAGGATGCCCCCGATGACGGTCTTGCCGCCCGCCGCCGGGTCCTCCGCCGGCAGGTGCTCCAGCAGCGCCAGTCCCCGCGCGCCGAGGGCCGCCCCCACGATGCACCCCACCAGCAGCGGCACCGCGTCCCACCCCGCGGGGATGGCGCCCCCCGCCATCCGCCGCTCCCGCCGCCACGCCTGGAACCCGAGCGCGTACGCCAGCACCTCCGCCACGAGGTGCGCGTGGACCTCGAGGCCGAGGAGGGGGAACGTCAGCGGGAACTGCACGGGACGCCGCCGATCACCGCCCCTCCCGGAGGAACCGCCACCGCCCCGCCTCCCGCTCCAGCCAGTTGGGGCCGTCCTCCCAGGCGCCGAGGACGAAGACGTCCCGCACGCGGCCGTCCACGTCGGGGCGGAAGGCCTGGCCCCAGTGGACGTGGCCGCAGACGAGGGCGTCGGCGTCGGTGCGGCGGAGGAGGCGGACGATGCGGCCGCCGTCGAGGCCCATGTCCGCGTAGGCCTTGCGCGCGGTCTCCGCGCGGGATGCGGCGCGGGCGCCGCCGGCGAAGCGCTCCAGCGCCCCCTCCGGGACCCCGTCGGCGAGGGCCCGGAGCGGACGGGCGCGGACGACGCGGCGGAACGCCTGGTAGCGCCGATCCCTCGTGCAGAGGAGGTCGCCGTGGGTGACGAGCACCCGGGCGCCGTCCACCGCCAGCAGTTCCGTGTCGCGGAGGCGGCGGATGCCCAGCGGCCGCAGCGCGTCCTCGAGGGGGAAGTCCCGGTTGCCCGGGAGGAACGTCACGTCGGTGCCCGCGCGGGCGAGGCCGGCCAGGGCCGCGAGCACGTCGCGGTAGCCCTCCGTCCCCGCGAGCCGCGGCGAGAGGAAGGTCTCGAAGAGGTCGCCGAGGATGTGGAGCGCCACGGCGCCGGGGGCGCGCTCCGCGAGGAACGCGACGAACGCGCGCAGCGTGGCGGGACCGGCGGGGGCGGCGTGGACGTCGGAGACGAAGAGCGTGCGTCCCGTCGGGCCGCCGGTCACGGCCGCGGGCCGCCGTTCCCCGGGCCGTCCCCCATGCCGTAGAGGCGCATCTTCTCCCAGAGGCTCTTCCGCGAGATCCCGAGCACCTTCGCCGCGCGCGCGCGGTGCCCGCCCGTGAGGCGCAGGGCGGCGAGGATCGCCTCCTTCTCCGCCGCGGCGCCGGCCTCCTTCAAGGTCACCACCGGGCCCGTCGGGGACCCGACCGCCGCCGCCGTCGCCGCGCCGGCGCGGGGGCCACGGCTCCGCAGGAGGTCCTCCCGCCGCAGGTCCCCGTCCTCCCCGGAGAGCGCGATGGCGCGCTCCACGGCGTTCTCGATCTCGCGGACGTTGCCCGGCCAGTCGTACGCCTCCATCTCGCGGAGGACGTCCGGCGCGACGGCGAACGACCGCCCCCGGCCGTAGAGGCCGACGAAGTGCTGCACCAGCCGCGGGATGTCCTCGCGCCGCTCGCGCAGCGGCGGCAGCAGGATGTTGACCACGTTGAGCCGCCAGTAGAGGTCCTCGCGGAACTCCGACTCGGCGACGGACTCCCGCAGGTCCACCTTGGTGGCGGCCACCACGCGCACGTTCACGGGCACGGGACGCGTGCCGCCGAGGCGCTCGACCTCCCGCTCCTGCAGCACGCGGAGGAGTTTCACCTGCATGGCCAGCGGCATGTCGTCGACGTCGTCCAGGAACACGGTGCCGCCGTCGGCCCGCTCGAAGCGGCCGATCTTCCGCTCCTTCGCGTCGGTGAACGCGCCCCGCTCGTGGCCGAACAGTTCCGACTCCATGAGCGTCTCCGGGATGCTCGCGCAGGAGATGGCCACGAAGGGACCGGCGCGCCGCGGCGAGAGGTGGTGGATGGCGCGGGCGACCATCTCCTTGCCCGTGCCGCTCTCCCCCTCGACGAGGATGCCGGCGTCGCTGGGCGCCGCCCTCCGCACCAGTTCGAAGACCTGCCGCATCCCCGCGGACGCGCCGACGATGCCCTGGAGCGCCGGCTCCGGCGGGACGGCCGCCTCCCGCGTGCGGAGTTCGCGCAGTTCCTTCACGCGGTCCAGCAGGCGGACCACGTCCTCGTTGTAGAACGGCTTCTCCACGTAGTGGAACGCGCCGGCCTTCATGGCCTCCACGGCGGACTCCACCGTGCCGTAACCGGTCACGAGGATGACCTCGGTGTCCCGGTTGGCGCCCTTGGCGCGCCGGAGGACGGTCATGCCGTCCAGTCCCGGCATGCGGATGTCGGACACCACCACGTCGAAGGGCCCGCCGTCGCCCAGCGCCTTCACGGCGGCGTGCCCGTCCCCCACCACGGTCACGTCGTGCCCCGCGTCGCGGAGGGCGTCCCCCAGCGTCACCGCGATGGCGCGCTCGTCGTCGGCGAGAAGGATCTTCACCCGGCCCCTCCGAGGTCCATGGAACGGCGGGATTGTACGGCAGCCGTCCGCCTACCGCCCCCCGTGGAAGCCCCGCACGGCGTCGATGATGCGATCCTGCTCCGCGTCGGTGAGTTCGGGGAAGACGGGGAGCGAGAGGACCTCGCGGGCCGCGCGCTCCGCCTCGGGGAACCGCCCCGCCGCGTAGCCCAGCGTGCGGAAGCAGGGCTGGAGGTGGAGCGGCACGGGGTAGTAGACGGCGGACCCGATGCCGGCCTTCTCGAGGTGGGCCTTCAGCGCGTCGCGGCGGGAGGACCGCACCGTGTACTGGTTGTAGACGTGCCTCCCCCGCGGTTCCGGCGGAGGCGTGACGAGACCGTCGAGGCCCGCCAGCCCCGCGTCGTAGCGACGCGCCCGCGCCGCGCGGCCGTCGCTCCACGCGTCGAGCCGGGACAGTTTCGCCCGGAGGACCGCCGCCTGGATCCCGTCCATGCGGGAGTTCGTCCCCACGAGCACGTGCTCGTAGCGGCCGCGGTCCCCGTGGTGCCGGAGGAGCCGGAGCCGCGCCGCGACGTCGGCGCGCTGCGTGACGACCATCCCGCCGTCGCCGGCGCCGCCGAGGTTCTTGGACGGGTAGAACGAGAGCGCGCCCGCGTCCCCCATGGCCCCGGCGCGCATGCCCCGGTACTCGGCGCCGATGGCCTGCGCGGCGTCCTCCAGCACCGGGATCCCGGTCTCCGACGAGATCTCCAGCAGCGGGCCCATGTCCGCGGTGCGCCCGAAGAGATGGACGGGCAGCAGGCAGCGCGTGCGGGGCGTCACGGCGGCCAGTGCCGCCTCCGCATCGATGTTGAAGGAGTCCGGCCGGATGTCGGCGAACACGGGGCGTGCGCCGGCGTTCCAGATGGCGCCCGCCGTGGCGAAGAAGGTGAACGGCGACGTGACGACCTCGGCGCCCGGTCCGACCCCCAGGCAGCGGAGGGTCAGCAGGAGGGCGTCGGTGCCGCTGGCGCAGGCGACGGCGTGCTTCGCGCCGCAGTAGGCGGCCACCTCCTCCTCCAGGGCCTCGACGCGCCGCCCGAGGATGAAGTCGCGCTCCTCGAAGACGGTGATCACCTCGCGGAGGACCTCGTCGCGGAGTCCCTCCCAGGGACGGGCGAGGTCGAGGAGGGGGATGTTCGGGCGGGTGGCCTTCGCCTTCCGCGCCGCCCCGGCTCCGCCCGGCCGGCCCGCCCGCTTCCCCCTGCCCGCCGGCTTCGCGGCGCGCCGGGCCGACGCCCCGGCCGCGGCCTTCTTCGCCGGCCTGCGGACGCCGCCGCCCTTGCCGCCCCGCTTCGCCCCGCCCCGTCCGCCGCCGCTCCCGCTCATGCGCTCCTCCCCCGTCCTCGATGTCCACCGGGCCCGCCCCCCGCCGCCGCCTGTGCCGCCCCGGCCTCCACCGGCTCGGGCGCCCCGCCCGCCGCCAGCGAACGGGACGCCGCCTCCAGCACGCGCACCACCGCCAGCCCCTCCTCGCCGTCGCTCCGGGGCCGCGCTCCGGTGCGGACGCACTCGAGGAAGTGCCGGCACTCCCGCGCCAGGGGCTCCTCCGGATCCACGCGCGGGATGACGACGGGGCCGTAGCGCACCGCCGCCGCCTCGCCCGGTCCGACGTGCTCCGCCGTCGGCGGGAGGGCCCGCTCCGTCACCCGCAGCTTCTCCGCGGGCTGCATGTCGTCGAACACGACGCGCCGGCGCGTGCCGACCACCACGAGGCGCCGCTCCTTCTGCGGGTCGAGCCACGAGACGTGGACGTGCCCGAGGAGACCGGAGGCCCAGCGCATCGTCACGAACGCCTCGTCCTCGACTCCCGGCCGGATCCACGCGGTGCCCATGGCGGAGACGGAAGCGGGGGGTCCCCCCGCGAGCCGGCACATGACGGAGACGTCGTGGGGGGCGAGGGACCAGAGCGCGTTCTCGTCGGCGCGGATGCGGCCCAGGTTGACGCGCACCGCGCTCATGCTGCGCAGTTCCCCCAGTTCCCCGGCCCGGACCATGGCCTCCACGTGCTCGACGGCGGGGTGGTAGAGGAGGAGGTGGCCGGTCATCAGCACCGCGCCGCGCCGCCGCGCCCGCTCCACGAGGTCTACGGCGTCGGCGGCGGTGAGCGCCAGGGGCTTCTCCACGAGCACCGCGGCGCCCCGATCCAGCGCCGCCGCGGCGAGGCCGTGGTGCGTCGCCGCGGACGACGCCACGACGACGGCGTCCACGTCGCCGGCGAGGGTGACGGAGGCCGGGTCCGTGGAGGTCTCCACGCCGGGATGCCGCGCCGCCACGTCGGCGAGGCGGTCGCCGTCGATGTCGGCCACGCGCACGAGGCGCGCCCCCTCCAGCGCCGCGAACGCGCGGACGAGATTGCGCCCCCAGTCGCCCGTACCCACCACGCCGACCCGGATCATGGCCCGACCTCCCGCGAGGGCGGGGATTGTCCCACGGCGGGGAGCGGGGCCACTACAGCGGATCCAGGAACCGCGCGCGGAACAGCACCCAGGGCACCTCGACGGCGTCCACCCACGTGATCTTCTTGCCCTCGGCGTACGTGCGTCCCGCGTAGGAGACGGGGGCCTCCCAGATGCGGGCGCCGAGGCGGGCGAGTTTCGCCGTGATCTCCGGCTCGAAGCCGAACCCGTTCTGGCGGAGGGTCACGGCCCGCAGCGTGTCCGCCCGGAACGCCTTCGCGCCGGTCTCCATGTCCGTGAGGTTCACGTTGGTGATCATGTTGGAGAGGAGCGTGAGGGCCCGGTTGCCGGCGTAGTGCCAGAACAGGAGGACCCGGTGGGGCCCGCCGAGGAAGCGGGAGCCGAACACGGCGTCCGCGCGCCCCTCGCGGATGGGGCCGAGCAGGATCCCGTAGTCGGCGGGGTCGTACTCGAGGTCGGCGTCCTGCACGATGACCACGTCGCCGTGGACCTCCGCGAAGCCCGTGCGGACGGCGGCGCCCTTCCCCCGGTTCCGCTCGTGCCGGAACGGGCGGACGCGGGGCTCCCCCAGGCCGGCGACGATGCGGTCGGAGCCGTCCGTGGAGCAGTCGTCCACCACGATCACCTCGAACACTTCCGGCTGCGACAGCACCTTGCGCAGCACGTCGGCGACGGTGGCGGCCTCGTTGTAGACGGGCATCACGACGCTCAGGCGTAGCGCCGGGCCGCCCGCGGAGGACGCGGCACTCACGCCGGCGCTCCGCGCTTGCCCAGCAGGCGATCGCCCAGGACGAGCGCGTCCATCCCCGTCGTGTAGAGGCACTCCAGCGCCTCCCGGGGGCCCGTCGCCGGCGGCCGGCCGGGCAGGTTGAGGGACGTGTTCACCGCCGCCGCGACGCCGGTCCGCCGCCCCAGGTCCAGCAGCACCGCGTGGAACTCCGGGTTCTCCTCCGCGTCGACCACCTGCAGGCGCACGGAGCCGTCCGCCAGCACGAGCCCGCGGAACCGGTCCCGCTCCGACGCGCGGACCCGCGCCGGTACGAGCATCGAGGTCCCGTCCACGGGCCGCTCCAGCGTGCGCTCCGCCTCGGTGCGCGTCATCGCGACGCCGAAGGGGTGATGGGACTCGCGCGTCTTCACCGTGCGCCGCAACCGCTCCTGGAGGGCGGGATCGGCGGCGGAGGCGAGGATCGACCGGCGGCCGAGGGCCCGCGGACCGAACTCCGCGCGGCCGCGGGCCCAGCCCACGATGCGCCCCTCCGCGAGGAGGCGGGCCGTCTCCGCCGCCACCGACGGCGGCCGGGTGGAGGGGAGGCCGCACGCGGCGAGCGTCTCCTCGATCTCCGCCGCCGGGAGGTCGGGGCCCAGCGCCGGGGAGGGCACCGGCGCGGGGCGCTCCCCGCCGGGGCCCGTGGCCGCCGCGCGCAGCGCCGCGCCCACCGCGGTCCCGTCGTCGCCGCAGTAGGGCGGCACGATCACCCGCTCGAAGGGGGCCTCCCGCGCGAGGCGTCCGTTGAGGGCCCAGTTCTGCGCCAGCGATCCGGACACGACCAGCGCCTTCGCCTTCGTGCGCGCCGCCAGGTGGCCCGCCATGTGGAGGGCGGCGTCCTCCAGCGCCCCCTGGAGGGAGGAGGCGATGTCCCGGTGGCGCGCCTCCACCGGGGCCCCCGCGACGCGGGGCGCGCCGAACACCTTCAGGAACCGCTCCGAGAGCACGGCGCGGCCCTCGTGGAACGAGAAGAAGTCGGGGTTGAGCGCGTAGGTGCCCTCCGGCACGAGCCGGACGATCTCCGCGAACTCCGCGCGGAAGCGGGGCTCGCCGGTCGCCGAGATGCTCATGATCCGGAACTCGTCGTCCTGCTCCCCGAACCCCAGGTAGTCCGCCACGGAGGCCGAGAGCAGGCCCAGCGAGTTGGGCATCTCCTCGACGCGGAACGCCTCGAGCGCGGCTCCGCGCCCGACGCCGAGGCTGGAGGTGCTGACCTCGCCGCGGCCGTCCATGACAAGGATCGCGGCCTCGTCCACGTCGGACGCGTAGTACCCGGCCGCCATGTGCGACAGGTGATGGCGCACCACCTCCACCCGTCCGGGCCGGCCCGCGGAGAGGTCCTCCATCTCCTTGAGGAACAGCAGCGGCCCGTGGATCTCGTCGTGGAAGATGTGGAAGACGCGGAACTCGCGGGACTGGAAGAACGCGTCCCCGTACCAGCCGAGGAGCCGCTCGCGCAGCGGGACCCAGGGGTTGTTCGCGACGGCCACCCGCTGCACGTCCGCCGCGGCGACTCCCGCGGATCGGAGGCACCACTCCACGGCGCGCCGGGGCCAGCCTCCCTGGTGCTTGCGTCCCGTGAATCGCTCCTCCGCCACCGCCGCCACGAGGCGCCCGTCCACGACCAGCGCCGCCGCCGCGTCCCTGTAGCCGAGCCCGCCGATGCCGAGGATGATCATTCGTTACCCTTCCCGGAGGACGCGGAGGACGACCTTCGCGGCCGCCGCTCCCCACGCCTCCCGATCCGCCGGAGACTCCGTCGCGTCGAGTCCCTCCCCGCGGAGACGGGCCGCCGCCGCCGCGTCGCCGGCGAGGCGCACGGTGGCGAGCCGATCCGCGGCGCGCTCCTCGCCGTCCTCCGGGCCGCCCCGCACGCCCGCCGCCGTCCGCAGCGACGGCACGCCGGACTTCGCCGCCGTGATCACCGCCGCCAGCGCCGCCGCGCCGCCACCGTGGACGACGAGGAGGGCGGGCTTCTCCCGGAGGATCGCCGCCTCCACGGCCGCGAGTCCCTCCGCCGCCCCCTCGCCGGGCGCGCCGTCCGCGCTCACGTCGACGACCAGTTCCTCGATGCCGATGTTCAGGAACCGGAGCCGGATGTCCAGGCCGCGGCTCCAGGCCTCCAGAGCCGCGGAGAGCGCGACCCGCGCGTCGGAACCGCCGGCGGCGACCGCGGTCAGGATCCTCATCGTGCCGCCTCCGCCGCGGGAGCCGTCGCGGTGGACTCCCGGAGCCGGCGGTCGTACATGGACGCGTAGTAGGCGCGGAACCCGCCCGACGACCGGATGGCGCGCCACCACGGCTCGTGCGCCCGGTACCAGTCCACCGTCTCGCGGAGCCCCCGCTCGAAGCGGCGGAGGGGCCGCCAGCCCAGTTCCTTCCGCGCCCGGCCCGAGTCGATGGCGTAGCGGCGGTCGTGCCCGGGCCGGTCCTCGATGAACCGGACCAGCGACTCCGGCGCGCCGACGAGGGCGAGCACCCGCCGCACGACCTCGAGATTCGGCCGCTCCGCGGACCCGCCGAAGTTGTAGACCCGCCCCGCCCTGCCCCGCTCCGCGGCGGCCACGAGCCCGAGGCAGTGGTCCTCCACGTGGATCCAGTCCCGCACCTGGAGGCCGTCCCCGTAGACCGGGAGGGGCAGGCCGTCCATGGCGTTCGTCAGCATCAGCGGGATCAGCTTCTCGGGGAACTGCCAGGGTCCGTAGTTGTTCGAGCAGCGCGTGACGACGGCGTCGATGCCGCCGCTCCCGTGCGTGTGCACGGCCGCGAGGACGAGGAGGTCGGACGCGGCCTTGCTCGCGGAGTAGGGGCTCCGGGGATCCAGCGGGGTCGTCTCGCGGAAGCGGCCGCGCGGGCCGAGGCTCCCGTAGACCTCGTCCGTGGACACGTGGACGAGACGCTCCGCGCCTCCCGCCCGCACCCAGTCGATCACCGCCTGCGTCCCGAGCACGTTCGTGCGGACGAAGTCGACGGCCTCGACGGTGGAGCGGTCGACGTGGGACTCCGCGGCCAGGTGGAACGCGCGGCGGAATCCGCCCGCCGCGATCCGGGCGTCCAGCGTGGCGGGCCGCGCGAGGTCGCACACGTCGCCCCGCACGAGGCGGTAGCGCGCGTGGCCGGCGAGATCGTCCAGGTTGCCGCCGCTCCCGGCGTACGTGAGCAGGTCGAGATTGACCACGTCCTCGTCGGGGTAGCGGTCGAGGAGGAGGCGGACGAGGTTGCTCCCGATGAAGCCGGAGCCGCCCGTCACGAGGAACCCCCGCGCGCTCACGCCGCCCTTCCGCCGTCGTGCAGGTACTCCCGGAGCATCTCCCGCCACGGGCGGGGGCGGAGGCCCGTGGCCCGCTCCCAGCGGCCGGTGTCGAACACGGACCACGCGGGTCGCGGCGCCGGCCGCGCCAGCGCGGCGGCGGTGGTGGCGGCGACCTCGACGTCCCGGACGCCGGCCTCGTCCAGCACGGCGCGCGCGAACTCGTTCCAGGTGCACGAGCCGGCGGCGGAGAAGTGGAAGGTGCCCGCGAGCCCGCGCAGGAGAGCCAGTTCGATGGCGCCCGCCAGATCCCGCGCCCAGGTCGGGGAGACGCGCTGGTCCGTGACGACCTCCAGGCGCGGCTTCCGGCGGGCCGCCGCGAGGATGGCGTCGGGGAACGACTTCCGCCCGGCGCCGTAGAGGGACTGCGCCCGCAGGATGGTCCAGCGGCCCGGCGGCAGCGCGCCGCGCACGGCGTGCTCCCCCGCGGCCTTGGAGCGCCCGTAGACGGACAGCGGCGCCACCGGGTCGTCCTCCCGCAGGGGCCGGCCCTCCCCCCGCCCGAACACGTAGTCCGTGGAGACGTGGAGGAGCGCGGCGCCGCACGCCGCCGCGGCGCGCGCCGCGTGGCGGGCGCCCTCGGCGTTGGCGCGGAAGGCGCGGGCCGGATCGGACTCGCACGCGTCCACGTCGGTCCAGGCGGCGAGATGGACCACGCGGTCGGGACGGAACCGCGCCACGCGCCGCCGCAGCGCCTCCCCGGAGGTCACGTCCAGCCCCGGGAGATCGCCCCCGTCCACTCCCCACGGCCGCACCGCCAGCCGGCGCCGGAGTTCCCGTCCGACGAGGCCGTCCCAGCCGGTGACGAACACCCTCACTCCGCGCGGTCCCGCTCCCACGAGGCCACGAGGTTGTTGGCGCGGAGGAGCGACTCGAACGTGCCCGCGTCGGTCCAGGAGATCTCCGGGCCGAGCCGGCGCGCGCGGAGCGCGCCCGCGGCGAGGTACGCGTTGTTGACGTCGGTGATCTCGAACTCGCCGCGCCCGCTGGGCCGCTGGCGCTCGATGATCTCGAAGACGTCGGCGTCGTAGACGTAGGCCCCCGTCACGGCGAGCCGCGAGCGGGGCCGCGCCGGCTTCTCCTCGATGGAGACGACGCGATCCCCGTCCACGGCGGCGACGCCGAACCGCTCCGGATCGTCGACCTCCTTCAGGAACACGCACGCGCCGCGCTCCGCGGAGGCGCCCTCGGCGCGCAGGAGGTCGGACAGCGCCGGACCGGGGCCGAAGATGTTGTCCCCAAGGATGACGGCGATGCGCTCGTCCCCGGCGAAGTGGCGGCAGAGGCGCAGGGCGTCGGCGATCCCCCCCGCCCCCTTCTGGTACGTGTAGTGGAGGTGGCGGAGGCCGAGTTCGGAGCCGTTGCCGAGGAGCGGCACGAACTCGCCGGCGTTGTTCCCGCCCGTCACGAGGAGGATCTCCTCGATGCCCGCGCCCACCAGCGTGCGGAGCGGGTGGTAGACCATGGGCACGCGCCCCACGGGGAGCAGGTGCTTGTTGGTCACGCGCGTGAGCGGGTCCAGCCGCGACCCGGTGCCCCCGCACAGGACGACTCCCCTCACGCTCCCCCCCCGTCCACGGGCTCCCCCGCGGGGAAGGACGGCGCGCGGAGGTAGGCGTCGAGCCCCGGCGCGGCGCGGTCCCGCGCGTTCAGGACGGGGTCCGCGATGGGCCAGCGGATCCCCACGGCAGGGTCGTCCCAGCGGAGGCAGCCCTCCGACTCGCGGTTCCAGGGCCCGGTGACCTTGTACTGGACCTCCGCCACGTCGGAGAGGCAGAGGAAGCCGTGGCCGAACCCGGGCGGAACCCAGAGGAGGCCCGGGTCCTCGTCCTCCTCCGAGAGCGTCCACGCCGCCCAGCGGGAGAAGGTGGGCGAGCCGACGCGGAGGTCCACCACGACGTCGAAGATGGCGCCCCGCGTGCAGCGGACGAGCTTGCCCAGCGGGGCCCGGCGGTCCTGCCAGTGCATCCCCCGCAGCACGCCCCGCACGCTGCGCGAGTGGTTGTCCTGGACGAACCGCGCCGTGATCCCGAGGTCGGCGAACGCGCGCTCCTGCCACGCCTCGTAGAAGAACCCGCGATCGTCCCGGTGGCGCTTCGACCGCACGAGGACGACACCGCCGAGGGCGGTTCCCGCGGCGGGCCCCGTCTCCGCGCGGAACGCGCTCACGGGCGCCTCCCCGCGGGACTGCGGAACCACTCCCCCGCCAGGCGGAGGCCGTCGCGCAGTCCGACTGCCGGCCGATAGCCGAGGACCGCCTCGATGCGCGACGTGTCGGCCAGGGAGTGGCGCACCTCGCCCGCCCGGCCCGGCTCCATGCGCGGCTTCGACGGCAGGTCCAGCGCCTCCCCCACCATGTGGGCGAGGCCCTCGATGGTGACGCGGCTGCCGCAGGCGACGTTCAGGATCTCGCCGGCGGCGCGCGGCAAGCGGGCGGCGAGCAGGTTCGCCTCCACCACGTTGTCCACGTACGTGAAGTCCCGCGTCTGCTGGCCGTCGCCGTAGATGACCGGCGCCTCGCCGCGTAGGACCGCCTGGAAGAACCGCGGCACCACCGCCGCGTAGGCGCCCTTCGGGTCCTGGCGCGGGCCGAACACGTTGAAGTAGCGCAGCACCGCGACGGGCACGCCCATGCTGGAGGTGTACGCCCGCGCGTAGGCCTCCCCCGCCGCCTTCGACGCGGCGTAGGGGGAGAGCGGCAGCAGCGGCATCGTCTCCACCTTCGGCAGGACCGGCGTGTCGCCGTACACGCTGGACGAGGACGCGAAGACCACCCGCTTCACGGACCCGGCGCGCCGCGCCGCCTCCAGCACGTTCAGCGTCCCGAGGACGTTCACCTCCGTCGTCCGGCGCGGGTCCTTCAGGCTCCGCGGAACGGACGGGACCGCGCCCTGGTGGAGGATGAACTCCGCCCCCCGCGCCGCCCGCGCGACGGCGGCCCCGTCGCGGAGATCCGCCTCGATGATCCGCACGCGGGACTTCGGGAGCCCCTCGACGTTCCGGCGGCGGCCCGTGGAGAAGTCGTCGAGGACGCGGACGCGCTCCCCTTCCGCGGCGAGGCGGTGGACGAGGTTGCTGCCGATGAACCCGGCGCCGCCGGTGACGAGCCAGGTCGCCATCAGCCCCCCCGCATCCAGCGCGCGAAGCGCTCCAGCCCGTCCTCGAGGGGCACGGCCGGCGCGTAGCCGAGTTCCGCGCGCGCCAGGGAGACGTCCGCGCAGGTGAGCGGGACGTCGCCGGGCGCAGCGGCGCGATGCTCCGTGCGCGCCTCCCGGCCCAGCGCCCGGGCCAGCAGCGCGATGAGGTCCGTCACCGTCGTCGTGCGTTCCTCGCCCAGGTTGTAGACGCGGTAGCCGGCGGCGCGATCGAGCGAGCGGAGGACGCCGTCGACGATGTCGTCGATGTACGTGAAGTCGCGACGCGCGCTGCCGTCCCCGTAGACCACCACCGGCCGGCCCTCCTCGATGGCCCGGGCGAACGCGTGGACCGCCATCTCCGGGCGCTGGCGGGGCCCGTAGGCCGTGAAGAACCGGAGGCAGGTCACGCCGCCGCCGTGATCGGCCACGTGGGCGGCGCCCAGGATCTCCATGGCCCGCTTCGTCGCGGCGTAGGGGGAGACGGGGCGGTCGCAGGGATCGGCCTCGGAGAACGGCGCCTTCGAGCGGGAGCCGTAGACGCTGGAGGACGACGCGAGCACGACGGTGCCGACGGCGGCGCGGCGCGCCTCGTCCAGGACGACGGCGCTCCCCCGCACGTTCACGTCGGCGTAGGTGACCGGGTCCGCCAGCGACGCCCTCACGCCGGCCCGCGCCGCCAGGTGGATGACCGCGTCCACCCCCGCCGTGGCGGCGCGCACCGCGGCCGCGTCGCGCACGTCCGCCTCGACCATGTCGAGGGCCCCCTCGCGGGCGGCCTCCTCCACGTTCCGGCGCTTGATGGCGGGGTCGTAGAACGTGTCGAAGGAGTCCAGCCCCCGCACGCGATCCCCGCGACGGAGCAGCGCCGCCGCGACGTGGGAGCCGATGAACCCGGCGGCTCCCGTGACCAGGACCGTGCGGCCGCTCACAGCCGGACGACGTTGGGCGCGCCACGGTGCGCGCGCGTGGCGTTCCGCGTGTCCACCACGAGCCGCGCCCGGGCCACGACCCGGTCCATGTCGAACGCCGAGTGGTCCGTGGTCACGACGACCACGTCGGCCCCGTCCAGTTCCGCGTCCGTCAGCGGGACCGGTTCCCACGTGGCGTCGCCCAGGCGGAAGGACCCGACGTGGGGGTCGACGACGCGCACGTCAGCGCCCCGCGCCACCAGTTCCCGCAGGATCTCCAGCGCCGGGGACTCGCGGATGTCCTCGATGTCCCTCTTGTACGCCACGCCGAGCAGCAGCACGCGGCTCCCGCGCACGGCGCGCCCCCGCTCGTTGAGCGCGTCCCCCACCAGCCGGACGACGTGCTCCGGCATCTCCGCGTTCACGGCATCGGCCAGTTCAATGAAGCGCGCCCGGTAGTTGAGGCTGCGGAGTTTCCACGAGAGGTACAGCGGGTCGATGGGGATGCAGTGGCCGCCGAGACCGGGGCCGGGCCGGAAGGGCATGTACCCGAAGGGCTTCGTGGCGGCGGCGTCGATGACCTCCCACACGTCGAGGCCGAGGCGGCGGCACATGATGGCCACCTCGTTGACGAGGCCGATGTTCACGCTCCGGAACGTGTTCTCCAGCAGTTTCACCATCTCCGCCGTGGCGGCGGTGGAGACGGGGACGACGGTCTCCACCGCGCCGGCGTAGAGGCGGACCGCCATGTCCGTGCAGGCCGGCGTGACGCCGCCGAGGACCTTGGGCGTGTTGCGCACGCCGTAGACCGGGTTGCCCGGATCCACGCGCTCCGGCGAGAACGCGAGGAAGAAGTCCTTCCCCACCTCGAGGCCGCCGGCGGCCAGCAGGGGGAGCATCACCTCCACCGTGGTGCCCGGGTACGTGGTCGACTCCAGGACCACGATCTGCCCGGGGCGGAGGCGTCGCTGCACCTGGCGGGCCGCCTCCTCCACGAAGGACATGTCCGGGTCCCGCGTCTTGGACAGCGGCGTGGGCACGCAGATGCTGATGGCGTCCACGTCCGTCAGGCGATCGAAGTCCGCGGTGGCGCGGAACCGGCCCGCGTCCAGCGCCGCTCGCACCGTCGCCGACGGGACGTCGGCGATGTGGGAGTTCCCGGCGTTCAGCGCCGCCGCCTTCTCCGCCACGACGTCGAACCCTGTCACGTCGAGGCCGCCGCGCACGAACTCCATGGCGAGCGGCAGGCCGACGTAGCCGAGGCCCAGGATTCCGACCCGGGCCTCGCGGGTCTCGATGCGGCGCTTCAGTTCGTCGCTCAAGCGGATCCTCCGGACTGCTGATCGATGCGGGAACGGAACGACTCCACGGTGCGGCGCAGCCCCTCCTCCAGCGGAACGACGGGCTCCCAGCCGAGCACGCGGCGGGCCCGGTCGATGTCGGGGCGGCGGACCTTGGGATCGTCCTCCATGGCCTCCACGTGGATCACCCTGCTGGCGCTCCCCGTGACGGCGAGGGTGTGGCGCGCGAACTCGAGGATGGTCATCTCCCGGGGATTGCCCAGGTTCACGGGGGCGTTCTCCGTCGACGCGGCCAGGCGGACGATCCCCTCCACGAGGTCGTCCACGTAGCAGAAGGAGCGCGTCTGGAGCCCGTCGCCGTGGACCGTCAGCGGACGCCCCCGCAGCGCCTGCTCCATGAACGCGGGGACGACGCGCCCGTCGCCGAGGCGCATCCGCGGCCCGTACGTGTTGAAGAAGCGGGCCATCCGGACCTGCAGGCCGTGGGTCCGGTGGTACGCGTTGGTCATGGCCTCGGAGAACCGCTTGGCCTCGTCGTACACGCCGCGCGGACCGATGGGGTTCACGTTGCCCCAGTAGTCCTCCCGCTGCGGGTGCTGGAGCGGGTCCCCGTAGACCTCCGAGGAGGAGGCGAGGAAGAACACCGCCCCCTTCGCCTTCGCCAGCCCCAGCGCGTTGTGCGTCCCCAGGGAGCCGACCTTCAGCGTCTGGATGGGGTGCCGCAGGTAGTCCACGGGGCTGGCCGGCGAGGCCAGGTGGAACACCACGTCCACGGGGCCGGGCACCTCCATGGGCAGGGTCACGTCCTGGCGGAGGAACTCCAGGGCCCGGTTCCCCTCCAGGGAGGCGAGGTTCCGGCGATCCCCCGTGAGCAGGTTGTCCACCGCGAGCACCGTCCACCCGTCGCGGACGAGGCGCTCGCAGAGGTGGCTCCCGATGAACCCGGCGCCGCCGGTCACGACCGCCCTTGGCATGCTCCCCCCGTCCGCCGCCGGACCCCGGCCGCGATCCGGCGGAGGGTACCGGGCCCCGCGGGGGCGCGCGAGGAATGGGGGGGGTCGGGGGCGGACCGCGGGCGCTCCGGCTGCATTGACTGCCGTGGCGGGCCCGTGTACTCTCCCCGCGACGGCGGAGACCCCCGGAGGAAGTCGTCGTGCGGAGCATGCTGCGCCGGCTGGTCACGTCGGCGGTCGTGGCAGCGGGCCTCGCGGCCGCCGGGCCGGCGCGCGCCGGGGAAGCGCTGCCCGTCGGGATCCGGGTCTCCTCGTCGTCGGCGGAGACGCGGTGGGTCGTCAAGGGCCGCGTCCTCCCGGCCGCCGAGCCCGGTCTCCCCGCCCCCGTGACTCTCCGCCTCGGGGACCATGTCGAGACCCTTGCGCCGGAGGAACTCGAGACGACCCGGTCCGGCTGGCGGGTGGCCCGCGCGCGCGACACCTCGGGGATCCGGGGGTTCCGGTTCAAGGCCCGGAGCGGCCGGTTCGTGATCTCCGGGGGCGGCGTCCCCCTGGGTGCGCTGGACCTCCCCGTCACGATGACGCTGGACATCGGCGGCTCGCGCTCCACGGGCCGGTACGTCCTGGCCGGGAGGGGCGGGAAGCGCTCCTGGAAGCGGGGCGGACAGGTGTTCGCGACCCTCAAGGGCCAGGTCTTCCGCGCCTCCCGGCGCGGCGGCCAGCCGCTCGTCGCCACGGTGCCGGGCACGACCTTCGTGCGCAACGACTCCCAGGATCAGGAGGCGGTCATCGTCGGCGGGGATGACGTCGTCACCGGGTTCGACGGCCGTTTCGCCGTCGAGATCTCGTTCACCGATCCCGCCGTGCTCGGTCGTCTGGACGTGGGCGCGCTCCTGGGGCACGACGAGGCCGGCGCGCTCACGCGCCCGGGGAGCGGCCGCGCCGTCGTCACCGGCGACGGCGTCGTCGAGGTCGTCACCCTGCTCCGGCGCCGCGGGAGCGCCGCGGCCGTCGTCCTCGCCTCCGCGGACGCGGCCATCGAGGTTCCCGCGGGCGCGCACAGCGCCGGTGGACTCCTGTTCCTGCCCGCGGGTTCCGTGCCCGCGTCGCCGGGCCAGGTCACGGTGACGTTCGATCCCTGGGCCCTCCCGGCGGAACTCCCGGCGCCGCTGCCGCCGGGTTTCGTCGCCCTCGCCGGCGCGGACGTGGGCTCGTCGCCACCGCTCGCCTTCGCGAAGGGAGCGGTCGTGACCGTCGATCTCGGCCGTCCCGCGTGGGTGGACCCCACCGCCCTCGCCACCGCGGAGATCCGGCTGTTGCAGTACGCGGAGGGCGCGTGGAGCGTTCGCCCCGGTCGCGCCGTGCACGACGAGGCGACGGACCGCATCGTCCCCGACGTGGTGTCGCCGGCGACGCTCGCCGCCGCGGCCCCCGTCGCGTACGCGGTCGTCGTCTCCGCGGAGACGGCGTCCCACGTGCGGGGCCGCGTCCGCGACGGCGCCGGCGCCCCGCGCCCCGGCGCCGCCGTGCTCTCGCGCTGCGGCGCCCTCGTGGCGGATGCCGCCGGCCGGTTCGAGGTGCCGCGCTCGGTCTTCCGGCCGTCGGCCATGGAGATCGTGCAGACCCTCGGCACGGCGAGTTCTTCCGCGCGGGCGCTCGCCGCCGGGGAGGTCGAGGACGAGACGGTCGTCCTCACGGCCGAGGTCCCGGCGCCGGTCACGCCCCTCGCGGGGTCCCTCGAGGGCGTGGTGTACGAGCCCGACGGCACCACGCCGTCCCCGGGCGCCGCCGTCACCATCGGCCTCACGGGGGCGCTGGCGGGCCTGGATCACGTCGACGCCGGCTCGCCGGCGGACTTCTCCGACGACGAGTTCCGCGTGGCCGACCTCGCCGTCTTCGGCGTGGAGACCCACGAGTGGGCCATCCTCTTCCCGGGCGCGCCCGCGGAGTTCGTCTCCACCGGCCAGACGGGCGCCTCGGTGCGCCCCTACCGCGACCTCGTGCTGGAGGCGCAGGACGCCGGGGCGACGGTCGTGCAGGGGGTCTACACGGTCCGGTGCTCGTTCGACCTGCCCGGCTGGGGGCCCGTGGACCTGTTCGCGGGGTTCCGCGTGGACTTCCGCAGCAACGAGTTCGTCGTCACGGACATCCAGCTCCCCGCCGCCGTCGAGGGCTTCGAGCCCATCCTCCGGACCACCAACGCCGAGGGCCGCTTCTCCGCGGGCCTCGTCGCGCCCCCCGGCGTGCCCTTCACCGTGGCCGCCGTGAACGCCGGCGGCACGGCGCGCGGCGAGGCGTCGTTCGCCTTCGCGACGGAGGTCACGCAGGATGTGGTGCTCGTGGCCCTCCCGTCCCCGCCTTCCGCGCAGCCCCACTGGGAGACGCTGCGCGACCTCCCCGAGGCGATGGCCGGGCACGGCGCGGCAGCCGTGGGCACCCTGGTCCACGTGATCGGGTCCGACGGCAAGGGCTCGTACCGGTACGACCTCGCCACGGACTCCTGGGCGCCGAACCAGCCCCTGCCGGGGGCGCGGTCGCGATTCGCTACGGCGGCGGTGGGCGGGAAGATCTACGTGATGGGCGGAATGTCGGCGGGCACGCCGACGTCGCTGGTCCAGGTCTACGACCCCGTGGCCGACTCCTGGAGCACGGGCGTGCCCATGTCCGAGGCGCGCGCCGGAGCCGCCGTGGCGGTCTTCGCGGGGCGGATCTACGTCTTCGGCGGCGAGGGGGCCTCGGCGTATCTGGCCTCCGTGGAGTCCTTCGACCCCGCCACCGGGGAGTGGAACGCCCACCCGCCCATGGCCGTGGCGCGCGCCGACGCCGTGGCCGGGGCCATGCCACCGTACATCCACGTGCACGGCGGCCGCGTGGGCGAGTTCGCGGAGATTGGCGACACCGTGGCTCTGGAGACGTTCCGGCCCGCGACGGCATCGTGGTTCGGCCCATGGGGCCTCTACCCGGACGGCCTGATCGGGCGATTCGGCGGGGTTGTCGATGGCCTGCTCATCACGTTCGGCGGATGGGACGGCGGTCCCCGCGTGTACAACGAAGTGTGGGACCAGCACGGCATCCCGGGCGGCTACGTCGACCCGGACAACGATACCTGCTGCGTCCCGGTGTTTCCCCGCGCTCGCTGGCTCGGCGCGTCCACGGTCGTGGGCAAGCGACTGCTCACGTTCGGTGGCTACGACGGGAACCAGGCCGCTACCAGGATCGCCATGGCACTGCGAATGCCGTAGCGTGGACGATCTCCGGCCGACGGCGGGTTCCCTACCCCATCGCGCACCGGAACCCCGTCATCGCGAGCCGCAGCGACGGGTCGTGGCCGATGCGCGCGGCGCAGCGCAGGAGCCCGATGGCCCCGCCCCACGCGCCTCCCTTGAGGACGCGGAGCGCCTTCCGCTCGTCGAACCACGAATCGGTCCACTCCCACGCCCCGCCGGCGGCGTCCACCATCCCGTAGATCGAGGTCGCCGTGGGGAAGGCCCCTACCGGCTCGGGCTGCGCCGGCTCGTTGCGCGAGTCCCGGCATTTCCCGAGGGACGGGTCCTCCGTCTCCCCCCAGGGGAACGTCCGCCCGTCCACGCCGCGCGCCGCCTTCTCCCGCTCCTCCTCCGTGGGCAGGCGCCACGGGAGCCCCGTCTCCGCCGCCCGCCACGCGGCGTAGGCGGCGGCGTCGGCGTGGGAGACGCCGAGCACGGGGACGCGATCCTGGAAGTCGGCGCCGAACTCGCGGACGCACCGGCCTCGCGCCGGCTCGTCCACGAGGGTCGCCTTCACCCGCCAGCGGCCGTCCCCCGCCCGCTCCATGAAGGGTCCGTCCCCGGCGGTCCCCGGCGCACGCTCCTCCGCCGCTGCGGGTCCCTCCCGGGCCTCGAGCGCGTCGAGGAATCGACCGTAGTCGGAGAACGTGACCGGCATCCGCTGGATCCGGAACGGGCCCACGTCCGCGACGCGGGCCGACCTCCCCTGCCCGAGGATCGCGGGGCCACCGGGCACGAACACGAACTCCTCCGCCGCGCGGTCCGGGGGCTCCACCACGAGCCCCGTCCACGATCGGCGGCGCGTCACGTGGACCGGGTAACGGATTTCCACGCCGTCCGCGGCGCGCAGGAGGCAGAGGTAGGTGCCCATGGGCAGCGGGACCGGCCCGATGGGGGTCCGGCCGAGATCGCGGCCCCGGCCCGGCACGAGCACGCCGTCCTCCTCCGCGAGCGCGTGGAGCGTCGCCTGCGCGCCCGGGGGGTCCGTCGCGAGCGCGAGGGAGCCGTCGCCGCGGACGAACTCCGCGACGGCGGGTCCCCCGCGGCGCTCCAGCGCGCGGAGGGCGCGGGCCGCCTCCTCGCCGTCGCCCGCGCGCTCCGCCTCGGACACGCGCGCGATCCAGAGTTCGGCGAGGAGCCGGCGCGCCTCCGCGTGGCCGTCGTCGGCGACGAGCGCGGCGTCGAGGAGCCGGTTGGCCTCGGCGAACGACTCCGCCGCGTCGGCCCGCCGGGCCGCGAGCGCGGCGCGCGCCGCGAGGAGCGGCCGCTTTTCCGCCATGGCCTGCCAGGGCTTGAAGGTCGCGGCGATCCGATCGACGTCCGCCTCCGCCGCGGCGATGGCTTCCCTGCAGGCGCGGTGGCTCTCGACGGCCCTCCGGCCGCGGTCCGCGAGGGCATCCGCCTCGGAGCGGCGGCGATCCCGGTCCGCGGACCCGTCGAGCCACGCGCGGAGGGCGGCACCGAGGTCCCGCGCCGTCGCCGGGCGGGCGTCCCGCTCCCGCTCCATGGCGCGATCGCACAGGTCGGCGAGGGGCTCCGGCACCGGTCGCCGGGGATTCACGGTGCGCACCGGCGGGAACTCGCCGCGAAGCACCCTCGCGTGCGCGTCGGGTCCCGGGAACGCCATGTGGAGCGTGAGCATCTCGTAGAGGACGCAGCCCAGCGCGTACACGTCGCTCCGCCGGTCCACCTCCCGCGTCTGTCCGGCGGCCTGCTCCGGGCTCATGTAGGGAACCGTGCCGCGGATCGCGCCTTCCACCGTGCGGAGGCCGGCGTCCGTGCGCTCCGTCGCGATGCGATCCTCCGTGGGCACGCCCTCGTGACCGACCCGCGCGATGCCCCAGTCCATCACGTGGACCTCGCCGTAGTCGCCGAGCATCACGTTCTCGGGCTTGAGATCGCAGTGGATGACGCCCTGCTCGTGGGCGAAGTGGACCGCCTCGCAGATGCGTTCCATGACCGTGACGAGGCGGTGCAGCGAGTACTCGCGGCGCACGTCCCGCCGGCCGAGGAGGAGGTCGTGCAGCACCTCGCGGAGCGTCCGCCCGCGGACGAGCTTCATCGTGAAGTAGGGGCGCCCGTCGTCGGTGATGCCGAGGTCGTGGACCGGCGGGATGCCGGGGTGCTCGAGCTGGCTCGTCGCCTGCGCCTCCGCGACGAAGCGGAACCGGGCCTGCGCCGTCCCGACGGGGGGCTCCTTCATGAGCTTCATCGCCACGCGGCGCCGCAGGTCCCTGTCGCGCACGAGAAGCACCTGGCCCATCCCGCCCTCGCCGATGGTCGCCTCGACCGCGTACTTCCCGTCGCCGGTGCCCTCGGCGGGCCGCTCCGGGCAGGCGGCGTCGCCGGCGACGTCGTGCAGACGCGTGACCACGCTGGCGCGCCCGAACTGCCACCCCACGTCCATTGCGGCCCTCCCCCGCCCGCGCGGGGCGGCCCTGGGTCGTCGTTCAACAACAAGTGGAACGCACCGAGGCCCAGCGAGAAGCCCGCGGGCAAGGCGCGAGGAGCAGGGCTCCCGGGGCCTCGTCGGGCTGCCGGTGGCAGCCCGACCCCGGGATGGCCCCTCCAGGGCCACAAGCGACGAGCAACGAAGCCCCCGCGCTTCGTAGCGGGCCGAATGCTTTCAGTTGTTGTTGAACGGCGACTCACCGCCGCGCGACGATGTCCTCGACGAGGCCCGTGTCGTAGTGCCCCGCCACGAAACCGCCGTGCCGGAAGATCCGGCGGTGGAGCGGGATGGTCGTCTTCACGCCCTCCACGACGAACTCGTCGAGGCAGCGCTTCATCGCCTCGATGGCCTCCCGACGCGTGTCCCTGTGGACGATGAGCTTGCCCATGAGGGAGTCGTAGTTCGGAGGGACGCTGTAGCCGGGGTAGATGTGCGAGTCCACGCGGACGCCGGGACCCCCGGGAGGGAACCAGGTGGTGACCAGGCCGGGCGAGGGGCGGAAGTCGGCGTCCGGGTCCTCCGCGTTGATGCGGACCTCGATGGCGCAGCCGCGGAACCGCACCGCATCCTCCCCGTAGCCGAGCTTCTGCCCCGCCGCGAGGCGGATCTGCTCCTTGACCAGGTCGATGCCCGTGACCATCTCGGTGATGGGGTGCTCCACCTGGATGCGCGCGTTCACCTCGATGAAGTAGAAGCGGTTGTCCCGGTCCACGAGAAACTCGACGGTGCCGGCGCTGGAGTACTTCGCCGCCTTCATGAGCTTCACGGCGGCCTTGGTCATCTTCTTGCGCACGTCCCGCGGGAGGAGGGGGGACGGGGTCTCCTCCACGACCTTCTGGTGGCGCCGCTGCATCGAGCAGTCCCGCTCGCCGAGGTGGATGACGTTGCCGTAGTTGTCCGCGAGGATCTGGACCTCCACGTGCCGCGGCCGGTCCAGGTACTTCTCGATGTAGACGCCCCCATCCCCGAACGCCGAGAGCGCCTCCGCCCGCGCGCCCTGCAGCGCGTTCAGGAGGGACATGTCGTTGTGCGCGACGCGCATCCCCTTGCCGCCGCCGCCCGCCGTGGCCTTGACCAGGACCGGGTAGCCGATGCCGTGGGCCACGCCGAGGGCGTCCTTGTCGGCGTCGATCTTCCCGGGCGTCCCGGGGACGATGGGGACCCCCGCCTTGCGCGCGATCTCCCGGGCGCGGGACTTGTCCCCCATGGAGGCGATGGCGTCCACGGGAGGGCCGATGAACACGATGTTGCTGGACGCGCAGACCTCGGCGAAGTGGGCGTTCTCGGAGAGGAACCCGTAGCCGGGGTGGATGGCGTCGACATCGGCGATCTCCGCCGCGCTCATGATGTTCGGGATGGAGAGGTAGGACTCGCGGCTCGGCGCGGGGCCGATGCAGATGGTCTCGTCGGCGTGGCGGAGGTGGAACGACTGGGCGTCGGCGCGGGAATAGACCGCCACGGTCTGGATGCCCAGTTCGCGGCACGCCCGGATGACCCGGAGCGCGATCTCCCCCCGGTTCGCGACGAGGATTCGACGGAACACGGCCGGGTCAGGCCCCGCCGCCGGCGGGGCGCACGATGAACAGGGGCTGGTCGAACTCCACGGCCTCGCCGTTCTGCACCAGCACCGCCACCAGTTCCCCCTCCATCTCCGCCTTGATCTCGTTCATGACCTTCATGGCCTCGATGATGCAGAGGACCCCCCCCTTGCGCACCGGGTCCCCCACCTCGACGAAGGGGGCGGACTCGGGGCTGGCGGAGCGGTAGAAGGTCCCCACCATGGGGGATCGGATCTCCACGCCCCGGGGCGCCGCCGCGGGCGGTGCGGCCGCGGCCGCCGCGGCCGGCGGC
>CAZSIX010000040.1:0-33630 GCA_964607145.1 uncultured Planctomycetota bacterium | reverse complement strand
GCCGGCCCGCCGGGGCCCGTCGCCGCCGCGGCGCCGAGGGCTGCGGCGAAGAAGAGCAGCAGCGCCGAGCCGGCGCCCAGCCCCCGCCCCGCCAGGGTCGCCCACGGGGCGGTCGCGCCGTCCAGCGCGACGACCACCGCCTTCGACGTCGCCGGCAGGAACGGCACTCCTCCCGGCGGCCCCGGCGGAAGACCCCCGTCGAGAGGTCCGAAGACGCCGCCCACGGCGACTCCGGTGACGAGCGCCGCGGCCAGGACCACCACCACGGGTCCCTCGCCCTCCCCCCACCCGGAGTGCCAGCCGCGGATCACCCACCAGGCCGCGAGCCCCGCCGCCGGCGCGAGACCGTGGGGCGCCAGGAACGCGGTCGCGGCCGCCACCGCCACCAGCACGCCGAGGCGAATCCCCCGCGGCGCGGCGCCGTCCCGCAGCGGCAGCGCTCCCAGCAGCAGGGCGAGGCCGGCGAGCCCGACGAACGCCCGCGGCGTGAGGCGGGCGGCGTCCATGACGGGGCCCGGTGCCACGGCGATCGCGAGCAACGCGAGGAGTCGCCACCGGCCGCCGCACAGCCGACCCGCGACGACCGCCGCCAGCGCGAACGCCGCCAGCGAGAACGCCAGCATGAGGGCCCGGGCCCCCTCCGGCGCCGCCCCCGCGCCGGCGGCGGCGTCCAGCGCCCAGCGCACCGGGTCCGGCACCCCGGCGAGCCCACCCTCCCGGGGGTGCGGCCACGCGAACCGCGCCTCCGCGGCCGAGAGCCCGCCGGCGCGCAGGAACGCCCCCGCGCGGAGCACGACCCCGAGCGCGAGGACGGCGACCAGTCCGGACGGACCCTCGACCACGCGGGCCACCGCGCCGCGGAACCGGACCGCCGCCTCGCTCACACGTCCAGTCCCACGGCGCGCATCAGCGCCAGAGCGTTGCTGCGCGTGACCACCCCGGGGCGGAGGTGGTAGTCGAACGTCATCCGACCGTCCTCGAAGCGATCCTCGAAGTGGACGTTGACGACCGTCCCGTCGAGGTCCTCCGCGAGGCGCGCCAGTTCCAGGTCGTGGGTGGTGAGCAGTCCCACGGCGCCCCGCTGGAGGAGGGTGCGCACCACCGCCGCCGCGCCCTCGCGGCGATCTCCCGAGTTGGTGCCGTGGAACAGTTCGTCGAGGAGGAAGAGCAGCGGCGGACCGCCCTCGCGCGCGAGCCGCACGACCAGCGCCACGCGCTCCGCCTCCGCGTAGAACCGCGATCGTCCGTCGAGGAGCGAGTCGTGGACGTTCACCGACGCGCCGAGCGCCACCGGGGCGAGCCGCAGCCGGCGGGCGCGCACCGTCCCCCCGGCCAGCGCGAGGACGACGTTGACGCCGACGGTCCGGAGGAACGTGCTCTTGCCGCTCATGTTCGATCCGCTCACCACGAACACGCGCTGCCGCGCGTCCAGGGTCAGGTCGTTGCGTGCCGTCTCCGCCTCGCGCAGCAGCGGGTGACCGAGCCCCTCCCCCTCGAGGAGAGGACCGGCGTCGGCGATCTCCGGGAAACAGTCCGCGGGATGCTCCGCCGCGTGGCCCGCCAGGGAGCAGAGCGCCTCCAGTTGCCCCAGCGCCTCGAGCCAGCCGCGCACCGCCGGGCCCGTGCGGCGCCGCCAGGCCTCGGCGGCGAGCGCCATCTGCACGGGCCACGCCAGGGCGAACGCCACGGGGGCGAAGACCTGGTTGGCGGCGGCGTCCCGGATCTCGAGGAGCCGCCGCAGGGCCGCGATGCGCCGGGTCGCCCCGTCGGGCCCGCCCCCCAGGGCGGCGCGGGCCTCGGCCAGCAGCGGCGCCGCGAACGACTCCCGCTCCCAGCGCGCGAGGAGCGTCTCGAGGAGGCGAAGGTCCTCCAGAGACGCATCGGCCCCGCGGAGGATCCCGTCCACGACGACGCGGGTGCGCGTGAGGAAGAGCCCCGTCGCGACGAGGGGGATGGCGGGAACGAGGATCGACGGATCCCCGGCCAGCCACCAGGCGAGCCCCGCGGCGTTGAGGAGCGGGAGGGCGACGGCCCCCGCGCGCAGTCCCGCGGCGGGCACCGCGGGGGCCTCCGCCCAGGCGGGGAGCGCGCCCAGATCGGCGTGGGCAGCGGCGTCGGTCCCGAGGAGGGCGAGGTCCTCGCGGAGGTCCGCGCGGGGTCGGAGCTCCTCGACGCCCCGCTGGCGGCGGCGGATCAGGTCCCCGTCGGCGGCGACGCCGAGCCACGCCGCCAGCGTGTCCTTGCCGGCGCTCGATCGCGCGCGGTCCACGTATTCGAAGAGCGACCCGCGGCCGAACACGTCCAATGGGTCCCCGTAGGGGTGGCCCGCGGTGGCGTAGCGATCCCCCCCGTCGCCCGCTCCGCGCCAGCGCCCCTCCAGCCGGGCGAGGCCGGCATCGTGGAGCGCCTCGCGGCGGACCTCCCGCTCGCGGTCGCGGCGGAGGCGCCTGTGGCGGAGGACGAGCGCGCAGAACGCGACCGCCGGGAGGAGCGCCACCGCCCACGGAAGCGCCTCCCGCGCCGACAGGACCGCCAGCGCCACGGCGGCGAGGAAGAGCAGGAGCCGGGCCGTCGCGAGGGGCCCCTCGCGGGCGTCCAGAGCGGCGCGGGCCGCGCGGGCGGCGTCCCGGCGCGCGGTCAGTTCCGCGCGGACCGGGGCCGTGGGATCGGAGGCGGCGTCCCCCGCGGCGGACGCCGCGTCGCCGGGAGCGGCGGACGGCGTCAACGCGCCCCGGGCCCGAGGCGCTCCGCGAGGAAGGCCTCCGCGGCCGCCCACGACCGCCGCGCCGCCGTCTCCTGGTAGCGCGCCCCGGGACGGTTGGCCGCGGGATTCGTGAACGCGTGCTCGGCGCCCGCGTAGAGGACCACGGCGGCGTCGAACCGGTGGCGCTCCATGGCCTCGCGGAAGGCGGCGATCGCCGTCTCCTTCACGTTGGGATCCGCGTTCCCGTGGAGGACGAGGAGGGAGGCCCGGACCGCGGACGCCTCGGCGTCCGTCGGAACCGTCGGGTTGCCGTGGAACGAGACGGCGGCGCGGAGATCGGCCCCCGACCATGCCGCTTCCAGGGCCACGGTGCCTCCGAAGCAGAAGCCGATGACGGCGAGACGCCCGGGATCGACCTCCGGTCGGGCGCGGAGGGCGTCCAGGTTCACCCGCGCCCGGGACCGGGCGAGCGCCGCCCCCTCCCCGCGGAAGCGCCCCGCCCACTTCCCCGCCTGCGCCGGGTCGTCGGTGACGTTCCCCTTGCCGTAGAAGTCGGCGCAGAGCGCGACGTAGCCGAGCCGTGCCAGGCGACGGGCCGCCTCCTTCGGGTGCTCCGTCAGCCCCCACCACTCGTGCACCACCAGCACGCCGGGACGGCGCCCCTCGCGCGCGGGGTCGAACACGAGGAGCCCCTCGAGCGCCTCCTCGCCGTCGCGGAACTCCAGCGGGATCTCGGTGAGCCCGGCGGCGCGCGGGGCCGCGGCGCGGACGGCGGGCGTGACGAGGAGATCCACGTTCGGGACGGCGCCGTCGCCTCCCGGGGCGGCGCAGCCGGCGGCGGCGAGGCAGGCCGACAGCACGAGGACGGGGACCAGCGTGCGGGCGCGGTTCATGGGGTTCCTCCCTGTGGACGGGGTGGGCCGGGGACGTCAGCGGCCGTGGAAGCGCGTCTCCGCGGGCACGTCGGCCAGGACGCGGGCCTCGTGGTCCGCCAGCGCCTCCAGGCGGGAGCGGATCTCCTCCTCGCGGAAGCGCCCCGTGCCGCGGGCCAGGTCGACGTAGGTGGCGTGGTGGCGCGCCTCGCTCTCGAGGAGTCCGGCGTAGAGGGCGCGGAGTTCGCCGTCCTCGAGGGCATCGGCCAGGAGCGCCATGCGCTCGCAGGAGCGGGCCTCGATGAGGGCGCAGCAGAGGAGCGTGTCCAGGAGCCGGCCCGGCTCCTCCCGGCGGCAGCCCTCGAGCAGGCGGGCGGCGTAGGGGCCGGAGCGCAGCCGGCGGTACGGCGTGCCGCGTCGCTGGAGGACGGACAGGACGAGTTCGAAGTGATCCAGTTCCTCCTTGGCCAGGCGCGCCAGCGGCACGGCCAGCCCGGGGACTTCGGGGTAGCGGAAGAGCAGCCCCACCGCCGTCGAGGCCGCCTTCTTCTCGCAGTGGGCGTGATCCAGCAGCAGCACGTCCACGTCCCGCCGGGCCCGGTCCACCCAGTTCCGGTCGGTCTCCGATGCCAGGTGCAGCACGGCGGAGAGCATACTCGGGCGGCCCGCTCCCGGCTCGTTGCGGGGGTGCCGGGGGGGTGCGCGCTGCGGGGCGGCCGGGGTGAGCCCCACCGCAATCTCGTCCCGGCGAGCGGTGGAGCGGAGAATGGCCGGTCCCTTGTCTCCGCCACCGGCCTTCGGGATGCAACCCCCTCCTCCGTCCGCGCCGTCCGAGGACCCCCGCGGCGGGGCGCTCCGCGGCGCCGACGCGCTCCGGGAGGGGCCCCCCTCGGGCTGGCTCGCCGCCGTGGAGGCCTACCTGGCGCTGGCGGGAGGGTTCCGGCCGGGGGAGCCGGAGGACGACGCGCGGGTCCGCTGGCTGCTCACGCAGCCCCTTCACCGGTCCGATCGACTCCAGCGGGTCGCGCTCCGGTGGGTCGGGAGCGGGGACCGGGAACTCCGGCACGCCGCCCGCCTGACGCTGGCGGAGTGCGCCGCCGAGGCCCGCGACTACCGCACCGCGGAGCAGCACGTGCGATCGGTGTACGAGGAGACCCGCGGGACCGACCTGCCCACGGGCATCCGCACGCTGACCACGCTGGGGGCGATCTTCATGCGGCAGGGGCGGGAGGTCGAACTGCTCCTGGTGGCCCGTCGACTGGCGTCCACCGCGGCGCGGTTGGGCGAGACCGAGGGGCGCATCGCCGCGGCGGGGACGGAGTTCGCCGCGGCCTTCGCCCTGGACGACGTGGAGCGGATGGACGACGCCGCCACGCGGGGCTGGGCCCTCATCGACGGCGACGGGCCCGCCGACGCCGGCCGTCCCCGCCGCGAGTGGGCCCTCCGCCGGACGGAGGTCGCCCTCCGCCGGGGGGACCCGGCCAGGGCGCGCCGGCTCCTGCGCATCGCGACCTCCCCCCTGCCCGACGGCTCCCCGCCGGGGACGGAACCGGGCGTGGCGGAGTTCCAGGGGGCGCGGATCTCGCTGCTGCACGGCCGCGCCGCGGACGCGCTCGGCGCCGCGCGCGCGGCCCTGGCGGGCCCACCGGTCCCGGTTCCCCGCGTGGCGGTGCGGCTCCGCCTCGTCGAGGCGACCGCGCTCGCCGAGGCCGAGGGGCCGGCCGCCGCCCTCGGCGCGGCGAGGGGCCTTCTGGCCGACCTGCAGGACCCGGGCGCAACGGCGCTGGGACACGGCACCCTGCTGCGCATCGGAGCGGCCCTCGGGAATCTCCTCCGGGACCGTGTCCGCTCGCCGGACGACGCCCGCGCCGCCTACGACCTGGCCACGACGGCGGTGTTCCAGCGGCTCCTCCAGATCCACCGCACCGCGCGGGAGATGCCGTGGCTCTTCGAGGACTCCGCCGGGGACGGGAACCTGCTGGCCGAGTACCGGGCCCGGTTCCTCCGCCGGCACGGAGAGATCGCCGGCGCCGTGGCGGCCCTCCTGCGACTCGGCGTCGGCCCGCTGGGCGGCGCCGTGCGCGCCATGGCCGCCCCGGAGGGCCTGGTCGTCACCTGCGCCTGGTGCCATCGCGTGCGGACGGCGGACGGGCTCTGGCTCCCCCTGGAGGCGTTCCTCCCCGAGGGAGGGAGCCTCCGCGTGACCCACGGGATCTGCCCCGACTGCTACGGGCGACAACTGGGGACGCCCCCCCCCTCGGCCCCCGCGCCGGACGGCGCCGCTTGATCCCCCCGGAACCCCGGGTGAGAATGGGCCGATGAGAACCTCCCCCGCGCGCCGGTACCTCTCCGCCCTCGTCCTGGCGGTCGCCGCGGTCGTTCCGGGGCCCGGCCCGGGGGCGACGCCACCCGCCTCCGCGCAGGATGCGGAGCACGTGGACTGGGTCGCCGACGACGCGGTCTGCCGCTGCCAGGCGGGCAACGGCTGCTGGCACTACCTCAAGGCCCCTTCGGAGGCCCCCGACGACCCGTGCTGGTGCGGGTACTGCGAGAAGGTCGGCCGCCACGACGGGACGCGGTCCATGCCGCCCGGCTGGAGCCCCACCTGCGCCTCCAACGGGAAGTCCGACTGCTTCCTCCACCGCCACGCCCTCTCCTGGAACATCGTCTGCTCCGACCGCTTCAGCCGACGCAAGTGCTGCAACCTCGACCACTGGGAGAACTGCCCCCGCTGCGAGAAGGACGAGCCCATCTGGCGCAAGGAGGACCAGGACGTCATCGCCCAGCGGCTGGAGCGGGAGATCGAGGTCTTCGGGTCGAAGGACGTGGTCATCTGCTGGTCCACGCACTTCTACGTCGTCACCGACATCCCCAGCCTCAAGATCCCCGTGAAGGGCGGCAGCGCCCGCGTCGTGGGCACGCACGAACTGGCCCACATCTACGCGGAGCGCGCGGAGAAGACCTGGCGGGACTTCGTCCGCGTGTTCGGCGAGCGCGTGCAGATCTCGAAGCCCGTCGGCATCTTCCTCCCCAAGCGGGAGACGACGGCGTCGAAGATCCAGGAGAAGTACATCGGCAGCGCGCGGACGAACCTCCTCTACGGCGGCAACAACGAGAGCCGCATCGCCAACGGGTTCTGCTTCAACGGCTTCTGCAACTCCCTCCAGAAGGCTGGGAGCGACGACGACATGCTGCACCACACGGTCCGCCACATGATCGGCAAGCTGATGATGTCCTGCTGGCTCAAGGTGGACCCCAACGTCCGCAGCCTCCCCCCGTGGCTGTTCGAGGGGACGGGGCACTGGATCGCCAAGATGCACCCCCGCCTCCGCGACCTCGTCGTGTGGTGCGCCAACGAGGGGACCGCCATCTCCGGCAGCGGCAAGACGTGGGAGGCGGAGGCGCGCAAGATCGCCGGCAGCCCGAAGACGAAGCCCATCCAGGTCCTGCTCGACAAGGCCGCCGTGGGGCTCATGGACTACGACGACCACGTGCGCGCATGGTCGTTCCTCGAACTGGGGCTCTCCGAGGACCGGGAGCGCATGGTCAACGTGCTGGCCGGCCTGCGGAACCAGACGTCCACCCGCGAGGCGTGGATGGCGGCCATGGGCTGCACTCCCGAGGAGTGGGAGCAGCGCTGGAAGGACCGGCTCCTCGGGCGGCGCCCCACGCTGGGGGAGATCGCCCGGCGGGACGACACCGACGAGGACGGCCCCGGCGGCGCGGAGCGGCGGGCCATCCGGCTGGAGCAGGACCTCCAGGTGCTCGCCTCCCGCGTGCGCTCCATCGGCACCTGCTCGGAGCCGAAACTGGCCCGCGTGCTGGTGGCCCAGTTCGCCCGCGACTCGGACGCCGTGCGCGAGGCGCTCACCGTCGTCCTCTCGCGGACCACCGACCCGGCGACGCTGGCCGCCATCCGCGAGACCGGCTTCCCCCATCCCCACCCCATGGTGCGCGCATACACCGCCCGCGTCCTCGGCTTCGCCCGCGACAAGGACGCGGGGGAGGGCGCGAAGGCGCTCTGCGCGGACGCCTACTGGCTGGCCCGCGCCGAGGCGGCGCTCTGCCTCATGCGCATCGGCGACGCGGGCACCGTGGCCACCGTGGCGCCGCTGCTGGACGACGCGTCCGCCAAGGTCCGCATCGCGGCCATGGATGCTCTGGGGTCCCGCGGCGCCGAGGCGGAGCGCGTGGTGTCGAAGATCGCCGGCAACCTCAACCACGGCGCGTGGCAGGTGCGATCCACGGCCGCCGACGCGCTGGGCGGCATCGGATCGATGTCCGCCGTGGACCCGCTCATCAAGCGGGCGGTCACGGAGGCGGGACGCATCCGCAAGGACGCCGTCAAGTCGCTGGAACTGATCACGCGCGAGGTCGGGCTCGGTCTCAACCCCGACAACTGGGCCAAGTGGTGGTCCCGCCAGCGCGAGGCGGCGGGCGGAGGGATCCCCGACCGGCCCGCGGAGATGGGCCCGGAGCCTCCCTCCATCGACGAGCAGCGCTACGGCGTGCAGAAGCCGCCGGACTACGGGCTGCGCGTGTTCTCCGACCGGGTCGGCTACGTGCTCGACATGTCCAACTCGATGTTCCAGATGTTCGAGCCCGACGAGGCGGCGGTGAAGCGGTTCCGCCGCGTCTACAAGGGGGCCACGAAGTTCGACATCTCCAAGGAGGAGATCACGCAGTCCGTGGAGTCCCTCGATCCGCGGGCGCGGTTCAACGTCATGGTCTTCTCCGACCGGCCCCGGAGCATGTCGAAGACGCTCCTCCCCGCGACGCCGGACAATCGCGGCAAGGCCGCCTCGTTCATGCGGGGCGCGCGGAGCGCGCCCGGCGGCGGCGGCGGCGCCTCCCAGTTGTCGGACTTCTACCGCGCGTTCCGCGAGGTATTCGATCTCCCCGACGGCGCGCTTCCCGACGACCTGCGGGAGACGCCGGACACCATGTTCTTCCTCACCGACGGCGAGCCCACCATCGGCGAGATCATCGACCCCGACAGCCTGCTGGCGTGGTTCAACGGGCTCAACCGCTACGCCCGCATCCGGGTCCACGTGGTGTGCTACGGGAGCAGCGCCGACCTGCCGTTCCTGTCCCACCTGGCGGAGGACAACGGCGGCGAGTTCATCCACATCCGCGAGGCGAAACCCGCCGACGACGCCCCGGTGCCGGGATCGAAGTAGGGACGTCTCACCTCAGCCGCCGCCAGACGAGGCCGTCCCGTGCCTCGGCGTCCACGGCGGCGGGGCCCGTGATGCAGTCCGCCGGCCCGGGGCCGGCGAACGCGGCCCCGGGTTCCGGCCGCGAGGGGGCGAATCCCGAGCGGGGGAGACTCCCGTAGCGGGCCGCCGGCGCGCGGAGGACGACCCCCGCCTGGTTCACGAAGAACGCCGCGCGCCCCGACGCCGGCCACCACCACTCCCCGGCCCGATCCACGGGCCATGCGTAGGCGCACCACGTGTCCGAGCCGAGCCCCGCGTCCACGGTCCCCGTCGTCGAGAGGGACGTGCCCCGGTGGGACTCCGCAACGGCCGCCCCGCCGGCCCCGGGCAGGTAGACGCGGTACGCGTAGCCCGTGATCCGCGCCTCGCCGTCCTCCTCCAGCCGGAGGTAGAACTGCGGAAGCGGCCCCGGAGGCGCCCCCCGCCGCACGCCCGCGGCCCCCTCCGCCAGGAGGGACTTCCCGGCGCGGGGCACCCGCTCGCCGGAGAGTTCCTGCAGGAACGCGAACTCGCCGCGGCCGTCGCCGTCGGTGTCGAGGAGCCCCGAGTCGCGGACGAGGACCTGCGCCGCCAGCACCTCCCGGAGCGCGCGCGCCGCCGCCGCCTCGTTGTTCCGGAGCCGCGCGTCCACCACGTTGGGGACCGCCATGCCGAGGAACAGGCCCATGAGGGTCGTGACGAGCGCGACCTCCACGACGGTCCATCCGGCTTCCGGCAGTGTCGACCTGAGCCGATCCATGGGGGCGAGCATGCCCGGACGGGCACCGCGGGGCAAGAGTCTTGGACGCGCGCGGGATCCGCCGCTATCCTCTGCCCATCGGGCCGCCGAGGGGCGGCAGGGCGAGCGAGGGTCCGCAGCGCGGGTCTCCCTGGAGGAGGATCGGATGCCTTACGTCATCACGAACAAGTGCCTCGGCGAGCGCTATGCCGCGTGCGTGGACGTCTGCCCGGTGGAGTGCATCCACCCCGGCGACTACCAGGGTCAGGAGTTCATGATCATCGACCCGGAGACCTGCATCGACTGCGGGGCCTGCCTCCCGGAGTGCCCCATCGGCGCCATCGTCGACTCCGTCGACGGCGACCCGGAGTACGCGCAGATCAACGCGGACCTCACCCCTTCCTTCAAGGAGAACCCCCCGGCGCCGCTGCGGCCCTCCACGGACCCGCCGCGCCGGCCGGAGAACAAGCTCGTCAACTAGCGCTCGACGCGATGCGACTGCGGGGCGCGCCCCTTCCGGGGGCGCGCCCCGTTCGATTCCGCGAGGGGGGGCGCGCCGCGCGGCGTCACAGGGCGGCGAGCCACTCCCGCGCGGCGGCGCGCATCTCCGGGGTGAACTCGTGTCCGCCGGGAAACTCGCGGAACTCCGCCTTGAGCCCCGCCGCCGCGGCCCGCTCGATGCTCGCCCGCGCGGGGGCCGGCAGGACGGACGCGTCGGAGGCGCCGTGGAGGGCCAGCAGGGGGAATCCCCGCGCCGCGGCCATGCGGTCCTCCAGCGCCTCCACCTTCAGCCGCCCGCCGACGAGGATCGCCGCCCGGAACCGATCGGGCCGGACGACGGCGGTCATCCCCGCAAGGTACGCCCCCTGCGAGAAGCCGAGCACCGCGACCCGGCTCCCGTCCAGCCGCGCCCCCGTGGCCGGACGCGCGGGGTCGGCGAGGAGCACCCGGGCCACGAGGTCGACCACGTACTGGCGCGCGCGGGCGAGGCTCCTCCGGAACGCCGGCGTGTCGCCGTCGTAGAGATACCAGGAGGCTCCCGGGGGCCCGTCGCCGCGACCGGGCCGCGCGTCGCGGGGCAGGGGGGCCGACGGGACGAGCAGCGCCCAGCCCGCCGGGAGGCAGTCCATCGCCTCCTCCTCGAACCGCTCCGGGCGGTCCCATTTGCCGTGGAGCGCCACCAGCAGCGGAGCCGCGCCCGCGGTCTCCGCGGCGTCGGGGACATGGAGGCGGTAGGGGACCTCCAGCGCGAAGTCGAAGACCCCCTCGTGGAGGCGGCGGGCGGTCACCGGCGTGGGCGCGCGGTGCGGAGGACCACCGCTCACCGCCGCTCGACGGGGAGGTCGTACCCCCCCACCGCGTTGGCGCTGTAGCGGAGGGCGATGCCCACGGCGGTCCACGCGGCGCCGTCCCCCTCCGCCGCGGAGAGGGTGAAGGCGCCGCGGAAGACCGCGGGGAGCGGATCCACGGGCGCGCCGAGGAGGGCCAGGAGCGTCTCCGCGGAGAGGCGGGCCGCCGCCCCCGCGGGCACGGTCACCGTCACCGTGCCGGGGACGAGGGGCGTGCCGTCGGGGAGGATGGCGCGCACGGTCACGTCGCGGGGCGCGTCGCCGGCGTTGCGCAGCACGACCAGCGCGTCCCGGGAGCCGGCGGCGCCGCCCTGGGCCTCGGTCACGTCGGGCGCGTGGAACACGACGCCCGCACCCGCGGCGGAGGCGCGCTCGAACCGCAGCGCCGCGCCGAACACCGTCGCCGGGTCCCCCGCGAGCCGCACCTCCGCACGCCCCACCAGAGCGTCCGCGGGGAGACTGGCGAACCCGCCCACCACGATCTGGCACTCGCCGTCGGGAAGGTCGCCGCGGTCGACCCCCAGCGCATCGGGGTCCACGCGGACGGACGCACCCCCCGCCGCCGTCACGAGGTCCGCGTGGAGCACCGTGCCGTCCAGGCCCAGGACGGACACGGGAAGGTCGATGGACCCGGACGTGAGATTGGCCACCTGGACGCGGACCACGGTGGCGCCGTCGTCGTCGGGGAGGTACAGGTAGGGCAGCGCGAGGCGCTCCGTGGAGACCCCCTCCTCCGGGGCCTCCACGGCGGCGAAAGTGCTCGTGACGGCGGTGGGGCCCGACCGGACCGTCCCCGCCAGCACGGCGCCCACGGTCCCCCTGGGGAGCCCGGAGCCGTCCGGCGCCGTGACGCGGACCTGCCCCTCGCCACCGGGGAGGTCGCCGGGGGACCCGGCGAGGTCGCGCACGCGGACCGACACCGCGGCCCGCGGCGGGAGCGCGACCGTGGCGGCGCCCACCTCGGCGCCCGCCGGGTCGAGCACCGCGACCCGCACGCTCCCCGTCGGCGGGAGGCCTGCCAGCGGGGCGAGATCGCGGAGCACGAGCAGCGTCTCGCGGGGCGTGCCCCCGGCGCCGCCGTCGTCCAGGAAGTGTGCCGCCGCCAGCGGGGCCCGGGCCAGGGACGCGGCCTCGCGCCGCCGGAGCGCCTTCACCCAGTGCACCGGCGCCGCGGCCCCGTTGGCGGCGGGGTCCGTCCCCCGGAGGGTCTCCTCCACGGCGGTGACGACGACGCTCTCCGGCACGAAGTCCTTCCCGCCGGAGATCTCCACCTGCAACGCGCCCGCGGCGACCCCCGGGGGGAGCGGCGGCAGCGACGCGGCGGAGAGGACGACGGTCCCGCCCGGAGGCAGCAGCACGGGCGCGGGAAGTCCGGGCAGGCCTCCCTCCGAGAGCGTGCGCACGAGGAGCGACATGGGCCGGAACTGCTTCTTCTTCGTCGGAGTGTCCACGCGGCGGAGGGCGACGGTGGAGCGGAACTCGCCGGCGGCGGTGGAGAAGCCGTTCCGGAGCCGGGGCACGAGGGCGGTCCACCCCTTCGCCTTCTTCCCGGGATAGGTGGCCTTGACCTTGAGGGAGGACGTGGTGGAGGCGAAGCCGTCCCGCTCCATCGTCCCCTTGCCCGACCCCTTCGGGTTGAGGCGGAGCGACACGCGGAGGTCGTCGGCCAGTTCCGACGGTCCGGGGACGGTCATCTCCAGGAGGCCGTCGACCATGGTCCACGTGCCCGTCCAGCCGAAGGCCGTCGCGGAGGGGTCGATGACCGACGCGGCGACGGACCCGTCCGCGCCCAGGTGGAAGGTGACCGGCGCCTTCCCCAGGTCGGGGTGCTTCTCGACGCCCTCGAGCACCGTCCCGGAGGGGTCGAAGGGGGGCTTCGCGGCGCCGGCCGACCCACCGACCAGCAGCGCCGGCAGCGCGGCGGCGAGCGCGAGGAGACCCCGTCGAAGGCGCGCCCTACCCGTGCTGCGCCTCCAGCCAGCGCTCCGCGTCGATGGCGGCGCGGCAGCCCATGCCGGCGGCGGTGATGGCCTGCCGGTAGACGTGATCCACGCAGTCGCCGCAGGCGAACACGCCGTCCACGCTCGTGTACGAGGAGTCGGGGCGGCAGACGATGTAGCCCTGGGCGTCGCGATCGAGGACGTCGCGGAACAGGTCCGTGTTGGGAACGTGCCCGATGGCGAGGAAGAGTCCGGCGACCTCCAGTTCGGAGGTCTCCCCGTTCCGCGGATCGCGGAGCGCCAGGGCCTGCACCTTCCCCTTGCCCCGGTCGAGGACGTCGGTCACCTCGCGGTGCAGGTGGAACTCGATCTTCGGGTTGCGCTGCGCACGCTCCAGCATGATCTTGCTGGCGCGGAACTCCTCCCGCCGGTGCAGCAGGTGGACACGGGACGCGAACCGCGTGAGGAAGTTGGCCTCCTCCATGGCGCTGTCGCCGCCCCCCACCACCGCCACCACCCGGTCCCGGTAGAAGGCGCCGTCGCAGGTGGCGCAGGTCGTCACGCCCCGGCCCATGAGGCGGGCCTCGTTCTCGAGGCCGAGCATGCGGGAGCGGGCGCCCGTGGACACGATGACGGCGTCGGCCTCCACGGAGGTCGCGTCGGTGGACACGGTGAACGGCCGGCGCGAGACGTCCACGCGGACGACGTCCTCCTGCAGGAACGTCGTGCCGAACCGCTCCGCCTGCTTGCGGAACCGCTCCATGAGGTCGGGGCCCATCACCCCCTCCTCGAACCCCGGGTAGTTCTCCACCTCCGTGGTCAGCATCAACTGCCCGCCGCGCTGGACCCCCTCGATGCAGAGGGGTTCCAGGCGGGCCCGCGCCGCGTAGATGGCGGCGGTGAGCCCGGCGGGGCCGGATCCGACGATGACGACCTGACGACGCTCCAAGGGGGATCCTCCGGTTCGGGAGACGGGGCGGGCGACGGCGCCCGGTCCATCGTACCGGCTCCGTCCACCTCGCCCCGGAAACCCGCGGGAACGGCCGCGGCTTCCCTCCCTCCGCGCCGGTTCCCTCCCGCGGCCGGCGGGCGCCGCTAGAATCGACCCGTCCCGCGCGGCGGACGCCCTCGCCCGCGGCCCCCTCCCACGGAGACCCCATGGCACGCATCGCCGCGCCGCTCCCCGCCGTCGCCGCGTTCGTCGCGGCCGTCCTCTCCGCCGCGACGGCAATGGGAGAGAACGCCGCCGCGACCGTTCCCCCGGGGAGTCGACTCCACGGGGACATCGTGACGCCCGGCGACCAGGACCACCTCTCGATGTTCCTCCCGGCGGGCTCCCTCCTGACGGTGGATCTCAGGCCGGACGAGGGAAGCACGCTGCTCCCGGCGCTGGAGGTCCTCGGTCCCGACGCGTCTCCCATCCCCATCGACGGGAACTCGCGGCCGGGCCCCCGGGGCGTGGGGGTCAAGGTGGGGAACCTCCCCGGCGGCGAGGTCGGCGGCGTGTTCACGCTCCGCGTGATCGCCACGGAGGGGACCTCGGGCCGGTACCTGCTGCGGACGAAGGTCAAGGCGCCGCGGCAGATCCTGCGCCCCCTGACCGTTCCGCCGTCGGGCACCGAGGAGACGACGCTGGACGCCTTCGGCGGCTCGCTCCTCTCGTACGTCTTCTCCGCCGACTCGGGGAGCGCTCTCGTGCCCTCGGTGGACGGACTGACCTCCCCGACGGGCGGCGCCGTCGGCGGGGCCGACGGCGTGAAGGGGAAGCGCATCCCGCTCCCCCTCGACGGGACCTACGTGCTCACGGTGCGGGACGCGGGGGAGGTCGGCGGTGGCGGAACCGTGAAGTTCGCGATCAAGCCGCCGAAGCCGTTCAAGGGCGACCTCTACCTCTCGCCGGAGGGTTTCGGGCCCGCGCCGCGCGTGCTCGGGGTCACGCCGGACCGCGTCCTCGATGACCGGCCCGCGGAGGGCATCGAGGTGGTCGGCGAGGGATTCGACGGGAACGCATCCGTCGCGCTCGAGCGCAAGGGGGAGCCGCCCCTTCTCCCGACGGCGCTGGTGATCGAGTCCGACACCGCGCTCGTGGCCGACTTCGACACGACGGGCGTGCGCGCGGGCAAGTGGTCCCTCGTGGTGCGCAACCCCAGCGGCGGGCCGGGCGCCGGCAAGTTCACGGTGCAGCGGGCGGGCAACGTCCGGCTCCCCGCCGGCGTGGTGGCGGGGACGGAGGTGTGGTGGCTCGAGTTCGACCCCACGGACTTCCCCTCGGACCTCGCGGCCATGGGTCTCGGCTCGTCGTCCTCCAGCGTCGCCGCCGCGGCGCGGGAGGCGGTCAAGCAGTACGTGCTCTACTTCGTGCGCCGGTCCTTCGGCCTTCCCGGCGAGGACGGTCGCGTGAAGGCCGCGAACGTGCCCGTGTCGTTCGTGCTCGACGAGCCCCCGTCCCAGGTCGGCTCGCCGGGCTCGACCTACAACCGCCTGCGCATCGGGGGCGTGGCCGCCGCCGGGGACCCGTCCTCCAACCCGTCCTATCCGTGGGGCGACTCCGTGCTGGACACGGGGAACGCGACGCTCGACGACGTGAGCCGGGACGGCGGCACGGGCCGCGGGGTCATGGCCCGCGCGCTGGCGCCGTCGGCGGTCAACGGGACCGACGGCTGGCGCGCCGCGCTCCAGCCCCTCCAGGCGACGCCGCTCTCGACCGCCGACGCCATCTACTTCTCCCCGAACTTCGCCCCCGCCGACGAGGCCCAGGGCGCCCGCTACCGGGACATCATCCGCGCGGTGGAGGCCGTGGGGCGGGAACTGGGCGGGACGTTGGCCCACTTCATCGGTCGCTCCATGGGCGTCGCCGACACGGCGTCGGGCGTGTCCTCCGTGCCCACGGCGCCGGGGGGCTTCCTGGCGCTCGTGAACCTCTCCTTCTCCTCCGGCGAACTGGCGACGCTGACGACGCTGGCGAAGACCACGGGCCTCCCCGGCACGTCGAAGACCCTCACCTTCGCCCCGCTCCCTCCGCGGGAGACGCGCCCCTACCTGCTCCCCAACGCGACCACGGGCACGGCCTACAGCCAGACCTTCCGCATCGCCGGAGGGCGCCCCGACCGGGACGCCGACTCCCTGGTGTTCACGGGGGTCGCCGGCTTCATCCCGGCGAGTTTCTCGCTGTCCGCGACGGGGGTCCTCTCGGGGACGGCGCCGCTCTTCATCCCCAACCAGGGACGCGCGCTGAACGGGGGCGTGTTCCGCTTCCTCGTGCGGGCGCGGGACGTGGACGACGACACGGAAGTCCTCTTCTCCCACCGGCTGAACCTGCTGGTGGACGCCGACGACCCGGCCCTCTCCCCCGCGGAGCAGCAGCAGGCGGCGAAGATCAACGAGGAGATCCTGGCGACGCCATAGCTACCGGGAGCGGTCGGCGAGGGCGCGATCCATCAGATCGATGAGGATCCGCTTCAGCGGCTCCATGGATCCGCCGGGGAACCCGGTGCGACCCACCACGGCGTCCTCGGGAGTGACGACGACGTAATACGGGATGGCCGTCGTCCCGAACCGCTCCTGCAGCAGTTTCGCCCAGCGGGGCGCCGTGGGGTGGCCGCCGCCGTAGATGTAGAGGCGGCAGAGCACCATCCGCCGGAGGCGGGCCTTCACTTCCTCGTCCCTGTCGAAGAGGCCCCGTTCCACGGAGCCGCAGACGCTTCAGCCCACGCCGGTGAAATCGATGAACACCGGCCTCCCCGTGGCCCGCGCCTCCGCCATGGCGCCGTCGAGATCGTCCTCGAACCGCTTCCAGTCGATCTCACCGGAGGATCCCTCGCGGGCGTCCGGGAGGATGAACCCCTCGATGAAGGCCGGGAGGGGCCGATCGAAGACGCCGGGCAGGAGGTAGAGGCCCGACGCGAGGAACAGGACCGCCGCCAGCAGCCGTCCCACGCCGATGGACTCCACCTTCGTGTCGTGGGGGAGCACGACGTATCCGAAGAGGTAGAGGGCGCACCCCAGCGCGCACGCGACCCAGATGGACAGCACGAGACCGTAGGAGAACACTCCCCACTCCCAGTTGAGGTCCGCCGCGCGCAGGAACTTGAAGGCCGCCGCCACCTCCACGAACCCCATCACCACCTTCACGGCGTTCAGCCACCCGCCGGAGCGGGGCAGGCGCGCGAGAAGCCCGGGGAAGAGCGCGAGGGTCACGAAGGGGGCCGCGAACGTCGCCGCGTAGACGGACATGCCGACGATCCCCCTGGTCAGGTCCGCCTGGGCGGCCACGAGGAGGGACCCGGCGAAGGGGGCGGCGCAGGAGAACGACGTGAAGGCCAGCGTCATCCCCATGAAGAAGAGGCTGGCGCCGCCGCCCCCGCCGGCCTTCGACTGGGCCCAGTCCGTCAGGAACGCCGGCAACTGGAGGTCGAAGGCCCCGAAGAGCGAGAGCGCCAGCAGCATGAGGAACGCGAAGACGGCGAGGTTGAACCAGGGCGAGAGCGCCAGTTGCGTCGGCGCGACGCCGAAGCCGACCGACAGCAGCAGTCCGACGCCGGCCAGGCTGAGGAACATCCCCGCGCCGTAGATGAGCGCGTTGGCGACGATGCGCTTCGGTTCCTTCTGCGCCCGCTTCGTGAGGAGCGAGACGGTCAGCGGGAGCATGGGGAAGACGCAGGGCGTGAGGATGGTCAGCAGCCCCGCCCCCATGGCGAGCGAGAGGAACGCGGCGGTGATCCCCTTCTCCTCCTCGGGAATCTCCGGCGGCGCGGAGACGGAGGACGGGGCGACGGGCGGCGGCACCACGGGGGCCGCCGGCGGGGGCCGGGGCGCGGCGGGATCCGCGGCCACCGGCGTCGGGGCCGGGGTCGCGGGGATCTCGATGGTCAGCGTGAACGGAACGTCCCCCGGCGGGAGGCAGCCGGTGTCGTTGCAGAGGTTCACGACGGCGACGCCGGACAGCGTCCGCGGGCCCGGCGCGGCGTCGGCGGCCACGGCGATGTCCGCCGCGTACGTGACCGCGCCGGCGAACTCCATCCGGGGCGCGTCGTCCCACTCGTACTTGTGGGGCTTCGGTGCGCGGGTCGGGAGGAACTCCCCGGCGGTCAGCCCCGCGACGCCCTCCTTCAGCGCGAGGACGGTCTGCTGCTCGTACGCGTCCCCGGGACCGTAGAAGTGCCAGCCCTCGTCGATGGTGAAGGTGACCTCGAGGCGGAAGCGTCCCCCCGGGCCGGCGCCCTCCATCCCGACGGCCCGCGCCTCGACGCCGATGTGGGCCGCCGCCGAGTCCTGGGCCGCCGCCGTCGCCGGCGAGGCGATCCACGCCGCCGCAAGCAGGGCGACGGAAAGGGGGAGACGCCGCGGGGAGAGGGCCATCGTTCCCATGATGGGAGGCAACCCGCTCCGTCCCCCCGTTCTTCCCGCCGGGCAGGACGCCAGGGCCAGCCCGGGCTAGAGGAACAGGAAGACCGTGGCCGCGAAGAGCGGGCCGAGGATGAGGATCGCCCAGAGGAAGTACCCGAAGAAGGAGGGCATCTTCTGCCCGGCGCTCTCGGCGATGGCCTTCACCATGAAGTTGGGCCCGTTCCCGATGTACGTGTTGGCCCCCATGAACACCGCCCCCAGCGAGATGGCGGTGAGCAGGTGCTCCCCCACGTGGCCGTCGTGCAGGGGGATGTCCACGATCCCGGCGGGCGTGGGCAGGGTCTTCGCCACGGAGAGGAACGTGAGATACGTGGGGGCGTTGTCGAGGAACGAGGACAGCCCGCCCGTGGCCAGGAAGAACTGCCACGGCTCGGAGAGGCCCATCTCCGGCCCGCGCGCCTCCAGGATCTGCAGCGCCGGGACCATGGCGACGAAGATCCCGGCGAAGAGGATGGCGACCTCCGCGATGGGACCGAACGTGAAGCCGTTGGCCTTCCGGATCTCGCGGGAGCCCATCTTGAGCGACGCGATGGCGAGCCCCGCCATGGCGATCTCGCGGAACGGCTCGTGGAGGAACAGGACCGCCGCCACCACACCGGCGAGGAGGCCGAAGTTCATGCCCCCCGCCACGCGGACCGGCTCGATGCGCGTGTCGTCGAACCGGATGTCCTCGGGAGCCTCGCGGCGGTACTGGATCGTGTCGAACACGTAGAAGACGGCGAGCAGCACCCCCAGCATGAACACCCACTCCTTCCAGAGGTTGAGCGTCCAGAAGAAGGAGATCCCCTTCAGGTAGCCGAGGAAGAGCGGCGGGTCACCCAGCGGGGTGAGGCAGCCGCCCACGTTGGAGACGATGAAGATGAAGAACACGACCGTGTGCAGGGTCCGCTTGCGTTCGCTGTTGATGCGGAGGAGCGGGCGGATGAGGAGCATGCTCGCGCCCGTCGTCCCCACCACGTTGGCGATGACGCCGCCGATGAGCAGCAGCACGAGGTTGTTCCGCGGCGTCGCGCGGATGTCCCCGGAGACGAGGATGCCGCCGCTGATGATGAAGAGCGACCCGAGCAGCGCGATGAACGAGACGTACTCCATCGCGGAGTGGGCCAGCAGCGTGCGCCCCGCCGTGCCGTCCATGAGCAGCATGGCGAGCACCGGGGCTCCGAAGACCGCCGCCACGATGGCGCGGTTCCGGTTGTTCTCCCACCAGTGGTGGGCCACGAGAGGGAGGACCGCGATGGAGAGCAGCAGTCCCGCGAAGGGGATCACCCAGGGAAGGGTCAACCCCTTCTGGAACTCCGCGATGGCGGCCTTGACCGCCGGGTCCCCCTCGGACGCCAGCGCCGGGGCGGCGGAGGCGAGGAGGGCGAGAACCGCGGCGGGCACGGCGAGCGCCCACGTCCTCGCGCGCATGGGAACCTCCCGGAGGGGGCCGCGCGGAGTGCGGAGAGGCGTGCGCGCGGAGCGGAACAACCTACGGATCCCGGGCGCGGGAGACGAGAAAACCGGCCCCGCGGGCCCGCGCCCGGCGGGATGCCCACCGGCGGCGACCCCCGGCTTCGGAAGGAGCCGGCGGGGGCGGCCGGCATGATGGACGGCGTGACCTCCCCGCCCGATCCACCGGTCCCCGCCGTGGCGCTGCTCTCCGGCGGCCTCGACTCCGCCGTCGCGGCGGCGTGCGCCCGCGCGGAGGGACGCACGGTGCACGCCCTCACCGTCGCCTACGGCCAGCGCCACGCCGTCGAGGTGGACGCGGCGCGGAATGTCGCCCGCCACCTCGGCGTCGCTTCCCACCGGGTCATCGCCGTCGACCTCTCCTCCTTCGGAGGGTCGGCGCTGACGGACCGGGCCGCGGCCATCCCCCGGGACCGCGCCGCCGCCGCCATGGGCGCATCCATCCCGGCGACCTACGTCCCCGCCCGCAACACGGTGTTCCTCTCGCTGGCGCTCTCCCTGGCGGAGGCCGTGGGCGCGCGGGATCTCTTCCTCGGCGTGAACGCCGTGGACTACTCCGGCTACCCCGACTGCCGGCCGGAGTTCCTCCGCGCCTTCGAGGCGCTGGCGGAGGTGGCCACGCGGGAAGGGGTGGAGGGTCGCGGCGGGTTCCGCGTCCGCGCGCCGCTGCTCCGCATGACCAAGGCGGAGATCGTCCGCCGCGGGACGGAACTGGGCGTCGACCTCGCGCTCACGCGATCCTGCTACGACCCCGACGGCGCCGGCCGCGCCTGCGGCGCGTGCGACTCCTGCGTCCTCCGCCGCCGCGGGTTCGAGGAGGCGGGCGTCCCCGATCCGACGGTGTACCGGTGAGCGCCCGCTCCTTCGCGGGAGGCGGCCCCGCGGACTCGCTGAGCCTCGTGGAGACGTACCTCTCCCTCCAGGGGGAGTCCACCCGCGCCGGCGAGCCCTGCTGGTTCATCCGCACCGCGCGGTGCAACCTCCGCTGCCGCTGGTGCGACTCGGAGTTCACCTTCGCCGGGGGGACCCGGCGGGCCGTGGATGACGTCGTCGCGGAGGCGCTCGCGTCCGGGGCTCCGCTCGTCGAGGTGACCGGCGGGGAACCGCTCCTCCAGCGCGCCGTCCTCGGCCTCATGGCCCGCCTGGCGGACGCCGGGAGGACGGTGCTCCTGGAGACCGGCGGATCCCTCGACGTCTCCGCCGTGGACCCGCGGGTCGTGCGCATCGTGGACGTCAAGTGCCCCGGGAGCGGCGAGGCGGAGCGCAATCTCTGGTCCAACCTCGAGGTCCTCGGCCCCCGCGACGAGGTGAAGTTCGTGCTCGCCCATCGGGCCGACTACGAGTGGGCGCGGGACGTCCTGGAGACGCGCCTCGCGGGCCGGCCGCCGGTCGTGCTGCTCTCCCCCGTGCACGGCGTCCTCGACCCCGCGGATCTCGCCGCGTGGATGCTGGAGGACGGCCTCCGCGCGCGGCTGAACCTCCAGTTGCACAAGGTGCTCTGGGGCGATCGGCGGGGCGTATGAGCGGCACGGCAGGGATCGGCCCGGCGGATCGACCCGCCGCGCTGCTGCTGGATCTCGACGGCACGCTCGCGGACACGCTGCCCGACCTGGCGGCGGCGGTGAACCACGTGCGGGCCCGCCTCGGGTGGAGCCCGATGCCGGAACCGGCGGTGCGGGTCCACGTGGGCGACGGCGTGCGGCGGTTGCTCGCGGGCTGCACCGGGCTGGAGGACCGCACCATCGAGGAACTCATCCCGCGGTGGCGCGCGTTCTACCTCGAACACGCGGTGGATCGCACGACGCTGCTGCCCGGCGCGCTGGAACTGCTGGACGCGGCGCGGGTGCGTTCGATCCCCTGTGCCGTCGTCACGAACAAGCCGCTGGCCCACTCGGAGATCATCCTCGCGGGCCTCGGAGTGCGGGAACGGTTCGGCGCCGTGCTGGGCGGGGACTCCCTTCCCACGCGGAAGCCCGACCCGGCCATGGTCCTGGAGGCGCTCCGCCTCCTGGGCGGCGTCCCCCCGGAGCGGGCCTGGCTCGTGGGGGACGGCCCGCAGGACGTCGAGGCGGCCCGCGCCGCGGGCTGCGTCGCCGTCCTCGTCCCGGGCTACGGCGATCTCGCCCGCGCCCGGGCGGCGCGGCCCGACCTGGAGGTCCCCGACCTCGGCGCGGTCGCCGCGCGCCTCGCGTAGCCCGTACAATCCCTCCATGCACACGCGCCGGGAGTTCCTCCGGGCGGCGGCGGCCGCCGCCGCCGCCGGCGCGGCCCTCGCTCCGGGACGCCGCGCGCTCGGGCTGGACGACCGGGAGCGCCGGGAGGCGCTGGAGAAGCCGCTCCCGCTGCGGGCCCTCGGCGCGACGGGCCGGAAGGTCTCCTGCCTCGGCCTCGGCTGCTTCTACCTGGGCAGCGTGCGGGACGAGGACGCCGCCGTCGGGGTCATCCGGCGGGCGCTGGACCTGGGCGTCACGTACTTCGACACCGCACCGTCCTACAGCCGCGGGGTCGCCGAGGAGCGGCTCGGACGCGCGCTGGAGGCCGCCCGGGCGCGGGACCGCGTATTCGTGGCCACCAAGTCCACGTGCAGGGACGGGTCCGCGGCGCTGAAGGAACTGGAGGAGAGTCTCCGCCGCCTGCGCACGGACCACGTCGACCTGTTCCAGTACCACGCCGTCCGCGTGGCGCAGGACGGCGAGGCGCTGTTCGCGAAGGGCGGCGCCCACGAGGCCCTCGCTAGGGCGAAGGAGCAGGGCAAGGTCCGCCACATCGGGTTCTCCGGCCACGAGGACGCGGCGGTGGTGGCCGCGTTCCTGCGCGAGCGGACCGCGGACACGGTCCTCATGCCGCTGAACTGCATCGACCCCCACGCCGGCTCCTTCGAGGAGGGGGCGCTGCCCGTCGCCCGGGAGAAGGGCGTCGGCGTCATCGCCATGAAGGTGTTCGCGTCGGGCCGCCTCCTCGGCGACGCCGCGCTCTCGCCCTCCGTCGCGGACTGCGTCCGCTACTCCCTCACCCTCCCCGTGGCGACGGCCATCGTGGGCTGCTCCACGGTGGCGGAGCTGGAGGACGATCTGGTCGCCGCGAAGACCTTCCGCCCGCTGGACGCGAAGGAGCGCACCGCCCTCCTCGAGCGCACCGGCCGCCTGCGGAAGCGGGACCCGGGACTGGAGTGGTACAAGCGCCGGAAGTAGCGTGGCACCGCCCCCGCCGCCCAGCAGCCCGTCCCGATCGCATGCAGCGGCGGTGGAGACACCGCGACGCGCGATCGTCGCCGCCCTTTCAGATGACCCGGGACTGCTCCCCGAGGCCCATCTTCCACACGGGGACGCCGCAATAGCGGTCCCCCTCGGGGCAGACCGGCCGCGTGCCGGAGCGGGCGCGGAGGCCGCAGGGCGGCAGCAGGAACCGGCCGATGCGCGGCTCCACGGCGAGGATCTGCTCCGCCTCGTCGCGGGAGGCGCGCCAGATCTCCTCCTGCGCGTTCCAGCAGAGGCGCGCCTTCAGCTTGTGGTGGAGGTTCAGGAGGTCGGCGGACTCGGTGAAGCGGACGGCCACCGCGTTGGGGAGGAGGTACGCCGCCCACTCCGGCGGGACCCCCAGCGCCCGCAGCCGCCGCACGCCGTCCCAGGCACGCTCCATGGCGGCGCGGAACAGGTCCGACGCCTCCGGGTCCGCCTCGACGGCCCCCGGCGCCACGTAGTCCGGCTCGTCGCCCAGGTAGGCGTACAGCACGGGCCGGGAGGCCGGCGTCATGCGGTGGCGCTGGTCCTGGGAGTCGGCGGTGTGGGACAGCCGCTTGCGGAACGTGTAGGACGCGTGGAAGAGGCACCGCGTGAGCTTGTCCAGCGAGTTCACGTTCATGCTCTCGCCGAGGAGGCGGTTGCGCGCGGGATCCAGGACCAGGGCCAGCGCGTCGTCGTCGGACATGGCCGCCCGCGGGAGTCCGAGCACCTCGCGGACCGATCGGGCCACGCACTCCTCGTTGCCGGCCTTGCGGTCCACCAGCGCGGACGTGCGGCCCGCCAGTTCCGCGTCGAACTCCTCCACGAAGGCGCGGCGGACCGGCGCGGCGGGGGGTCCGCCGGCGGATGCGTAGAAGCGCGCCTCGGGAGTCTCCTCCAGGGGGATGGGCTCCTCCAGGATGGCGCGGTAGAGGGGGTCCGCCTCGAGGAGTTGCGCGACCATGGCGCCCACGACGAACCGCGTCTCCGCGGGCGCGTCGTACTGCTCGCAGAGCCGGTGGTAGCGCAGCAGCGTGAGCCCGCTGACCGTGTGATACAGGTACGCGAACGTGGCCACGGGGAGGACGTACCGGGCCGCCTCCTGCGCCTTCTTCTGCACGTCCTTCCGCTCGCGCTTCGAGCCGGCCCTCCGGGGGAACCTCCGGCGCATCTCCGCGCGCACCGGTCGCTCGAGGACGTCGATGAGGCGGTGGTAGTCGGCCATGAGGCCGTCGCACGTGGATCGGTAGACCGCCAGCGCCTCCCCCGCCAGGGCGGGCACCGTGTAGGTGCCGTCGCGCACCTCGACGTAGCGCTGGGAGACCTGTTCGCTGTTGTAGAAGGGGTGGGCGTGGAGGAACGACCAGAGGAACTGCCGCGACACGTTGGAGAGCGCGAACTGGAAGGTGGCGTGCTGCAGCGTGGTGTGGTGGCCCGCCTGGTAGATGGAGCGGGCCAGCGCGTCCCGGTTTTCCGCGCGGCGGAGGCGCTGGGCCTCGTCCTCCCCCTCGCCGGCGACCTCCTCGGCGGTGATGATCCCGCGGGAGGAGTAGCAGGTGCGCGCCGTGGCCACGGCGTTCTCGAAGGGACGCGCGAAGGCGTTGACCAGCCGGACCTCCGGGGCCGGGGAGAGGAACACCCCTCCATCCACGGCCGCCCCCTTCGTGACCATCGCGCCCCCCCGCCCGTCCGCCCGCGCCGACGCCCAAGGATAGCCCCGCGCCGGGACACCGCGCGCCGAACCTGTGGACAGGCGGTCGCGCGCCCGCTCCGGCGTACCATCGCGTCGTGCCTGCGCCCCCCCCGCTCCCCGCCGTCGTCCTGGCCGCCGGCGGATCGACCCGCATGGGGCGCCCCAAGGCGCTGGTCCCCGCTCCCGGCGGGGGGACCTTCCTGGAGCGCGTGGTCGCCTCCTGCCGGGGGGCGGGCTGCGCCCCCGTGCTGGTGGTCGTGGGAGCGGAGGGGGACGCGGTGGCGGCGGAGGCGCGCCGCGTGGGGGCCTCCGTCGTGGAGAACGGCGCCTGGCGCCGGGGGAGGACGTCCTCCCTCCAGGCCGCCCTCCCGTGGCTCCCCGCGGGGGCGCGGGGACTGCTGCTCCATCCCGTGGATCATCCCCTGGTGGCCGCCGCCACCGGGGCGGCCCTCGTCGCGGCCTTCGTCGGGGCCCCGTCGCCGACCTCCGCCGTGGTGCCCGTACACGGCGGGAGACGGGGCCACCCGGTGATCCTCGCGGCGTCCCTGTTCCCGGCCGTCGCGGCCCTGGGACCGGACGCGCCCCTGCGGAGCCTCCTCCGCGCCGCGGGGCCGGCGGTGGTCGAGGTCCCCGTGGACGACGCCGGCGTCCTCCGCAACCTGGACGCCCCCGGCGACCTTCGCTGACGCCGCCCTCCCGTCAACCGTCCGCGGGGACCTCCACGATGTCGAACTCCAGCCTTCCGCGCCACGGCGCGACCCGGCCGGGCCGGAGGCGGAGGGCGGTCCCGGGAACGGGACCGGGGCCCCGCTCGCGGGGCCAGCGGACGGGGCAGTCCTGGAGGAGGGCGGGCACCCACGCGGCGGCGCGGCCGTGGGCGGCGGTGCGGCTGGCGACTCCGTCGAACTCCTCGGCGCGCCGCGCGGTGAGCCAGAGGGCGAGGCGGTAGCCCTCCCGCTCCGCCTCGGCGTGGTGGATGTCCCGCTCCCGCTGGAACAGTTCCGGCCCCAGCGCCGCCACCTCCTCCGGCCCGTGGGGCGGAGCATGGCCCGCGAGGATCGCGACGAACTGCCTCTGGTGGACGACGTCGGAGTACCGCCGGATGGGCGACGTGGCCTGCACGTAGCACGGGAGGCCGAGCCCCGCGTGGGGGGCGGGTGTCGGGGAGACGCGGGCGGGGGCGAACATCCGGCGCGCCAGGAGCGGGAAGAGCGGGTGGGCGGGGTCCGGCGGATCGGCCCGGGGAGGCTCCTGCGCCCGCCAGAGGGCCGCCGCGCCGGCGGCGCGGAGCCGCTCCGCCACCGCCCCGTTGAAGGCGACCATGGCCTCCGCCACGAGGAGGTCCCCCGCGCCGCCGCCGCGGAAGGTCAGCACCGTCTCGCCGTCCCGGACGCGCACGTGCCGCGACGGAAGCGAGACCACCCGGGCCCCCGCGGCGGCCCGGGCGGCGCGGAACGCCTCCGCCATCTCCAGCGCCGGCCGGAGGGCCGGCGGGAGCCCGTCGCCGCTCGCCGTGGACCCGTAGTCCAGCCGCTCCGACAGGGTCACCCAGGTCCGCTCCGCCGTGACCGGCTCCGCCCGTCCCCCCTCCCCGACGCGGAAGGCGATGGTGACCGCGGCGCGCCGCTCCCCGACCGCCAGCGTGAGGCGGGCCGCGGTGAAGTCCGGGGGGAGCATGGGCACCCGCCGCTCCGGGAGGTAGATGGTGGAGGCGCGCCGCCGCGCGTCGGCGTCGACCCCGCCGCCGCAGGGCAGGGCGTCGACGACATCGGCGATGTGGACCAGGAGGAGCGGCTCGCCTCCCGGTCCCCGGTCCACGGAGAGGGCGTCGTCCACCTCCACCGTCTCCGGGTCGTCCAGGGCGAAGGTCGGCAGACGGGAGAGGTCCCGTCGATGGGGCGCCCCGTCGGGGGTCGACGCCAGCACGGCGGCCTCCCGGAGGACCGCCTCCGGGAAGGGGTCGCCGAGCCTCCGCCGGGAGAGCGGAGGCATCGCGTCCGGGGGGAGCAGCCCCGCCGCGTCCAGGGCCTCCAGCCCGTCGTCGGGCTCCGCCAGCGCCGCCGCCGCCGCCACCTCCGGACGGTCCGACGGAGGGCCCGCCGCCCAGTGGAGAAGCGCCGCCAGCGAACCCTCCGCCTCCGGCGGGAGGGCGCGCCGCCGGCCGCCCTCCCGCGCGCGGAGCGCCGCCACCAGCGCCGCGTCCCCCACCCGGCGCACGCGCTCCGCCTCGGCCCGCTCCGCCGCGCGCTGCGCCTCCTCCTCGGTGAGCGCGACCACGCGCCCCTTCTCCAGCCGGAAGAGCGGCCCCGCGTCGGCGGCCGCGAGGGCGAGGGCGGCGGCGGCGAGGTCGTCCCCGCGGGGGACGAGATCGGCGGGATCCAAAGGCACGCCCGGGTCGACGGCGGCGTGGAGGTCCTGCCAGCGGGGGGGCGGCCCGAGCCGCGCCCGCAGGGCGCGAAGGGCCGCGGCCCTGTCCCCGCCGGACTCCCCGGGCACGCGGAGCGTGGTCGACCTCCAGAGGAACCGGTCCACGGGGTACTCGAACGTGCGGCCGTCCTCCGTGACGACGCGGGCGCGGGCGCCGCTCCCGGGGGAGACGGCGCAGAGCAGGATGCTCCCCTGCCGCTCCAGCGCGGCGACGATGCAGTCGGGCACGTTCCCTCCCCGGCGGCGGCCGGCGGCATGCTACCCCGTGGCGGGCGATCCGCCGCGCCGCGGGAGCGCGGCCCGGGGCGGGACCGTACGCTAGACTCCCCGCCATGGCGAAGCGGCGGCGCGGCGCGGCGACGGAGGGCGAGCCGGAAGGGGACGCGGGTCCCCCCTCCGGCGGCACGGACCCGCTGGCCCCGGCGGTCCGCGCCATCATCGAGGGCCTGGGCGAGGACCCCGGGCGGGAGGGCCTCCGGGCGACCCCGGAGCGCGTGGCCCGCAGCCTCCGGTTCCTGACGGGCGGCTACGGGCGGGACCCCCGGGCGCTCCTCAACGGGGCGGTGTTCGAGGACCCCTGCGACGAGATGGTGGTGGTGCGGGACATCGAGATCTACTCCCTGTGCGAGCACCACCTCCTGCCGTTCTTCGGGAAGTGCCACGTGGGGTACATCCCGAGGGGTCGGGTCGTGGGGCTCTCGAAACTCCCCCGCATCGTCGAGGCCTTCGCCCGCCGGCTCCAGGTGCAGGAGCGGCTGACGCAGCAGATCGCCACGGCGCTCGAGGGGGCCATCCGCCCCAAGGGCGTGGGGGTCGTCGTCGAGGCCTCCCACCTCTGCATGATGATGCGCGGCGTCCAGAAGCAGAACAGCCGCGCCGTCACCTCCTGCATGCTGGGGAGTTTCAAGACCGACAACCGCACGCGGGCGGAGTTCCTCACGTTCGTGAAGTGAGGCCGCCGGAGGGGATCCGCCGACTCCCCCGCTGGGTCGGGGCGTTCCCGGGGCTGGTCTTCGCGACATCGGCGGTGCTGAAGATGTTCCCGGGGGGAACCCTCTGCACGAGCCCCTGGGAGGCCGCGAACGTGGTGATGTGGCCGGTGGAGGTCTTGCTCGCCATCGTCCTGCTGGCGAAGCCGGGAGCGGACGGGGCCGGGGTGACGACCCCGCGCCGGCGGAGGCTCGCCGGCCTGTTCGGCGCCCTCCTGCTGTCGGGCGCGGCGGCGCTGCTCACGCTCCTGCACTTCCTCGGCCCCCGGTGGAACCTGGAGGGCTCCGATGTATCGGCGTGCGGTTGCTTCGGACCCGTGCGCCTGCCCTACGGCGTCCACATGCTGCTGCTCGGCGGGATGATCGCCTGCCTGGGTGCGGTGTTCCTGCACGAGGAGCGGGTGCTGCGGGAGCGGGCCGGCGACGGCTGAGGCGACTACGCGAAGAACTCCCGCACCGGGCTCCCCGCCTTGTCCACGAGCGTGATGGGGCGTTCGCCGGCGTAGAAGGTCTTCCCGGGGTTGAGGCCGAAGCCGTGGGCGAGGGAGGCGAAGAGGTCGGGCACGGTGACGGGGCGGTCGACGACCTCCGCGGCCCCGGCATCGGTGGAGCCGACCACCTGGCCGCCGAGAACGGGGCCGCCGGCCATGACGAGGGACCACGCGCGGGGATAGTGATCCCGACCCCCGCGGTTGTTCGGCGTCGGCGTGCGGCCGAACTCGCCCATCCAGAGGACGAGGGTGGACTCGAGCAACCCGCGCGCGGCGAGGTCGTCCAGGAGATTGGAGAAGCCGCGATCGACGATGGAGAGGTTCTGCGGTACGCGCGTGAAGTTCTCCTCGTGGGTGTCCCAGCCGCCGAGGCGCACCTCCACGCAGGGGACGCCGGCCTCGGCAAGGCGCACCGCCATGAGGCAGCCCTGCCCGAAGTTGTCCTCCCCGTAGCGCTTCCGCACCTCCTCCCGCTCCGTGGACAGGTCGAACGCCTTCGTGAGCGGGGACGCCATCAGCCGCCGGGACCGGCCGTACATGACCTGCCTCGCCTCGGGGACCTCGCCGCCCCGCTCCTCCGCGAAGCGGCGGTCCATGGACTTCAGGAACTTCAGCCGGTCGTCGAGACGCCGGTCCTCCACTCCGGGGGCGCCGTCGAGGTTCTCGATGGGCCTCGTCGGGTTCTGGATGACGAAGGGGCTGTGGGCCACGCCGAGGAATCCGCCGCTCTCGCCGTTCCCGCCGTTCACCTGCACGTAGTTGGGGAGGTCGAAGTCCTCGCGGCCGACCTCGTGGGAGACGAGGGCGCCGAACGCCGGGTGCGTCACCGTCGGGTTCGGCGGGTAGCCGGCGTGGAGGAGGTACTTCGCCCGGCTGTGGTTCCCCTCGCGGGAGGTCATGGACCGCACGACGCAGAGCCGCGCCATGCGCTTCGCCAGTTCCGGCATGGCGGCGGCGATGCGGACGCCGGGGATGCGCGTGGCAATGGTCTCCGTGGCGCCCTGGTTCGCGTGGCCCGGCTTCGGATCCCACGAGTCGATGTGGGACGGGCCCCCGTCCATGAAGAGGACGATGCAGCGCTTCGCCTTGCCCCGGCCGGGAAGCGCGGGCGCGGAGACCCCGCCGTCCTGGGCGCGCGCCTCGTCGCCGCCGAGGCGCGACGCCAGCATCATCGCGATGCCCGACGCCACCCCGTGGCCGAGGAAGCCCCGCCGCGACAGGGGCTCCCGTCCGATCCCGTCCTGGATGATGCGCATCGCCGCCTCCCTGCGCCGGCTAGTGGTTCGACATGAACTCCGAGGAGTTGAGGAGGGCCCAGAAGAGGTCCTCCCAGCCGAGGTCCCCCTTGCCCCGGGTGGCGACGGTGAGCGCCGCCGACGCCTCCTCCGCGGACGGGGCGCGGCCCAGCGTCGTCAGGTAGAGCCGCCGGACCCGCGCGCCGTCGTCCCGCGTGTCTCGCAGGATGGCGTTGAGCGTGTTCTCGCGGGCGGCGAGGCCGATGCGGTCCTTCCGGTCCTTCGCGCCGCCGGCGCGGGTGCCGATCTGCGTGAGGGGCCCGTTCATCAGGAGGAGGCCCTGGGGGATGGTCCCGGCCCACTGTTCCGCCTCGTTCATCTCGTCGTCGTCGATCTCCGTCGTGAACTGCTGGAGGAGCCCGCGCCGGAGGCGGTCGAGGTCCTGGCGGTTGGCGCGGCGGAACGCGTCGTCCATGCCGGTGACGCGGAGCACCGACTCGAAGACCTGATCCGAGGTGAGAGGCTTGATGGGACCCCGCGCGAAGGCGTGGTCGAGCCGCCGCACCGCCACGTCGTCCCCCCGGAAGCCCGAAGGCAGGCGGGAGGTCCGACCGTACGTCTCCGAGCCCGTGATGGCGCGGACGAGGAAGCGGAGGTCGTAGCCCGACTCGGCGAAACCCAGCGCGAGATGGGAAAGCAGTTCGGGGTGGGAGGGGGGCGTGTCGGAGCGGAAGTCGTCCACCGGGTTCACGATGCCGCGGCCGAAGAACCAGGACCAGACCCGGTTCACCATGGCCTGCGCGAACCATGGGTTCTCGCGGGCGGTGATCCAGGAGGCGAGCGCCTCGCGCCGCGTGGAGTCGCGCCCGTCGTCGTACACCGCGCCGCCCAGGAACTTCGGCGCCGCCTTCGCCGCGCCGCGGATGTCGGCCCCCTCGCCGCCGCGCGTCCGCGTGCGCGCCAGTTGCTGGGGCGTCGGGTCGGTCACGACGAACCCCGCGCGGGGGTCCATGGCGTCGGCGCGGCGGGGCTGGACGAGATTGAAGAACGCGGCGAAGCCGGCGAACTCCTCCTGCTTCCACTCCTCGTAGGGGTGATCGTGGCACTGCGCGCACTGGATCTGGACCCCCAGGAACAGGCGCGATGTCGTGCCCGCGATGTCCGCCGGGATCCCGCCGTCCCGGAACCGGATCGTGTAGGCCAGGGCCGGGTTCTCGCCCGTGTTGCCGGTGGCCGTCAGCACCTCGCGCACCACGCGATCCATGCCGGTCCCGGAATTGAAGAGCCCGGCGAGCCACCCGTTGACGTCCCGCATGTTCTCGTAGGAGTAGCGACGCAGCCCCGCGAACAGCAGGCCCCCCCATCGATCCGCCATGTGATCCCCGTAGAGGGGGTCGCGCAAGAGGCGCTCCACGAGGACGCGGCGCCGGTCCGGCTCCCGCGCCGCCTGGAACGCCCGCACCTCGTCCTCCGTGGGCGGCACCCCGATGACGTCCAGGTACACGCGCCGGAGGAACTCCTCGTCCGTGGAGGGCCCCGCGGGCGTGACGCCGTCCGCCTCGAGCCGGCGGCCCACCTCCCGATCGATGGTACGGGACGCCGCGGCGGCGGCCAGGAGGCCCTCCGCCTCGTCCATGGCGGCCGCGGCGGGCGCGGCGCCGGGGGGAGGCGCGCGGCGCGCCCCCTCCTCGTCGGGGGACGCGAGGACCGACGCGCCGGCCGCCGCCAGCACCGTCAGCACCGACAGGGGGATCGCGAGACGGATCCTGCGGCCGGGTCGCGGGTCCATGGGAGGGCTCTCCTCGTCGCCGGGAGGCCCCGTCCACGGAGGGCCGCCACGGGGAGTGTAACCCTCCCCCCGGGCGGAAGTTCCCGCCGCGGCGGCCGGCTAGCCGCTGCTCGCCCGCGACAGGTGCGGGATCACCTGGCCGAGGAACGCGTCGAAGGATCGGGTCTGGAGCCACACGCGTCCCCGACCGGAGAACCGGCACACCAGCCCCTCGCCGGAGAAGAACAGGGACTTGAGTCCGCCGACCTTGGCCACCTCCCATTGGAGCGTGGGCTCGAAGGCCACCATGTGTCCCGTGTCCACCACGTACCCCTCCGGCGGCACGTCCACCTCGACGATGGCACCGTAGGAGGAGAACAGCAGCGGGCCGCGGCCGTGGGCGCGCAGCAGGAAGAGACCTTCGCGGGAGAAGAACGACCTCGCGCCCCCCCACTTGGTCTCGATCTCCACCGATGGCGCGCTGCCGAGGTAGGAGCCGGACTGGAGGATGAGATCCTCCCCGGCCATCTCCCGGAGCTGGATGTCCCCGGGGAGGTTGGGTGCGAGCGTGAGTTCCCCCGCGCCGCGGGTCGCCGTGAAGGTGTTCTGGAAGAACGACTCCGACGTGAGCACTTTCCGCGCCAGCGCGGAGAGGAGCCCGCCCTGCATCCGCGTCTGGATGTCCAGGTTCCCCGACATGGAGACCATGGCCCCGGACTCCGCCTTGAACGTCTCCCCCGCGTCGAGGTCGATGCGCGCCAGCGTGAACGCCGGCCCCTGCTCCCGTCGAAGGCGCATGTCCGTGTCCTCCCGTGGTGTCCGTGATGTCCGCCCGTGGAACCGCCGGTCCCCGCGCGCGTTCGTCCGCTTGTCTCCGCTCCGACGCCGGCGGCGCTATGCTGCCCCCGTGCTGACCGTGACCCCCGCCGCCGCCCGCCGCGTCCTCGAACTGGCCCGCAAGCCGGAGTACGCCGCGTTCGCGCGGCCCGGCCTCCGGGTCCGCGTGGTCGGCGGCGGGTGCGCCGGGTTCTCGTACGAGATGGAGTTCGCCGACGGCCCCCGCGAGGGGGACGCCACGCTCGAGCGGGACGGCGCCCGCGTCTACGTGGACGGCCGCTCGACGCCGCTCCTCGAGGACGTCACGCTCGACTTCAAGCGCTCCATGATGAGCAGCGCCTTCGAGTTCCGGAACCCCGCCGCCACGGGCACCTGCGGTTGCGGCGCGTCGTTCTCCGTCTGAGAGGCGCTAGCCGCCGCTCTGGAAGGACTGTCCGCAGCCGCAGGAGGACACGGCGTTGGGGTTCGTGATCTTGAACCCCTGCTCCTGCACCGAGTCCACGAAGTCCACGGCGAGGCCCTTCAGGTGCGGGAGGCTCTTGGGATCGACGATGACGTCGAACCCCTCGCAGGGCTGCGAGACGTCGTCGTCGTTCCGCCGGTCGAACGCGAGGCCGTAGGAGAAGCCGGAGCACCCGCCCGCCTGGACCATGATGCGGAGGTGCTGCTCCTCCGCGGGGATGTCCTGCTCCTTGAGGAGCGAGAGCACGTGCGCCCGCGCCGCCGCCGTCAGCGTCACCACCGCCCCCGTCGCGCCGCCCGTGGCGGCCTTCTCCGTCGTCGTGCTCATGGTGCCTCCCCGGGTCCGTCTCCGGACCCCGTCCGCGCGTCGTTCCCTCCCCGGGCCAGCGTCGCCCGGGGGTAGGCGGGCTCGTTCCCGCCCTCCACCGCCTCCAGGAAGCCCCGGAGGTCCGTTCGCAACCGTCCCACGTCCAGCCCCGCCGCCCTCGCCGGGTACCGGTCCAGGTACCCCAGCGCCGTCCGCCCCACGGACCGCAGTCCGCGCAGGTTGCCGCGTCGGTGGTGCTCCAGCGCCACGGCGGCCTGGATGAAGCCCTTCAGCAGGTCCCGATCGGGTCCGACATGGTCCTGCCAGAGCTCCTCGACCACCTCGTGGGCATCGAAGAACTCGCCCCGGTTGAAGAGATCCACTCCCCGGAGGACGAGCGGGTCGGCGTGCGCCATGGCAGGATCCTAAGCCGACGCGCGTCCGCGGGGAAGGAACGGGATCCGCGTCAGGAGGCCGCCGGCGGCGGGGGCGGAGCCGGCTTCGGCGCGGCGGGCGGGGCGGCGGTGGCGGCCGGCTTCG
>CAZSIX010000039.1:0-34762 GCA_964607145.1 uncultured Planctomycetota bacterium | reverse complement strand
TCGCCGCCGCCACCGGAGCAGGCCGCGCCCGTGGTCGCCAGCCCCGCCAGCAGGAGCGCGCGGAGTATCGCCATGGCACTCATGTCCCCCTCCCCGGCGCCCCCGACGGGACGTCCTCCGCGGGGGCCCCCGCCGCCGGGACGACCGCCGCGGCGACGGATGCCAGCACCTCGCGGTACCGCGCCGTCTCCGCCGCCGCGCCGCACTCCGCGCGCACCCGCGCTCCGAGCGCCTCCCCCATGGCGGCGAGTTCCCCGTCCGTGGCCCGCGCGGCGCGGTCCAGCGCGCGCCCGCACGCCGCCGCGTCCCCCGGCGGGAAGAGGAACCCGTGGACGCCGTCCTCCACGAGATCCGCCATGCCGCCGCAGCGCGCGGCCACCACGGGGACGCCGGCGACGCCCGCCTCGAGCAGGACGTTGGGCATGCCGTCGTAGAAGGACGGCAGCGCCACGAGGTCGAGGGCGCCGTAGATCCGGGGCAGGGCCGGGCGGGCCACGAACTCCGCCGCGGTGTGCGGGACCGCGTCCCCCGCCGCGGCGAGCGCCGCGTCCAGCGCCGGTTCCCGCTCGCCGACCAGGTGGAGGTGGAACCGGCCCGCCAGCGCCGGCGCCGCCAGCGCCTCCACGAGGAGCCCGGTCCCCTTCTTCGCCTTGAGGTGCCCCACGGCGCCGAGGACGCGCCTTCCCGGGGCGACCGTCGCGCGCCGCCACGCCCGCGCCGCCTCGCGATCCGAGGGGAGCGGCTCCCAGGGGGCCGGGTCGATCCCGTTGGGAACGCGGTGGACCGGGAGCCGCGGGCGCAGCGCCGAGAGCCGCCGCCGGTGATCCCGCGTCTGCACGCAGACCGCCGCCGCGGCGTCCAGCGCGCGATCGAGGACGGGGAGACGGCGGGGGCTCAGGACGCCCGTGTCGAAGTCGTTCCCCCGCAGCAGCACCAGGAGGGGGACGTCGAGCCACGCGGCGAACGCGGGACCGGCGAGCAGCGGCAGCGTGCCTCCGAACGCGACGACGGCGCCGTGGCGCGGCTCCCCCGCCGCCAACCGGAGCCAGAGGAGGTTGAGCGCGTGGGCGGGGTCGTCCTCCACGGGGCAGCGGAACTCCCGTCCCCCGTTGCGCCGGATCTCCGCGGCCGCCTTCCACCGCGGGGACAGGTGGGCCACGTCCACGGTGAGCCCCGCGGATCGGAGGCCGTGGACGATGCGATCCGACGAGTGGGCCATGCCGCCGCGCGCCGGCGGGTGGTTCTCCGTCAGCCAGAGGACCGGGTCAGGAATCGAGCCCCCGCCCGTCCCCGTCGTCCCCGAAGTCCGCCGCGGCGGAGCCCTCGGGCGCGTCGAAGGACCTCGCGTCGTAGTCGTCGAAGGTGGACCCGCCGTCGCCGCTGGCGAAGTAGATCGGGTTGTAGTGGGCCCCCCGGTAGTAGCGGCCCCGGAAGGAGGCGGCCCACGCCGGGTCGGAGGGGTCGTCGGGCACGCCCTCCTTCGCGCGGGCCGCGCACTCCACGCAGCGGTTGGCCGCGCCCGTCCCGTGGTCCTCGCAGTGGGCGCGCCGGCAGTCGCCGCAGGTGGCGACGGAGGCCGCCCCGCAGTCCCGCAGGACGAAGAAGCCGCGGCGCACGCGACACGGTCCCGCCACGCTACCCCCCTCCGACCGGGAGGACGTCCCGGAACGGCTTCCCGGCGACCAGGAGGAACTGGTCGAGCGCCGGAGGTTCGCCCAGCACGGTCCCCCCGGCGACCGTCGCCCGCGCGCCGACCCGGGAGCGCCGCGGCCCGATCCGCGTGGTCGACCGGATGGGGCCGGCCGCGGGGATCTCCCCCACGCGGTACGTGTCCGTCGGCAGCGCCACGACGACGCGGATCCGGTGCTTCACCTTGTGCTTGGTCTTCGTCTTGATCTTCCCGCTGATGCCGCGCTTCGTGATCACCCGCTGCCGGACCGCGGCGGTCACGGTCCACCGCACGACGGAGCCGTCGTGGAGCGGCGCGCGGATCGAGAGCCAGCGGTGGAGGTACCGGGACTCCACCACCTTCGGGAGCCTGAACCAGCGGCCCGTCGTCGTGGAGGAGACGCGGCAGTCGCGGCGCACGGGGGCGCCGAGGTCGACCGTCATCGTCACCTTCCCTCCCCGCGCCGCGTCCTGCTCCAGGACCCGCAGCAGCGGCAGCACGAACTTGCGCAGGTGGTTGGGGACGTCGGCCCGCGCGAGGAGCAGCGTGCCGAGGAGGAGCGCCAGGGCGGGGAGCAGCAGGAGCCCCCCCGGGACCGCGAGCCAGGACCCCTTGTCGACGGAGAGCGCGCAGAGCGCGATCCCCGCCACCAGTCCCGCCGCGCCGACGCAACCCATGGGGGCCCGTGCCGCGTCGGAGATCTCGTCCAGTCGCCCCAGGCCTGCGAGGTCGTCCCTCCACTCCCGCGCCGTGCGCTCCCCCCGCACGCGCCGCTCGCGGATCACCCGCCGGTGCTCCGGCGTCAGCGCGAAGTACGCCCGGATCGCGTGGAGAGCCCGCATGCCCTGACCCGCACCTCCGCAGGCCCGCTTCCCGTCCGGGGCGGAGGATACACGACCGGGGAGCCGGCGGGGGCGACGTCGCCGCCGGGCCGCCCGCCCGGGGGCGGCGGGGCCGACCTTGCCTCCGGCGGGTTCCCGGGGGAGACTGCGGGCCGCGGCGTCGGGAGCGGGGCGGATCCCGCGGGTCGGCAGCATCCTTTCACGCGGAGCACGCGATGGAATCGAGCGGCTCGGGGGATCTCTACGCGATTCTCGGCGTGGACCCGAAGGCGGACGGGAAGGCCGTGAAGCGCGCGTACTTCGCGCTCATCCGGACTCACACTCCGGAGGACTCGCCGGAGGCGTTCCAGCGGATCTCCGAAGCGTACCGGATACTCGCCGACCCCGCACGCCGGGCGGAGTATGACGGCGGCTCGCGGCTCCCGCGGGACGTGGAGGCCCGGCTGGCGGCGCTGGCGGCGCTTCCCGAGTCGGACCCCATGGCCATCCGTCGCGAGGCGGCCGCCCTCCACAGGCAGTTCGGGAGGTTCGAACCCGTCGCCATCGGCATCGCCCTCGCCTACCTGCGCATCGAGCAGGCCCCCGCGGCGGTCACGCGCCTGGAGGAGGCGCGGGCGATCCATCCGGCGTCGGCGGAGATCCACCAGTGGCTCGGCTTCGCGCTCTCGAAGGCGGGCGAGACCGACAAGGCCATCGACGCGCTGAAGGAGGCCATCGCCCTCTCCCCGGATCGCCCCGAACCCTACCAGTTCCTCGCCCGCGTCCTCACGGGAGCGAATCGGCGGGAGGAGGCGATCGACCTGCTCGCCCGCGCCATCGCTGCGGACGGAGTCCTCGACGCACGGGATGTGCCCCTCGTGATGGAGCGGATCCAGGTTCTGGGCGTCGACCGGAGGTGGGCGGAGATGGAGCGGCAGGCGTCCGCCCTCATCCACGCGCTCGGGACGGAACCGCCGGAAGTCCGCCAGTTCGTCGCCGCGTCGTTCATGGGCCACGGCCGGGAGTTCGCCAACGCGAACATGTCGCACTTCGCCGTGTTCTTCCTGGACGCCGCGCGCCGACTGGATCCGGCGCTCCCGGATGTCTCGCCCGAACTCCGCGCCTACGCGACGGCCTACCGGGAGGCGGAACTGGCCTCGAAGGCGGACGACGTCCCCGAGTGGATCAAGGCGCTGATCGCGAGCGCCTACGACCCCGCCGTGAAACCGGAGGGCGTGGATTCGGTCCTCCAGGGGGTCGGGAGGTACATCGCCACGCGGTCCAGCCTCGGCGCGGCGCGGAAGCAATGGAAGCAGTTCAAGGGGAACTACCCGGCCGTCGCCGACGCGATCGGCGATCGCTACCTCCACGTCCACGGTCTGGCGGCCCGCACGACGAGCGCGGCGAGCGCGGCGCGGTCCGAATCCGCGGCCAGGAGCATCTGGAACGTGATGATATTCGTGTTCATCCTCAGCATGGCGCTCAGGGCCTGCGCGCATGGGTGACGCGGACAGGGACGGACGGTCGCCGTCGCCCGGCGGGGCCGCGCCGGATAGCATTCGTCCCCGCGGCGCGGGTGTCCCTGCCGCCGCGGAGCCGGGAGGTCGGCCGTGCGCGGAGGAGGTCACCGGGATGGAGCGGGCCTCCCCGCGCGACATGCGGCTACCGGAGCAGGTCGCGTCTCTCGTCCCCCTCGTCGCCTTGCCCATCGAGGAGGCGACGTGGACCACGGGCAACCGCGCGACGCTGGCCGATCTCCGGGCACGCCTCGGGGAGCGCACGGTCACCGTGGTGCGCCGCGCGGAGTTCGTCGCGGTCGCGTCGAACCTCGTCGCGCGCGCCGTCGCGGGCGCCCTCGCCGGGCAGGAGACGCGACTGTCCGCGCTGCTCGCGGAGCGGGAACGGGCCGCCGCGGAGGAGGCGCGGGCCCGCGTGCTGGGCTCCCTGGTGGATCTGGCCGATATGCTGGACACGGTGGTGGACGCGGCGGATCGGGGCGCCGCGTCCGTTCCGATGAAGGCCATCCGGTCGCGACTCGATCGCATCTTCGAGACCCACGGATACGAGCGGATCCCGACCGTCGGCCTGATGCCGGATCCGCGGCTGCACGAGATCGTGGCGAGGGAGGCGACCGCCGCCGTGCCGGAGGGCGCCATCTGTTCCGAGGTGGCCCGGGGGTACCGCCGCGGCGGTTTCGTGCTGCGCGTGGCGAGAGTCGCCGTCAGCGAGGGGGGAGGCCATGGCGCACCGCGTGGGGATTGATCTCGGGACGACCAACTCGGTCATCGCGTTCACGGAGTTCGGCCGGCAGCGATGCGTCAAGGTCGAGGAGAACGAACTGTCGAGCGCGGTGCTGCCCTCCTGCGTCGCCGCGGACGGCCGGGGAGGATGGTGGATCGGTTCGACGGCGAGGCGCACCCCGGGCCACGCCGCGGAGTTCAAGCGCTACATGGGCCGCGACTTCGCGTTCCCGCTCGGCGATCGGACCCTTGGCCCCGTTGAACTGAGCGCGATGGTGCTGGGAAGACTGAAGGATGGATTCGAGGCGCGCCACGGCACCGTGGAAGGCGCGGTCATCACCGTGCCCGCGATGTTCGACGAGCCGCAGCGCCGGCAGACCATCGAGGCGGGCCGGCTGGCGGGCCTCAACGTCCTGCGGGTCATCAACGAGCCCAGCGCCGCGGCCATCGCTTACGCGCAGACGGACCGCCCGCCCGGCGAGAACGCCCTCGTCATCGACTGGGGCGGCGGCACGCTGGACGTGTCCCTCGTGGACTGCGACTCCGACGTGCTCGACGTCGTCGCCAACTACGGGGACGTGCGGCTCGGGGGCCGGGACGTGGACGCCGTCCTCGCCGACGCGCTGCTCGCCCGCCTGAGGGCTGCGGGCCACGAACTCGAGCTGGACGACCTCCTCCGGGCCGAACTCGCCATCGAGGCGGAGAAGATCAAGATCCACCTGAGCCGTCACCCCGCCTGGACGGAGCCGGTCTTCCTCAAGTCCCGGCGCCTGTTCGTCGAAGTCGAGATCACGCGCGAGGAGTTCGAGGCCTCCATCGCCGGGCTCCTGCACCGCGTGTTCGCCGCCGCCCACGAGACGCTCCGCCGGCGACCCGCCGGCGCGCTCTCCCCGCGGGACGTGTCGGAGGTCATTCTCGTCGGCGGTTCCTGCGGCATCCCCGCGCTCCAGCGCAGGGTCGTGGAGGAGTTCGGCCGGACGCCGCGCGCGACCATCGACCCGATGGAGGTCGTCGCGCTGGGCGCCGCCTACCAGGCCCAGTACGCCGAGTCGAGCACGTCGGCCCGCATCGTGACGGTCCACAGCATGACCATGCATCTCGGCGTGAAGTGCGTGGGGCCGGACGCCCTCGGCCGACCGCAGGCGGACCGCTTCTCGCGGATCATCGAGGCAGGGACCAAGATCCCCGTGCGGGCCTCGGAGACGTACCGCACCACGAGCGACGACCAGGAGACCATCCGCGTCGAGGTCTTCGAGACGAAGGACGACGTGGAGAGCGTCGCCGGTCTCGAGGCGTGGGACGCGCGCGAGATCGCCGGCCTGCCGCCCGGCCCCGCGGGCTCCTATCCCATCCGGATCACGTTCGACTACGCGGTGGACCAGACCCTCACGGTCTCCGTGGACGTCGCCAACGGACAGATCCGGCAGGCATGGAAACCGGAGCGCCTGCGCGACCTCGAGGCGCGCCGGCCGGCGGCGCAGGCGAACGTCGATCTCGTCCTCGGGCGGTCGGAGGCCGCCCTCGCGGACCTGGTGCGGCGCGCGGACGCCGCTCTCAGCGGTCTCCCGGGGGCGCGAGAGAGCCGCCGCCACCTCGACGAACTTCGCGCGGCTCTCCTCGCCGGCGACGCCGCCGCCGCGCTCGGCGCGAAGAGCGCCCTGCTCCGCGCGATGTTCGAGGAGGGCGTGCGCATGGCGGGTTGACCGGCACCCCCTGGCGTGAAGGCGGCGCCGTCTACCTCTCGCGACCCCCGCCCGCCCGCGCCTCCGCCTCCGAGGGCCACTCCGCGACGCGCTCGAGTTCGAGGTGCTCGATGTACTCGGTGACGGTCCTGCCGCGGGTGCCGCCGACGGAGATGTAGGTGAGGGAGACGTCCAGCACGGCGCGGAGCGGCAGTCCGTCGGTCCGCGAGATCGTCGCGCTGGACGAGACCGAGGACGCGTCCAGCTCGAGGGTGCCGGTGGACCGCTCCAGGCCCTTCGCCATCTGCCGCGGACGGAGGTCGACGGCGCCCTTGCCCTCGACCGCCATCACGTCGCCGTCCACGCGGAGGACGCGGAGCGCCTGCTTCGCGAGGAACTCCCCCGCGGGGTTCCCCACGGGCACCACGGCCGCGACGTCCCAGCCCTCGCGCTGGCGGACCTCCCTGCCGGGGAGCGGGGTCACGAGCAGCGCGCGGTTGACCTCGTCCGCCACCGCCCCGGGCGCGAACGCCATGTTCACGGACGTCGACGCGCTCCGCTTCGGCAGCAGCGTCCTGGCGCGGGCCGCGGCGAGGCCCTTCGGCACGACGACGGCTCCCACGAAGCCGTGCGCGTCCATCGTCGCCAGGACCTCCCCGCGCGCGAGGGCGACCTGCGTGGGGGCCGTGGCGTCCAGGAGGGGATCCTCCGGAAGCGATCCGTCGGAGGAGATCTCCAGCGGGTCCCCCTGCAGTCGGGGCAGGGTCGCCAGGGCGCGTCCGAACCGGATCGTCGCGGCGTGCTTCCCCTCGGGCGTCGCCGCGCCCGCCTCCACGGAGAACTCGCGGACGACCCTCCGGTCCCGACCGGACTGCCCCAGCCCCAGTTCCTGGCGGAGCCTCTCCTGGGCCGGGTCCCGGGACTCGAACCGGCGCCGGAGCACGAAGCGGATGGGAGCGCCGGGCGTCGGCGCGAAGGCGAGGACACGCCCGCCCGGCTCGGGGTCCTCGGCGCGGGTCGCGGCCGGGAGCCCCGCCGCGAGGAGCGCGGCGCAGAGCAGCGTGCGTCGGGCGCGCGTGTCGAACTTCAGGGCGTCCTCCGTCGAGTTGCGCTCCACACACCCGGGCGCAACGATATCCAGCGGCCGGCCCCCGGTGCTATCCTCCCCGGCGTCCCGGCGGTTGCAGGCGCCGACGGGAGCCATGATGCTCCGCCGCCCCCGGGCCCCGGGTCGAGCCGGGCCGCGGCGGGAAGGAGGATGCCATGACGATCACGTTCCGCCGGACCCTGCCGCTCGCCGCGGGTCTGCTGGCCGGCCTCGCCGTCCTCGCCGCCCCCGACCGCGCCCCCGCCGCCGACGGGGCCTCCGATTGCCGCGTCCGCGTGCGCTACAGCGAGTGGACCGGGACCCGGGACAAGGAGTGCCGCATCTTCGGTTGGGACGCCCACTGCGGCGAGGTCGAGGTCGCGCGCCGCCGGCTCAGCCTGCGCATGAAGGCGCCCGTCTCCGTCGTCGGCGCGGCCGCCTACACGGAGGGACTCCCCGTCGTCGTCAGCCTCGAGGACACGACGGAGTTCCCCGCCGAGTCCCTCGACTTCGATGCCTCGTCCCTCTACTACTTCCCCGATCGGAACATCCGCGGGAGCACGGTCCGCTTCTGGGACGACGACGCGCCCGGTCTCCGCAACTCGCTGCGGCTCCGGTGGGACGACGGCATCTTCGACCTCAAGCTCCGGTCCGCGCGCCGCTGGGCGCCGCCGCGGACGCCCGACATCCTCGTGACCGTCGGGGACACGACGCTCCGCTTCGAGGTCCCCCTCACGCCCAACGAGTGGGGCGCCTTCTCCGTCCGCGGCTGGGGAGTGGCGGAGGCGGAGTAGGCGGAGTCGGCGGACTAGAAGATCGACGCCACGCCCTCGGTCACCTGCCCCGGCACGGCGCCGTGGCTCTCCAGGATGGCGGTCACGGCGGCGAGGTCGAACTTCGCCCCCTTCGCCAGGTGGAGCGTCAGGGATCCGTCGAGGAACGCGTCGCTCACGCCGGAGAGGTTCATCAAGGCCGCACGGGCCTTGCCTGCGGTGGTCGCTCAGGTGAGTCCCGTGTACGCGAGGACCCACACGGAGCCCGGCGGCGTCACCTGCTTCGAGCCGAAGGACTCCAGCGTCAGGCCCTTCGCCTCCAGCGCGGCGGCGACGGTCTCCCGCGTGATGGTGGCGCCGGGCTTCAGCGTGAACATGGCGCTGGTGCCGCTCATCTTGCGATCGGCGATTCCGTCGAGACCCTCGATGGCCGCACGGGCCAGGGCGGCGCCGCTTCAGGATCCGCCGGAGGCCTCGACCACGTAGACGATCACGGGCGCGTCGGCGCTCGGCGCCGCGGGCGTCGTCGGCGCCTGCGGAGCCGAGGGGGAGGGCGCGGCCGTCACCGGCGCGGTGGCCCGCGGGCCGGCGGCGGCGGTGGTCGACGGCGCCCCGCCATCGGCGCAGCCGAGGGTGGCGGCGGCCAACCCGGCGAGGGCGACGCGGCGGATCACGGCGGCGGTGCGCGGGGTCGGCATGGCGGCCTCCTGTTCGCGGGGCGACTCGGTTCCCGACGGGAAGGGTGACACGCTCCCGCCCTCCCGCCAAGGAGGTGCCGCCGGGGCCGGCGACGGGGCGCGCGAAGCCGCGGCGGTCGGGCGGATGGGTGCCATCGACCGGCGTGATGCGGCCCCGTCCGCGACCGGTGGCGCGGCTCGATCGGCGTGCCCTTGTGCTCCGGCCTCCGCGCCTCTAGGATCCCGGGACCGGCGGATCCCCCCGGGCTCCGCCCCGGCAGGAGGTGGGTCATGCGTCGAGCGGCTGCGGCGGTCCTGGGTGTCGCGCTGGCGTGGACGGCGGCGGCGGCGTTCCTTCCGGAGGCGGCCGCCGCGGGCGACCGCGACGGCGGGGTGCTCCGGCCGACGGCGGCGGACGCGGACGCGTCCGGCCGGGTCCGCGTCCTGCGCGGCGCGAACGGGCGCGCATCGCTGATCGTCCGCCTCCGCAACCTCGACCCGGCGGAGGCGTACGAGCTGCGCGCATCCGAGGGCGGCGGCCGCGTGGGCGGCGTGACCACCAATCGTCGCGGAGCGGGGCGTACGCGCCTCGCCGCCGCCGGACTCCCCGGCGGCTCCGCGCGCCTGCTCGCGGGGATGGCCGTCGACGTCGTCCACGAGAAGACCGGCCGCGTCGTCCTCGAGGGCGCGGTGCCCCGTCGTGCCGCCGCCGGGACCACCGGCGAGGGGGACGGGACGGCGACGCGCGAGGTGGCCGCCGTGTTCGAGAGCAAGGGTGGGGTCCGCGCGGTCCTGTCCCTGCGCTCCGCCGCCGACGGCGAGCGGATGTCGCTGGTGGCGTCCGGAATGGACGGCGAGGGCACCTACGACCTGTACCTCTCCGACGGCGGCGACGGGATGGAGCGGGTCGCGTCACTCTCCCTCCACGAGGGGGAGAAGCGCTGCGAGCGGAAGGTGGACGGGGACAAGGTCATCGAGGTCTGCACGTGGACGCGCAACTGGCAGTGGTCCGTGGACACGGCGAAGGGGGACTCCCTCCCGCTGGACGCGGAGAGCCTCGACGCGCTGGCGGGGCGCGCGTTCCACGTGCGCGACGGCGACGGCAAGACCCTCCTCGAGGGCAAGGTCCCCGCGTTCAAGGGTGACCCCACCGACGGAGACGACGGCGGCGACGACGACACCGGCGGGGACGGGGACGTCCGCGAGGGCGGCGCCGCGTTCGAGGGGGACGGCGGCGTGGTCGCGAAGGCGTGGATCCGGTCCGACCCGGAGGATGACAGCGAGCGGCTGAGCATCGAGGTCCGCGGGCTGCCGGAGAGCGGGAAGTTCATCCTCTTCATCGAGAACGGCGACGGCGTCCTCGACGACGTGGCGGTGCTGGTCCGGGACGGCGGAGCCTGGTGGTACTGGGTCAACACGGCGACCGGAGGCAAGCTCCCCTTCGGCGCCTCGTCCGCGGGCGACCTGTCGGGCCGGGCCTTCGAGATCCGCGACGGCGACGGCAACGTCCGCCTCCGCGGAGAGATCCCCCACTACGAGGACGGGAAGGGGGACGACGACGGGAAGGGCGACGACGGCAAGGATGACGACGGGAAGGACGACGACGGGAAGGATGACGACGGCAAGGACGACGACGGCAAGGACGGCGACGGCAAGGACGACGACGGCAAGGACGACGACGGCAAGGACGACGACGGGGACAAGGTCCGCGAGGCGGAGGCCTCGTTCAAGGGGGACGGGGAGGTCGGGTGCTCCCTCTGGATCCGCTCCGACCCCGCCGAAGGGACGGAACGCTTCGTCCTCAAGGTGAAGGGACTCCCGGAATCCGGCACCTTCCTGCTCTTCATCGCCAACGGGGACGGCAAGCTGGACGACATCGCGAAGCTCGTCCGCGACGGCGGATACTGGTGGGCCCTGTTCGACACCACGAAGGGCGGGCAACTCCCCTTCGGCGTGAAGTCCGTCGAGGACCTCTCCGGCCGCGCCTTCGAGATCCGCGACGGCGACGGCAAGGTCCGCGTGAAGGGCGAGGTCCCGTCGTTCAAGGAGTAGCGCGGACACCAGGTGGCCGTTCAACAACGGGTGGAATGCACCGAGACCGAGCGAGAAGCCCGCGGGCAAGGCGCGAGGAGCGCCGTGGCCCCTCTAGGGCCACAAGCGACGAGCAACGCAGCCCCCGGGCTTCGAAGCCGGTCGAATGCTTTCAGTTGTTGTTGAACGGCCACTAGCCCAGGTCGAACAGCAGCACCTCCGCCCGCTCCACGCCGCGGAGCGCGACCGCCGGCTCCTCGCCGAGGGCGGCGCCGTCACCCTGGCGGAGCGTGGCGCCGTTGACCTCCACGGAGCCGCGCGCCACCTGGACCCACGCGTGTCGCCCCGGGGCCAGCGGATGGACCACCTCCGCGGCGGCGGGCAGCACGGTGCCCAGCAGGGAGACGTCCTGGTGGATGCGGAGGGAGCCCTCCCGTCCGTCGCGGGAGACGAGGACGCGCAGGCGCCCCTCGCGATCCTCCTCGGGGAATCGCCGCTCCTCCCAGCCCGGCTCCAGCCCGCGGCACTCCGGCCGGATCCAGATCTGGAGCAGGTGGACCGGCTCCCGGTCCGACGGGTTGCGCTCGCTGTGGCGGACGCCGGTGCCCGCCGTCATGCGCTGGAGGTCCCCGCGGCGGATCACGGAGCCGTTCCCCATGCTGTCCTCGTGGCGGAGCGCGCCGTCGAGGATGTAGGTCACGATCTCCATGTCCGCGTGGTCGTGGGGGTCGAACCCCTCCCCGGGCGCGACGCGATCCTCGTTGATGACCCGCAGCGCCCGGAACCCCATGTGCCGGGGGTCGTGGTAGTCGGCGAAGGAGAACGTGTGCCGGGCGTCGAGCCAGCCGTGGTCGGCGCGGCCCCGCTCCCCGGAACGGCGGATGGTGATCATGGAGTCCCTCCCCCTTCGCAACGCGCCCGGAACCCCGCCGCCTCCCGCCCCACGTGCCGCGCCGTGAGGTCCCGCTTCCAGCGGGCGAGGAGGCCGCCGAGGACGCCCCCGTAGCGGAGGCGGAGCGCGACGCGGCTCCCGCCGGGCGCGGGCTCGATGGCGTGCTCCGCCGTGACCGTCGCCCCCGGGGCGCGGGAGATCCAGGTGAACCCCCGCCGGGGCTCCCATGCGGTCACGCGCCACGTCGCGGCGGGGAAGCCGGGCTGCCGGATGCGGAACCGGGAGCCCACCCGCGGCGGCGCGCCGTCCAGGGCCTCCACGCCGAGGATGGACGGCGTCCACCCGGGCCAGCGCTCCACGTCCGCCATCACGCGCCACACCTCTTCGGGCGTGCGCGCGATGTCCACGGTGAGGTCGCAGGAGCGGGCCGAGGTCCAGTTCGCCGGCACCGCCGCCGACTCCGCCGTCGCGCTCGCCGTCATGGGGGTCCTCCTCCAGGGTCGGGGCCCGCCTTCGGGCCGCTCCCCCACCGGGAAACGGACGGCCGGGCCCTCCCATTCCCGGACCGCCCGGCGGAGACGGCGCGCGCCCCCGGAGGCTACCCCTCCCCCCCGAGTCGCCCGAGCCGCTCCAGGCGCTCCGCCTCGCCGGGGGGGAACCAGGGGTCCTTCGACAACAACGCGAAGGCGCGACGGAAGTGGGGGCGGGACTCCTCCACGCGCCCCGACGCGCGGAGACTCTCCGCCAACTCCTCGTGCGCCCAACCTCGGGGGTCCGCCGGGTCGAACACGGAGCGGAGGATCTCCAGGGCGCGATGCACGTCGCCGTTCAGCCTGTGCAGCCGCGCCAGGAACACGCTCGCCCCCCGCGCCGCCTCCGCCAGACCGAGTTCGCCGGCGAGGGCGAGACTCCGCTCCACGGCGCCGATCCCTGCCGTGAAGTCCCCCTGCCGCTCGTACTCGTCCGCCATGTTCGTGTGGAGGGTGACTTCCCAGCGGCGCAGGCGCGGGAGGTCGTGGCGGCGGCAGAACTCGATGGCCGCGCGGTGCCACCGGAGGTTCTCCTCGCCACGCGAGACGCACGCCAGCATGTGCAGCGCGTCCGCCGCGAGGAGGATCTCGCCCGCCCCGTCGGCCAGCGTCCATGCCTCCCGGAAGAGCGCCAGCGCCTCCTCCGCCCGCCCCGTGTCGTTGTGGATGCGCCCGCGTTCGAGCAGGCACCGGATCCGCGGCCGCGGCGGCCCCCCCGCAAGGAGGCCCTCCGTTCCGTCGAGGATCGCGTACGCCTCGTCGTACCGCCGCTGCAGGCACACCGCTCGCGCCCACTGGCTCCGCAGTTCCGCCAGCCACGGCGCGTCCACGGCGTCCCCGTCCCGCGGCAGCAGCCCCCGGAACCGCCGCTCCGACTCCGCCGGGTCCCGGTAGTCCCAGAGCGCGTCGATGTCCGTCGGGGTCATCCCCCCCTCTCCCCCGCGCGGCCCCTCACGGACACGGCACACGGGTCCGTCCGCCGGCGGCAGCACCCGGATCTGAACCGCGGACGGCGGAATTGCAAGCCGGAGCCCGGGCCGGCGGCAACCCCGCCGACGCGGCTTCAACGACGGACCGGCGATGACGCCCCACGCTCCACCCGCGCCGGCGCAACGCCCGCCCCGGGGTGGAAGAGGACCCGGGGAGGGAGGGGCCTCCCCTCCCGGGAGAGCGGAGGAGTCCGCGGCCGGTGCCCCTCGCCGGGCGGGAGCCTCCCCCGCAGCGGGCCAGCGGTGGACATGGGCGTTGGCCCGTGCAGTCCCACCGGGTAGCGTCCCGGCCCGTGAGCGACCCCCTCCGCCGCCTCGCCGGCGAGTGCCTGGGCACGTTCCTGCTCGTCGGCATCGGCACGGGGACGGTGGCCTCGTCCGTCCTCCTCGGCTGGCCCGGGGGCCTCGGCGGGGTCGCCGCCCTCTGGGGCGTCGCGGCGGCCGTGGCCATCTCCCTCACCGCGCGCCTCTCGGGAGCCCACCTCAACCCGGCCGTGAGCCTCGCGCTCGCCCTCTGGAGGCCCGCCGCGTTTCCCCGGGATCGGCTGCTCCCCTACTGCGCCGCGCAGTCGTGCGGCGCACTCCTGGCCGGGGTCGCCGTCCTCGCCGCGTTCGGGCCGTCGCTGCGCTCCTTCGAGACCCGCGAAGGCCTCGTGCGGGGGGAGCCGGGCAGTGAGCGGGCGGCCATGGTGTTCTGCGACTACTTCCCCAATCCGGCCCTGGCGGAGGCCGTCGGCGGACCGCAGGGGGCGGTCTCCGTCCCCGGCGCGCTGCTGCGCGAGGCCGCCGGGACGATGCTCCTCGTCGTCCTCGTGTTCGCGATGTCGGGGTCCCGGTCCGCCGCCGTCCGCCGAGCCGCGCCCTGGCTCGTGGGAGCGGGCCTCACCGTGTTGATCGGGTCCATCGCCCCGGCGACGCAGGCCGGCCTCAACCCGGCGCGGGATCTCGGACCCCGCCTCGTGGCCCTCGCCGCCGGCTACGGAGCGGTCGCCTTCCCCGGCCCCGGGGGCGGGTTCTGGGTCTACCTCGTGGGCCCCCTCGCCGGGGGCATGGTCGGTGGATTCCTCGGGAGCCGGATCGCGCCGGCGCCCGTCAGGGATTGATCTCGACGATGCCCTTCAGCGTCCACGCCGGGGCGCCCTTCACGGCGCCGAGGTCCTTCCGGCGCTGGCAGTAGAACTTCCAGCGGGTCCCCGTGCGGATCCCCATGACGGTGGCCTGGTAGAGGCGGTCGTACCCCGTTCCGCGGTTGAGCGGCGTGCGGTAGGCGGACTGGTGGAAGAACCGGAACCCCTCCGGTTTGTCCCCGCTCTCCAGCGCCTGCCCCTCGATGGTCTCCGCGGAGTTGTCCCCGGCGCGGTCGTTGTGGTGGGAGACCAGCGCGCCGCGATCCTCCCCCTGGACCCAGCCGAAGGAACAGCCGTTCATGTTGACCGTGAACATGAACCGCGGATCCCCGTGCCCGATGCCCAGCGTGGCGTCCTTGGCGGCGTTCTCCTGGTACGGGAGCCAGTAGGCGTCGATGGGCCCGCCCTCCCGCTGCGTCATGAAATAGAAGGGCACCAGCTTCCCCCGTCGCGTGCCCGACCGGGCCACCGTCTCCTTGCGCTCGAGGAGGAACCCGTAGGTCCCGCGGACCGCCTTGCCGCAGTTCACCCGGACCACGTTCCCCGCCATGAACGCGAGCGGATCCGCCATGAACGCATCGTCGGCCTCGGCCATCGCCGCACCTCCTCCCGCTCGCCCGAGGCGCACCCGGGCGCCCCGCGTCGCGGGGGGGATCCTACGCTGTGGACCGCCGCCACTCCAGCCGGGCGCGAGGCGGGGAGCGGCCGCCCTTCGGGGCGCCTGCACTTCGGGCGAGCCCGATGCCTCTCTCAGGGGGTGGTTCGGGCAGATTTCGGCGGAGGGCCCGGACGAGCGCGCTCGGAACGGCATCGCGCGGACTCTCGTCTCGGTTGTCGGGCTCTGCATGCAGGTGCTCGCGCCCCGGAGGCAGGCCTCGATGGGGGTCGACCGCGCGCTCTGGCGGGAGAATCCCGCTGACGACCACGGCCGCCGCCCTCGCCTCGACATGTCGGAGAGAGCCGATGGTTGCGCCCACCACGAACCCCCCGCATACTGGAAGCGTCCCCGACCGAGGAGCGGCGATGGCGAGCAAGACCGGGCCGAAGCGCAAGTCCGCCCCCGCGCGCACGCGCGGCGCGCGGCGCCCCTCGGCGCGCCCGCGGCGCGAGACGCTCGACGACCGCGTGCGCCGCATCGTCCGGGAGGAGCTGGAAGACCTCCGCGACGTCCTCGCGTCGGAGGCCGCCCTCGCCAGCGGCGACCCCATCCCGGCCGAGGAGGTCTGGAAGCGCCTCGGCCTCTGACCCGTGTCCCTGCCCTACGCGCTCCAGTTCCAGCCGAGGGCCGCGCGGGACCTCGCCAAGGCGCCGCGCGACATGCTGCCGCGCCTCCGCGATGCCATCGTCGCTCTCGCGAACCAGCCGCGGCCACCGGGCGCCAGGAAACTCCGCGGACAGCGCGAGACGTGGCGCATCCGCGTCGGCGACTGGCGCATCGTCTACGTCCCCGACGACGCGGCCCGCCGGATCGTGGTGACCGTCGTCGCCCACCGGCGCGAGGTGTACGACTGAGGCTCCACCGACGGCGCCGAGGCCTGGCGCGCGTTCGCTCCTACCCGGGCCGCGGACTCCGGAGTCACGGCGATGACCGCTCGCCGGATTCGTGCTACCGGTCGCTGGTCAGCGCCCCGGGTACACGGTCGCGCCGCACTCCGGACACTCGACGCCCTCATCGACGGCGAGGATGCCCTCCCGGTAGCGCGCGTGCCCCAGGAGGACGGCCACCGCGCTCAGGAGATGAAGCGCCACATCCTCCCCCCACGGGGCGGCGAACAGCGTCTCCGCGAGGAGGTGCTTCGCCCGGTGCAGGGCGGCCTCCAGCGCTCCGCGCAGGTCCTCCGGAACCGTGGGTGCAGCGGGTCCTGCGAGCGCCTCCGCGATTCCGGCCAGGAGGAGGAGCCACATCACGCGCTCGCGCGGCGCCATCCGCCCGGCGGCCTCCACGAGGTGCGGAACCGCGGGAGCGGCCGCGGTCGCGACCGTCCCCTGGTGGAGGAGGTTCGACGCGAGCGTTTCCTCCAGTTCCGCCGAGGGGCCCTCGTCGCGCAGCCGCGCCAGTGCCCGCACGACGGAGGCCGCGTCGCCGTGGATGCCTCTCCACTCCTTCCAGCGGTCGCTCTCCAGCGGCAGGGCCTCCGTATTGCGCGGCAGCCCGCCCTCCAGGTTCCCTTCCTCCGTCCCCGGACCGTTCTGCCGCATTGACGCCTCCGCGCCGCCGACGCAGCAGTGCGACCTGCCGCATCGACGGCCACCGGTCGAGGATAGCCGAGGATCGACCGCCGGCCCGGCCGGACCAAGACCCGGGCTCGCCAGACACCCCGACCCTCGGCCCGGCGCGCCTACCGGGCAAGGCATTCGTCGAGCGCGGTATCCCCGCAGTCGAACCCCGTTCGATCGAGGTTCCGCGTGATGCAGAGATGCAGTCGGCCGGTCTTGCTGGTCTTGCCGGCCATGGGGTCGCTCCGCGCGCGCGGTGGGCCTCCGAAGCCGTACGGTCCGCATCCGTACAACCGCGATTGCGGCCACCCCCTCTGGAGGCGGCACCCGGATTTGAACCGGGGATAGCGGATTTGCAAACCGGAGCCCGGCGAAGGAGCGACCCTTCCAACTCGGCTTCGACAATGGACTTGCGCCGACGACCCACGCTCCACCCCCGCCGCGGCTACGTCCGCGGCTACGGAAGCGCCACGGGAGCAGCGGGGGGGACGGTGGAGAACGGGCGGACGCCGGACTCGCCATCGTCCGCGCGCCGGTGTACGCTCTCCCTCGTCACAACCACGGCCTCCGTGACCACACCACGGGGGCCCACACCCCGGCGCCCTGGAGGAGCCACCCTCCGGGGCGCCCGCACTTCAGGCGGGCCCTGTGCTGGCAGACTACTATCGACCTCGGACAGCGCGGTCGGCCGTTGCGGGCTAGACCACCCCGCCGCACGCGCGCCAGTGCCCCTCACCCGGCAGGCAAGGTTGGCGCGCGAGTTCTCTGCACGGGACCCCGGCTATCTCGGACTTGACCGACGGGCGGTACGCCCCCGCCCGCGAACCTTCCGCCTCGACTCGTCGATGAGACTGACGAGAATCTCGTGCCGCGCCTTCCGGCGCGCGATATCCGAAGCGGCTCGAGTCACGGCCTGAGCATAGCGCCAGACTACATCACTCTCAGCACCCTGACTGTCCAGCCGCTTTGCCACGTCAACGCGCTTCTTGAACGCCTCGAGCGCCTCTCTTACCTGTCGACGAGAAGGAGGAGTCATGAGCTGCCCGTCGACCACGAAGTGGCCGAACGCAAGGAACAGGGAATAGAAGTCGCTCTTCCCTGACCAAGACCGGACGCCCTCCCCGCCTAGCGTCCTCTCCAAGAGCGCCCGGGTCTCGAGGAATCTCGTTCGCCACTCCGCGCGCTCCGGAAAACTGTTCTCGAAATCGTCATAGTAGTCGTCCAGAGTAGACTTCTTGTCCTGGGGGCCCGCCATTAGGCCCACGAACAGCTCACTCACGAACTCGACGTCTTGCATTCGCCGCGCCTGCGCGATCGAGACTATTCGATGATCCACCCACCAAACATCGTTGGCCAGTTCCTCCATCAGCACGATGAATTCGCCCTTGTACTTGGCGTGGCGGAATTCTTGGTCTTCTAGCGTGACAGCATTGATATTCAGACGTCGAAATAGTTCGCGAATCTCTACGTCCGTCACACCCTTCAACTCGCGCACAACAACGCTGTACTCCCAGAACTGACTTTTCTCTTCTGAGGAGAGGTCCTCAAACTGCTTGCCGACGAGGTCCGCTCGAACCTCCTCTCCCTTGAGCACCAAGTCATTGTGCGCGAAACTCAATATGGCCGTGAGCCGCTGCTGCCCATCGACAACCTCGTATCTTGTCTCGCCCTTCGTCGAGGTCTCCGACCGGAGGTACACCTCCGGGAACGGGAGACCACACAGAATCGTATCTATCAGGTAGGATGCCTGTTCCTCACTCCAGACCGGCTTCCGCTGGAACTTCGGCGTAAGGACCAGTGACCCGGCACTTACCTCACGCTCGAACCATGAGACCTTCTGGTTGGTTGCGCTGAAGCTCTTCATCTTTCCTCTCCCTCTCCGTAGGTTGCTCTAACTAGCGCGCGAAGCGACCACTCGTGATAGGCGATGAGGTCCTCTAGCCGCCGATACACTCGTGCCGTAGGGCGGTGGCCGTTGAGGCGTGGCTGCCGCGAAGTCGCGGACGCCATCAGGCGGAACCGGGCTCGCAAGTCTGTGCCCGAGACCGCGGCTCGCTCCTCCACTACACCCCAGTAGACCAAGACGCGGACTCTTGCCAGCGCCTCGGGAACGGTTCGCTGTGGGGTAACGACCTCACGCCCGAGCCGCCGGAGGCTGTCGAGCCGAACTAGGTGATTCCAGGTGCTCGCAAACAGATCGGAGTCAATGATAGCAATGTCTAGGTCTGATGGGCGCCCACCGCTCTCAACCGGAGCGAATGGGCGTCCAGCCTTCAGTGGGCTGAGGCTGTACCCGGTCGCAGCGCTGCCAACCAAGAACACTTTGCTAGCGTCAACGCTGCCGGCTGTCGCAACTTCACTTCGCCAACCCTCATACTCTGCTGGAGTCTCGCGAAACACCCATGGGACTCGGCCTAGAATCTCGGTCTCCACAAACTCTCGAAGAGACCGCCTTCGTGTGACCATTGCAATCGCTTCTTCCCTAGTCACTCGGTCCTGCTTCGGGCCGGGGGTGCCCGCCGGGCAAGCAACGCATCCATCCTCGCAACCGCTCCCACCGCCGGCTCCTGTGCCGAGTGGCACGCATATCGCCACACCATCGAGAGCGTGGCATGGCCGGTAAGCCTCGCGAGCACCGGGAGCGTAGTCCCAGCGCGGGTTTGGTTCACTGCGAAGAGGTGCCGCAAGTCATGCCACCGCAGTTTGGGCAGCTTCGCCGATTCCACGGCCGCCTGGAACGCCCGCACGAAGTGCCCCGACTTCACCGACATGGACCCGAGCACGCGGTCCGGCCCCTTGAGGGGACGCACGCGCGCGGCGGCGAGGCCCTCCAGCGCCGCACGGGCGCGGGAGGTCAGCGGGACGCGCCGGGGGGTCTTCGTCTTCGACTCGCGGACCTGGACCGCGCCCTCGACGAGGTCCACGTCCCCCCACTCGAGCGCGGCGAGCTCGCCCTTCCGGAGCCCGGTGTCCAGCGAGACGACGACCAGCGGCCGCAGCCAGGACGGACACTTCGCGATGAGGCGGTCCTGCTCCGCGAGGGAGAGCGCGGGGACGGCTCGCCGCGCCTCCTGCGGGCGGCCGAGGCCCGCCACCGGGTTCTCGCGCGCGCAGCCGAGGTTCACGGCCTTCCGAAAGATGGCCGAGAGCAGGGAGAGGTCCCGGTTCAGCGTCGCGAGCGAGACGCCCCCGGCGGCGCGCTTGCGGTGGAACTTCTCGACGTCCTCGCGCGTGATGAACGCCATCTTGCGGCCGCGGAACTCGGGGATGAGCAGCGCGTTCACCTTGTTGCGGTCGGAGCGCATCGTGCTCGCGCGCTTCACGTGCCCGGCGGCCTCGAGGTACTCCGCCGCGAAGTCCTCGAACCTCACGTCGCGGACGGGCCTGATGCCCAGGACCGTCTCCTCGAAGACGTCGCGGCGCACCTTCGCGAGGAAGTCGACGGCCTCCTCCTTGGTGCGCCCCGCGACTCGCCAAACATCCCGCCCGCTGATGGTGATGCGCGCGTAGAGGTTCGGGCGCGTCCGACCCCGGTAGTTCAGCGGGACGGCGCGCCCGTCTCCGATGCGGCGACGGAACAGGCAGCCGAAGTCGCTACGCTTCCGCGCCATGGCGCTCCTTCCTCGGCGCGTGGCGGTCCAGTGCGCGCAGCGTGGCGGCGTCGCGGTCGCCCCCGGCGCGGACGGGGACGCGGTACTCGGCGCGAGGGTCCGGCGACTTCACCCGCTCGAGGATGAAGGCCTCGAGCTCCTCCTTCCCGATGAAGAATCGCCGCCCGACCTTGCCGGGCCGAAGCCCGTTCTTCCGGAGGAACTTGAGCGCCGCGCGCGGTGACGGGATGTTCAGGTAGTGCGCGACGGCGCGCATGGTCAGCGCGCGTCCCGACACGTCCGGCGGCGGCCGCTGCGGCAGGAGTCGGATGAATGGCGACTGAATCGGGTGCATGTCCATCAGCGAGAGCTTCCCCATCGCCACCGCCAGCTCCCTCGGATTGGTGCGCCAGAACGCCTCTTCCTCCGGCGACTTGAACACCAACTCGTACTTCGCCGGGTCAGGGTCGCGGTGCGGGAAGTGAACGACCCTGCCCTTGACCTCCACCGGCAGCCACGTCCGCGGCTTCACGGCCTCTCCTCTCCGGGGGCCCCGCAGGCCCCCCTTCGCCCGAGAGGAGCGTACACGGGGGCGGGGACACTGGCCGGCCACGAGTCATCGTGGCGCGCGTCCGCACGGCCCTCCGGGGACCGACTTGGCGAGGCCTCCGCAGACTCTCTCCCGATGCCGTCGGACGTAGGCGGCCGACGGTCGCACGCTCGCCGGAGCGATGGCGCCCCCGGCGTGCGCAACCACACCCTCACGGAGCCATGGAAGCTCCGCCGCCCGCTCCGCCGCCGTTAGCACTTCCACGCGAAGGTCGTCCAGCAGGGCGAAGTACCCCAGCTCAAACGCTCTGTCATGCATGAGACAGAGACAGAGTCCGTTTGCCAGGTCGCCGCGCGAGTCCGCATCATCCGCCCAGCGGACGATGTGCGCCCCCACCAGGAACCGCCCATCCTTCACCGTGCAACCGGGGAAGCAGCAGCGATGCCCGAAGTTCTCCCGCACCGCCCACGAAAACTCGCGCTGGCCGACGCGCAGTCGGAGCTCCTGCACGCGCTCCGAGGTCCTCACGCTCTCGACCGACGGCGCTTCCGCAGGCCCGCCAGCCACGCCCCCACCGCCGAGCAGAAGCTCCAGCAGGTCACCGTCCACTTCCGACAGGTAGCTACCCTCCAGCACCCTCACGCGGCCATCCCGCTTCACGTTCAGGAACAGCGTCCGCCGCTCTCCATGCGGCCGCGCCGCGTTCCGCTGGACGTACGCCCGCAGACCGGCCTCGCGGTCACGGAGTCGCTCCCATGCCGGAATGGGATCCGGGAATGCCACGAAGCCCGTTAGCGGAACGTAGTAGAACGACTCCGCGTAGTCCCAAGCCCCCGCAACCGGAGGACGGCCAACCCCGCCCCGCCCGTCTGCCTCCGCCGCCGACCACCCGACGAACGCGGCGCGCTGCCCCTTCCCGCGCAGATGCAACACCGGGTCGCCCGCTCTCACGCGACGGAGAGTCTCCCACCATGGCCAGCGAGCACCCGACCCCCTCTTGCGCGTCGGTGACCAGAGAGCTCGACCGAAGCTCCAATCTCCGCCACCGTGCTCGCTGTCCTTCGAGACCTCCAACCAGACCATCGCCGCCCTCCCTCGGGCCAGCATCCCCGCCAGCTCCCGCCGGACCGCACTCGCTACCGCCAGACCTCCCGGGTCGGCAGCCACCGGCCGAGGATAGCCTCCGCCGTCTCCTCCGCCGACGCCCACTCGCGGAACTCGAGGTCGCCCTCGGGGCGCGGGCCGAGGGTGCGGGGGCTCGAGGCGAGGCGCCGCGTGCCCTTGGGGGCCGCCGTCGGCAGCTGGCCCGACTTGCCGAGGTACTTCGCGAGGTACATCACGAGCCCGGGCCGGCCGAGTTCCTCGTGGAGCACGCACTGCGGGCCGAAGCCGATGGCGACGGCGCGCGCGCGGAGGTCCTCCTGGGCGGCCCGGTGCGCGCCCGTGGCGACGGCCTCCGCGTAGCCGCCGGTCCCGATGACGTTGGCGTGGGCCCAGCCGCTCCGGTGCTGCTCGATGGTGAACACGAACTCGCCGAGGAGCCCGTGGCGGTGGAGTTCCTTCCGGAGGTCCCGCCAGAGGTCGCGGAGGTAGTGGAACGAGCCGGCCACGGTGACGCCGAGCCGCGCCGCGGCGCGCTGGTCCAGCGTCAGCGTGAAGAACGCGACGGGCTCGCGGCGCGCGATGGCGGCGCCGACCCCGCCGGCGGCGATGCGGCGCGCATCCACCAGCCCGCGCCGGCGCGAGTCGCGGAGGCACCGCCAGGAGCCGCAGCGGCACTCCACGAGCACGCTTTCCCCGGTGCGACGGCTCGCCATCCAGCACCACGGGTTCGCGCCGGACTCGCAGCGCTCGATGTACTCCGGCGCGGGCTCCACGGGGGCCGAGTACCGCCGCCGCCACTCCTGCGGGGCGCCGTAGCGGCGAACGCGCCTCCTGCGGCCCCGCCGGGCCCTTCCGGAGCCACCCCGGTCCGGGGGCGGGGAGCGGGACGGGAATTCGACACTTGTTCCGTCAACGTCGTCAAGAGCGGCAACGGCTGCGGGAACCGCCGCGCCCGCGCCTCCGGCGCCGTCACGTCGCTTCCCTCGGGGAGGGACGGGGCCCGGAGAGGGGAGAGAATCCCCTCCCGGGCCGGGGGAGGAGTCCGCGGCCGGCGCCGCTCGCCCGGAGGCAGCCTCCCCCGCCGCGGACCGGCGCGCCCCGCGCGCTGCGCGGGGCGCGCACCGGGGAGCCTCCGCGGCTACGGCCGCGGCTACGGACGCGGCTACGGAACGGGGGTGTTCGAAGAGGTCGGCAAGGGAGCCGCGAACGGGCTCCAACCGACTCTGGACACCGGACTTAGGCTTGGAGGCGGCACCCGGATTCGAACCGGGGATAGCGGATTTGCAATCCGCTGCCTTACCACTTGGCTATGCCGCCTCGGGGGACGAGGGCCGGAGTATGACCTCCGGGCGCGGGGGGAGGCGACTTTCGCGGCGGGCGGACCGCGGAGGGACGGGGAGGTCGGGGGGCCCCGCCCGTACTCTCCTGGGGCGGCACGGGACCACGTGGAGCGGGACGGGAGGGACGGCCATGGCGCGACGGCGGGAGCACCGGATGTACGCGGAACTCGCGCCGTGGTGGCCCCTGCTCTCGGCCCCCGGGGACTACATCGAGGAGGCCGGGATCTTCCTGGCGACGCTGCGCCGCGCGCTGGGTCGCGCTCCGACGAGCCTGCTGGAACTGGGGAGCGGCGGCGGGAACAACGCGTCCCACATGAAGCGCCACGCGCGCCTGACGCTCGTGGACGGGGCGCCGGCGATGCTCCGCGTGAGCCGGCGCCTCAATCCGGAGTGCGAGCATCACCGCGGAGACATGCGATCCATCCGCCTCGGCCGCACGTTCGACGGCGTGTTCGTCCACGACGCCGCGTCCTACCTGCGCACGGAGCGGGACGTGGCGGCGACGGCGCGCACCGCGGCGGCCCACCTGGAGCCCGGCGGGGTCGCGCTGCTGGTGCCGGACTGGACGGAGGAGTCGTTCCGACCTTCCACCTCCGCGGGGGGCCACGACGGCGGCAGCCGGTCGCTCCGGTACCTCGCATGGACCCGCGACCCGCGGCCCGGCGACGGCGCCTGCGTCACCGATTACGCGTTCCTGCTGCGCACCGGGCGCGGCGCGCCGCGGGTCGTCGCGGAGTCCCACCGGCTGGGCCTCTTCCCGCGGGCGGTCTGGCTCGACGCGCTGCGCGAGGCCGGCTTCCGCGCCCGGGCCCTCCGCTTCCGCCACAGCACGTTCCCCCGCGGGGACCGTCGGGAGATGTTCCTGGGAGTGCTGCGCCCGTCCCGTCGCCGGTAGCGCGGCTATACTCCGGCCATGGCCCCTCGCCGCGCCCGATTAGCCGTCTGAGCGGTCCCTCCGGGGGCGAGTGGCGGAACGGGAGACGCAGGGGACTTAAAATCCCCCGCCGGCCTCTGCCGGCACCTGTGGGTTCGAGTCCCACCTCGCCCACGCCGGGGTCCGCGGCGCGGCGCCGATTGGTTGGGCGGTGCGCGCGGGGGAGGGAGGATCGTCGGCGGCGGCGGCCCGTGCGGCGGCCGCACAAGGAGGCTCCCGTGGAGGTCGAACTCGTCTACTGCTCGGTGTGAAACTACGAGCCCCAGGCCGTGGGCCTGGTCTCGGAACTGATGGATCGCTACAAGCGGAAAGTGGCGCGCTTCGTGCTGGTGCCGTCGGACGGCGGCAAGTTCGAACTGAAGGTCGGCGGACGCCTCGTCTACTCGAAGCTGGAGACGGGCCGGTTCCCGGAGAACGCCGAGATCGTGAAGGCGCTGGACCCGGTCATCGCGAAGCGCTGACGCGCCGCGCCGCGGGCCGCGCTACGCCGGCGCGGATCCCTTCCCCCCCGCCTCCAGGCCCTCCTTCAGGTGGGCGTAGAACGGGTGGGAGTACCAGCCCTGCTGCAACTGGGGCCGGGAGAACACGCGGCAGTCGCCGGCGACCTTCGCCTGGCAGGAGAAGCGCATGGGGCGCTCTCCGTACATCCAGAGCTTGGCCTTCTCCCGGAACGTGACCGGCGACACGGCATCGGCGGGGGTGACCTCGACGACGCAGGTTCCGCAGAGCCCGTTCCCGCGGCAGTTGGCGACGACATCGATGTCGCGGTAGACCTCGACGCCGTGGTCGAGGAGCGCGCGGCGGAGGTTGGCCCCCTCCGGCACCTCGATGGCGCGACCCTCGCGGACGAGTTCGATCCTGGGCATGGCCCCTCCTCGGCGGCGCTCCGGCGGGGATTCTGTCGCGCCGACGCGCCGCGGGGAAGGAAAGCCCTCCGCCGCGGGGATCAGCGGACGCGGATGGGGTTGGAGAGGATCCAGGGGAGCGCGCGCCCGCCGGCGTCCAGGGTCGCCTCCACGCGGTAGACCCCGGGTCCCGGCGAGGGCCAGTGGAGAACGCGCCCGCGGCCGGAGCGCACGACGATGCCGTCGCGCAGGAGGCGGACGTCGGCGGGGAGCGGCAGGTGGATCGCGAACGCGAGTCCCGGCGCCGCGTCCACGGCCTCCCCCATGGCGGCGGCGCCGCCGCCCGGCGCGAGCGCCTCGAAGCGGAAGCCGGACGAGTCGGCGACGGCGTCGAACCCGACGTGCAGGCGGCCGCGGCGCACCGCATCGAGGACGCCGTCCTCGCTCTCCTCCTCCACGACGGCGTGGTTCCGGACGAGGGCGAAGAGCGGGCCGAAGGGGTCGACCTGGAGTCCGAGGTAGCGGAACTTCCCGTGGGCGTTCGTCTCCGCGACGCCGGCGGCGGGACCGGCGGCGAGGCGTTCGTCCCACACGGCGAGGTGGGCGGCGGGGCGGCGGAGTGCGAACAGCAGGTAGGCCTCGGCGAGGGCGTCCGCGTCGCCGGACGCGCCGGCGGCGACGACGGACGGGAGCCGCAGCGGGTTCAGCGAGCGGAAGTCCGCGGTGAGGTCGTAGACGGCGATGCCGTCCACGGGGGTGCGGGGGGGGCGCGGAAAGTCGAGCAGGTGCCCGAGGAGGACGACGCGCCCGACGGCGGCGGCGTCCCGGGCGGCGGGGCGCAGGCCCTTCGTCGAGCCGGCCATGCTGCGCGAGGCGCCGAGGACGAGCAGCGCCCCTCCCCACTCGGTGCGCTCCTCCCCGGGGATGACGAGGACGCCTCCCACCTCCCCGCGCGGCTGCTGCGCGGCGGTCTCCGGATCCTGGTGATCGGTCAGGCAGACCCACCGCAGGCCGGCGGCGCGGGCGCCCCGGACGACCTCCTCAAGGGCCGCCGGCGAGTCGTGGGAGAGGCGCGTGTGCACGTGGATCGCGCCGGTTGCATCGACGCCGAAGGGGGACGGCGCCGGCGGCGAGCGCTCCGCCGCCAGCGCGGCGCGGTCGGCGCGGAGGGCGGCGCGGGCGAGGGGGGCCCCGCAGCCCGCGAGGCAGAGGGCGGCCGCCAGCGCGGCGAGCCTCCGCCAACTCGACGACATCATTCCCGGAATGTTGCGCGCGAGTTCGCGGGGTGCGGCGGGCGGCACGGGGCCCGCCTCACGCGCCGGCGGCCTCGCGGAGCGCCGCGATCCACTCGTCCAGCGCCCGCGTGCGGACGGCGTCCTTCGCGAGGGCCACGGACAGCGGGCGGCGGAGGTCCACGCCCCGGACCTTGAGCGCGACGAGGCGGCCCGAGTCGAGATCCCAGCGCAGCGCGAACCGGGAGAGGGCGCCCACCCAGGTCCCCTCGGCGACGGCGTGCTTCACGGCCTCGGCCCCGCCCAGTTCGACGCCCACGACCGGCGCGAGGCCGTGCTCGGCGAGGAGGTCCTCGAGGCGGCGGCGGGTGGCGGAGCCGGACTCGCGCATGCAGAACGGGTGGGCGACGACGTCGCGCAGCTGGAGACCGCGCTTGCCGGCGAGGGGGTGGCCCGGGGCGACGAACAGGAGGATCTCGTCCTCGCAGATGGGCTCGGCGGAGACGTCCCGCGAGGCGAGGTGGCCTCCCACGACGGCGACGTGCAGGTCCCCGCGGAGGATGGCCTCCTCCATCTGGAGCGTGTTGCCGACGCGGACCTCCAGCGAGACACCGGGGTGGGCCTTCGTGAAGCGGGCCGCCGCCACGGGCACCAGGTAGGCGCCGGGCGTGGAACTGGCGCCCACGCGCACGCGGCCCCGGACGAGGCCCTGGACCTCCTCCACGGCGCGGCGGGCGGCCTCGACGCGCTCGAGCACGGCGTGGGCCTCGCGCGAGAGCACCTCCCCCGCAGCGGTCAGCCGCATGCCGCGGCCGGAGCGCGTGAGGAGCCGCGTCCCGAGGGAGCGCTCCAGCGCGGCGATGCGTGCGGAGATGGCCGGCTGCGTGAGGCCCAGCGCCTGGGCGGCCCGCGTGTAGTGGAGCGTGCGGGCCACCTCCGCGAAGACGCGGAGATCGTGGATGTCCATGGGCGCCATGGTACGCGCCCGCGCAGTGGCCATCGAGTCCCCCGCGCGGGCCCTTGCCCGCCAACACCTTGCGCCCGGGGTCAGGCACCGTCGGGGTCAGACCCCGGGGTAGGCCGTTCCGCCGGCGAGGCGCCGGTCCCGCAAGGACTTGCATCCGGGGTCAGACACCGAGCGATGCCGGTTCCCACTCCGGACTCATGCCAGCGGCGCGCGGGGCAACGACTTGCGTCCGGGGTCAGGCACCGTCGGGGTCAGACCCCGGGGTGGGGTGGGAGGGGAGGGCGTACACTGGGGGGATGAGCGACACGCCGGTCCGGCTGACGGGGCTGTCCCACGGCGGAGGCTGAGCCTGCAAGGTCCCGCAAGAGGACCTGGCCCAGGTGCTGGGCCTGCTGCCGAAGGTGACGGACAGGAACGTGCTGGTGGGGACGGAGACCGCCGACGACGCGGCGGTCTACCGCCTGCGGGAGGACCTCGCCGTCGTCGCGACGCTGGACTTCTTCACGCCCGTCGTGGACGACCCGTACACCTTCGGCGCCGTGGCCGCCGCGAACTCGCTCTCCGACGTCTACGCCATGGGCGCCCGCCCGCTGCTGGCCATGTCCATCCTCGCGTTCCCCACGACCCGCCTGCCGCTCTCGGTCATGGGGGAGATCGTCCGCGGAGGCGCGGAGAAGGCCGCCGAGGCCGGCTGCCCGCTGGTGGGCGGGCACTCCATCGACGACGCGGAGCCGAAGTTCGGCCTCTCCGTGGTCGGCATCGTCCACCCCGACCGCATCCTCCGCAACGTGGGCGCCCGGGCCGGCGACGTGCTCTTCCTCACGAAGCCGCTGGGCAGCGGGATCCTCACCACCGCCATCAAGAAGGGGGAGTGCGCCCCCGACCGCCTCGCCGCGGTGGTCGCCGTCATGACCGCGCTCAACGCGGCCGCCGCCGAGGCCGTGGCCGAGGTCGGCGCCCGCGCCGGCACCGACGTGACCGGGTTCGGCCTCCTCGGCCACCTCCGCGGGATGCTGGAAGGGAGCGGCGTCGCGGCCCGCCTCCGGCTGGCCGACGTGCCGCTCCTCGACGGCGTGCTGGAGACGGCGGCCCGGGGCACGTGCCCCGGCGGCACCCGCAAGAACCTCGCGAACTTCGGCCGCACCACCACGTTCGAGGGGGAGTGGACGGACGCGGAGCGCCTCGCCGTGGCGGACGCGCAGACGTCCGGGGGGCTCCTCGTGGCGGTGGCTCCGGAGCGGGCCGACGCGATGGCGGCGGCGTTCCGCGCCCGGGGCGTCGCCGCCGCGGCCGCCATCGGCGTCGTGGAGGAGGGCCCCGCCGGACACATCCGCTTCACCCGGTAGGCGGGAGCGGTTCCGGGCGTCCAATCCCTCGTCCCGGCGGGGCGTGGGCGCGCCGCAGGCGGACGGACCGGGATCGCGGGCGTCGGCGAGGGGCCGCGACGCCGCGCGCGGGAGGGCGGGCGCGGGGGGGCACATGGCGAATCGCAGGGGCGCACTCGTCGCGGGCGGTCTGGCGGCGCTTCTCGCCGTGGGGGGCGTGGCGTGGATGGCGCTCCAGGGGCCGTCGGGGCCGCGGACGTCCGCCCCGGCCGAAGCCCCGCCCGCGGAGACCGCGCCCGTCGCCTCCGGGGATGCCCCCGCCCCTCGCGCCGCCGGTCCCGCAGCCGTCTCGGACGCCGGCCCCGCCCTGGGCGGGACCGCCTTCGGCCGCCTGGTGCGCGGCCGCCCCCCCCGCCCCCTCCCGGGCACCGTGACGCTCTCCCCGCAGGAGGGGGGCGGCTCCCCCGTCTCGGTGACCGCCGGCGAGGACGGCCGCTTCCGCCTGGAGAACCTCCCCCTGCGGCGGGACCTGCTCCTCCGCGCGCGGTCCCCCGGACTGCTGGAGCGGTCCGTCCCGGGGGTCCACCTCCGGGATCGCGACCCGCTCGATCTCGGGGACCTCACGCTCGGTCTCGGCCAGCGCGTCGATGTCGTCGTCGTGGACGGTCTGGGCGGTCCCGTGGAGAAGGCGCGGGTGACGCTCCACCCCAGCGCCCGCCAGCGGGACCCGCGGGACTGGATCGTGAACCAGTTCCACCCCCCCGCCCCGGTGCCCGCGACGTTCGCCGCGACCACGGGGAAGGACGGCCGCGTCCTCTTCGACGCCGTTCCCCCGGGCACGTGGAGCCTGGTGGCGACGGCGGATCGGTGCGGGGACGAGATCCGCTGGCTCGAAGTGGTGGAGGGGGCGCTGCGGGAGGCGGAGCGGGTGATCCTGCGGCCGGCCTGCACGCTGTCGGGGCGGGTGTTGGGCGAGGGCGCCACCCCGGTGCCCGGAGTCACCGTCAGGGTCGTCGACGCCATGGCCATGCAGAGCCCCCTGGGGCCCAGCGAGTCGGTCAGCGATGCCGAGGGTCGATACCGGTTCGATCGCCTCGCCGCCGGCGTGCAGACGCTGCAGGCGCTCCTCCCCGGAGGCGCGCTGCGGACGGCGCGCACGGTGCGGCTGCCCGAGGTGGCCGCCATCGACCTCTACGTCGGGGATGGCGTCGCCGTCGCGGGGCGCGTGCTGGACGACGCCACGGGCGCCCCGGTGGCCGGGGCGCGGGTCTCGCTGCAGGCGTGGGACAACGGGAGCGGCGACGGCCACCAGGGCTTCGCCCTGGCGGAGACCGACGGGACCGGCGGGTTCCGCGTGGAGGGCCTTCCCCCCGGCAACCTCGCCCCCGTGCAGGTGCGCGCCGACGGCTACGTGCCCCACCCCGACGCGCGGGCCGCGCAGGACATGGGCCGGGCGCTCTCGGCGGGGGCGAGCGTGACCGTGGAGGTGCGCCTCCTGCGGGGCGCCACGGTCCGGGGCCGCGTTCGCGGCCCGGGGGACGCGCCCGTGGCGGCGGCGCGGGTGTCGCTCTCCACGTTCAGCCAGACCACGGGACTCCGCGAGACCCCCCCGGCGCTGACCGCCGCCGACGGGACGTACAGCATCGGCCCGGTGTCGCCGGGCGTCGCGCTGGTCACCGTCACCGCGGAGGGGCTCTTCCAGGCGGGCCTCCCGGAGCAGCCGTGGCAGGCGATGCAGAACCCGCACACCCTTCCCGACGCGGTCAAGGTCGACGTGCCCGCATCGGGCGAGATCGTGCGGGACATCGTCCTCTCCGCCGGCGGGACCGTCGCGGGCGTCGTGGTGGACGGCGCCGGGACGGCGGCGCCGGGCATCGCAGTATCGGTCCCCGTCCCGGGACCGAATGCCGGGCAGGCCGCCGTGACCGACGGGGAGGGGAAGTTCCTCCTCGCCGGCATCGCCCCCGGCGAGCGCCTCACCGTCGCCGCCACGGGACCGGCGGGACGCCGCGGCACCTCGGAGCCGTTCGCCATGGCCGAAGGCGGGGCCGTCGCCGACGTCCGCGTCGAACTGATGGCCGCGGGCCGCATCGGCGGGCGGGTCCGCCGGGAGGACGGCACGCCGCTCCGATCCCCCACGCTCCGCGTCGCCGAGGGCGCCTTCCAACCGGAGCAGCCCTGGGACTGGCAGTGGCGGGAGCAGTCGGCGCGCCGCCGGACCGTGGCCGCCGACGGCGCCTTCCTGCTGGACGACCTCGCCCCGGGCACCTACACGCTCATCGCCGACGACGACGGTGCCGCTTCGACGCGATCGAAGGGCATCGAGGTGAAGGGGGGCGAAGGCCCCGAGGACGTCGAGATCGTCCTCCCCTCCGCGCAGGCCATCTCCGGGAAGGTCCTCAACGACGCCGGGGAGCCCCTGGCGGGCGCCGCCCTGTCCCTCCTGCAGCAGAACTCCCGCCAGTTCGGATGGAACCAGCCGGGCCCGGCGGTGGCGACGTCGGGCGCCGACGGGACCTTCGTGCTCGAGGACGCCGGACCCGGGAACTGGACCGTGCGGGCCACCGCCCCGGGGCTCATGGACGCCTCCGCCGTCGCGAAGGGGGGCGCGAAGGACATCGTGCTCACGCTCAAGGTCGGGCTCACGATCTCGGGCATCGTCGTGAGCGATCCCGACGGCGCGCCGCTCCCCGACGTGCCGGTCACGGCCAACCCCAGCGTCCACGACTCCGGGTCCTGGGTGAACATCCAGGCCACCACGGGCCCCGACGGCCGGTTCACGCTGCGCGGCCTGCGGGACCGCCCCCACGAGGTCACGGCCGGCCAGGCGTGGGGCGAGGGCACCGGCGACCTGGTGCCCACCACGGTCTCGCGCGTGCAGCCCCCGAAGGACGACCTCCGCATCGCCGTCCCCCACGGCGGCACCATCGCCGGCCGGCTCCTGGACGCCGTGAAGGGGACTCCCCTCGGCGGACTCAACGTCATGGTCCAGCGCGAACTCGCCGAGGGGGCCTCGCCCGCGGGGAACCAGCAGCGCTGGGGCCAGGTGAAGCCCGACGGCACGTTCCGCATCTCGGGACTGATCCACGGGACGTACACCCTCATGTTCAACTCGTACAACCAGGGCGCCGGCGTCGCCCCCACGACGGTGAAGGGAGTGGCCGCGGGGACGCTGGATCTCGTCGTCCGCGCCGGCGAGGGGGTTCCCATCACGGGCCGCGTGCAGGACGAGGACGGGAGCGTCCCCAAGGGGCGCAACCTCCACATCATGGTGATGCCTCGCGGGCTCAAGACGCAGGGCTGGTCCCCGGAGATGCAGTGGGCGCAGGTGAAGGAGGACGGCACCTTCGCCACGCAGCCGCTGGACCCGTCGCGGGAGTACGACCTCACGGTGGCGGGGCTCCCGCAGGGTCGCCTGGCGACGCTGCAGGGAGTGCGGCCGGGCGGGGCGGAGGTGACGCTGCGCGCCACCGCCGGCGGCACCATCGCCGGCCGGGTCCTCGACGGCGAGGGCAAGGCCGTGGGCAAGGGCGTCCCCGTGCGCGCGCAGATGGACGGGGCCCCCATGATGTGGGGGACCGGGAACAGCGCCTGGGGCCAGACGGCGGACGACGGCACGTTCACGCTCCAGGGGCTCGCCGCAGGGCAGTTCCGCGTGACCGCAGGCGGGCCCGGTTCCCCGTGGCAACCGGCGGTCGCCGAGGGACTCCACGGGCCCGGGGCCACGGGCGTCGAGGTCCGCGTGCAGGCGGGCTTCACGCTGTCCGGGCGGCTCGTGGACGGCGCCGGGAGCGCCGCCTCCATCGAGCACGTCCTCGCCGCACCGGAGGGGGGCGGGGATCAGAGCGGCTCCTGGATCTCGGTCAAGGAGGACCGCACCTTCTCCATCTCCGGCCTCCCCCGCGGGCGCGTGACGCTGAAGGGGCTGGGCGGCGGCCGGCAGCTCACGCTGGGCACCTTCGACGTCCCCCTGGAGAACGTCCAGGTGCCGGTGCCGGCGGAGTGAGGGCTCCCGCCCCTCCCGGGCTCGCCGCGGCGCTGGTGCTCGCGGCGCTGGCGGCGCCGGCGACGTCCCCCGCCGCGGAGCCGACGGACACGCGCGTGCTCGTCGTCGACGAGGGGGGCCGACCCGTCGCCGGCGCCTCCGTCTCCGTGCTGCCGCCGGACGCGGCCCCCTGGGCCGACGGGGCGCTCGACGCGGAGGACGGTCCGTCCCTCGCCGCCCCGGCCCGCACGGGGGAGGACGGCATGGCCTCCCTGGACGCGCTCCTCGCACCCTGGGAGAGCCCCTGGACCCGCACCATCGAGGTCGTCGCGTGGCGCGGGAACGAAGGGGCCGCGGTGACCGCCCCGCTGACCCTCCCGGGGGACCCCGGCGAGGGGGCGCCTCCGCCGCTGCGCATGGTGCTGCCGGAGGCGCAGCGGATCTCCGGGACCGTGGCCCTCTCCGTTCCCGACGGCGGGACCGCACCGGCGCCGACGCGCGTCTGGGCGGTGCGCGCGCTCCGGGTGGAGGCGACGGCGGGCGGGCATCGCGTCGGCGCGGTCTCCGCCCCCGTGGGACCGGACGGCGGGTTCGGGCTCGGCCCGCTCCCCGCGGGAACCCACCGGCTGGCGGTGCGGCTGGAGGGGGGCGCGACCTGGTCGGGCTTCGCGGCGCAGGTCCCCGCTCCCGCCGGAGGGCTCGTCCTCCCCGTGGCGGTGGCCGCGCCGCTGCGCTGCGACGCGCGGGACCGGGAGGGCGCGCCGCCGGGCGGCGGCGAGGTCGCGGCGCGGTTCTCGCTCCCGCGAGGCGGGCCCGCGGGCGTGCGCGTCTCCGCGACGGCGACGCTGGACGGGAGCGGAACGGCGCTCCTCGCCGGGCTCCCCCGGGGCGGCACCGGCGTCGTGCGGGTGCGCGCCCGCGGCTTCCTGCCGTCCTCCGGCGAGGGGGCCGTCGCGCTGCCCGCCGGCGGCGAACCGCACCCCCCGCTGATGCGGGTCCTGGAGTCCGGCGGGACGGTCTCCGGCGTGGTGCGCGACCACGCGGGCGCCCCCGTGCCCGGCGTGACGCTGCGACTCCGCGGCGGCGGCGGCCGCTGGCCCCTGGACCACCTGGAACCGGCCACCTCCGACGGCTCGGGAGCCTTCCGGTTCCCCGCCGTGCCCGCGGGCCCCGCGGAGATCTTCCTCGACGCTCCGGGGTTCCTGCCCGCCGGGGACGCATCCGCCCCGCCGACGGCGGTGGTCCCCGCCGCGGGGGGCGTCGCCGTGGACCTGCGGGTGGTGCGCACGGGCACCGTGGAGGGCCGCGTCGTGGACGGGGAGGGCGTCCCCGTGGCGGACGCCCGCGTCCTGGTGCAGGAGATCACGGGCCTCCCCCTGGCGGCCTCCCGCACCGACGCCGCCGGCCGCTACCGGGCCGCCGGGGTGCGACCGGGAGGGAGACTCATCGCCCTCGTCCGCGATCCCGACGGCGGGCCCGTCCCTTCCGCCCCGTTCGCCCTGCCGCCGGGGGGGGTCGCCGCGGACCGGGACCTGCGCATCCCGCCGCGCCCCCGCCTCACCCTCCGGCTGGTCCCGGGGGCCGAGGGGGTCCCGCTGCCGACCGCGGTGATCCTCCGCCCGGGTGAGCCCCCGGCGCCGGCGTCCGTCCCGGCGGGCGCCGCCGAGGGGGATCTCCGCGTCGCCGTCGGGCCCGACGGGAGCGTGCGGACCGGGCCCCTTCCGCCGGGGCCGAGGCTGGTGCTGGCCGACGGCGGCGATCCGTGGGCGCCGGTGCTGGCCGTGGTGGAACTGCAGCGCGGGCGGGACCTCGACCTGGGAGACCTCCCCGTTCCCGCGCCGCGGGTCGTCGCGGGCCGCGTCACCGCGGAGGGCGCGCCCGTCGCGGGGGCGCGCGTGCGGCTCGTGCCCGGGCTCCCTCCCCGCGATCCCGGCCCCGGGGCGGGCGCCACGGTGGTCACCGGGGAGGACGGGGCCTTCCTCCACCGCGGCGCGCCCGCGGGGCCCTGCGTCCTCGTCGTGGAGTCCGCGGGCCTCGCCTCCCGCGGCGTGGTGCTGGAGTCCGGCACCGCGGAGGCGCCCCTGGACATCCCCCTCCGGCCGGCGCTCCGGCTCGCGGGCCGCGTCACCGCCGCCGCCGACGGCGCGCCCGTGGC
>CAZSIX010000038.1:0-37299 GCA_964607145.1 uncultured Planctomycetota bacterium | reverse complement strand
CCAGGCGGCGATGCCGGGGCCCGCCTCCGCGGACTCCACCAGCGCCAGGAACCGGCCGCGGGCACCGGTCTCGCGGTCGAGGCGGAGGGCCGCCGCCACGGACCCCCGCGGCGCGGCGGCGAAGCGGAGGGCGGCCACGGCGGCGGCGCCGAGCCCGGTGATCCAGAGGAACCCCGCGGGCACCGACGCCGTCGTGTCGGCCCGGCCCAGCGCCAGCACCAGGCTCCAGGCCAGGAGGATCGCCGCCGCCGGTCCCGCGCCGGCGTCCAGGACCGCCTGGAGGAACAGGCGACGGCGGACGGCGGCCACCCGTCGCAGCGCCGCCGCCACGGCGCCGGCGTCGGCCGCGCCGGCGATGGGATCGGACTCAGCGCCCGCCACCGGCCTCCGTGGCGGCGCCCCCGCCGTCGGTGCGCACGGAGGGCTTCTCCGGATCCCAGGACTTCGTCGTGGGGAGTTCCAGCGCGGTGAAGACGACGTCCACGGGGGTGCCCTCCACGGGGATGCGCGGCGTGCAGGGCGCGAAGATGGTGTCGTCGGCGGCCCGCGGGTCCGAGAGGTCCACGACGCAGGAGCGGATCGAGTACACCGCCACCGCGTCCCCGGTGAGGTCGGGGACATAGCCCTCGGGCTCGAAGTAGGAGCCCACGTAGAGGAACCGCCCGTGCTCGAGGGTGCGCCCCCGCTGGAGGTCCCAGAGCAGGTCCTCCCCCCGAACGCGCTCCCGCGACCCCGCCTCGTCCCACTCGACGTACACGTTGACGGGAGTCCCCGTGGGGGGCAGCGTCTTCCCGCCGGGGAGGATGCGGAGCGGCGTCCCGGGCTTGAGACCGAGGGCCATGAGGGCGGAGTTGAGACCCGCCGCCAGCCCCTGCGGGGCGAGGGGCTCGCCGTCGTCCCCCTTGGCGGGCCTCCCCGTGAGCAGGAAGATGGACTCGTGGGTCTTCCCGCCGGGGAAGACGGCGAAGAACTCCAGGTTCCCCTGCCGCAGCGCGACGCGGCCCGGGAAGACGACCCGGTCCTCGGTGAGCGTGACCCCCTTTTCCGCCAGGGTGGCCGCCAGCACCTGCTTGAGTTCGGGCGAGAACTCGATGAAGGGCTGTCCCGCGGGGGCGGCGCCGCTCACGTCCGTGGGGTCCAGTCCTCCCCCCAGGCCGGAACCGGCCATGACCAGGTCCTCCGCCACACGGGCGAGGTTGCGCTCCACGGCCCCCACGTTGGTGGCGAGGACGTCCAGATCCCCGCGGAGCCCCTCCACGGAGGCGGCGAGGGCCCGCCCCTGCTCCTCCGCGGCGAGGGCGGAGCGCCGGGCGGCGGCGGCCTCGGAGGCGGCCGCGGCGGCCCGATCGGAGGTGCGGCTCCCCTGCGCCAGGAGGGCCGCCCCCACCGCCAGCAGCAGGACGTTCGCCACCAGGAGGAACCGGTTCGGTCCGTCGGCCATGGCCATCCTCTCGCAATCCCCATTCCCGGCAACGGGCGGGCCCCCGGGGGGGTTCCGGGGCTCCACGGTCGGTTCCCCCGACAGTCTATCCGCGGCGGTGGCGGTCCAGCGCAGCGGAGCGAGGGGAAGGGCGGGTTCCCGCGACGGGCTTTCCACGGGTTTTCCACACGTTTTCCACCGGCCATTGCCACGGGGGCTCCCGTTCTTCATAATGGGGCCCGGGTGGGCAGCGAAAGGACGCGATCATGAAGGTCCCCGGCGTGCGCGTGGACGCGGCGACGGCCCGCGCCATCGAGGCGGGCAGGCCCGTCGTTCCCCGGTCCGCCATCCGCGGCCGGCCCCCCGCCGTGGACACCGGTGAGGCCGTGGACGTGTGCGGACGGGCATTCCTCGGGCGCGGGCTCTGGGAGGGGACCGGGCCCGTCGCCGTCCGCATCCTCACGCGGGAGCGCAACGAGGCCATCGACGGCGCCTTCTGGGCCCGTCGAATCCGCCGGGCGCTCCACCTGCGCCGATCGCTGCTCGATCTCGCCGGGACCGACGCCTACCGCGTCGTCAACGGCGGAGGGGACGGGCTCCCGGGGATGCAGGTGGATTCCTACTCGGGGTATCTGGCCGTGACCTTCCGCGGCGAGGCGACGCGGACGCACCTGCCGGCCCTCGGGGACGCGCTCCGCGCGGAGGTCCAGCCGCGGGGCATCTACGAGAAGCGGCCCGGCGTCGACGGCGGCATCGCGGTCCACCTGGGCGGGTCGTCGGCGCCGGACAACCTCTCGGTGCGGGAGGGGGAACTCCGGTTCCTGGCCCGGCTGTCCCGCGGCGGCACCACGGGCATCCACCTCGACATGCGGGAGCACCGGCGGGTGCTGGCGCGCTACGCCCGCGGCCGGGCGGTCCTCAACTGCCACTCGTGGACCGGGGGTCTCAGCGTCGTGGCGGCCCGCGCCGGCTCGCCGCGCGTCCTGTCCGTGGACCCCGAGGAGGAGGCGGGCGCGTGGACCCGCGACGCGTTCGCCGCCAACGGCCTTCCTCCCGACAGCCACGAGTTCACGGTGGGCGATCCGGTGGACGTCCTCGGCCGCATCGAACGCTCCTCGCGGAGGTTCGATCTCGCCGTCATCGACACGCCCACGTTCTCCGCCCGCCGGCTGGGGGTCCCCCCGGCGGCGCGGCCGGCCGCGCCGGCGCCGCCCCCCCGCGCCGCCACGCGATCCCGGGGCGCGAAGGCGCGGAACAGACCCGCCGCCCCGCGGACCCCGGCGGCTCCCCCCGCGCCACCGGACCCCGTGGCCGGGTTCCGCGCCCTCCTGTCGGCGATCCTGCCGGTGATGCGCCCCCACGGGCTGCTGGCGTTCACCGTGAGCGCGGAGCGCGCGCCTCCCGAGGAGGTGCTCGCGACCCTCCGGGATGCCGCCCACGACGGCGGCACCCGGCTCCAGATCCTGGAGAGCCACGGCCCCCCCGCGGACTTCCCCTCCGTGGCCGCGCTCCCGGAGGCGCGGGACGCGACGTTCCTCGTCTGCGCGCTGCGCGCCTAGCCCGCCGCCGTATCATGGGGGGATGGCATCCCGCTCCTCCCTCGCCCTTCTGGCCTGTCTCGCCGCCGCGGCGGCGCTGTGCGCCCCCGCGATCCTCCGCGCGGAGCCCGTCTCCGCCGCCTTCCAGCCCGTGCTGGTGGAACTCAACGCGCGCGACGCGGGGCTGGGCACGCCCGCCACGAAGGAGGAGAAGCGGCAGCGGAAGGCGCTGGACCGGGCCCTCCGCTCCCTGGAGATGACCTCCACGGCGCTGTCCGGCGATCTCCGCATCGCGAAGAAGATGACCGCCGTGCTGGACCGCGGGTTCCCCTCCGACGGGGAACTGGGCTCCCTCCTGGACGCGCTCGTGGACGGCCTGCAGGACGAGGTCCGCACCGCCCGCGATCAGGTGCAGACCCTGGTGGCGACGCTGGAGGAGGGCCCCCCTCGCGCGAAGGCCGAGTCCCGCCTCTCCCTGGCGGACGACGCGCTGGCGGCGGCGCCCCTCGAGGAGGTCCGGTCGAAGCGCGTCGCCGTGCTCGCCCGCGCCGAGAAGAAGGTCGGGCAGGCGGAGGCCGCGGCGCGGAAGGGGGACCCGGCGGCGCCCTCCGGGAACGCCACCATGGCGGCGGAGATCGACGGCGTCCCCTGGCGCGCCAACGCGTCCCTCGGGGCGGGGGTCTCCGGCGCGGTGCTCGTGGACGGCTCCACCGGCGGCGTGCGCGACCTCCTCGTCCGGGGCCGGATGTACCTCTACACGCCCAACCCGGACCCGAAGAAGGACCCGACGTTCGACGGCATCCGGACCGTGGAGATCCGCGTGACGTCCCTCCACCAGGACCTCGCCCCCGGCACCTACGACATCGGTCCCGGCGCCTCCTTCACCGCCGCCGCCACCTACATCGACGAGGACGCCGCCGGCAAGGGACCCGTGTTCCACGCCACCTCCGGTTCCATCACGCTCCAGTCGGTGACGGGCTCGCCCCTGGGCGCCGGGGGCAAGGGGACCTTCGGGTTCACGGGCTGGGATCCGAAGACCGAGGCCACCCGGTCCATCGCGCTGGGCGTCTTCGACGTCAGCGGACTCCAGCGGACCTCCCGGTGACGACCGGTCGCACCCGCCCCGGGGAGCCGGAGTTCGTCCCCCTCGGCGAGCGCCACGTGCCGACGACGTCGCCGGAGGAGGCGGCCCGCGCGTTCCACGACGTCATGCGCCTGCGGCGCAGCGTGCGGATGTTCGACGACCGGGACGTCTCCCGCGAGACCGTGGAGTGGATCGTCCGCTCCGCGTGCACCGCTCCCAGCGGGGCCAACCGGCAGCCCTGGCGGTTCGTCTGCGTCCGCGATCCCGCGCTGAAGCGCGCCATCCGCCTCGCCGCGGAGGAGGAGGAGAGGGAGTTCTACGCGCGGCGGGCCTCGCCGGCGTGGAAGGCCGACCTCGCCCCCCTCGGGACCGATGCCGACAAGGCGTACCTGGAGACGGTGCCCTGGATCATCGTCGTGTTCCGCCTGGTGGAGGGGGACGACGGAGGTCAGGTCTACTACGGCGAGGAGTCCGTGGGCATCGCGCTGGGGCTCCTGCTGGCCGCGGCCCACCACGCCGGCCTGGCGACCCTCGTCCACACCCCGAGCCCCATGCGGTTCCTCGTGGAGGCGCTCCGCCGCCCCGCCCACGAGCGGCCCTTCGCCCTGGTCCCCCTCGGTCACCCCGCTTCCGACTGCCGCGTCCCCGTCCACGCGCTCCGGCGGCGGCCACTCCACGAGGTGATGGTGGTGGACCGGGGTGCGGAACCGTCGCCGCCGGCGGGTCCCGGCGGCGGGGGGAGCGGATGATCCGCTACGAGCACACGCAGCGGGGCACGGTGATCCTCGCGGCGCTCGGCACGGCCGGGCTCGTGTGCGTCATCGCCACGCTGGTGGCCGCCCTGCCCGTCCTCACGCTGGCCGTGGCGGCGGTCCTCGGCGCCATCGCCGTCCTCTTCCGATCCCTCACGGTGACCATCGACGGGACGGATCTGGAGGTGCGCTTCGGGTCCGGCCCCATCCGCCGCCGCATTCCCCTGGCCGACATCGAGGAGGCCACGCCGGTCCGCAACCGGGCCTGGTACGGCTGGGGTATCCGGCTCACGCCGGGGGGCTGGATGTTCAACGTGGCCGGGCTGGACGCCGTCCAGTTGCGCCTCCGCGGCGGACGGAAGTTCCGCATCGGCACCGATGACCCGGAGGGGCTCGCGCGCGCCCTCGCCGAGGCGACCGGCGGACCGGCCTAGCCCGTGAGCACCGCCTCGGCGCGGGCGGCGCGGGCCGGCGGGATCCAGCGGCCCCGGGGGAGGCGCAGCACCTCCAGGAGTTCGATGACCGCGGGGTAGCCGAGGCAGCACGCGCGCTGGAACGCGGCGCCGGCGAACCGCCGCGGCTCGACGGCCTCGCCGGTCTCGTCCCGCCCGAGGACCGTCACCGCCGGGAACCGGCGATCCTCGACGGCCACGAGCGAGAACGGGACGTCGGCCCGCCGGAACTCGACCGCCCCGGCCTCGGCCGAGAGGACGTCCAGGAGTTCCTGCCTGGCCGGTCGAGCGGTCCAGCCCCGCGCCAACGCCGGCGGCACCGCGTCCTCGAGCCCGGCGACCCCGGTCGCCACCAGCAGCACCCGCTCCACGATCCACCTGCCTCTCCGGCGTCCCCAGGCCTCGGGGGCGCCACGGCCCCCTCCCAGCAGAACCCGTGCCGGAGGGAATCCCTTCCGTCGGGGCGGGATGGGCCGGGGCCGGCGGCCCGGCGGCGCCGGGCCGACTACGCCCGGAGACAGTCCCGTCCCCGCGGTGAGAACGGACGGAGACACACCCCGCCGCCGGGTACGCTGCTTCCATGACCGTCGAGGGAATCGTGCTGGACGAGGAGGGGAAGGTGCCGGTCCCCTTCGCCGTCGTGGAGGCGAGCCAGGATCCCGGCGCCGCGCCCGGGGAGCCGTGGGTGGCGACCACGGAGACGCTGACCGATCCCGGCGGCCGGTTCCGGCTGGAGGACCTGGGCGAGGGCCGCGTGCTGCTGCGCGCCCTCCCCGCCGACGACGAGCACGGCGGCCCCGCCGAGGCGGAGGCGCGGGCGGGCCAGAACGAGGTGCGCATCGCCCTCAGCCGCCTTCCCGTGCTGGAGTTCGACCTGCGCGACGGGGAGACCGGCGACCCGATCCGGGTCCCCGTGCGACTCCGACGCAGCGACCGGGATTCGGCGGCGGGCGACGGCGCCGCCATCGGGTTCGACCCGCGGGACTTCCCCGCGGACGTGCTCCCCGGGGTCGCGTTCCCCGCGGGGTTCAGCCGCGTGGAGGTCCTCGCCCTCGGCTACGCTGCCGCCCATCCCGTGGAGGTGGATCTGGTGCCCGGGCAGCGCCTGAAGGTCCGGGTGGAACTCACTCCCGCGCCGGGCTCCACGGGGCGCGTCCGGCTCCGGTTCCGCGACCCGACGGGACGGCCGCTGCCGGCGGACCGGGTCCCGTTCTGCGGCGTGACGACGTGGGCGCTCTTCGACGCCCGCACCGACGAGGCCGACGACGATGGTCTGGAGTTCACGGCCACCGCCGGCGTCCTCGAGTTCACGCCGGGGGCCGATCCGGAGACACAGGACCCGGGGAACCCCTGGGTGCTCCGGCCCGTCTCCGTGGTGGTCGAACCGGGCGGGTTCGAGGAGCGCGTGGTGGACCTGCAGGCGGGTGGCTGGCTGCGCCTCCGCGGACCCGGGGAGGACCCCGGCCCCACCTACTTCCTCCGCGGAGGGGAGGTGCGGGTCGAGTCCTGGCGCCTCGGCGAGGACGACCGCGGGCCCCACTGGACCGTCGGCCCTCTTCCGCCGGGCCCCTGGCGGCTCTCCTTCCCGGAGGCGACGGGGATCGAGGACGTGGAAGCGGAGATCGCCGTCGCCGCGGTGCACGAGATCCGGGTGGCCGGCGACTGATGCGGCGGCGCGGCCGACCGAACCGCGCCGCGTGCGCCGCGGCGGGTACGATGCCTCCGTCCCGACAGGAGGACCCCATGGGGCCCGTTCCGCGCACCGCCGTCCGCGTCACCCTGGCCGCCGCCGTGCTGCTCTGCGTCGGCCTCCCCCTCTCCGCCTACCTCATGAACGTCGTCTCCAACGGGACCGAGGTCGGCTGGGACATCGACCGCTCCGCGGCGAACGTGGTGGGCGGCCGGGTGACCTACTACATCGACACCGACGACGTGCCCGACGTGACGCCGGAGCAGTTCGCGGCGGCGGTGAGGGCGGCCGTCCATGCGTGGGAGGACATCGACGGCACCCGGCTCGCGTTCGTGGAGGACCCCTCGCGTCCCGCGTCCGCCAAGAAGGGAACCGATCGGATCAACCGGTTCGGCTTCGACGGCGGCGTCACGGGCGCCTTCACCTACGCCGTCGCCTTCCGCACCTTCTCGAAGGAGAAGATCGTCGACGCCGACGTCGTGTTCAATCCCGACGTCCACGTGAACGACGGCGAGGCGGGGGGCGCCGGAACCCCGCTCCCCTGGACGGTGGCGACGCCGGGCGAGGTGAACACCAGCGACGTGCAGTCCGTGACCGCCCACGAATGGGGCCACTGCCTCGGCTGCGATCACATCCCGCTGGCGCGCTCCACCATGTACTTCGCGCTCCCCGCCGGCGCCATCATGACGCGATCCCTCGACCCCGACGATCAGGCCGGCATCCGCCACCGCTACCCGGCGGCGAACCTCGATGCGGGCTTCGGGGCCATCGCCGGCGACGTCGACATCGTGGGGACGCCCGACGAGCGCGGGGTGCAGGTCACCGCCATCGACTACGCCACCGCGCGGCCGGCGGCCTCCACGTTCTCGCTTCCCGACGGATCCTGGCGCATCGAGGGGCTCCCGCCGGGGGTCTACCGCCTCGTGGCGACCCCCATCCTGACGTCGAAGGCGACGGGGAACGTCTACAACCCCTACTGGAAGGGATCCGTCACCGACCTCGTCCCGGCCATGGACCTGGACGTGTCGGGCGCGTTCATCCCGCGGATCGTCTCCGCCGGCGGAACCGTGGCGGGACCGGCGTTCGCTCTCTCGGAGCCGTCCTCCCCTCCGGGAGAACCGGACGACACCACGGGCCAGGCCCGGCCGCTGACCATGGGCGGCGCCGGCACGGGGCGCATCGAGAGCACCGGGGACGACGACGAGTTCTCCTTCGCCGGGACCGCGGGTCAGCGGGTCTCCATCTTCGTGGACGCGTTCCACCTGGGGTCCGATCTCGACCCCCGCGTCACCCTGTTCAGCCCGCTGGGGGTCCAGTTGCGGGACAACCGGGACATCCGCAGCGGCCTCGGCTCCTTCGACGAGGAGGGGTTCGATCTCGACGCCCGCATCACGGACTTCACCCTGCCCCTCACGGGCACCTACACCGTCCGCGTGCGCAGCGACGTCGTGTTCCCCGCGGACGTGGACCCCGAGGACCAGTTCTACGTCCTCACGCTCCTCCCCGCCGACGGGACCCCCAGCGCGCAGTCGAGCGAACTGCGGCTGACGCCCGCCGTGCTCGACGGCGACGGCGCGGCGCAGGCGCAGGTCTTCTTCCGGCCGAAGTCCCTCACCGGCGGCGACGCGGGCCCCGGGCTGGACGTCTCCATGGCGCTCGTCGCCGACGGCGATGCGGACGGCACGCTCTCCTCCGTCACGGACGGGGGCGACGGGACCTACACGGCCGCGCTGACCGCGGCGGCGGGACCCGGAACCGATGTCGTCCGCGTGCTCATCGACGGGGCTCCGTTCATGACCGTCACGGCCACCTACCGCGGCCCCGCCGTGGCGTCGCGCTCGGACTTCTCCGTCACGCCCCCCCGCGTGCGCGCCGGCGGCGGATCGGCGATCCTCCGGATCGTCCCGCGCGACGTGAACGGCGTGCCCCACGGCACCGGGCGGACGGTGGCGTTCTCCGTGCAGGGGCCCCCGTCGGACGTCCAGATCAGCGGCGCCTCCGACCACGGCGACGGGTCCTACACCGCCACGTTCAGTTCCGGAGCCGAGCGCACCTCCCTCACGCTGGATGCCTCCGTGGACGGCGACTCCATCGGCGCGTCGCTCCCCGTGGGCGTCGGGTTCCCGCTGGCCACCGTCCTCGCGGAGACCCTCGACGCGCTGGACGACCTCCTCGCGGCGTCCCCCCCCGTCAAGTCGATCGCCAAGCTCGAGAAGGCCCGGGCGTTCCTCGCCGCCGCTGCGCCGCTGGTGCCGGCGAAGGACGTCCTGAACGGCGTGCGGATGGCGGTGAAGCAGTGCGAGGCCGCCGCGAAGAGCGGGGCCGACACGCCGGTCGCCATCCACCTCCTCGTGGAGGCGGCTCGCGAGGCCGCATCGGACGCCATCGCCGTCGCCGCCGAGCGGGCGGACCTCCCTCCCGAGCAGAAGGCCCTGACGAAGGCGGGCGCCCTGTTCGACAAGGGGGAGGCGCTCCTGGCCGTTCCGAAGGCCTCCACCGCCGCCACGAAGTTCCGGGCCGCGCTGATCCAGGCGGAGAAGGTGCAGTAGCGCGGGCCGGGGCTCCCGGGATGCGCGCGGGACCGCCGGCCCCGTCGAAGAGGGCGGGACCCGCCGCCGCCGATCCGCTGTACCATGTCCCCGTGACCGCGACCCGAGCGGCTCCCCGCCCCTTCCGCGCCGCCGTCATGGCGCTCGTGGCCTCCCTCTGCGTCCCCGCCCTGGCGGGGGTCCACCTCTACAGCGGCGAGGGCCGCAACCTCCACTGGGACATCGGGGTCGAGCAGCCCAACGTGAAGGGCGGGGCCATCACCTGGTTCGCCGAGGCGGGGGGAAGCGAGGAGGAACCGCCCGGCGACGAGGTCGAGGAGGACGCCATCGCCGCGGGTTTCGCCGCGTGGCAGGACGCGCCCGGCAGCCGGGTGCGGTTCGCCCCGGACTCGACGCGCCCCGCCTACGGACTCAGCGTCTCGGACCGCGTGAACTTCTTCCAGTGGAAGAAGTACCAGCTGGGCCCCTTCTCCCTGGCGGTCACCTACGTCCAGTCCAACAACAGCGTCATCATCGACTCGGACACGCTCTTCAACGACACCGTGGAGTTCGTGCGCTGGGCGACGACGGAGACCGGCCTCGCCGGCCACGCCGACGTGCGCGCCGTGGCGACCCACGAGATCGGCCACCTGCTCGGGCTCGACCACAGCCCCGTGCAGCGCAGTTCCATGGCGGCCCTCCTGCCCACGGGGGCCATCCACTCCCGGTCGCTGGAGCCGGACGACGTCGGCACGCTGCTCTCCATCTACCCCGGCCCCTCCGACCCCACCGTGGGCGCCATCCACGGCACCGTCCGCATCGGCAAGGCGAAGACGAAGCGGGGGATCGCCGTGTTCGCCATCGACTCCCGCGCGGGCACCGTCGTCGCGTCGGCGCTCACGCGGGACGACGGCCGCTACTCCATCCTGGCGCTCCCGCCGGGGCCCTACCTGGTCGCCGCCACGCCCGTGGGCGCACCGGGGACGCTGGTGCCCTACTGGTCCAAGGCCCCCTCCGTGGAGTCCGCCTTCCACGTGGATCAGGGGCCCGACGGCGAGCCCCGGCCCGCCGTGGTCGTGGTCCGGGCCGGGGCGCCGGAGGTGGAAAAGGACGTCACCGTCGCGCGGCCCCCCCGGGGCGGCACGGGAGAGCCCGACGACGACGCCGGCCGCGCGCGCGAACTGCCCTACCGGGGCGCCGCCGTGGGCGCCTTCGAGAAGACGCAGGACCCGGACTGGTTCCTCCTCCGGGTGCCCGACGGCGCGCCCGTCGACATCCGCGTCCGGTCCTGGGGCATGGGATCGGAGGGCAACGCGGAACTGGCGGCGTTCGCTTCCGATGGCGTGACGCCCCTGGGATCGGTGATCGACGATCGGCCGGGGATCTTCCCCCAGTGGGCCCACGGCCCCGAGGGCGTGGACCTGGACGCCTCCCTGGAGCGGCTGGTACCCCCGCCCGACGGCGAGATCCTCGTGCGCGTCCGCGTGCAACCCCAGGCCGACACGGGCACGCCCCGGTCGTTCTACGTGGTGACCGCCTTCCCCTCCGGGGGCGTCCCCTGGCAGGAGAACGTGTCGACGACCCTCACGCCCGCCTCGCTGCGGGCGGGATCCACCGCCACCGCGACCCTCGTGGTGACGCCCCGGGACGTCCACCGGGATCCTCTTCCCCCGGGGGCGGAGGTCCTCGTGACCCGCACCGACGGCGGCGGGCCGATCCCCATGGAGCCCCTCGGGGACGGGTCGTTCCGCGCCGTCCTTGCGGCGCCCGCGACACGGGGCACGGTGGGCCTCTCCCTCACCGTGCGCTCCGCGGATCGGGAGTTCCACGTCCCCCAGGCGGCGCTCCTCCAGGGCGCCGGGGCCGTCGACGCGGCGACGACGGCGTTCACCGCCTCCCCCCGTCGCGTCGAGGCGGACGGGTCGGCGCAGACCCTCCTGCGCATCCATCCGCTGGACGCGCAGGGGCTCCCGCTGGGGCGCGCGCTGGATCTGGCGATCACCTTCGACGGGCCGCCCTCGGGCCTGCTGGGACCCACCGTGGACGACGGGACGGGCTCCTACACGGCGACCCTCCGCGCCCCCGCCGCGCCGGGGAGCGTTCGGATGACCGCCACCGTGGACGGCGCCCCCACGGGCGTGTCCCGCACCGTCGGCTTCGGCTTCGACCTGGGGTTCGTGGCGGCGGACCTGGGCGGCGAGGTGACCGTCGGCGGCACCCGACCGGGCTTGACCCCGGCGGAGGCGCGCACGCTGACCGGGGCCGCGACGCGCCTCGACGGGCTGCTCCTCGCGCTGGCCGCGGACGACCCCGTGGCCGCGGGCTCCGCCGCCGCCGACGCGGTGGCGCTGCTCTCCCGCGCCGGGATCCGGGGGACGCTCCCCGAGGGGGAACCGGCCGCGGCGGAACTCGCCGAGGCGCTCCGGCGGCGGGCCCGCAGCCTCATCCTGACCATCGTGTTCCACGACCCCGACCCGAAGTCGGAGCGGGCCCTCGGCCGCTCCCGCGCGCTGCTGGCGAGGGGAGAGGCGACGGTGCTCCGCGGCGACATCGTGAGCGGGAGCCGCCGCATCGCCGCCGCCCTCAGGGCTGCGCGGCGGATCCTCTAGCCCGACGGCGACGGGTCCGGCGCCCGGCAGAACTCCAGCAGGTCGCCGGTGCGCGCGGAGGGCGGTCGACGGCCGGTCCGCCGCGCGATCTCGTCCGCCAGCAGGAAGAGCGGCGGCGGGGTCAGGCCCGCCTCCTCCAGCGCGGCGATGCCCTCCCGGGAGACGAGCCCCGCGGGCGGCCCCGCCCACGGTTCGCGGCCGGGGAGCAGCACCACCGCGCGATCGGCGAACTCGGGACACCACGCGACGTCGTGCGTGACCACGAGCAGCGCCACCCCGCGGGTCCGATGCTCCTCCAGGAGCACCGCGAGGACCTCGTCGCGCGCCCCCAGGTCCAGCGCGCCGAACACCTCGTCGAGGATCACGATCTCCGGCCCGTGCGCGAGGGCGCCGGCGACGGCCACGCGGCGCTTCTCGCCGCCGGAGAGGGCGTGGGGCACGCGATCGCGGAGCCCCTCGGCGCCGAGCCGGCGCAGGGCCGCCTCGGCGCGGGCCCGCCGCTCCGCGCGGCGGGGCTCGTGGGCGCGGAGACCCATCTCCACGTCGTCCAGCGAGGTCAGGCCCAGCAGCTGATCGTCGACGTGCTGCATCACGACGCCGGCCCGCCCCCGCACCCGGGGCCAGGCGACGGCGGGATCCTCCCCGAAGACCCGCACCACGCCCTGGCTCGGCCGGAGGAGCCCCACCAGCGCGTGCACCACCGTCGACTTGCCCGACCCGTTGCCCCCGAGGAACGCGACGCGCTCGCCGGCGGCCACCTCCAGGCAGAACCGCCGGAGGTCGATCTCCGTCCCGTCGGGGAACCGGTGGAAGAGACCGCGGACGGAGAGGACGGGCGGGCTCATCCCGGCAGCGTCGCCAGCGCGAGGGCCAGGACCGCCAGGCCCGCCCCCAGCGGGAGGACGTCCCAGGGGCGGGGTCGGAAGGCGTCGGCTCGGTCGGGGTCGGGGAGGTCCACGCCGCGCACGTGCATCACGCACGCCACGTTCTCGGTCCGCTCGAAGGACTCCAGCAGCACGCCGCCCACCATGGCGCCCACGCCCCCGCGCGCACCGCGGAGTCGGGCCGCCTCCATGCGATGGGACGCGGAGCGCAGGAGGAGGAACAGCGACCGGTAGAGGACCGCCAGCGCCGCGGCCACCTCCCGCGGCAGCACCGGACCGAGGACCCGCAGCACGTCGGCGAAGCGGGTGGTGGACACGAGCACCACGGCGGCCATCGCGGACAGCCCCGCCCGGAGGAGCAGGAGCCCCATGCGCTCGGGCCCGGTCTCCGGGTGCAGCAGGAAGACCACGACGAGGAAGGGCAGCGGCACCAGCGAGCGCAGCAGCACCCGCACCGGTTCCGCCCGGGCCACGGCGGCGAGGAGGAGCACGACCCCGGCGGCGGCGGCGGCGGCGCGGAGATCCTCCACGACGAGGGCGCCCGCGACGGTCGCGGCGGCGCCGGCCACGCGGGCCATGGGTGACGCGCGGTGGACCGGCGAGTCCCCCGCCGCCGCGAGGTGATCCATGCGGTCGAGGTCCGCGGCGATCACGCCGGCTCCCCCGAGGAGCGGGGCCGGGGCGCCGCCCCTCCGTGGACGAGGTCGGAGCGCACGCGCGCGAGGAAGGAGATGATGGAGGCGGTCAGCGCGGTCTCCGCCACGGCGGCCGCGACGGCCAGCGCCGCCACCAGGAGTTCGCCCCCCTCCCACCCGTCCCCGTGGTGGTCCCCATGGGGATCCCCGTGCCCCGCCTCCAGGGGGAGGGCGCGGAGCGCGAACAGGGCCACCGCCGCCGCCACGGCCAGCGTCGCCGCCGTCGCCGCCACGGCGGACGGCCGCACGCCGAGGCGCCTCCGGAGCAGGCGGAAGAGGAGGGACCCGCCCACCGCCTGCCCCCCGAGGAAGAGCCCGTTCACGCCCACGGCGGTCAGCCCGCCGTGGCCGAGTCCCGCGAGGAAGCCGTTGGCCAGGAACGCCGCCACGAACCCGCCGCCCGCCCCCAGCATCATTCCCACCAGGGGCGCCAGCGAGAGGTGGATCCCCGGTCCGAGGGGCAGCGACATCACGACGATGAGCGCCGCACCGGCGACGCCCACGCGCGCGAGGTGGAGCGGGCGATCCGCCTCCGGCATGCGGCGCAGCAGGGCCAGCACGAGGGAGCCGCCCACCGCCAGCGCGGCGAGGACCACCCACCACGGGAGGACGCCGTCGACGACATGGAGATGGCTCACGGGCGCGCCCCGCGCCACCGTGTATTACAATGCATAACAACATTGGAACCGGCGCCGGTGCGGCGGGCAAGAAGGGGGAGGGCGGCGGGAGCGGCGGCGCGGGGCCCGGCGGCGCGACGACCCCGCGCCTTGGGCACCGTTCCGCCGCCCCGTCCGTATCATCCCGCGGGCGCCCCGTCGCGCGCGCCGCAGGAGGGCCGCGTGCCGCTGCTCGAAGTCCGCGAACTCCGGAAGTCGTTCCGCCCGCCCGACGGCGAGCCCCAGCCCGTGCTCGACATCGCCACGCTGGATCTCGACGAAGGGGAGCAGGTGGCGCTGGAGGGGCGGAGCGGCTCCGGCAAGACCACGCTGCTCCACTCCATCGCGGGGATCCTGCGGCCCGACGGCGGCACCGTCCGCATCGGCGGGGCGGACGTCACCGCCATGGGCGAGTCCGAGCGGGACGGGTTCCGCGCGCGCAACATCGGCTACGTCTTCCAGTCGTTCCACCTCCTCCAGGGCTACACCGCGCTGGAGAACGTCCTGCTGGGAATGGTCTTCGGCGCCGGCGCCGACGGCACGCGGGCGGAGTCGCTGCTCCGGGACCTGGGACTCGGGGACCGCCTCCACCACCGGCCGCGGATGCTCTCCGTCGGACAGCAGCAGCGCGTCGCGCTGGCGCGGGCGCTCGCCGGCCGCCCCCGCCTCGTCCTCGCCGACGAGCCCACGGGCAATCTCGACGCGGCGGCGGCGCGCGGGGCCCTGGAACTCGTCCGCGGCGCCTGCGCCGAGCACGGGGCGGCGCTGCTGCTGGTCAGCCATGACCGCGAGATCCTCGCCGGCTTCCCGCGGGTGCTCCGTCTGGCCGACCTGAACCGCGCCGCCGCGGGTGGGCCGTGACGGGGAGCCTCCCCGGACTCCTGCTGATCGTGCGCCGGAGCCTCCGGCAGCACGCTCTCTCCACTGCGGTCACGGTGGCGTCGGTGGGCCTCGCCACGGGGCTCGTGATGGCGGTGCTCGCGGTGAGCGCCCAGACCCGCGACGCCTTCACCGGCGGACCGGTCGGCTTCGACGCCGTCCTCGGCGCCCGCGGGAGCCAGCTGCAGCTGGTGATGAACACCGTGTTCCACCTGGAGACCTCCCCGGGCAACATCTCCTGGGAGATGTACCGGGCCGTGAAGGCCGACGAGCGCGTCGAGCTGGCGGTGCCCTACGCCGTGGGGGACAACTACGAGGGCTTCCGCATCGTGGGCACGACGGAGGAGATGTTCACGCGCTTCGAGTACCGCGCGGGGAGCCGGTTCCGCGTGCAGCCCGGAGGACGCGTGTTCGATCCGGGGCGCATGGAGGCGGTCCTCGGACACGTCGCCGCGCAGCGGACGGGACTGGGGGTCGGCTCGACGTTCCACCCGAGCCACGGTGTGGAGGCCGACCCGGAGGAGGACCACGAGGAGGAGTACGTCGTCGTGGGAGTGCTGGAGCCCACCAACTCGCCCTCGGACCGCGTCATCTGGATTCCCATCGACGGCGTGTTCCACATGGACGGGCACGTCCTCCGCGGGACCGGGGAGGAGTTCCGACCGCGGGACGGCGAGGCGATCCCCGAGGGAGCGAAGGAAGTCAGCGCCGTCATGATCAAGTTCAAGAACCCCGCGACGGGGCTCTTCATGAGCCAGACCGTGAACACGCAGGGAAAGGTCGCCACGCTGGCGTGGCCCATCTCGCGCATCATGTCCGACCTGTTCGACCGCCTGGGCTGGGTGAACCGCATCCTCGAACTGGTGGCCGCGCTGGTGGTGGCGGTGGCCGGTGGGTCCATCCTCGCCTCCCTCTACAACACCATGAACGAGCGGCGGCGGGAGTTCGCCATCCTGCGCGCGCTGGGCGCGCGGCGCCGCACGGTGTTCTCGGCCATCGTGCTCGAGTCGTCGGCCATCGCGCTGCTGGGGAGCCTCGCGGGCTACCTGTTCTACGGCGGCATCCTCGCCGTCGCCGCCGTGGTCATCCGCTCCCGCACCGGCGTCGTGCTCGACGTCCTCTCGTTCCACCCCGCCCTCGTCCTCACGCCCGCGGGCATGGTCCTCCTCGGCGCCCTCTCCGGTCTGCTCCCCGCCTTCAAGGCCTACGCCACGGACGTGGCGGAGAACCTGAACCCCACTTCCTGATCCGCCGCGGAGCAGCGCCCCTCTCCGCCGTCGCCGACCTCCCTCCGCCTCGACGCCGGGGCACGGCCTTGGCCCGGCGGAACCCGCCGCTGGGCTACCCTCTCCGCCGTGACGGCTCCCGCCGACGCTCCGGCCCCGGCCCCCGCCGACCCCTACCGGGACCGCGTCCTTCCCGTCTGGTCCTGGGCGCTCTACGACTTCGCCAACACCATCTACTCGGCGGTGGTGGTGACGCAGTTCCTGCCGAAGGTCCTGGCGCGGGCCACCGGCGGCGACAGTCCCATGGCGGTGGCCGGGGCCCTGGCGCTGGTGGTGTCGGCCCTGGTGGGACCGTTCCTCGGCGCCGTCGTCGACGCCACCGGCGGGGCCCGCTCCCGCGTCCTCGGATGGAGCGCGGTCTGCTGCCTGGGCGCCATCGGCCTCTCGCTGGTGCCGGAGGAGCACCCGGGATGGCTGATGACGATCTTCATCCTCGCGACGGTGGGCTACAACATCGCCATCTCGGTCTACGACGCGTTCCTGCCGGACCTCTGCTCCGCGCCGCGGATGGGCTACGTGTCGGGACTCGGGGTGGGCGTCGGGTACCTGGGCGCGCTGCTCGGCTATCCCGTCGCGCTGCTGGTGGCCCGCACGTGGGGCGAGGGGATGACGTTCGCCGCGGCGGGGGTCCTCATGGCGCTGTTCTCCGTGCCCTTCGCGCTGTTCGTCCGCGAGCCTCCGCTGGCGCGGCCGCGCCGCTTCACGCCGGGGCTCGGGCTGACGGAGTTCCGCCGCGCCGCCGCCACGCTCCGCGAACTGCCCTCCCGCCCGCCCCTCGCCCTCTTCCTCGCGGGCAACTTCCTCGCCGTCGACTCCCTCAATTCGATGATCCAGTGGGTCGCCCAGTTCTTCCGCAGCGGGTGGGACGTGCGGGAGGAGGGCGTCATCACGGGGATGCTCATCGGACTCAGCCTCGCGGGCGCCGCGGCGGGAGTCGTCGCCGGCCGCCTCGCGGATCGGCTGGGCGCGGACCGGATCCTCATCGCCGCCGTGGTCTCGCTGGCGGGGGTGGCGCTGACGGACGCCTTCGTCACCCATCGCGGCGTGGCGCTCACGGTGACCGTGCTGGGCGGGGGATTCGGCGCCGCGGGAGTCTGGCTCTCCGGTCGCCGGATGCTCGTCGACCTCGTTCCGCGGGATCGGCTCGCCGAGCACATGGGCCTCCTCGGGCTCACGCGGAAGGCCTCCGTGTTCGGCACTCTCATGCTGGGAGTCCTCGCCGACTCCCACGGCTGGAAGGTCGCCATCGCGTGCCTCGCCGTCCCGCTGGCGCTGGGTGCGGTGCTGCTGGAGGCCTCCCGGAGGGGAGTCGCGGGGGAGCGTGCCGCCCGCGATACTTCGATGCAAGACCCTGTGAACACATGAGTTATGCCGACGATCTCCGGTCCGAGCCGGGGCCGCCGGGGGCTCCGGAGGGGGGCGCAAAAAGGGGTGGGCCCGCCGGGGCGTCCGCGGTACCCTCCGCCTCCGTCGGAACGCGGTCGCCCCTCCCGGGCGGCCCCGGAGACCCGCCCGTGCCGAAGACCGTAAAGCCCCCCGCCGACCCGCCTGCGCGCCTTCGCCGGTTCCCCGCGATGGAGCGCCTCCTCGCGGTGGACCTCCAGGAGCTCTACAGCGACCTCAATCGCCGCCACTTCGGCGGCCGCCTCCCGCGCATGACGGTCCGCTGGAGCACGCGCCTCAAGATCGCCGGGCAGATCGTGAAGCGGAACCGCCTCATCGTCCTCGGCCTGGAGTACCACTGCCACTACCCGCGGGACCTCGCGTCGACGCTGAAGCACGAGATGGTGCATCTCGTCCACTGGCACCACGACGAGAACTTCCGGCGCGAGTGCGCGCGCGTGCGGGCGGCGGTCCACTGCAAGACCTACCCCGGGATGTTCCGGCCCTACAAGTACGTCTACCAGTGCGGCGCCTGCGGTGCGCGGCACCGGGTCCGACGCGTCATCCACGCGTCCTGCGCCCGCTGCGGGCACGGCGTCTACAAGCGGCGCTTCCGCCTCCGCCTGGTGGAGTACCTCGGGTGATTCCGGTTCTCCCCCGGCGGTTCCGGTCGTAGGTCCGGGAGTGGCCTCCGCCCCCTCCGGTTCCGCGCGCCTCGATTCACCGGCGCCCGCCGCCGACGGCGACGACGCGCCCGGTGCGGCCGCGGAGCAGGTCCCGCGTCGCGCCGTGGAGGCCGTGGCGGCGGTCTTCCGCGAGGGCCTCCCGCCGGCGGTCGAGGACATCCTCCTCGCCGCCCTCGGCGCGGGGCCCGCCACGGGACGCGAACTGGCGCGGGTGGTGGAGACGGCCGCCCCCGGGTTCCTGGACGGACGGGAGGGATGGCTCTACCCGGTCCTCCACCAGATGGTGCGGGACGGGGCCCTGGAGGCCCGGTGGCGGGAGCGCACGGTGCGCCGCCCGCGGCGGCAGTACGCGCTCCCCGGGGGGTTCGGGGAGGGCGCGCCGGCCCCCGGCCCGGGATCCGCTCCCCGTCCCCTCGCGGGGAGCGCCGTCCTGGACCGCGCCGCCCGCGAGGCGACCCGCTCCATCCCGGCCCCCTTCGCTCGCGAGGAGGCCCGTGCGGAACTCCTCGGCCACCTGGAGGACGCCGCGCGACCGCACGTCGCCACGGGGGTCCCCGCCGCCGACGCCTGCCGGGCGGCGGTCCGCGAACTGGGCGACCCCTGGCACGTGCGCTCCGACCTCGGCCGCGTCCACAGGGGGCGGCGCGTGATCGTGTTCCCCCACACCCCGGCGGAGCGCGTCCTCGCCTTCCTGCGGGACGAGGTCGTTCCGCTGGTGCTCGCGCTGGCGCTCATCCTCCTCCTGCGGTGGAAGGTCGTGCAGGCCTACAACATCCCCACCAAGTCCATGGAGCCGACGCTCTACGGCAGCACCGACGACCCGGACTTCATCCTCGTCAACAAGACCGCCTACCTGTTCTCGCCCCCGGAGCGCTGGGACATCGCCGTCTTCTACCCCCCCCGGGAGGCGGACAGCGCCGACCCCACCGCCTTCGTGAAGCGCTGCGTGGGGCTCCCCGGGGACCTGCTCGACATCCGCGGCGGCGACATCCACGTGGACGGGACGCTCGTGCGCCGTCCGGCGGCCATCGAGGACGCCATGATGGTGGAGTCCTACGACCTCCGCCGCGACTTCGGGGAGGAGGGCCCCGGAGGGGACGTGCTGTCCTCGTGGAAGCAGATGGAGGGCGCCTGGAGCGTGGAGGGGTCCGCCCTGGTGGCCGTGCCCTCGGGCGACGGCGCGGCCCGCCTGCAACTGCGGCGGCACCCGGACAACTCCTACCGCGACGGCGCGGGGAAGCCCATGCGCCACTACCAGGAGGTAGGGGACCTGGAGGTCCGCGCCGAGGCGACCCCCCTCGCGCCCGGCGCGACCGTCGGCGTGACGCTGCACGAGGGCGAGGAGCGGTTCCGGCTCGCCGTGGGGCCCGCGGGGGCGCTGCTGGAGGGGAGCGGCCTCGGGGCCCGCGCGTCGCCCTCCATCCGCGCCGTGCCCGGCCGCACGCTGGAACTCCGTCTCCGCAACGTGGACGACCGCGTCACGGCGTGGGTGGACGGCGAGATCCTCTTCCGCGTCGAGCGGCCGCCCCGCGCCGTCGTGCCCCTCGACGCCGAACCCGGCGAGGTGGCCCTCCTCGCGGAGGGCGGCGGCGCGTCGTTCGCCGGGGTGCGCGTCCTCCGCGACATCCTCTACCAGCGCGCCGGCCCGTCCCTCCAGTGGCCCATCCGCGTCCCCGAGGGCCACGTGTTCATGATGGGAGACAACACCGCCAGCAGCAACGACAGCCGCATGTGGGGCCCCGTCCGCATCGCCGACCTCGTGGGCTCCCCCTTCGTCGTCATCTACCCCTTCACGCGGGTGCGCACGCTGCGGTAGGTCGGGCTACTTCCACGTCCCCCGCGCCCCCGCCCACCAGGCGCGGAAGGCGGCCAGGGCGGGGGAGCGGGACGCGGCGGGGGCGGCGGGGTCGAACCCCTCCTTCCGCTCGGTGAGGCGGAAGAACGCGGCGTAGGCGGCGGTGCGGACCGCCTCCTCGGGGTCCTCCATGCCGTCGAGGACGGCGTCGACGGACCGCGGATCGTGGAGCGACGCGAGGTGGTCGGCGGCCCGCTCGCGCGTCGCCGCGGGGATGGACCGCCGGTCGGCCAGGAGGGCCGCCAGCGGGACCGGGTCCCGGGCCTCCGCCGCGACGTCGGCGGCGGCGCGGGCGAGGGCGCGATCGCCGGCGGCGCCGCGGGCGAGGGAGAGGACGGCGCCGGAGAGCGTCGGGTCCCCGGCGGCGGCCAGGATGGAGAGCGCGCGGACGCGCTCCTCCGGGGCGAGGGCCTCGTCCAGGGCCGCCGCCCGCTGCGGCGCCAGCAACCGATCGAGGGCCGGCGCGCGGCGCTCCCGCCCCTCCCGGAGGACCGCCAACGCCCGTTCCCGCCGCTGGCCGTCGGCCCCGGCCACCTCGGCGAGCGCCTCCCGCAGCGCCGCCTCCGCCTCGGCCTCCGCCGCCGGCGGGACCCCGCCGGATTGCGGATCGGGCTCCCGCGCCTCGTCGGCGGCGCGGCGGGCGTTCCGGAGGGCGGTGTCCTCGTCCGCGGGTCCGCTCCCGCCCTCGTACGCCCTCTCGAACCAGGGCCGCGCCGCCCGCGGACGACCCAGCGCGACGAGGGCCCGACCCATGAGGGCCTGCGCATCCCGGTTCCCGTCGTGGATGGCCAGGGCCGCGTCCAGCGCCTCCCGCGCCGCCACGGGCCGTCCCAGGTCGAGCCAGGCGCGGGCGACGCCGACGTGCGCCTCGTCCGCGTTCCAGGGCGTGCCCACGTCGACGGCCGCGCGATACGCCTCCAGCGCCGCCCCGGCGTCGCCCCCCGCCAGACGCGCGCGCCCCTCGTTCAGCAGCCGCACCGTCTCCACGCTGCGCCAGCGGTCGGCGACGATGCGGTCCCGCGGATTGAGGGAGAGCGCCGCGGCATAGCGCCCGACGGCGGTGCGGAGGGCCTCCTCGGCGCGACGGCGGTGGACGGCGAGCGTCGCGGCGTCCCTCTCCAGGCGCGTGTGCGCGGCGTGGAACTGGAACGAGTCCTCGCTCGCGCGTCCGTCCATGAACGCCAGCGTCGCGGCGCGGGCCGCCGCGTAGCGCTCCCGGAATCCCGCCGCCTCCGCCGGGGTCAGGCCCGCGAGGTCCACGTCCGAGGGGCCCCCCGCGCGGTCCGCGTCGTCCGCCATGTCGAGGGCGACGACGAGGTTGTCGTGGAGGAACGTGGTCAGCGCGAAGGACGGGACCGGGTGGAACTCGATGAGCGGATGCTCGTCCGTCATGGCCTCCGCGCCGGCGCGCTCCAGCCAGCGGGCCAGAGGCCCCGGTCCGCACACGCGGAAGGACCACCACTGCGCGAGGTCGTCGAGCCGCCCCGCCTCCAGGTCCTCCCGGGGCCCCGGCGCGGCGAGCCGATCGCGGGAGCGCGCGACGGGAAGCCCCTGCGGCCCCACGGTGCCCACGAGGGCCACGGTCTCCTCCACGAACCAGAGGGACGTCTCGGGGAACACGTCGGTGAAGGAGCGCGTGAGCATGGCGAAGTCCCCTCCGCTCATGGCGTGGACCGGAATCCACTGGCACATGGCGCCCCCCGGCGAGAGGCGGCGGCGGCAGAGTTCGTAGAACTCCCGCGTGTAGAGGTGGACGGCGCCGGGCGTGTAGGGGAGCAGCGGTTCCAGCGTGATGACGTCGTACAGGTCCGGCGACGCGAGCACGAAGCGCCGCGCGTCGTCCTGGAACACGCGCACCTCGGGCCGCCCGCCCGAGCCGGCGCGCTCCAGGACCCCCCGGTTCACGGACGCGAAGTGGTGGGCCACGTCCAGCACCTCGCCGCTGATCTCGACGATGTCGAGCCGCTCCAGCGAGGGGTGGGTGGAGAGGGAGCCCGCCGTCGTCCCCGTGCCGAAGGCCATCACCAGCACGCGGGCCGGGTCCTCCGCCAGCACCACGGGGATGTGGCCCAGCATGCGCATGTACCGGTACCGGCCCTCCGTGGAGGCGGCCAGGAACTCGTCCGTGTAGAGGCTCGTGTAGCCGTTCCGCCGGTTGCGGACGACGGAGGCGGTGCCCGTGCGGCCCTCCCGCCAGTCGAGGAGCACGTTCTCGCGGCCCCGCGGCCCGCGGAACACCTGCGAGCGGAGGAGGGTGGGCTCGCCGGGGGCGGCCAGCGCGAGGAGGGCGGCGGCGAGCGCGGCTCCGCCGGCGAGGACCGCCACGGGACGCCGCCCCGCGCCCGACCCCTCGGCACGCAGGTGCGCCCGCAGCGTCCACGCCGCGGCGCCCACGGCGACCCCCGCCAGCGCCGCCGCCGTCCACCCGGCGCCCAGGAGGGGGAGCCCGACGAACCCCGCCGCCAGTGCTCCCCCCACCGCGCCGAGGGTGTTGGCGAAGTAGACCCGCCCCGTGTGCGCGCCCAGGTCCCCCAGTCCCCCCGCCACCGTCCGCACCGCGGCGGGCACGATGCCCCCCATGAAGAACGCCGGCGGGCCCACCACCACGAGCGCGCCGACCAGCAGGACGAGGTGGTGGTTCGCGGAGGGCGCGTCGAACCAGGCGAGCGCCCCCCGCAGCGCCTGGACCACGTCGTACTGGCCGCGCAGTACCAGCAGCGACGCCGCCACCGCCACACCCGCCGCGCCCTGGAGGCCGGCGAGCACCAGCAGCGGGCGCCGGGAGCGCTCCGCGACGCGGCCGAACCACCAGGAGCCCGCCGCGCTGCCGAGGAGGAACGCGCCCAGCATGGCGGCGAAGGCGGCGGTGAAGCCCTGGAGGAAGAACACGAGGAGGCGGGTCCAGGCCACCTCCGCCGCCAGCCCCGCGAACCCGCCGAGGAACGCCGCCGCCATGGCGGCGCGCCGGAGGTCCACCGCGGGCGCGGGCGGCGGGTCCGACTCCGCCGGGTCCGCCGCGGCAACGGCGGGGGCGCCCCCGGGCTCCAGGGAGAGCACCCCCGCCGCCACCGCCACGAGGAGGTTCACGGCCACGGCCGCCCGCGCCGACCCGTCCACGCCCAGCGCCTCCACGAGGAAGAACCCCGCCGCCAGGGCGCCCGCCACGGCGCCCAGCGTGTTGGCGGCGTAGAGGAGGCCCACGCGGCTCCCCACGGCGGCGGTGTCGGTGACCGCCGCGCGGACCAGCGCCGGGAACGTGGCCCCGAGCAGCGTCGTGGGCACCAGCAGCAGGAGGAAGGCGGCGGCGAAGAGGATCGGCTCCCGCCCGGCCCCCGTGAGCGCCGGCGCGCCGCCGAGGAGGTCCATGGCGAGGGGCAGCAGCAGCGCCGTGCCCGCCGCCGCCGCCTCCAGCCATGCGTAGAGCCGGAGCGGGTTGCGGGAGCGGTCCGCCCACGGTCCCCCGAGCCGCGCGCCCAGCGCCAGGCCCAGCATGAACGCGGCGAGGAGCAGCGAGGAGGCCGTGGCCGTGGAGCCGACCAGCAGCACGAGCCGCCGCGTCCACGAGACCTCGTAGACGAGGGAGGTCGCGCCGGAGAGCAGGAAGAGGAGCGCCAGCGCCGCGCGCCGACCTCCGCCCGGCGCCGGGGCGGCGGGGCCGTCCGGCAAGTCGGTCAGGCGCCCGCCGGCGGATCGGCGGCCGCGGGAGGCGGCGGCAGCACCGCCGAGGCCTTGCGGAGGCCCTCGTGCGCCACCCGCAGTGCGCCCCGCGCCCCCTCCACGTCCTCGCTCCCGAGCCGGACGACCGCCTCCTCCATGGCCTTGCGGATGCCGCCCAGCGCCTCGGCGATGGCAGCCCGCTCCCGGTCGATGGTCCCCACCCTGCCCTGCAGGTCGATGTTCTGCCGCCGCATCCGCCGGATGCGGAGCCCGATCTGCACGCGGGCCAGCAGTTCCTCCTTCCCCACGGGCTTGTGGAGGAAGTCGTCGGCGCCCGCCAGCAGGCTGTCCAGTTTCACCTGGTCGTCGTCCCGCGCCGTGACGAGGAGGAGGTAGGTGTCGGCCAGTTCCGGCGTCTCGCGGATCTGCCGGCAGAGGTCCGTGCCGGAGACCTTGGGCATCAGGATGTCGGACACGAGGACCTCGGGGCGGCGGTCCCGCGCCACCACGATGGCCTGGGCGCCGTTGCCCGCGAGGAGCACCTCGTGCCCGCCCGCCACCAGCATGCTCTCCACGGTCCTCCGCTGGGAGTCCTCGTCCTCGACCAGCAACACCTTCGCCATGGGGCGGTTCCTCCGCGGATGGTGCTTCGAATGGTAGCCCAGACCGCGCCGCGGGGCGAGAGCGGCGAGCGCTATCCCTCGAACGCCTTGCGGCCGTCCATGCGCGCCCGGTGGACGTGCTCGAAGAACGCCTGCGGGTCGCCCATCTGGTGGGAGATCTCCGCCTTCTCGATCTGCTGGAGCAGCCGGCGCAGGATGTCCGCCGCGCGGTTCCCCTCCAGGAGACGCCGGCTCAACCGCTCGTTGAGTTCGCGGGCGTGGCCGAGCAGCGTCCGGATCCGGAGCCCGACGCGCACCCGCGCCACCAGTTCCTCCGACCGGATGGGCTTGCGGATGAAGTCGTCGGCGCCCGCCTCCTCGCCCTCCTTCTTCACGTCCATGCCCTCGTCGGCGGTGGCGAGGATGACGTAGGTCTCCTCGATGCCCGGCTCCGAGCGGATCCGGCGGCAGAAGTCCAGCCCCGACATGCCGGGCATGTGGACGTCCGTGAGGACGACGTCCGGTCGCCAGATCCGGGTGACGTCCAGGGCCTCCTCGGCATCCGTGGCGAGGCTCACGTCGTACCCGTTCAGCTTGAGGAGCGCGCCGATGATGCGGCGCTGCGACGGATCGTCTTCCACCAGGAGGATCTTGGCGTCCAGGGCGCACCTCCGGGCCCCGGCTCCGGGGGCCCTCCCCCACTTTATCGGGCGGGAGGGGGGGATCCCGGCCCGGGAATCTCCGCGTCCGTGGAACTCCCCTCGGGGGCCGGGGTTACACTTGCCGCGCACGCACCGGCCGGCGGTCCGCCGGCGACCGGAACTCCTCCCCCGCCGGGGGGTTCCATGGGCGAGGTCCGATGGCCGATCCCGACGCCGCGCTGATGCAGGCGTTCCAGCGCGGGGACGAGTCCGCCTTCGAGCGCCTCGTGGACCGGCACCGCCCGCGCGTCCTCAGGCTGGCCTACCGCTACCTCGGCGACGAGGCCGCGGCGGACGACCTGGCGCAGGAGGCGTTCCTGCGGGTCTACCGTTCGAAGCACACATGGCGCCCCACGGCGAGGTTCTCCACATGGCTGTACCGGGTGACGGCGAACGCCTGCCTCAACGAGATCCGGGCGCGGAAGGCGCGGCGGAAGGTCGAGTCCACGGCCCCGTGGGGGTCGGACGAGGGGCGCGGGCCGGACGGGCCCGACGCGCGGGCCGAGTCCCCCCCCGACGCCGCCCTCCGCGCGGAACTCGCCGCGGAGGTCCGGCGCGCCGTGGCGGCCCTGCCCGAGGACCAGCGGATGGCGGTGCTGCTGAACAAGTTCGAGGGGCTCTCCTACCTGGAACTGGCGGAGGCCATGGAGCGCTCCGTGCCGGCGGTCAAGAGCCTCCTCGTGCGGGCCCGGGAGAACGTCCGGGCGAGCCTGGGGCCGTACCTCGGCCTCGTCGAGGCGTCGGAGACCGCGGACGCGGAACCCGTGGAAGCCGTGGATCGACGTAGGCTGGAGCGCCAGGCCCGCCGCGGGGCGGCGGGAGGGGAGCCGAAGGCATGACCTGCACCGACATCCGCGAGAGCCTCGCCGCCTACCTGGACGGCGAGATCGACGGCGCGCCGCGCCGCGCCATGGATGCGCACTTCGCCCTGTGCGGGCCCTGCGCCGCGGAGCGCCACGCCCAGGCGGCGGCCTGGGTCCTGCTGGACCGGGCGCCCCTGCCCGCCGCCATCGCCCGCGACGACCCCGCCACGGCGGCGGCCTTCCGCGGGCGCCTCGCCGCACGCCTCCGCTCCGGCGGGGGCACACCCTCGGGCCGCATCCTCCGCCTCCCCGCGCCCGTGGCGGCGGCCGCGGCGGCGGCCCTGCTGGCGGCCGTGGCCGCCGGCGTCGTGGCCCACCGCCGCGGGACCGATGCGGCTCCCGGGACGAACCCGGGGGGCGACACCGCCACCACAGCGTCCGTGGCGGCCCCGCCGCGGGAACTGCTGGCGCAACTGGGCCTCCTCGAGTCCCTCGACGCCCTGGAGGACGAGGACCTCGCGCTGCTGGAGTCGCTGGCCGACGTGGACCCCGACGACCTCGCGGTCCTGGGCGGGTGAGCGTGCGGACCCTTCTCCGGCGGAGCCTCTCCGGCGCGGCCCTGGCGGTGGCCCTGCTCGCGGCGGCCCCCGCCGCGTCCGTCCGGGCCGGCGACGGCGACGACGCGCCCCCGCCGGCGGGCGCCGAGGACACCACCCTCGACCAGGCCCGCCGCCGCTGGGAGTCCCTCCCGGAGGAGAAGCGGGAACGGCTCCTCCACCTCTTCCGGCGGTTCCGCGAACTCCCTCCGGAGAAGCGGGCCGCCCTCCGGGAGCGCTTCGAGGCGCTGGGGGGCCGCGAGGGCGTCGAGATCCTCCGGCGGCAGATCGACGACCTGCATCGCAGCGACCCCGACCGGATGGACCGGCTCCGCCGCCAGGGTCGCGCCCTTGCGGACCTCGAGGGTCGCATCCTCGACGCCATCCCGCCCGCCCTGCGCGCCCGCCTCGACGCGCTGGATCCCGAGGCCCGGCAGATCCTCCGGGCCCGCGTCCTTCACCACGCCACGGACACCGCCCGCCGCGCCGTCATCGCACGCTTCGCCACCCCCGAGGAGGCCGCCGCGCTGGAGTCCGACGACCGCGAGGCCCGCGGGCCGGTGCTCGCCGCCGTGTTCCGCCGCGCCCGGGAGGAGACCCTCGCCCCCCACCGCGAGCGGCTCCGCGGTCTGGCGCCCGCGGCGCGCCGGGAGGAGGAGGATCGCCTCTTCCTCGACGCGCTCTGGGCCGACACCTCCGGCGAGATGGCCTCCCTCACGCGCCGCGTGGAGCAGTCCCTCGACCAGCCCGCGGAGGAGCGCAGCCGCGACGCCGCCCGGCGCTTCCACGAGTGGCTCGGGGTCTCCGCCGAGGACATCGGCGTGCCCGGCGGGCCGCGGCGCCTCTTCCGGGCGCTGCTGCTGGTGCCTCGCGACCGCCAGCCCGACGCGCGGGAGCGGGTCCGCGAGGGGCTGCGGGAACTCCGCCGCCTCCCGCCGGAGCGCCGACGGGAGGGGCTGAACCGCATCCTGCGGGCGCTTGTCGTCGAGTTCGGCTCCGGAGACGGCGCCGCGCCGCCCGCGGGCGACGGCGAGGGCGCCGGCGACGGGAACGGGGGCGGCCGCCGCGGCGGTCGGGGCGGCAGGTAGTCGACGGGCCCCGAGGCGCTACATTGCCGGCATGAACGCCCCCCACCGCCGCTCCCGCCTCGCCGATGCCGTCCTCGCCCTCGCCGCCGCGCTGACCGTCGCGTCGGCCCCGCCCGCCGCCGCCGAAGGGACGTCCCCGCCGCCCGCCCCGCCCGCCGAGGCGACGCCGCTGGAGGCCATGGCGACGAAGGCCCGGGCCGTCCTCCAGGGCGCCCGGGGCCTGGAGTTCAAGAGCGCGGTCCCCGTCGCGGCGGTGGACCGCGAGGGCGCGTTCGCCCAGCCCCTCCGCGATCTGGAACGCGTGCTCGGCGGCGCCGACCGCATGGCCGCCACGGGCCGGCTGCTGGTGCGGCTCGGCGTCGTCCCCGAGGGCGCCGATCTCAAGGCCCTCCTCATGGAGTACCTCCCCTCCGCCGTCGCCGCCCGCTACGACACCGTGGGCAAGCGCATCTCCTTCATGCCGGGCACCAAGGCGACGCTGCCCCTCATGGTCCACGAGATGACCCACGCGCTGGACGACCAGCACTTCGACTTCGAGGCCCTCGTAACGGGCATGAACGGCGAGTTCGATCGCACCCTCGCCTTCGGCGCGCTGGCCGAGGGGGACGCCGAGAGCATGGAGTACCGCGTGTCCATGCCCGGGATGTTCGAGGTGATGGAGCTGGATGCGCTGCGGATGCAGGGGGAGGCCATGGCGCAGGCGCTGCTGCGGCGCGGCGGACGCACGCCGCCGGCGCTGGCGCTGGCCTTCGCGTCCCAGTACGTCGAGGGCGTGGTGTTCGTGGAGTCCCTCCGCCGCAGCGAGCGCGGCGAGGCGGCCGTGGACGACGCGTTCCGGCGCCCGCCGGCCTCCTCCGAGCAGGTGCTCCACCCGGAGAAGTTCCTCGCCGACGAGACGCCCGTGGTCCTCACGCTCGCGGCGCCGCCCGCGGGGACCCGGGTGACCGTGGACACGCCGCTGGGGGAACTCTGCACGTCCATCGTGCTCCGCGCGCGGGGCGTGGCGGCGCCCGCGGCCCGCGCCGCGGCGGCGGGCTGGGGCGGGGACCGCATCGCCCTCCTCTCCCTCGGGGAGGAGGAGGCCTTCGTCTGGATCTCCGCCTGGGACACGGAGGCCGACGCGGAGGAGTTCGAGAAGGCGCTCGCCACCGCGTTCCCGCCCCCCGCGGAGGGCGCCGAGGGAGCCCCCGTGCGGACGGTCGCGCGGAAGGGGGACGGGGTCCTCGTCGTCGAGGCTCCCGCGCCCCGCCTCGCCGCCGTCACCGACTGGGCCGCGTCCACCACGCGGACCCGGGCCGCGTCCCGCCCCCGCGAGACCGCCCCCGCCGCTCCCGCCGGACCCGCCGCGCCGAAGTAACCCCGCCCTACTTTTCCGCGACCTCCTTCCAGCGGGGGTCGTCGTGGAGCGGCGCGAGGAGCGGCTCGTGCCACGTCGCCCTCTCGGGCCACGCGCCGAGTTCGCGGACGATGTGGAGGTCGGCGAACACCGCGTCGAGGGCGGCGTCGCGCGCGGGCCCGGCGGGGAGGTCCGCGGACGCGACGGTCCCGATGCACGCCGTCACGTAGGCCGCGTCCCCCAGATCGGGCCGGCGCTCCCGCGAGAGCGCCGCCAGTTCGCGGGCCAGATCGATGCGCCCGGCCCGGAGCCACTGGAGGGCGGACCCCGCCAGGCCCCTGCCGCCGGAGTGCCGGCGGTGCCAGGCGACCGCCTGGGCCGGTTGCTCCTCCGGGGGGAGCAGGTCGTACCGCGCGACCACGTCGGGCGGCGTCTCGACGGGGAGGCGGCGTGCCGCCTCGGCCAGCGGGTCGAAGGGCCAGCGGCGGGTCACCCCCGTGTTCTTCGACACGGTCACGATCTCCGCCGCCGCCTCGTCGAAGTACGCCGCGCCGACCTCCCCCTCCCCGGCGGGCGGCACCAGCGTGGCGACCCGCGTCCACCGGTCGGTCTCGAAGATCATGCCCTGGCCCGCCCCCTCCACGAGCAGCCAGCGGTCGCCGTTGCCGAAGTCCACGCGCATGGGGAACCCCGGAACGGGGCCCGCGCGCGCGATGCAGGTTCCCGTCGCCGCGTCCCAGACGCGGACGACCATGTCCATGGCTGCCGTGGCGACCCGCCGCCCGTCCGAGGTCCACGCCCCGTTGAGGACCATGCCGCCCTGTTCCGGGAGGACGTGTTCCAGGCGCGGCGGGGACACGCCCCAGATCGTGGCCTTCTTCGCCGGGCCCTCCAGCACGAGGACCCGACCGTCGTCGGGGCTCACGCGGAACGCGTTGCAGCGGTCCGGCGCCGGCCCGCGCACGATCCCCCCCGTGGCGACGTCCACGGAGAACACGGCGTGGTCGGGCCCGCGCAGCCAGGCGCGATCGCGCCGGTCGTTGAACTGCGCGAGGGACCACCCGGCGTTGGGATCCCGGGACGACGGGCCGATGTCCCCGGGGTAGCGCAGGTCCAGCACGGTCCCGCCCGTGGCGGGGTCGAGGATGCGCTGTCCCGTCTCCGCCTCCACGGCCACCAGGGGCTCCGCGCGGCACCACCGGACGCGCAGGATCGGCCCCGGGACATCCACGGCCACGTCCGGGGCGGCGCCCGACCCGTCGCGCACGACCACCCGGACCGAAGTCGCGGACAGCGGTCCCGTCGTCTCCACCCACCGGCGGCCGTCGCGTGCGATCCGCTCCGCGCTGACATCGACCGGCAGCCGCACGCAGCCGCGCGGCTCCGCCGCCCAGATGCGCGCCGTGCCGTCGGCGGCGCAGGTGAGGATGCGGCTTCCGTCGGGGGACCACCGGGCGCCCTTGAGCGTGTAGGCGTGCCCGGCCAGCGTCGCGACGGGGCGGCCCCGCTCCAGGTCCCATGTGGCCGCCACGAAGTTCTTCGACCCGAGGAGCGCGCGGCGCCCGTCGCAATCCAGCGCCCACAGCCAGAACCCCGCGGGGATCGCCATCTCCAGAGGGGCACCGGTCCCCTCGAGGTCTGTCAACTCCAGCCGATCGGGAACGGCGAGGGTCTGCAGGGCGATGCGGCGGCCGTCGCCGCTCACGCTCAGGCGGACCACCTCCTCCCGCTCCAGCACCGGGACGTCCGCGGGAGCCTCCAGGTCGAGCACCCGCAGGATGCCGCGAGATGTCCACGTGAAGAGGCGCCGCGCGCCGGCGGCGAACGCGACGGTGTCCGTCGGCATCCCCGGGCGCGACGGAGGGGCGGCCTCCCCCGGCGGCCCGGCGCGGAACTCCCGGAGAAGGACGCGTGAGGAACCGTCCCAGATGCGCACCGCGCCGTCGGCGCCGAGCGAGGCCAGCCGACCTCCGTCGGCGGACCAGGCCAGCGCCGACACCGCCCCGCCCTGGCCGCGGAGGATCGCGCGCCGCTCCCCGGTCGCGGCGGCCCAGAGGCTCACCGTGCCGTCGTCGCCGCCCGTGGCGAGCGTTCCTCCTTCCGGGGACCACTCCATGGCCCCGGCCGGCCCCGCGTGCGCGGGCAGGGTCCGACACGGTGTACCGCTCTTCGCGTCCCAGACGCGCACGCTCCCGTCGGAGGCGCATGTCGCGAGGAGGCCGCCGCCGGGATCGAACGCCACCCGGAGCACGAGGGCCCGATCGTGGAGGAGTCGCCGCAGCGGGGCCCCCGTGCCGGCATCCCAGAGGATCACGCAGAAGCCCTCCTCGAAGGTCGCGACCCGCCCCCCGTCCGGTGACCACGCGCCGTCGAGGACGTACTTGTCGTGCCCGAGGAGCCGCCGCACCTCCTGCTCCGCCGCCAGCGCGGCGTACAGCGCGTCCAGGGACTCCGCGCCGGGGGCGCGCGCGGCCGCCTCCGCGGCGAGGAGGAGCCCAAGGGATCCGTCCTTCTCTATGGCCGGTACCGCCAGGGCCGCGAGGCGGAGCCCCTCGGAGCGGCGGCGGGCCTCCTCGGCGAGGGCCCGCTGCGCCTCCTTCGCGTCCCGCTCACGCGCGACCTCGTCCAGCGCCGCGGACTTCGCGTCGCTCTGTCGCCGCGCCTCGTCCAGCAGGCGGAGCGAGACGCCGAGGCCCGACGCGAGCGCGACGAACGCGAACGCGAGGCTCGCCGCCAGGGCGGGCCGGCGGCGCGCCCAGCGGGCCAGGCGCCCCACCGGACCGACGGGACGCGCCAGGATGGGCAGGCCCTTGCGGATGCGGTGGAGTTCCTCCGCCAGATCCTCCGCCGTGCGATAGCGGCGATCGCGGTCCCGCTCCATCGCCGTCGCTACCACCACCTGCAGGTCCCGCGAGACCGCCGGGTTCAGCCGCCGGGGGTCCTCCGGCTCCTCCGTGAGCACCCTGGCGTACAGCGCCTCGAAGGTGGGCGCCTCGTAGGGGCGGCGGAGGGTCAGGCATTCGTAGAGCGACGCCCCCAGGCTGTAGACGTCGGTGCGGCGATCGAGCGCTCCCCCCGCGGAGGGGGCGAACTGCTCGGGGCTCATGTACGCGGGAGTGCCGAGCAGTGCCCCCGTCTTCGTCAGGTGCTGGCCCTCGCCGGACTCCTCGCGGGCGAGGCCGAAGTCGAGCAGCACCGGCTCTCCCTCGGGGGTCACCATGATGTTGTGGGGCTTGATGTCCCGGTGGATGAGCCCCTTCCCGTGCGCGTGGTGGAGGGCGCGGGCTGCGCGCTCGAAGAGCAGGAGCACGCGGTCGATCTCCCGGCGGTGCTCCGCGGAGCGGGAGCGCCCGGACGGGGAGGGGGCCTCCCCGTCCCGTTCGCCGGCCTCCGGCAGGTGGACGAAGCCCGTGGCGTCGGCGCGCTCGCGCGTCGACGCCACGTGGTCCGCCAGCGGACGGCCCTCCACGAATCGCATCGCGAGGAAGGGCGCGCCGTTGTCCTCCCCCGCCTCGTACACCGTGCAGATGTGGGGGTGGTCGAGTCGCGCCGCCAGTTGCGCCTCGCGGTGGAACCGGAGGCGCAGGTCCGGCGACATGGCGAACTGCGGCGAGAGCACCTTCAGCGCCACGTGGCGCGGGAGCCGCGAGTCCCGCGCCTCGTAGACGACCCCCATCCCGCCGCGGCCCAGTTCGCGGACGACGCGGTAGGGACCGATGGTCTCCGCCGCCGGGAGGTACTCGGGCCATGGGAAATCGGACGCCGCCCCGGGCGCGGGCGCCGGCGGGTCCGGCGGTCGATCCTCCGGTCCCGCCACCCGCGTGGCACCCGCCGCGGCGGGTGCGAGCGTCCGGAACTCCTCGTCCACGATTGCCCCGTACCCGTCGAACAGCCGCCGGTACTCCTCCAGGGTGCGCAATCCGCCCCCCGCGCGGTCGGTCTGCATCAGCCGCCGCACGGCGGCCCGCATCCCGTCGCTGCCTCCCTGTTCACCCATCGGCGGAGTCCCCCCGACGGCGCGGACCGCGCGGCCGCCGACGGGCCGCACGGACGAAGGCGCCGCCCGCGCACTCCTCCGCGAGGCGGGCCGCGGGCGCGACCCGCGGCTCCGCCGCGCGGATCCGCCCCGGCGCCGCCGCGGCGTCCCCTACCGGATCACGCAGTCACCGCCGTTCTGCGCGGCGAGGTCGCGGAGGAACTTCTCGTCCAGGTCCTTCGTCTGCGTTTCCGGCTTTCCCGCCGTGGGCTTCTCGTGTCCGCCCATCCCCACCACGTGGACGCGGATTTTCGCGCCCTCGTTCCATCGCCGGATCTCGCCCAGGATGAGGTCGGTCTTCTGCACCTTCCCGCTGGTCGGCGTCCCGTCGGTCATGAAGAAGATGGTGTCGAAGACCGGCTGGTAGTTCTTGTCCGCCGCGCCGACGCCGATGAGGCGGAAGCCCTGCTCCAGCGCGTCGTAGATGTTGGTGGAGCCGACCACGGGCTGATCGTCGACCCACTTCAGCGCGTCCTTGAGCGTCTTCGCGTCCCGGCTGACCGCACCCTTCTTCCACGTGCGCACGTCGTTGGCGAAGCCGATCATGTTGAACAGCGACCCGTCGGGCAGCGACGTGAGGGTCTTCTTCAGTTCGGCGCGGAGCACGTCGATCTTCTTCCGCTCCTTCTCGACGGCGCTCCCGGCGAACTGCATCGAACCGGAGAAGTCGAGCACGAAGAGGATGCGCTTGGAGTTGGTCTGGATGCCGTAGAACGAGACGGACCCGCCCCCCTCGCCGGGCGCCCCGGCCTCGTCGCCGCCGCCGGCCGCCGCGGCGTCGGCGCCCTCGGGACGCGGGTCCCGCGGACCCCGGAACTTCTCCCCCGCCTCGGCCCACCAGCGCTCCCACGGATCCGCCGCCGCGGGGAACCCCTTTCCCGTGAGGGACCGGAGCGCCTCGCGCACGTCGTCCAGGAACCGCCCGTCCCCGTCCTTCAGCGCGGCCACGAGGAACGGGACCGCCGCCGCGCGGCCCGTCCTGCCGAGACCGGCCGCCGCCGACGCGCGCACCTGCCAGCGCGGGTCCTTGAGCGCCGCGGCCAGGAGCTCCACCGCCTCCGCCTCCAGCCGGTAGCCCAGCGAGTCCAGCGCCGGCACCACGACCCGCGGGTCGCCGTCCCCCGCCCCCGCGCGGAGCGCGGCGAAGGTCCGGTCGCCGGGGACCTCCGCCACGGCGCGGAGCCCGAACGCGCGCAGTTCGAAGTCCTTCGTCGACAGGCACCGCTTGTCCACGAGATCGAGCATCTTCTCGCGCACCGCCGGCTCCGCGCCCACGAGGCAGGCTCCTACGGCGGCGCGGGCGGCGAGGCGTCGCACGTCCGCAGCCTCCATGGCCATCTGGAACATCCCCACCTCGTGCTCCAGGGCGTTGCTGACCCGTTCCTTGCCGCCCACCAGCCCCTCGCGGACGGCCTGCGGGATGGCGGCGCTGAAGTCCCCCTTCTTCTGCTGCTCCAGGAGGTACTTGTTCAGGATGTCGGAGATCTCCTGGTTCACGCGGTCCAGTTCCCGCGCCGGCTTCTCGCGCCCCTTCAACTGCTTGCGGTACTCGTCCAGCGCCTCCTCGCCGTAGCCCAGCAGGACCGTCAGCGTGCGGACCTTGCGGGACCCGCCGAACATCCCCGCCGCCCAGTCCCGGAACCGCGGCTGGTGCTCCCCCAGGGCGCGGCGCACCTGGGCGGTGACCGACTCCTCGAAGCCGCGGTCGGGGAGCGCGTCCAGGATGGCGGCGCCGGCGAACGCCAGCCGGGGGAGCCAGGCCTCCTCGCGCGCCACCTTGCCCGGGTACAGGTCCTTCTCGGCGTTGAGGATCTTGGGGTCCTTGGAGGGGTCGGGCTTGTAGCCCTCCTTCGCGGAGGCCTCGGCCACCTCCTTCAGAATCTTGTCGATCTCCTCGATGCGGCGCTCGGTGAACTTGATCCAGTCGCAGCGCTCCAGCGCCGCGTCGCAGACCGCCTCCAGCGCCACCGTGTCGGCGGCCACCGCCACCGGCGCGAGAAGTCCCTCGCGGCCGCCGTCGTCGGCGCGGGACCACAGGTCCTTCAGGCGCTTCGCGGCCTCCGCGGACTCGTCGAGCGCCAGGGCCGCGGGGGCGGCGATCGTCGCCGCCAGCGCGAGGAGAAGGGCGCGGCCTGTTCCCGTCGTCGCGGTTGCCATGCTGTCCTCCCCGGCGCTGCTACGCGGTGGGCGCGGCCGGTCCGTCCGCCGGAGGGGGCGGAGCGGGAGCCGGCCCGGGGTCCGGCGGCACGGGAGACTGCGGCTCGCCGAGCCCCTCGTCCTCCCCCTCGATCCACAGCTCCTCGTCCTCGGTGCCGTCCACGTCGTGGCGGAGCGCGAAGTAGACGGCCGTCGCCCCGCCGAAGACGTAGTAGGTCGCCCAGCCCGCGAGGGCCAGGCGGAACGCGAGGACGAAGGCCCACGTCACCCAGCCGGTGGCGAGGTGGAGTCCCTCCACCCGCCACTCGGGTCGCGTGAACCACGTGGCCGTGCCGACCGCCGCTTCGAACGCCTCCAGGGCGCCCCCGCCCCCGGGGGCCCCCGCCTTGACCGTGGCCAGCGCCAGGCCCGGCAGGAACCAGGCCACCGCCAGCAGCACGGCGGCGAAGAGCGCCACCGTCCCCGCGGAGACCAGGAACAGCGCGGGGCGCCCGAACACGTAGGAGAACGCGCGGGAGACGGCGTCCAGGGCGCCGTTCCGCTCCGTCGCCAGCCCCGCGAAGGCCAGCGGCAGGCCGAAGACCGTCCCGAGGACGAGGAGGAACAGCACCAGCGCTCCCAGGAGCGAGAGCGGGAAGACCACGATCCCCACCAGGGGGACGCCGGCGGCGAGCCCCGCCAGCGCGTTCAGCCCGAGGAACAGCCCGATGGCGGCGCCGACGAACGCCACCGCCCCGACGGAGGCGCCGATGTTGCGGATGGAGAAGACCAGCGCCTCCCGCGCGGAGAGCCCCTCGTCGCGGGCGAGCCGGAGGGCGGCCACCCGGCAGGCGGCCACGCCGAACACGACCCAGACGCCTAGGAGGACGAGGAGCGGGACGACGAACTCCGCCCGCACCAGCAGGAGCGGGTCCCGCACCAGGTCGAGCCACGGCGTGACCGGCCGCGCGGCCAGAACGTCCTCGCGGCCGCCGAGGAGCATGTCCAGCCAGGCGGGGCGCCCCACGGGCCAGGGGGGGAACCCCCCTCCGCCCTGGGTGAACCCGTGGCCCTGCTGCCCCGCCACCACCAGCGCGAGCCACGCGAACATGCCCAGCATCACGCCGGAGAGATCGAACGGGACCTTGATGGCGAGGAGCGGGCTCCGCCGGTCCTGCGTGATCTCCGTCATGCGCGCCCCCCGGGGCCCGCCGCGACGCCGCGGCCGGGGCATCCTATCCCGGGGGGGTGGGGCTTCCTACTCCGGCTGGCCCGCCGGAGGGGCTATACTCCTCCCGGGTGGACCCGTGGACCGACGAGGTGAACATGCCCGAACTCGAGGGTGAGCTGGCCTTCCGACTCGACGTGGAGGAGATCCGCGACGCGTCGGTCCAGGTGATCACGCTGAAGGACTCCTGCCTGAACTACTCCTCCTCCGACTCCCTCAAGCCCGCCCTCAAGGAGATCATCTCCAACGGCCAGTCCGGCGGCCTCAAGCACGTCCTCGTCAACATGCGCGCCGTCGGCGTCGTCGACTCGTGCGGTCTCTCCGTCCTCATCTCCCTCAAGAAGCAGGTCGAGATCGGCGGCGGCCACATGGCCCTCGTCGGCCTGAACGGCATGATCCAGCGCCTCTTCTCCGTCACCCGCCTGGACAAGGCCTTCAACACCTACGAGACCCCCGAACTCGCCGTCGCCGCACTGAACCCGGCGTAGCCGACGGCGAGGCCCCGCTCCTCGCGGCACCACCGCCGTGTTCGCAGGCGCGCCGCTTGCCCGCCCCCAGCCCCCGGCCGCACCTCGCGGCAGCGCCGCGTTCGTAGGGGCGCGGCTCGCCCGCCCCCGGCCCCCGGCCTCCCCTCGCCGCGCCGCCGCCGTGCTCGTAGGCGCGCCGCTCGCCCGCCCCCGGCCCCCGGCCGCACCTCGCGGCAGCGCCGTGTTCGTAGG
>CAZSIX010000037.1:0-38330 GCA_964607145.1 uncultured Planctomycetota bacterium | reverse complement strand
TCGGCCCGTTCGAGGCGGGCGATCTCGTCGCGGATGGCCGGCGTGAGCACGCTTTTCTGCCCCTGCCGCTCTGGGCGGTGGGGGCCGCGTTCATCGGGTTCGACCTCGTGCGGTTCGTCACGGGGACGGCGGGGAACGTGGCCGTGGAGGCGCACATCGGCGGCGCCCTCGCCGGCCTCGCGCTCCACTACGCGCTGGCGCACCGCCTCCCCCTGCTCCGGCGCGCGGCGCGAGCGGGCCGCGCCGCGGCGCCCGCGGGCTTGCGCCCCCCCGCGCCCGGGGAGGTTCCCGACTTCCGGGCGGGGGCCCGCGACGACGGCGAGGAGGCCCGGGTGGACCTCCTGCTGGAGCGCATCCACGCGCAGGGGATGGCCGCGCTCTCCGACGAGGAGCGCGCGTTCCTGAGCGTCGCCTCGCAGCGACTGCGCGAGAAGCGCGCGCGGTAGGTAGTGTCCGTTCAACGACAACTGAAAGCAATCGACCGGCTACGAAGCCCGGGGGCTGCGTTGCTCGTCGCTTGTGGCCCTGGAGGGGCCACGGCGCTCCTCGCGCCTTGCCCGCGGGCTTCTCGCTCGGTCTCGGTGCGTTCCACTTGTCGTTGAACGGCCACGCTCACCGCGAAGCGCCGCCCTTCCGCTTGCCGCGCTTCGCGCCGCCCGCGGCCGTCGCGCCCGCCCCCGCCGCCACGCAGGTCAGCGCGGCCATGTTCACGATCTCGTTGACGGAGGACCAGTGGTTCAGGACGTTCACGGGGCGGCGGAGTCCCATGATGAGCGGACCGATCACCTCGGCGTCCGCCAGGCGCTGCGCGAGCTTGTAGGCGATGTTGCCCGACTGGAGGTCGGGGAAGATGAGCACGTTGGCGTCCCCCTTGATGCCGGAGTGGGGGAAGGCCGCCTCGACGATCTCCGGGACCAGTGCCGTGTCCGCCTGCATCTCCCCGTCCAGCGACAGCGTCGGGTCCGCCTCCCGCGCCAGCGCCGTCGCCTCGGCGACGCGGCGGGCGAGGGGGTGATCGACGGAGCCGAAGTTGCTGAACGAGAGCATGGCGATGCGGGGCTCCGTGTCGAACATGGCCCGCACGGTCTTGCCGGCGAGGATCGCGATCTCCGCCAGGGTGCGCGCGTCGGGCTCGATGTTGACCGTGGCGTCGGCGAAGAAGAGCATCCGCTTCCGCAGGATGACCAGGTACATGCCCGCGACGCGGCGGACGCCGGGCGCGGTCCCGAGGATCTGGAGCGCCGGGCGGATGGTGTTGGGGTAGGAGCGGTTGAGGCCGCAGACGATGCCGTCCGCCTTCCCCGCGTCCACGAGGAGCACGCCGTGGACCAGCGGGACCCGCACCTCCTCCGCGGCCTTGCGCGGGGTCGTCCCCTTGCGGTTGCGGATCTCCAGCAGGCGCTTCGCGAACGGGGCCAGGTCCTTCGAAGCGGGAACGTCGACGACCTCGACGCCCTGGAGGTTCGCGCCCACCTCCTCGGCCCGGGCCCGGATCCGTCCCGCGTCGCCCACCAGCACGGGGACCGCGACCTGCTCCTCGACCAGCAGTTCGCACGCGCGCAGGATCTTCTCCTCCTCGGCCTCGGGGAACACGATGCGCCGCGGGGCCCGCCGCGCCTTGTTGTGGACGGCCCGCATCACCTCGCGGCCCCGGCCGAGGGAGCGCTCCAGGCGCTCGCGGTAGGCCTCCATGGAGGCGAGCGGCACGCGGGCGACGCCGGAGTCCATGGCCGCCTGCGCCACCGCCGGTGCGACCCAGAGCAGCACGCGCGGATCGAACGGCTTGGGGATGATGTAGTCGGGCCCGAACCGGAGGTCCTGTCCGCCGTACGCCCGCTCCACCTCGTCGGGCACGTCCTCCTTGGCGAGGGCCGCCAGCGCGCGGGCGGCGGCCATCTTCATCTCCTCGTTGATGGCGCGGGCCCGCACGTCCAGGGCCCCGCGGAAGATGAAGGGGAAGCCGAGCACGTTGTTCACCTGGTTCGGGTAGTCGGACCGCCCCGTCGCGACGATGGCGTCGGGCCGCGCGGAGCGCGCCTTCTCCGGCGTGATCTCCGGGTCCGGGTTGGCCATGGCGAACAGGATGGGCCGCGGCGCCATGGACTTCACCATGGCGGGGGTCACGAGGTTCGCCATGCTCACGCCGACGAAGACGTCGGCGCCCACCATGGCGTCCTCCACCGTGCGCGCGTCCGTCTTGCGCACGAAGCGGGACTTCTGCACGTTCCAGCGGGGCTCGCGGCCCTCCCACAGCACTCCCTTGCTGTCGGTCATGAGGACGTTCTCGCGGCGCACGCCGGCGGCGATGAACATCTCGGCGCACGCGATGCCCGCCGCGCCCGCGCCGGAGAAGACCACGCGGACATCACGGGCCTTCTTGCCGACGATCTCCAGCGCGTTGATGAGGCCCGCGGTGGAGATGATGGCGGTGCCGTGCTGGTCGTCGTGGAAGACGGGGATGCTCATCTCCGCCTTCAGCCGCTCCTCGATGACGAAGCACTCGGGGGCCTTGATGTCCTCCAGGTTGATGCCGCCGAAGGTCGGCTCCAGGCTCTTGACGATGGCGATGAACTTCTCCGGGTCCTTCTCGTCCACCTCGATGTCGAAGACGTCGATGTCGGCGAACCGCTTGAAGAGGACCCCCTTGCCCTCCATGACCGGCTTGCCGGCGAGGGCGCCGATGTCGCCGAGGCCGAGGACCGCGGTCCCGTTGGTGATCACCGCCACCAGGTTGCCGCGGGCGGTGTACCGGTAGCCGTCGTCGGGGTTCTTCTGGATCTCCAGGCAGGGCACCGCGACGCCCGGCGTGTAGGCGAGGGAGAGTTCCGCCTGGGTCGCGCAGGGCTTCGACGGGACCACCTCGATCTTCCCCGGGCGGCCCATGGAGTGGTACTCGAGGGCGCGGTGGGCGCGGTCGGAGCGGGGGGCGGCTTCCTTCCTGCGTGGCATGGGAGTCCTCCGGTGGCCAGGGGCGACGGATCCTACGCGCGGGAGGCCCCCGGCGGAACGGCGACCTCCCGGGGGATGAGTGGTGGGCGATACTGGACTTGAACCAGTGACCCCCTGCGTGTCGAGCAGGTGCTCTGGCCAACTGAGCTAATCGCCCACGGCGCGACGGGCCAATCTACCCCGTGCCCCGGGGCCGGGGAACGGAATCGATGCCGCCGCGCGATACAATCCCGCCGGCGCCGCGGTGGCGCCCATTCCCAGGGGAGCGGAACCGGGGTGAAGGCGAATCTCGCGGCGACGGCGGTCCTCGGCCTGGCGGTGGCGGCGCTGGCGGTCTGGACGGCGCTGCTGCACGCCCGCACCACGGCGCCCGCGCCGGCGTCCTCGGCGGCGGTCCCCGCTCCCCGGGATCGGGACGGGGAGGACCGCCTGGCCCGCATCGAGGCCCGCCTGGACGAACTGGAGGCCGCCCTGCGGGGGGCCCGTTCCACGGCGCCGCGTCCCGGCCCGCCCGCGGACGGCGCCCCCGCGGCCGGGGCCGACCTGGACGCCCTGGTGGATGCGGCGCTCCGGCGTCGGGCCGATCGGGAGCGGGAAGAGCGGTTCCGCCGGCAGGGGGAGCGGTTCGTGATGGGTCTCGACCCCGACGTGCGGCTGGACGACGAGCGCCGCCGGGCGCTGGCCCCCCGCATCAGCCGCTGGCTGGACGACCGCGACCGGCTGTTCTCCAACGACGACATCGACGCCCGCAGCCGGGAGGCGGCCGTGGCCAGCCTCCTCGTGGACCTGGAGCGGGACCTCTCCCTCCGCCACGATCGCGCGGAGGTGACGGGCATCCTCCGGCACCTCGGCATGGTCGCGCAGGGCCGGGGCCGGCCGCTGGAGGACCTCCCCGGGGAGGCCGCGCGCAGGGACGTGGACCGCATGCCGCCCCCCACGCCGGGCGACGAGGACCCCCGGGTCCCGAAGTCCCGGTAGGGATCCGCTTCCGGCCCCGGCCCCCGGTCCGGACAATCGGCCGTTTCCCCGCTCCCCGCCGACGCGGTGGGCCCGGACACCCCAGGAGAGATCATGCGCATCGGAGTACCCGCCGAGGTCAAGGACAACGAGAACCGCATCGCCATCACGCCCGCCGGGGTGGACACGCTCGTCCGCGACGGCCACAGGGTGTTCGTCGAGGCCGGTGGCGGAGCGGGCTCCGGCATCGCCGACGGGGACTTCTCCTCCGCCGGCGCCACGCTGCTGCCGACGCACGAGGCCGTGTTCGCCGAGGCCGAGATGATCATGAAGGTGAAGGAGCCGCTCCCCTCCGAGTACCCGCTGATCCGGGAGGGCCAGACGGTCTTCACCTACTTCCACTTCGCCGCCGACCGGGGACTGACGGACGCGATGATCGCCTCCGGCGCCCTCTGCATCGCCTACGAGACGGTGGAGGAGGGGCGCACGCTCCCCCTGCTCACGCCCATGAGCGAGGTGGCGGGGCGCATGAGCATCCAGGCGGCGGCGAAGTACCTGGAGAAGCCCCAGGGGGGACGCGGCGTCCTCCTCGGCGGCGTGCCCGGCGTGCCGCCGGCGGAGGTCGTCGTCCTCGGCGGCGGGATCGTCGGCGCCAACGCGGCGCGGATGGCGGCGGGACTGGGTGCGCAGGTCGTCGTGCTCGACGTGAGCCTCGACCGCCTGCGCTACCTCGACGAGGTCATGCCCGCCAACGTGACCACGCTCTTCAGCAACCGGTACAACGTGCTCGGGGCGTGCCGCCGCGCGGACGTGGTCGTGGGCGCGGTGCTCATCCCGGGCGCGAAGGCGCCCTACCTCGTCACGCGGGAGACGCTCCGCGAGATGAAGCCGGGGTCCGTCCTCGTGGACGTGGCCGTGGACCAGGGGGGCTGCGCGGAGACCACGCGTCCCACCACCCACAGCAAGCCCGTCTACGTCGAGGAGGGGGTCGTCCACTACTGCGTCGCCAACATGCCCGGTGCGGTGGCGCGGACCTCGACCTACGCCCTCACCAACGCCACCCTCCCCTACGCGCGGACGCTCGCGCGTCTCGGGTGGAAGGAGGCGGTCCGGAGCAGCGCCGGCCTGAGGACGGGGGCCAACGTGCTCGCGGGCCGGGTCACCTGCAAGGGAGTGGCGGAGGCGTTCTCGCTCCCGTACCATGACCCGCTGACGGTGTAGGAACGTGCTCGCGTCGTAGCGGACGGGAAGGAACGGGAGGCATCTCGTGGACATCGCCCAGAGGCAGGTCGGATCGACGGTGGCGCTCTCCTTCGTGCGCCCCGTGAACCTGGAGGGGGACGCCTCCATCCAGTTCCGCGACAAGGTCAAGAACCTCATCGCGGACGGGCGGGTGCGGCTGGTCGTGGACATGGCCCAGGTCCGATTCATCGACTCGTTCGGCCTCGGTGCGCTCGTCTCCGCGCTCCGGGTCGTCCGCGGCGCCGGCGGCGACCTCAAGCTGGCCTGCGTCCCCTCCACCGTGGAGTCGGTCCTGCGGCTGACGCGACTCTCCAGCGTGTTCGAACTCCACGCGACGCTGGAGGACGCCCTCAAGTCGTTCCAGGCGCAGGCCTAGCCCGCGGCCATGGCAGCCGAGGCCCCCGCCATCGAACGGACCGACGACCGGATCCAGGTCCGCCTGCCGAGCCGCGCCGACTACCTGGGGGCCGTTCGCTCCGTGGTGCGCGGATTCGTCGAGGAGTGCCTCTCCGTCCGCCTCCCGGAGTCGGAGATCGCCGAGATCCAGATCTGCCTCCAGGAGGCGCTGATCAACGTGGTCCGGCACGCCCACCGGAACGATCGCTCCATCCCCCTCGTCCTGTCGATCATCCCGTCGAAGGACCGCCTCGTCCTCGAGGTCGAGGACTACGGCAAGGGACTCCCCGAGGTCCCGCCCCCCGACCCCGATCCCGAGAACCCCCGCGAGGGCGGCTACGGCCTGTTCATCATCCGGCAGACCATGGACGAGGTCCGCAGCGAGTTCCGCGACGGCAAGCACGTCCTCATCCTCGTGAAGGAACTGGGTCACGCGCGCCGCGACGGGGAGGGGGACGCTCCTTGAGCGCGGGCGGGCCGCGCGTCGACCTCGGGCGGCTGGCGCGGGAGACGGACCTGGCGGGGACCCTGGCGAGGCTGGCGTCCCTCCACGGGGCGCGGATCGCCGTCGCCGACGCGGCGGGCTCCGTGCTGGCCTCCTTCGGGGGGCCCGAGGGGGAGGCGCTCCCCGCGCGGATCGCGGACCTCCCCCGCGCCGCGGTGCGCGACGTCGTCGTGTACGAGGTGGGGTGCGGATCCGTGGCGGCCATCGGATCGCACCGAGGAGGCGACGCGGGGTGCGCCGACGTGGCGGCGGGCCTGCTCTCCGCGGCGGCCGTGCGCGAGTACGAGATGGAGAGCCTCTCCAAGTCGCTGCTCGAACTGTTCGAGGAGGTGAACCTCTTCTACGGGATCACGGCACGGCTCCACGCGGTGTCCTCCGCGGACGCCATCTGCGGCACCATCCTCGATCGCGCTTGCGAGATCGTGCGCGCCGCGCGCGCATCCATCCTCCTCGAGGACCCGCGCACCGGCATCCTCCGCGTCGTCGCGTCGCGGGGCATGTCCGCGGAGCAGGCCGCGAGCATCCGCGTGCGGGCCGGGGAGGGCGTGACGGGCCGCGTGATGGAGACGGGGCAGGCGGTGCTCGTCGACGACGTGCGGAGCGGCGTGCGCGGCGGGCCTGCGGGGGACGATCGCTACGCCAGCCGATCGTTCATCTCCGTTCCGCTCAAGGTGTTCGATCCGTCGGGGGCGGACGAGGCGGTGGCGCGGATGAAGCCGCTGGGCGTGCTCAACATGACCGACAAGGAGGGAGCGGCGGTCTTCACCTCGGGGGACCTGAAGCTCCTGTCGGCGCTGGCCTCCCAGGCTGCGGTGCTGCTCGAGAACACGCGGCTGTCGGGCATCGAGAAGGAGATGGGCATCGCGCGGCGGATCCAGGCCTCCCTCCTGCCGGAGAGGCCGCCGGCGATCCCCGGGGCGGAGGTCGCCGGCGTCTGCGTCCCCGCCCGGAACGTGGGCGGCGACTACTACGACGCGTTCGCCCTCCCCGACGGGCGCCTCGGCATGCTGATCGCCGACGTCTCCGGTCACAACGTCGGGGCGGCGCTGATGATGGCCGTCTCCCGCGCCGCCCTGCGCGCCGTCATCCGCGAGAACCACTCCCCCCGCGCGGTCCTCGCGGAGGTGAACTCCCTGCTCGCCGACGACCTGGCCCGCGCGGAACTCTTCGTGTCCGTCTTCTACGCCGTCTACGACCCCGCCACGGGGGACCTCCTCTACGCCAACGCCGGCCACAACCTCCCGCTGCTCCTCCGGCACGGCGGGGACGGGATCGAGACCCTGGACGCGGAGGGAATCCTGCTGGGAGTCGTCGACACGTTCCCGTTCGAGGAGCGGACCGTGCGCCTGGCCCCCGGCGACGTGCTGCTCATCTACACCGACGGCTTCACCGAGGCGGCGCGCGGCCCCGGCGAGGAGATGTTCGGCGAGCGGCGCCTGGAGGACGCGCTCCGCGCCGTGCGCGACCGGCCCGTCGCCGAGATCGCCCGGGACCTCCTCCGCGCCGTGGAGGCCTTCAGCACCGGCGCCGACGCCGATGATCGCACCGCCGTGGTGATGAGGGCGGTTACCATGCCCACCGCGGGCGGCGCGGCGCCCGCGACGCCCGACTGACCCCGGGAGGCGCCGTGGCCCACCAGATCCTCGTCTGCGACGACGAGCCCTTCATCCTGAAGGCGCTGACCTTCATCCTCCGCAAGGAGGGGCACACGGTGGTGGAGGCCCGGAACGGCGAGGAGGCCCTGGAGAAACTCCGCGCGTCCAAGCCGTCCCTGATCTTCCTCGACGTGATGATGCCGAAGAAGAGCGGCTACGACGTCCTGAAGGAGATCCGCGCCGATCCCGGGCTGGCCGGCATCTACGTCATCCTCCTCACCGCCAAGGGCCAGGACTCGGATCGGAAGATGGGTCTCTCGCTGGGGGCCGACGAGTTCATGACGAAGCCCTTCAGCCCCGCCGCCATCCTCCAGCGGCTGCGGGAGATCCTGGCCGCGCGGGAGGCCGGCGGCACGCCGCCCGCACCGCCCTCGTAGCCCGACCTCCTGGCCCTCCCGGCGCGCGCCGCGGCGCCGATCCCTCTCCCCGCCGCCGACGGGCGGATAGGATGCGCCCTCTCCATGGTCGGCGGCGGCGATGCGGCAGAGGATTCCCATGTGGACGCTCGGATCGACAAGACCGAGCGTCTGCTGAATCTCGTCTCCTGCCTGCTGGCGGCGCGGATCCCCGTCCCCTTCAGCGGGATCCGCGGCAACGTCGTGGGCTACGACGACGGCGCCGACGGCGAGGCGCTGGAGAAGCGCTTCGACCGGGACAAGGCGGAACTGCGCTCCCTCGGCGTCCCCATCGAGTACGTCGCCATGGACCTCCAGGGCAACTCCGGGTACTGCATCCTCAAGGACCGCTACTTCCTGCCGGAGATCTCGCTCACGATGGACGAGGCTCTCGTCCTGGCGGTCCTCCACCGCCTCGCCGCGGAGGGGGGCACCCCCGTGGGTCCGAACCTCCTCTCGGCGCTCCAGAAGGTGAGCGCCGACACGCCGCTGGGGGAGGGACTCCGCTCCTCGCTGGCGGAGCAGCACGCCTTCGGCCTCCGGCCCGGGCGCGGCGGCCAGGGGGAGCACGCCAACCTGGAGGCGTTGACGGAGGCGGTGCTGTCGCGGAGCGCCGTGAAGTTCCGCTACTACGGCATCGGGAAGGACCGCGAGACCGAGCGCGAGATCGAGCCCTGGGGGATGGGCTACCACCGGGGCCACTGGTACCTCGCGGGGAGGGACCGTGCGCGGCGCGCGCTGCGCTCCTTCCGCGTCGACCGCATCCGCGGCCGCGTGCGCGCGCTGCCGCCGGCGGCCGCCTACGAGGTTCCCGCGGAGTTCGACCTCCACGCCCACCTGGGGCGCGCACCCTGGGAGTTCGAGGAGGGGCGCCCGGTCCGCGCCCGCGTCCGATTCGCCCCCGCCATCGCCTGGATGGTGAAGGAGAACCTCCGCGCCGGCGAGACCTTCGAGGAGGACGCCGACGGCGGCGGCGTCCTCGAGACGCGCGCCACCGGTCGCGATGCGCTGCTCCGGTTCGTCCTCAAGCACGGCCGCCTGGCTTCCGTGGAGGGCCCCAGGGACCTCCGCGAGGAGGCCCGCCGTCTCCTCCGCCGCACCATGGACGCGCACCGCGGTCCCGCGCGCCCGGGGAGGGGCCGTGGCCAGTCCGCTTGAGCGTCTCCGCCGGGTGCTGACGCTCATCCCCCTCCTCCAGGAGCGGCAGGGGATGACCGTCAGCGAGATCTCCCGCTACCTCGGCGTGCCCCCGCGCGAGGTGACGGAGGAGATCCGGGACCTCGTGATGATGTGCGGGGTGCCGCCGTACTTCCCGCACAACTACATCGGCTTCTACCTGGAGGGCGACCGCGTGTTCGTGCGGTTCGCCGACCACTTCCGTCGTCCCGTCCGGCTGACGCTCCCCGAGGCGCTCTCGCTCACGATCGCGCTGCGCGCGCTGGAGGGCGGCGTCGGGGGGGCGGGGCAGGCGTTCGGGACCGCGGCCCAGGGCCTCCTGCGGAAGGTGCGCGAGGTGCTCGCGCCGGAGGAGGCGGAGACGCTCCGCGCCGCGGAGAAGCGCATCGTGGCGCCGCGGGCGGCCTCGGCGCCGGCGGCCGCGCGTCTCCACGCGCTGCGGGACGCCATGGGACGCCTGCTCCGCGTGCGGATCGTCTACTTCACCGCGCACCGGGGCGCGCTCACCGACCGCATCGTGGAGCCCTGGGGGCTGGTGGAGCAGGGCGGGGACTGGTACTGCGTGGCCTTCGACTCGGTGCGCCGCCGCGCCGTGCCCTTCCGGGTGGACCGCATCCGCTCCGTGGAACTCCTGGACGAGTCCTACGAAGTGCCGGAGACCTTCGACGCGGCGCGGTGGCGCTCCCCGGAGATGTACCGCCCCACGGGCGAGGAGACCACGGTCCGCATCCGCTTCGGCGCGGAGGTGGCCCGGTTCATCCGGGAGCAGTCCGACCCCCGCGATCTGGAGGAAGGACCGGACGGCTCCGTGGTCCGCCGCCTCCGCTCCGCGTCCATCGAGTGGGTGGTGCAGTACGTGCTGCGGCACGCCCCGCACGCCGAGGTCCTGGAACCCGCCGAGGTGCGGGCGGCGGTGGCGGAGACGTGCGCGGCGGTGGTGGGTGGAAAGGCGGCGCGCCGGGAGCGGCCGCGGCCGTCCAAGGGGGCGGGTCGGCCGGCGCCGCGCCGGAAGGCCGCGGCGAACCCCCGCGCCCGCAGGGGCGGAGAGGCGTGACGGGCCCGACGGGCCCGGTCCGGAGGTGAGGATGGACGTGCGTGCGTCGCGCCGCGTGGCAGGACTGGGGGCCTACGCGTTCGCCGAGGTCGATCGCCGCGTGGAGGAACTCCGCGCCCGGGGCATCGACCCCATCGACTTCGGCGTGGGGGATCCCACGGACCCGACGCCGGAGATCGTCCGGCGCGCCGGGCAGGCCGCCATCGACGCCCGGGCGCGCGCGGGTTATCCGTCGTACGTAGGAGACCCCGGCTTCCGCAGGGCGTGCGCCGACTGGATGCGCCGCCGCTTCGGCGTCGACCTCGACCCGGCCACCCAGGTCTCCAGCAACATCGGATCGAAGGAGGCGGTGTTCCACTTCCCCCTCGCGCTGGTGGACCCCGGGGACCTCGTCCTCGTGCCGTCGCCGGGCTACCCGCCCTACAGCCGCGGGACGCGCTTCGCCGGCGGCGAGCCGTGGTTCTATCCGGTCACGGCGGCCACGGGCTGGCTGCCCGACCTCTCCGCCATCCCCGACGACGTCGCGGGGCGGGCGCGCATCCTCTGGGTGAACTACCCCAACAGCCCGAGCGGCGCCATCGCCCCGCTGGAGTTCCACCGGGAGGCCGCCGCCTGGTGCCGCGAGCGATCCATCGTGCTCGCCAGCGACGAGGCCTACTCGGAGTTCCATTTCGGCGACCGCCGCCCGCCCTCCGCGCTGGAGGCGGGGACCGACGGCGTGATCTCCTTCTTCTCCCTCTCCAAGCGCTCGTACATGACCGGCTGGCGCGTGGGCTGGGTGGCGGGGGACGAACGGCTGGTCGCGCTGTTCCGCAAGGTGAAGACGAACATCGACTCGGGGACGCCCACCTTCGTGCAGGACGCCGCCGTGGCCGCCCTGTCCGACGAGGTCCACGTGGAGGCCATGCGCCGGGAGGTCCGTGCCCGCCGCGACGTCCTCTGCGGGGCGCTGCGGGAGGCCGGCCTCCCCGACTGCACGCCGGAGGCGACGCTGTACGTGTGGCAGCGCGGCCCCGCGGGCATGACCAGCGTGGAGTTCGCCACGCGGCTGCTGGACCCCGCGGTGGCGCTGGTGACGACCCCCGGGGCGTGGATCTCCGACCCCCTCGCCGATGGCACCAATCCCGGCGAGGGATACGTCCGCTTCGCGCTCGTGCCCGCCCTGGACGACGTCCGCCGCGCCGCGGATCGGCTGCGCGCCCTGAGGCTCGACGCGTGAGAGGGGCGCTCCGCGGGGCGGTCCTGCTGGCGGCGGCCCTCGCCGCCGCCGGGGCGGCGGCGCAGGAGGGGCCGGACCCTGCGCCGCTCCTCGACGAGGCGGCCCGGGCCCACGGCTCCGGGCGCTACGCCGACGCGGAGCGGGCGCTGCGCCGCGTGGAGACGGAAGCCGGCGGGCTGCCCGCCCCCGGCCGCCTCCGCCTCGCGGAGGTGCTCCGCGACACGGGGCGGCTCGAGGAGGCCCTCGCGGAGGCCACCCTGGCCGCGGACGCCGCCCCCGGGGACCCGCGCCCCGCCGTCCTCCGCGGGACGCTGCTCCGCGAGCGGGGGCGGTTCGCCGAGGCGGAGGCGGCGCTGCGCGCCGCCGGGGAGCGGTTCCCCGGATCCCCGGCGGCCATGACGGCGCTGGGGGACGTGTTCCGTGAGACCGGCCGCGCGAAGGAGGCGCTGCGCGCCTACGAGGCGGCCAACGACCTGTGGGCCTCCGCCGACGTGACCGGTCCGGAGGATCTCGTGGCCGTGGCCCGCGCGCGCTTCGCCATCTTCGAGATGGACGCGGAGGTCGATCGCGCGCTCCAGAGCACGCTGGAGATCCTCGGCGACGCCGCCCGCGCCGGGTCCGACGAGGCCCACGTCCTCATCGCCCGCGCCTACGCGCTGAACGCCCAGACGGAGAAGGTGGGCCCGGCGGTGAAGCGGGTCCTCGATCGGAACCCCCGCCACCCCGGAGCGCTCGCCGTGCAGGCCTGGTCCAAGAACGCGCGGTACGAGTCGCGCGAGGCGGGGGCGCTGGCGCGGGACGCCCTCCTCACGGATCCCACGCAGCCCGACGCCGTGGAGATCCTCGCGGGCCAGCGCCTCGGTGACGGGGACGACGCGGGGGCCGTCGAACTGCTGGATCGCGCCCTCGCCGCCCGCCCCGCGCACCGGATGCTGCGCGCGATCCGCGCCGTGCCGCTCTACCTCTCCGGCGACGCGAAGGCGTACGAGGAGGCGGTGAAGGCGATCCTCGCCACGGACCCGACCTTCGGGCACGCGTACGCGGTGCTCGCCCGCGTGCTCGAGGAGCGGCGCCGGTTCGACGAGGCCGCGCGCTTCGCCCGGCGCGCCGTGGAGATCGATCCCGGCGACGCGGCGGCGTGGTTCGCTCTCGGGCGCGCGCTGCTGGACGGCGGCCACGAGGCGGAGGCGAAGGAGGCGCTGGAGACCTCCAACCGCGTGGACCCGTGGCGGGACGTCTTCCGCGAGAACTTCCGCACGGTGCTCGCCGAACTGGACGGCTACGTCGCGGGCTCGACGAAGAACTTCGTGCTCGCCATCCACCCCGACGAGGACGCCGCCCTCCGCCCGCTGTACGAGCGTGCGCTCGAGGAGTCCCTGGCGGACCTCGCGCGTCTGTACGACTTCACGCCGGAGGGCCCCATCCTCGTGGAGGTGTTCCGCCGCGCCGCCGACTTCTCCGCGCGGACCGTCGGCGTCCCGGGATTCGGGGCCATCGGGGCCTGCTTCGGGCGGGTCGTCACGCTGGACTCCCCGGGGGCGCTGCCGGCGGGGGCGTTCTGCTGGCGCTCCACCGCGCACCACGAACTGGCCCACGTCTTCTCCCTCCAGATGAGCCGCGGCCGCGTCCCGCGCTGGCTCACGGAGGGCCTCGCCGTACACGAGGAGAAGCGGGCCAACGCCTCGTGGGATCGCAACATGGACGGGCAACTGGTGAGCGCGCTGGCCAACGGGGAGGTCAAGCGCATCGCCGACATCGACGGCACGTTCCGCGGGCCGGAGATCCTCTGGGGCTACTACCAGGGCGGCCTCATGTGCGAGTGGATGGAGCGGGAGTTCGGCTGGCCCCGCGTGCTGCGCATGCTCCGGCTCTACGCGGAGGACCTCTCGACGACGGAGGTCGTGAAGCGGGCGCTGGGGGTCACGCCGGAGGAGTTCGACCGCGGGTTCCTCGCCCACTGCGAGCGCCGCGTCGCGGGCTGGCACCTCCGGCCCCGCTGGAGCGACGCCCGCCTCGCGGAGTTCCGCGAGCGGAGCAACCGGGACGCCGCCGACCTGGAGGCCCACCTCGGCTACGCCGAGGCCGCGCTCCAGCGGGGGAACACATTCGACGCGGGCACGCCGCTGTCGCGGGCCGTGGCGCTGCAGCCGGCGAACCCGCGCGTCCTCGCGCTCCGCGGGCGCACGGCGCTGGGCTCCGACCGGAATCCGGCGCGGGGACTGGACCTCCTCCGGGAGGCGCTGGCCGCGGGGGAGCAGGACTTCGCGCTGCGGATGACCCTGGCCGGCGACGCGCTCAAGCGCGGCGCCGCGGACGAGGCGGAGGAGCACCTGCGCGCGGCGAAGCTCGCCTTCCCGCGGGCCGCCGGTTCCGACGGACCGCGGGCGCTTCTCTTCCGCCTGTACACCGGCGCGGGGCGCGTGGACGACGCGCTGCGGGAGGCGGAGGAGGCCGTCGCCATCGACGAGACCGACCTCCGCATGCGCGGGCGGCTGGCGCGGCTGTACGAGGATCGGGGCGAGACGGAGAAGGCGGAGCGGGTCCTCGCGGCCATGGTGGACATCCGTCCGCTGCCCGGACCCATGCCTCCCGACGGCGAGGTCTACGACGCCGTGGACGTCCTCGCCCGACTGGGCCGGGCGCGGATGGCCCTGGGGAGGCCCGCCGATGCGGTGATCCCCTTCCGCGTCGCCGTCGCCGTGCGCCGCGCCGCCCGCGACCCCTCCGCCGAGGAGGAACTGGCGAACCTCCACGTGGAACTGGGCCGCGCGGCGCGGGCCGCCGGCGCCGCGGAGGAGGCGCGCTCCGCCGCCCGGGAGGCGCTCCGCCTCCGCCCCGATCACCCCGGCGCCCTCCTCCTGCTCAAGGACCTGGACACCCGGTAGGGACCGGTTCCTTCCCCCCGCGGCGCGCGCAAGTGCGGCCCCCGCGGAGGGTTGCCGACGTAGCGGTTTTCCACAATGGGGGCCCGGCGGGGCCCCGCTCCGGGGGACCGTCGCCCTCGGGGCGACGGATAACGCCCCTTTACAGAAATCGGGGTCCGGATGCCCCGATCGCCCCCGTTCGCAAGGATTTCGAGAGGGTCGCGTGGGGATCGCGCCGCCTGCCGGAGTGGCAGGCGCCCGTTCTCCACACTCTCTCCCCACGGCGCGGGGGGGCCCCGGGGAGGGGGCCGCGACGCCCCGGCGGGCGGGTAGACTGGCCCCCCATGCGCAGGGGGCGGTTCATCGTGCTGGAGGGGGCCGACGGCGCCGGAAAGTCGACCCAGGCGCGGCTCCTGGCGGCGGCGCTGGCGGAGCGGGGCCTCCCCGTGGAGCACCTGCGCGATCCCGGGGGCACCGCCGTGGGGGATCGCGTCCGCGAGGTGCTCCTGCACGCCGCCGGCGTGGCCCCGCGGGCGGAGACGTTCCTCTTCCTGGCGGCCCGGGCCCAGATGGTGGCGGAGCGCATCGCCCCGGCGCTGGCGGCGGGCCGGAACGTGGTCTGCGAGCGGTTCTCGCTCTCCACCGTCGTCTACCAGGGCCGCGCCGCGGGGCTCGAGGGCGCCGCCCTGGATGCGCTCCGCGGCGTCGTGGCCGCCGCGGCGGCGGACGTCCCGCCGGACCTGGTCCTCGTCCTGGACGTCCCCCCGGGGGAGGGGTTGCGCCGGAAGGGAGGGGGTGCGGGCGACCGCATCGAGGCCCGCGGGGACGCGTTCCAGGAGCGGGTCCGGGCCGGCTACCTCGAGGAGGCGCGCCGGGACGCCGCCGTCGTCGTCGTCCCCGCGGGTCCGCCGGAGGCCGTCGCCGCCCGCGTGCTCGAGGAGACCCTCCGTGCCCTCTGAGATCCCCGCCCGGCGGATGCTGCGCGCCGCCGTGGCGGCGGGGCGGTGGGCCCGCCCCTTCCTCCTCGTGGGGCCCGCGTCGGCGGAGAGGGAGGGCGCCGCGGAGGAGGCCGCCATGGCGCTCCTCTGCACGCGGGGCGGCGCCGGTGCGGGGACGCCGTGCGGCGCCTGCCCCGCCTGCGGCCGGGTGGGCCGCGGCCTCCATCCCGACCTCCACCGCCTGGAGCCGGCGTCGGGCCGCGTGGGCATCGGTGTGGAGGTGGTGGAGGCGCTCCTGGCCCGCCTCGCCCTGCGCCCCGTGGAGGGGGGCGCCCGGGTGGTGCTCGTCCCCGGCGCGGAGCGGCTCACGCCGCAGGCGCAGAACTCCCTCCTGAAGACGCTGGAGGATCCCCCCCGGGAGACGGCCATGTTCCTGACGGTGGCCTCCCCGCGGGCGCTGCTCCCCACGGTGCTCTCCCGCTGCGCCGTCCTCCGCTTCCCGCCCGCCGGCGACGGCGCCATCGCGCGCGCCGCGGCGGCCGCCGCCGCGGGTCCCGCGGAGGCGGCGGTGCTGGCGGCGGCGGCGACGGGGGAGGAGGAGGTCGCGGACCTGGCGGGGGAGTCCATGGCCACCGGTGTGGCGGCCCTCGCCCGCGCCCTCGCCCCGGGCGGGGGGGGCGACGGAGCGGGCGCCGCGGAGCCCTCCGCCTGGCTCGTGGGGAGCGGCGGGGATCTGGAGGGACGGCGGCGGCGCCTCCGCGCACTGCTCCGGGCGACGCTGGTGCTCCACGGCCGGCTGGCGGCGGGGGACCCGGCGGCCCGCGAGGCCCTTCCGGGCCACGGATCCCTCCGGGGGCCCGCCGTGGCGGCGCGGCTCCGCGCGCTCGGCGTGGCCCGGGAGGCGGTGGAGCGCAACGTGGACCCGGCGGGCATCGTGGAGGCGCTGGTGGTGGACGTCCGGGAGGGGGACGCCGCGGCGGCCGGGTACAGCGGCCCTCCGGGAGCGCCGAAATAGACCTTGTGGGCGACCGCGAACTCGAGGACCGGATCCGGGAGATCAGCACCCGCGAGGGGCGCTTCCCGCCGGCCGCCTACCTGTACGTGTACGACGCCCTGGACCACGCGTTGAAGCGCACCGGCGGCGCCCCCGCCCCGGCGCGGTCCCGGACCGCCGGCTCCAACGTCTCCGGGCGCGACCTCCTGGAGGCCGCCCTGGACCTCGCCGTGGAGCGCTACGGCGGGCTTGCGCGGGATGTCCTCGGCACGTGGGGGCTCCGGCGCACCGACGACGTCGGCGCCGTCGTCTTCAGCCTCGTGGACGCGGAACTCCTCCGGAAGACCGACAGCGACTCGCCGGCGGACTACCACGAGGTGTTCGACATGGGGGAGACCTTCGACCGCCTCTTCCGCGAGCGACTCAGCCGCGAGGCGGTCCGCCTCCCCGCGCGGAGGCCGGGCTAGCCGCCCGCCGGAGCGATGGATCGGGACGAAGCGCGCCGCCGTTCCCTGTTCCTCACCATCGTGGGCGCCATCGTCGTCTGGCTCGCCTACCTCGCCAGCGACGCCGTCGTGCCGCTCCTCGTGGCCCTCATCCTCGCCTACGTCCTCGCCCCCGTCGTGGCGGCGCTCCAGAAGCGGGGCCTCTCCCGCGTCGCCTCGGTCACCATGCTGTTCCTCGTGTTCTTCGGCGGCGTCGGCCTCGCCGCCGGCTTCGGCGTCCCCCCCCTCGTCGAGCAGGCCAAGTCCCTCCTGCGCAGCACCCTGGGGGAGCCGGCCCGCACCCTCGGCGCCCTTCCGGCGCCGGTGGCGGACTTCCCCGACCAGGCGCCTCCCCGCACGATGGCGGAACTGGAGAAGACGCTGGAGGCGATCTCCCCGGGTCTCTCCGATCCCGCCGCGTGGGACCGCACCGACGGGCGGCGCGAGGGGAACTACGCGCGCGTGCTCCGCGGGCTCCGCGAGAGCGACTCCCGGGAGACCGTCGAGACCTTCCGCGAGAAGCACCGCCACTGGCGCGTGACCCGGGCGGACGGGCGGGTCGTGCTCTTCGACGATCGCAACGACGACGGGCAGTTCCAGCAGGGCTACCTGTTCAAGGCGACGCTCTCCGGCGCCTCCTTCCTGCGGGACCGCTTCCGCAGCCCCGACGGCGCCGAGACGTTCGAGGACGTCGGCATCGACGCGCTGCCCGCGGCCACGCGCGCGCTGGCGGTCCACTCCGGCGACCTGGCCCGGGGCGCGCTGGGCGTGCTGGGGCTGGTGACCCGGCTCCTCGGCTGGCTCGTCATCGTCCCGCTCTACACGTTCTTCTTCCTCATGCGGCTGGAGGACGTGTGGACGGCGTTCCGATCGGCGCTGCCCGGCGTGCATCGCGACCGCGTGCTCCGCGTGCTCCTCCAGATCCACCTCATGCTCATGGGATTCTTCCGCGGGCGGCTGCTCACCATGCTCCTGAAGGGGATCATGGTCGCCATCGGGCTGCTGGTGGTGGGCGCGCCCTACTGGCCCGTGTTCGGCGCCCTCGCCGGGCTGCTGACCATCGTCCCCGTGGCGGGCCCCCTGCTCGCGGCGGGGCCGTCGGTGGCGCTGGCCTACGCCGATCACGGCGGGACCGTGGCGATGCTGGCGGGCATCGTGTTCCTGGCCGCGGAGGCCATCGAGGGCTACGTCCTCATCCCGCAACTGGTGGGACGGGAGGTCGGGCTCCACCCGCTGGCGGTGGTGGCCGCCATCCTCGTGGGTGCGGCGCTCCTCGGCATGCTGGGCGTGGTCCTCGCCATCCCCCTGGCGGCGGCGGCGAAGATCGTATGGGCGGAGTTCGTCCTCCCGACCCTCCGGGCGAAGGCGTCGGAGGCGAAACCGGCGGGCGAGCCGGGCTCGGGGGCGGGCTGATCTCCCTGTCGGCCGCGCTGGGCGTCCCCGGGGTCTCGTGCGCGGTGACGGAGCGGCGGGACGGGAGCGCCGGGCTCTCGGGGTCCGCCGACGGCGCCGCCGCCCGACGCACGCGGGCCGCGGCGGTCGCGGCGGTCGGTGGCGACGGCGGGGAGCCGGCGCATCCCCGGCAGGTCCACGGTGCGCGGGTGCTGCGCGCCGGCACGGGCGCCTCGGGCCCGCTGGGGGACGGCGACGGCGTCTGGACGACGGAGGCGCGACTGCCGCTGCTGGTCCTCGGCGCCGACTGCTGCATCCTCGCGCTGGCCGCGCGGGACGGGAGCGCCGTGGCGGCGGTCCACGCGGGGTGGCGGGGGGCCGTCGCGGGGGTCCCGGGGGCCGCCGTGGCCGCCATGGCGAGGGGGGCCGGCGTGCCGCCGGCGGCGCTGCGCGCGGCCCTGGGCCCGGGCATCGGGCCCTGCTGCTACGAGGTGGGGCCCGAGGTCGAGGCAGCCTTCCGCGCCGCCCACGGCCCCGCGGCGTCGGCGTGGTTCCGCCCCGGACCGCGCGGCCGCGCCCATCTCGACCTGGGAGCGGCGGTGAAGGCCCTGCTCGCGTCCGCCGGCGTGCCCGGGGACGCCGTGGCCCCTCCCGCGGGCTGCACGGCGTGTGAACCGGAGCGGTGGTTCAGCCACCGCCGCGGCGACGGAGGGCGCCAGGCCCTCGTCGTCGCGCGCGGGCCGTAGCCGACGTCGCGCTACCGGCCCTCGTCCCCCTCGGTCCCCGCCACGGGGAGCAGGTCCTCGCGCGCGTCGGGGGCGGCGAAGACGCGGTTCGCGAAGGGGGCGTACTCCGCCACCGACGCCCCGGCGACTCCCATGCGCTCCAGGAGCACGAGGATCCCCTTCTGGAGCTGCGCGTCGGTCTCGAAGTCCGCCAGCAGCGGCAGCCCCAGCACGTCCGAGGCGCGCAGGCGGACGCGGGCGCGGAGGACGAGCCAGAGGTCCCGGGGCGAGAGCGGGGTCTCCAGCGCGGCGTGGAGTTCCCCGAAGCCGGGGTACCGGTCGGGCCCGCCGCCGTCGGCGCGGGCGAGCGTCACCGCCAGGTCGGCGTGCTCCGTGAACAGGCGATCGATGTAGCCGGTGAAGAGGGCGTGCTCCGTGCAGCGGAACGCCTCCTCCACGCGCCATCCCTCGAGGTCGTCGTTGCGGACGGCGAAGTCCGGCTCGAGCCCGCCCACCCACACGTCCCTGCCCTGCTTGTTGCGCCGCTTCTCCCGGTCCGGCGACGTGCCGTCGGGGAGGAAGTACTTGGCGATGGTCGCCTTCACCGCGGGGAAGTCGAAGCGGCCGTTCCCGTTGCGGTCCGTGAAGGGCTCGCCGTCGGTGAAGCGGCCGTCCCCGTTGTAGTCCGCGAGCAGCGCCTCGCCGGGGTCCCACCGGCCGTTGGAGTTCGCGTCCTCGAACTCGTCGGGGCCGTCGTAGCGCCCGTTGGGGACGGTGGAGCCGTCGCGCGGCTGATCGGTCCACTCCTCGGAGAACGGCGGGACGAAGATGGGGAAGAGGTTCTGCACGCTCCCCTTCCCGAAGGTGCGCTCTCCCACCAGCACCGTCCGGCCGTGGTGCCGGAGCGCGCCGGCGAGGATCTCGCTGGCGGAGGCGCTGCCGCCGTTCACCAGCACCACCAGCGGGATCGCCGACGTGGGGCCCTGCCGGGGATCGGTGTAGAGCGGCTCCTCGGGGAACAGCCTCCCCTTCGTGGTGACCACGTGCTTCCGGCCCTCGAGGAAGACCCCGGCGATGCGGACCGCCTCGTCCAGCAGTCCGCCCCCGTTCCACCGGAGGTTGAGGATGAGGCCCTTCGCTCCCTGCGCCTCCATCTCGCGCAGGTGCTTCCGGATCTCCTCCGACGCGCGCGCGTTGAAGCCCTCCAGTTCGATGAACCCGATGTTCCCCGGCAGCATGGCCGCCCAGGACGCGGGCACCTCGATGCGCGCCCGCTTGATGGTGAGCTCCCGCGCCTCCGTCCAGCCCTTGCGGTGGTAGCGGAGGAGCACGTCGGTCCCCGGCGGCCCCTTCAGGTGGCTGATGATCTCCTCCACCTCCTTGCCCAGCGTGGACCAGCCGTCGATCTCGAGGATGCGGTCGCCGGGCTGGAGGCGGGCCTTCCACGCGGGCGCCCCGAACATGGGCCGCTTGATGGAGAACACCCCCTCCTGGTCCAGTTCCACGTAGGCGCCGATGCCGCCGTACACGTTGTTGATGGAGCGGCTCCACCCCTCCCGGTCCTTCGCGTCGAAGTAGACCGTGTGGGGGTCGATGCCGCTGACGAGGCCCCGGGCGGCCCGCTCCATGTGCTCCCGGACGAAGGTCTCGACGGCGGCGCGGTCCCGCGTGGGCGCGCCGTAGGAGACGCCGAGGAGCGTGCGCATCACCGTGGAGAGGAGCGTCGTGTCCCACCCCGGCAGCATGGCCCCGTCGCGGCCCGCGGCGGGGGCGGTGGCCGGCGCGGCACCGCCCGGCGGAGCGGCCTCCGCCGCCGCGGCGGCCTTGCGGGCGCGCTGAAGTTCCCGGTTCAGCGTGTCCCGCTGGGACTCCACGTCCTGCCGGCGGAGCAGCGCGTGGGCCCAGCGGCCCCGCTCCGACGGCTCCGCCGCGAGGCGCGTGAGGATGGCCTTGGCCTCGTCCACGTAGCCCGCGTCGGCGAGCAGCAGCGCGGCCCCCTCCCGGAGGGCGGCGTCCTCGGTGGACGCCATGGCGTTCTTCATCTCCCGGTAGTAGTCCGGCTCCTTGGTGAGTTCCAGCAGCGAGCGCCAGAGGCTGAGCTTGACCAGCGGGTCGAGTTCGTCGCGGAGGATGGTCTTCAGCGCCGTCGCGGCGGCGTCCCGGTCGGCGATGGACCCGGCGGCGGAGCCCAGGAGCCCCACGGCTCCGGCGCGCACCTCCCGCGGGTTCGTCGCCGCGGCGAGGCCCACCAGCGTGTCCTGCGCCAGGCTCCGCTCGTTCAGGTCCAGCAGCGCGCGGCCCATGCCCAGGCGGGCCCAGGGCGTCGCCCCCTCCAGCCCCGCCTTGATGACGGGCACCGCGGAGGGACCCACCTGGGAGAGGCGGCCCGCCTCCACCCAGACGCGGTCCCCCTCCATGCCCTCCAGTCCGCGGACCAGCGCCTGGGCCCGCTCGCCGGGGGGCGTGCCGTCGCCCTCGGCCAGCAGCGAGCCGCCGGGGAGGAGCAGCACCGCGCCCAGGACGAGGGCCGCCCGGCGGGGGCGGCGGGGAACGGAAGGCATCGGGGCTCCTTTCGACCGCGGAGGCGTTCCCCCGCGGGGCCGGTGGATTGTACACGTCCCCCGGCAAGGCCCGGGGACTTGCCCCTTGGACGCGCGGCGGGGCTCCGACGGCCCGCCGGAGGCGCCCGGCTTCGCCGCGGCGTCACCGGTCCGACGACCTTGTACCCGTGGTCGCCACGTGCCATTCCGCCGTCCCCCTGGGCATCTCCTCCCGCGCCGTGGAGGTGGAGGTGGACGTCCGCCAGGGCAAGGCGGCGGTGACCTTCGTGGGCCTCCCCGATACGGCGGTGAAGGAGGCGCGGGATCGGGTCCGGACGGCGGTGGCCAACGCCGGGTACGACTTCCCCTTCTCCTCCCACGTGACCGTCAACCTCGCCCCCGCGGATCTGCGCAAGGAGGGCACGGCGTTCGACCTCCCCGTGGCGCTGGCGCTGCTCCGCTGCACCGGGCAGTTGCGCGCCCCCCGGCTGCGGGACCACCTGGTGCTGGGCGAACTGGCGCTGGACGGCCGCGTCCGCCCCGTGCGGGGCGCCCTCTGCGTCGCCCACCGCGCCGCCCGGAGCGGCCGGTGGAAGGGCATCCTGGTCCCCGCGGAGAACGCCGCCGAGGCCGCCCTCGCCGAGGGCATCCCGGTGTACGCCGTCGAGTCCCTGGCCGACGCCGCCTGCTTCCTCGAGGGGGAGCTGGTGCTGCCCCGCGCGGCGCCCGCCGCGCCTCCCCCGGGGCCCGCCGGCGGCGGGCCCGACTTCGCCGACGTCCGCGGCCAGCCCGCGGCGGTGCGCGCCGCCCTCCTGGCCGCCGCCGGGGGGCACAACCTCCTCCTCGTGGGCCCCCCGGGCAGCGGCAAGACCATGATCGCGGAGCGCCTCCCCGGGATCCTCCCGCCGCTCCACCGGGAGGACGCCATCGAGGCGACGAAGATCCACTCCGTCGCGGGCATGCTCCGCGACGGCTACGTCGCCCGCCCGCCCTACCGCGCGCCGCACCACACCGTGTCCGCCGCCGCCCTGATGGGGGGCGGGCCCCGGGCGACGCCGGGGGAGATCACGCTGGCCCACCGGGGTGTGCTCTTCCTCGACGAGTTCCCCGAGTTCGATCGCCGCTCCCTGGAGGCGCTCCGGGAGCCGCTGGAGCGCGGGGAGATCTCCGTCTGCCGCGTCGCCTACCGGGCCCGGTATCCGTGCCGCGTCCTCCTGGTGGCGGCCATGAACCCCTGCCCCTGCGGCAACCACGGCGTCGCCGGCCGGGACTGCCGCTGCTCCCCGCGCGAGGTGGAGCGCTACCGGAGCCGCGTCTCCGGCCCGCTGCTGGACCGCCTCGACCTCCAGGTGCGCGTGCCGCCGGTGGCGCTGGACGCGCTGGGGGAGGGCGTCCCGCCGGGCCCCGCCTCCGCGGACCTCGCCGCCGCCGTCCTCCGCGCCCGCGCCGCGCAGGAGGCGCGGGGCCGCCTCAACGCGGCGCTCTCCCTCCCCGACCTCGACCGGTTCGCCCCCCTCGACCCCGGGGGGAGGGAGTTCCTCGCCCGGGCCGGCCAGGCCCTCCAACTCTCCGCCCGCGCCCACGTCCGCGTGCGCCGCCTCGCCCGCACCGTCGCCGACCTCGCCGGCGCGGACCGCGTCCGCCGGGAGCACCTGGCGGAGGCGGTGGGGTACCGGTTGCGGGAGTAGGGGGGGCCTGCCCGCCCACGATCACGAATCGGCACGTGCCGAGGCCGAGGTCGCAGGAGGTGCCGGCTCCTCTCCTGCGGTCGTGCGCAACGGCGCCGATTAACATCGACCGCGGGAGGGCGCCCCGATGCCTCCATCTCCGGCGGACCGAGCCCGTCGTCGCGCACTCGGCGCGGCGGCGCTCGTCGCGGTCGCGGTCCTCGCGTGGTGGGCGCTTCGCGAGGGGCCAGCGACGGCGCCGTCTCCCGCGCCCCGGGAGGGCCCCTCTCGCGGAAGCGACGCGCCACCACCGGTCCCGGCGTCTTCCGCGCGACCGGCCGCGCCCCCGACCGACGCCGGGGCTGCACCGGACCCCGAGGGTCCGCCCCGCGTCGCGACGCCGTCGTGGATCGAGGTCCACGTCGCGGACGCCGACGGCACGCCGCTCCCCGCGGGCGTGGAGGCCGAGGCCTACGCCCTCCCCGCGGGGGGGCGGGGAACCGACGACGGCGACTCGATCCCACGCGGCAGAATTCCGGGAGACGGGCCGGCGCGCCTCGCGATCCATGTGCCCGGGCGGTACGACGTCGGCGTGCTCACGGAGATGGACGGTGCGCTGGCGACGGACGTGGAGGTCGCCGCGCGATCGACCACCGCGGTTCGTCTCCGCTTGCGCCCGACGCGTCGAACCGTGTTCCGCCTCTCGGCTCCGCGCACCTCGGCCCGCGTTTTCGACGCGGCCATCGGGCTCGAGGTGGAGGGAGCCGCGGGCGCGCCCCGGTATGCGGGCCGGGAGGAGGTCCTCGCGTCGGCGTTCGGGATCCCGTGGTCCGAGACGGCGAGCCCGATCGAGATCCCGCTCCCTCTGGGGCCGGAGTACCACTGGCGGGTGCACGTGCAGGAACGGCGGGAGGATCCCCCGGGCGTCGTCGGCCATGTGAAGCCCGCGGAGCGGGCGCGCCCCGCGCGCGGCGTCCTCCGCGCGGGGGACGAGGTGGACATCGTCCTCCTTGCGCCAGCGCGGCTCCGACTCCGCGTCCGGATGGAGCCTCCGCTCCCGCCCGGATGCTCACTCCTCCTGGAGACCCTGGTGGAGCAGGACGGTTCCGGGGACTGGGAGTACTCCGACGTGCACGCCCCGGAAGTTCGCGCGGTCGAGGAGGCCACGCTCGAGGTCGATGGTCTGCCCGGTGCCGCGGCGCTGCGGTACCGCCGTCACTCTGCGGGGGCCGCGGAACCGGGCGTGGATTTCACCGAAGGCCGGATCGAGGGCATCGTGCTCTCCGCCGAGGAGCCCGTGGAGCACGAACTGGTGCTCGCCATCGACCCCGGGCCCGCTCTCGTGGGGCGGCAGATGCGCCAGCCCGTGCGGCTCGACGTGCGACTCCCCGGCGGCTCGCCAGCCCCCACGGCGGGACTCGAGGTCTACGCCGTCGAACCCGTGGCGAGACCCGGGGACACGCCGGGGTGGGCCCGGTACACGGGGTTTCCGGCGGAGGGACCCGTGGAACTCCCGGCGAGAGTGCGCGAGGGGTTCCACCGCATCCTCGTGGCGGGCGGCCCGTACCTGGCGAGCGAGATCCTCCCGTTCCCCGCACTGGAGACGCTGCGCGTCGAACTCCGCCCGGGAGGGCTGCTGCGCCCCTGGTGGGAGGGGCCCGTGCCGGACGGGGACGCGGGCGGCATCGAGTTCCGCCGCGCCGACGGGGGTGTTCTCCTCGGCGGCTACCTCATGAAAGGCGGCCGCTGGGAGCTCTCGGAGATCGGACCGCCCGTCCCGTGGGCCGAGGACATCGTGCTGGGCCCGCTTCCGGCGGGCACGCACGTCCTCGAGGTCCGCCTCGGAGGTGCGCGCCTCCCCGACGCGACGGCGACCGTCGTGGCGGGGGAGACGCGGCCGCTCCGCGTGGCTCTGCGGCGGGAGTAGTGGTCGGGCGTGGCCACCGGTGCCGGAGCGCTCCGCAGCTCGACGGGACCGTCTGATCCCTCCGATGGCCGGAGCGGGGCGCCGGAGGGACGCGCCGCGACGCCGGGACGGGCGGGACACGTCGGGCTGATCGCTGTGGTCCGTACGAGCGAACGGGAGGATCGTCAGGATCATGCGAGGGCACGGAGGCAACGGCCTCCTGAAGCCATGGAGCGCCCTTCTGGTGTTGGGGACTGGGCGGAAGGGGCGTCGCAGAGGTCGTGCGGGCGAAGCGAATCGAGATCGTGGGAGCGGGCGGACGGGCAGTGGTGACGATTGCATCCGGTGAGGGCGAGGGTGCGGCCATGGAGGTGCGCGACCGGGAGGGAACGCCGCATGCGTGGAACGCTCGGCCTCGCTCACGCCTCCGCAGACCTCGCCGCCATCGTCCTCCGCGCCCGCGCCGTGCAGGAGGCGCGGGGCCGCCTCAACGCGGCGCTCTCCCTCCCCGACCTCGACCGCTTCGCCCCCCTCGACCCCGGGGGGCGGGAGTTTCTCGCCCGGGCCGGCCAGGCCCTCCAACTCTCCGCCCGCGCCCATGTCCGCGTGCGCCGCCTCGCCCGCACCGTCGCCGACCTCGCCGGCGCGGACCGCGTCCGCCGGGAGCACCTCGCGGAGGCGGTGGGGTACCGGTTGCGGGAGTAGGGGGGGGGAGGGGCGCCTTGCGCCCCCGGCGGGAGGCGGGGGCGCCCCTGCCGGCGGAAAGGGGGGGAAGGGGGGCCGCAGGATTGCGGTCTCCCGTCGCGGAGGGCAGAATGGGCGACCGGTGGCGGCGACCCCGGAGGGGCGATGGGCGTGCGCGCGGGCGATGCGGCGGGGCGAGGACGGCCGGTCGCAGACGAACACGGTGCCGGCGGAAGTCGAAGACAGCGCGCCAGGGCCGCCCGCGGCTCGAAGGGTCCCCGACACGGGAAACCATTCGGGAGGAGGAGGGACAGTCATGGACGGCCCCCAGGTGATCGCAACAAACGCCGTTGATCATGGCATTGGAAGGGTGTCGTTCCCAATCGTCACTCCGCTCGAAGGCGGGCGGTTCGCCTTGCCTGCAATCGTGACCGCGACGGACACGAAGATTGAACTCGACATCAACGTGCTGCGAGCACCTTCAGTGGTTGCGACCGACCTTCTGACTCGGCGGGACTTCGGCCGCCATTCTGGCGAGTGGGTGGATCTACATGTGCTGCGGCCGAGGGGTTGGACGGCCGAAATCCTGGCGGTTGCGGTCAAGAAGTATCTCGAAATCTACCGCCGACTTCCGGACTGCATGGTGGGAGTGTTTGGGGACAGGAATCTCAAGCGCTTCCTCGATACCTACGACCAGCTGTATCCGGATTTCCGGCTGTCGGACCTCGAGCCGGACCAACGGGTCGCCGCCGCAGCCCGGTGCATCCGCCAGACATCCTTCTGGGCTCCCCGGGAGGCTCTGGGCTACACGCGGATGATGTTCGAGACGAACTCACTCTCCAGCAGGGAGGTTCTCGTTCGAGTCTTTCGCAGCGCCCTCACCGACGCGGAGATTTGGGACGTCGCGGACACGCAGAAAATCCATCCGGAGCTTGCAAATCGAGTCGATTGGATGCTCGCCCCAGAACCGTGTCCTGCAGCATGAGGGGATGCCGCGGCGGCGCTGTGATTGGCGGACAAGTCTGGTCCGCTAGTTGGCTGGACGGGAGGTCGGAGCGCTGGAGGCCCCATGCCGAGAACCCTCATGCATCCGGACACGAAGGCGTACAACGCGGCGCTCGCGGCGGGGGACGCGCGCATCTGCAACCTGCTGGCCCGGGAGATCGGCCGCGGTCTGCCGGACGCGGAGAACCGGATCTGGCACGCGCATCCGGTCTGGTTCCTGGACGGCAACCCCATCGTGGGATACAGCAGGCTGAAGGACTGCATCCGGCTGCTGTTCTGGAGCGGTCAGTCCTTCGACGAGGAGGGACTGACCGCGGAGGGGAGTTTCAAGGCCGCCGAGGCGCGGTTCACGGCCGCGTCCCAGGTGCCCACGCAGGACCTGCGGCGGTGGCTGGCGAAGTCCCGCGACATCCAGTGGGACTACAAGAACCTCGTGCGCCGCAAGGGTCGCCTCGAGCGGCTCGCAACGGGCCCGGCGCCGGGGGGCGGAGGGTGAGCGCGTCATGAGGATCCACTACCTCGAGATCGTGACGGTGGACGTCGACGCCGTCTGCGCGGCCTGCGCCGCGGCGAGCGGAGCGGGGTTCGGGGCGCCGGACGCGGGCCTGGGGGGCGCGCGGACGGCCGCGCCGGGGAACGCGGCGCCGCCCGCCGGATCGGGCGCGGCAGGGGCGTCCGTGAGAGGATGAACGGGCGCGGAGGGGTCCGTGGCGGGGCCCCCGCAGGGGCCGGGTCGACGGGCCGGGAGGCGACATCCATGGGCATCGCCGACGAGATCCGGGAACTCAAGGCGCTCCGGGACGACGGCACGCTGACGGAGGCCGAGTTCGCGGAGGCCAAGGCCTCGCTCCTCGCCGACCCGTCCGCCGGACGGCGGCGCGCCGCGGGGCCCGCGCCTCCGGCGGACGCCGCGCTCGGGGCGGCGGCGAAGAGCTGGGTGAAGTTCCAGATCGTGATGGGGGTCGTCGGGGTGCTCCTCGCGCTGATCTTCTTCTTCGGCTTCTTCCTGCCTCAGTGGAACAGGACCAACGCCGGCTTCGACCGCCGGTGGAACGAGTTCCCGCGGCCGGAGTTGCCGAAGGATGGCAGGTAGCCGCCTGCTGCGGCGGCGGGCAATGGGCGGGAACCGCCCCGCGTGGACGGGCCCGTGCCTCCTCGCGACCCTCCTGCTGGCGTGCGGGGGCTGCGCCGCGGGGTCGGGAGGGAGCGTCGCCGCCGGCGCGTCGGCGGCGCCGGAGAGCGGCCACGCCGCGGTCAACGGCATCCGGATGTACTACGAGGTCCATGGTCGCGCCGACGGCGTCCCCCTGGTGCTGCTCCACGGCGGCGGGTCGACCCTCGACGCGACCTTCGGGAGGGTGCTCCCGATCTTCGCCGAGGGGCGCAGGGTCATCGCGGTGGAGGAGCAGGGCCACGGTCGCACGACGGATCGCGACGGGCCCGTGACCTTCGAGGGATCCGCCGACGATGTCGCCGCCCTCCTCCGATCCCTGGGAGTCGAGCGGGCCGACCTCCTCGGGTTCAGCAACGGCGCCAGCGTCGCCCTCCAGGTCTCCCTCCGGCACCCGTCGCTGGTGCGGAAACTGGTGTTCGCGTCATCGATGACGAGGAGGGACGGCGCGCATCCGCAACTCTGGGAGTTCATGGAGCACGCGGAGTTCTCCAACATGCCGCAACCGCTCAAGGACGCGTTCCTCCGCGTGAACCCGGACCCGGAGCGGCTCCGGACCATGCACGACAAGGACGCCGCGCGGATGCGCGCCTTCGCGGACGTGCCCACGGAGGTCGTCCGGTCGGTCGGGGCGGCGACGCTGATCGTCCTCGGGGATCGGGACATCGTCCGGCCGGAGCACGCCCTCGATCTCGCCCGGCTGATCCCCGGCGCCCGGCTCCTGATCCTCCCCGCCGGGCACGGCGACTACCTGGGCGAGGCCGTGTCGACGCAGGGGGAGAGCCTCCTTCCCGACCTGGCCGCGAGGCTCATCCTCGAGTTCCTCGACGCGAGGTAGGCCCGGAGCGAGGGCAGGGGCGCCGCCGGGAGACGGTCACCGGGCAGAGGTCACCCCGGTCCACGGGCGGGGACGTCGGCGCAACACCCCGTCCCGCGAGACCCCGCTGCGGGCCCGGCGGACGCTCGTCTACAATTCCCCGACGCCCGCCCGCCGTTCTCTCCCGGCGTGGCGGCGCCCCGGCGCGGGGGCCGGATCGGGGCCGGCGCGGCGGCGGCCTCGCACTGGAGCGAACCCTCGGAGGGGGAACATGAAGCGCGCGCGGGTCCTTCCGCTGGCGGTCGTGCTCCTCGCCGCCGTCGTTCCCGTGGGTGCCGAGGAACCGGCGCCGGGGGGCGGCGCCGCCCCGGCTCCGCTCACCGTCGAGGGGGCCGCCGACCGGGCGCTGGCAGCCGTCGACGCCGGCGAGCGGGCCGTCCTCGCGGGCCTGGCCGAGTCGAGGAACCCCGACGGCTGGGTCATCGCGGACGCCCTCCTCGCGCGGGGGAGGACCGACGCGGCGCTGGCGCTGGCGCGCGCATCGAAGCACGTCGCCCTGGCGGCGCTCCCCGGGCGCCTGGAGGAGTGGATCGCGGCCCCGCCCGGGGCGGAGGACCGGCGGCTGCTCGCGATCGTCGTGAAGGCCGACGAGCAGGGGGACTCCGCGGGCGCGCTCGCGGCCCTCGAGGAGTGGCGGCCCGCCGCCGTCACCGTCACCGCGCTGCGCATCCGTTTCGTCCGCGCCTTCGCGCTGCTGGGCGCGGAGGAGTGGGACGCGGCCATCGCCGAGTTCGCCGGCGTCGCGCAGGCGGCGGAGGACCTGGGGTGGCTCCGGTTCGCCTGGAGGTGCTGGACCAACGCGGCGAGCGAGCAACTGGACATGGAGGACCCCGCGCCGGCGCGCGAGTTCGCCCGCCGCGCGGGCCTCCTGGCGCGTCGCCTCGGCGAGGCGGCGGATGCGTCCGAGAACCTCGCCCAGGAGGGGACGGCGGTGGCGCGGGCAGGGGATCCGGCGGCGGGAATCCCGATCCTCGAGTCGGCCCGCGACGATCAGGTGGCGCGGGGCGACGACGGGAACCTCGCGGGGACGCTCCTCGACCTCGGGAACGCGCACTGGGAACTGGGGGAACTCCGACCGGCGCTGGAGTGCCACGCCGGCGCCGCCGCCGCATCGCGGCGGGCCGGAGACCTCCGGGGCGCGGCCCGATGTCTCGTCAACCTCGGCGCGGGGCACATCGCGCTGGAGGATGTCGCCGCGGCGCTGCGCTGCCACGAGGAGGCGCTGGCCCTGTTCCGGGAGGTCGGCGACCGGGACGGCATCGCGACCGCCCTCGGTCACCTCTCGTCCCACCACGAGCACCTCGGCAACGCCGGCGAGGAGCGGGCGCTCCTGGAGGAGGCGCTCCGGTTCCTGTCTCCGGAGGAGGACCCCGCCGAACGGCTCCACGCGCTGGCCCGGCTCGTCGCCCTCGCGGACCGGGCCGGTGACGCCGCGGCCGCGCGGCGGTGGCGGGAGGCGGGCCTCGCGATCCTCGAGTCCTGGCCCGGGGACGCGGGCACCGCCGCGGATTGGAGCGGGGCGTCCAGGGTCCTCGCCGATCTGGGCCTCCCCGCCGAGTCGCGGCGGGCGCTGGATCGGGCCTCCGCGCTCGCCGAGGCGGAGGCCGATCCCGACGTCACCGCGGCGCTCCTCACGCGGCGGGCGAACGCGCTGCTGAAGGGCGGCGAGGGCGCGGAAGCGCTCCGGCTGCTGGAGCAGGTGGCGGGGATCCGGGCCGGTTCCCCGGCGCGACACGAGGAGTCCGTCGCGCTCCTCAACCTCGGGCTCCAGCGGCTCCGCGCGGGGGACGCGCGGCGCGCGCTCGTCGAGGTGCGGCGGGCGCGCGCCCTCGCCGAGTCCGTCGATCAGCCCTGGCTCCTCTCCACGGCCCGGCAGCGGGAGTGTGCCGCCCTGCTCGCCGTCGGTGAGCCCGCGGAGGCCCTCGCCCTGGCGCGCGTCGCATGGGGCGCGCTCGACGGGCTGGGCGCCGGCCTCTTCGAGGAGGAGGCGTCCCGCGTGCGCGAGCGGTTTGCCGGCGTGTTCGACGTGGCCGTCCAGGCCGCGGCCGCGGCGGGGGATGCGGGGGCGACCTGGGAGTTCATGGAGTCCGGCCGCGGAACCCTGCTCCGGGAGAACCTCGCGGCGGGGGGCGCGCTCCGCGAAGCCGTGCTGCCGGCGGCGCTGCGCAACGCGGACGACGAGGCGCGCCGCGCGGAGGCCACGGCCGCCCTCCGGCTCCGGCGCGTCGAGCAGTCGGGCGACGGGGACACGGAGGCGATCGCCGCCGCCCGCACCGCCCTGGACGAGGCCCGCCGCGTGCGGGAGCGGCTGGTCGTCCGCGTCCGCAAGGAGGCCCGGGCCGCCTCGGAGATCCTCGATCCCCGCCCCGCGCCGCTGGCGGAGGTCGCCGCGCGCCTGTCCGGGGAGACCGCGCTCGTCCTGTACGCGATCCCCGGCGACCGGCTCCTCCGCGGGGACGGGACGGCGCTCGTGGTGCGCCCCTCGGGCTCCGTCGTGGTCCGACTGGGCGACGGGGCGGCGATCGAGGATGCCTGCGCCGCCCTGCGCATCGAGGGGGAGGAGGCGGAGGTCCGCGCCGCCGCGGACCGGCTGCGGGCGCTCGTCGTCGATCCGCTCCGGCTCCCCGCGGAGGTGACGCGCGTGCTGGTGTCCCCGGAGGGTCCGCTGGCGTTCGTGCCGCCGGCGCTGCTGTTCGGGGAGCGCGAGGTCGCATGCGTGCCGTCGGCCACCGTGCTGGCGCTCATGCAGGCGACCGTCGGTCCGGCGGGCGAGGGTGTCCTCGCCATGGGCGGCCCCGAGTACGGCGGCCGCGGCGCTCCGCCGGGCGCAGCGGCGCTGCGATCGGCAGGTCTCGTCCCGCTCCCGGGGAGCATCGAGGAGGCGCGGTCCGTGGGGACGACGGTGCTCGTCGGGAAGGACGCCACGGAGGGCCGCCTGGAGCGCGAACTCGCTTCCCGCCCGCGGTGGCGGGCGCTCCATCTCGCATGCCACGCGGCGGTGGACACCCGCTTCCCGCTCCACTCGGCCGTCAGCCTGACGCCGGACTCCGAGCGCGACGGCGTCCTCAGCGTGCTGGACGTCTTCCGCCTGCGGGTTCCCGCGGACCTCGTGGTGCTCTCGGCCTGCGAGACGGCGCGCGGGGACACGGTGCGGGGCGAGGGGGTCACGGGCCTCGTCCGCGCGTTCATGTTCGCCGGCGCTCCGCGGGTCGTCGCGAGCCTCTGGCGCGTGGAGGACCAGGCCACGCGGGCCCTCATGGTGCGGTTCCACGCCCTGTGGAAGGAGGGGAGACCGGCGGCCGCCGCCCTCCGCGACGCGCAGCGTGCCGTCGCCGCCGATCCCCGGTGGGGGCATCCCCGCTACTGGGCGGCGTGGGTCCTCTGGGGGCTCCCGGAGTAGGGGTGCCCCGGCGGCGCGCACCGGGGGCGGCGTCGATCCCTGGCGGGTCAGCGGGCTCCCGGTCGTCTCCCGCCGGGGGGGAGATCCGCGCTCTACAGCCCCTCCCACGCGTAGTCCACGATGACCCCGGCGGGGTTGACGTGGAACTGGCGGAACACGCCCCACTCGCGGGCGTAGCCGGGGGTGGATGCGTTGGGGCCGCTGGGGCGGTCGACGTCCTCGCCGTCGGGGCCCAGGGGCCGGGACGTGCGGACGACGTCCACGCGCTTCAGGTTGCCGTCGGGCGGGGTGATCTCCTGCTCGATGTAGAGGTAGATCCGGCCGCCCTTCCCGTCGGGGATGATCTCCTGCGGGGATCCCCAGGCCCGGGTGAGGTCCTTCGCGGAGTACCCGAGCCAGGCCTCCATGGCCGCCTCGTTGGAGTGCCATGTCTCGGAGATGCCCAGGGTGAGGAGGGCGGCCCCCACGCGGCCCGCTCCCTTGGCGACGCTCGTGCCCGCGCCGTCGTCGGGCTCCCCGTGGAGTCCGGCGCAGCCCGTCGCCAGGAGCGCCGCGAGGAGCGCGGCCGCGATCCCCGCCGTCAGCCGTCCGCGCCGGTTCCGCTGCAGGCCGTCCATGGGACCTCCGTTCGGTGTCGCGTTCCCCGAGCGCGCACCATAGCAGCGGGGCCAGCGGACCGCGCACGCCGCCCGCGGGACGGGGGGACCCGGTGGTGGTGGTGGGGGATGGCCGCGGTGATGGCGTGCGCCGTGGCGCCGACCGTCGTACCCGGGACCGCGCCGCCCCCGGCGGCGGCGGGACCGACCCCTCCGGGCGAGGAGAACGCGGCCGACGACGGGCCGGGCGCGGCGTGGGAACCGGTAGGCGGGCCCTACTCCCGTCCGGCGCACAGACGCGCCAACAGTTGGAACCGCGGGTCTCCAGGGGGGAGGAGGCGGTCGAGGGTCGCCCGGATCCGATCGCGATCGGGCCCCGGCGAGGCCGCGAGGAGCGCGCGCGCGTCCGCGACGTCCTTGTCCCGCAGCCAGAGCAGTTTCAGCACGACCAGGTCCTCGCTGGAGACGAACGGGACATCCACGCCGGAGACGGCGTGGGGGATTCCCGCGGCGGTCCACTCCGCCGAGAGGGTGGCCGCCAGCCGTGGCAGTTCAGCGAGCGATGCCAGGGAACGGGTACATCCAGTGGCGCCAGAACGGCCGCGCGCCGTCCTCCTCCTGCGGGAGCCGGCCACCGAGGACGGCGTCCATGAGGGCGTTCAGTTCCGCGAGAGCGCGGAGCCGCTCCTCGGCGGACATCCCGGCGGAGGGCGCGACCGCGGCCCGCGCCGCCTCGGCGGAGGAGGGAGCCGCGCGAATCCACGCGGCCAGGGAGTCCACCTCGGGGTCGGAGGCGTCGGGGGGACGGGAATCCACGGGCTCATCCGACGCCGGCCCGCGCCGGGAGTCGCCATGGGGCGCCGGGTCCCGCGGTAGGCTCTCCCCCGTGAGCGCGGGGCAGGATCGGCGGGCGGCGACGGCCACGGGCGGAGGCGCGCCGCCGACGGTGGGGCTGGTGGGATGCGGGCTCTGGGGGCGCCTCATCCTCCGGGACCTCGTGGCGCTCCGCTGCGCGGTCACGGTCGTGGACCCCTCGGCGGAGGCGCGCGGCCGGGCGCTGGCCGGCGGGGCCGTCGCCGCGGTCCCCTCCCTCGACGGGGCGCCGGATCCCGACGGGTGGATCGTCTCGACCCCGGCGGTCACCCACGCCGCCGTCGTGGATGCGCTCCTCCAGCGGTCCGCGCCGGTGTTCTGCGAGAAGCCGTTCACCGTGGACCGCGCCAGCGCGGCGGCGCTGGCGGCGCGGGGGCAGGGCCGCCTCTTCGTGATGCACGTGTGGCGCTACCACCCGGGGATCGAGGCGCTGGCGGCGCTCGCCCGGAGCGGCGAACTGGGTCCCGTGGAGTGGCTCCGGACGACCCGCACCAACGGACCGAGTCCGCGCCGGGACATCGACCCCGTCTGGACCCTCGCGCCCCACGACCTCTCCATCGCGCTGGCCATCCTCGGCCGCATCCCGGAGCCTCGCTGCGCCGTGGCGGAGATGCACGACGGTCGTCCCGCGGGCATGGTGGCCGTGCTGGGGGACGGCCCCCTCGTCGTCCTGGAGGTGTCCACGCGCCACCGCGGGAAGCGACGGGAGGTGCGGTTGCACTGCCGCGACGGAGTCGCCGTCCTCGCCGGGGGCGAGGCGACCCACGTGGAGATCCACCGGGGGGGAACGGATCCCGCGGGCGAGCCCGCGCCGCCGGAGCGGCGGGCCGTCGCGACGGAGCCGCCGCTGCTGCGCGAACTGCGGGCCTTCGTCGTCCACCTGGGGGGCGGGCCCCCGCCCCCCACGGACGCGGCGGAGGGACTCGCCGTGGTGGAGGCGATGGTGGCGCTGCGCGCCCTGGCGGGGATCCCGTGAGCGTCGGCGGGGAGCGGCCATCGCTGGAGGCGACGGTGCTCGTTCCGACCACGGGCGAGCGGGGGCCTCTGCTGGAGCGGGCGCTGCGCAGCGTGCTCCGGCAGACCGTGGCCGACCTCGAGGTCTTCGTCATGGGGGATGGCGCCGGCGACGGGACGCGGGAGACCGCGGCCCGGATCGCGGCGGCGGACCGGCGCGTGCGGTTCTTCGATCACGCGAAGGGGGAGCGGCGCGGCGAGCCCCACCGCCACGCGGCGCTGGCGGAGGCGCGGGGCCGCATCGTGGCCTACCTCTGCGACCGGGATCTGATGCTGCCGGACCACGTGGCGACCGTGGCGGAACTCCTCCGCGGCGCCGATTTCGCGCACTCGCTGGTTTCCCGCCTGCGGCCCGACGGCGGGCCGGAGTTCACGGTGGAGGTGGACCTCGCGGTGGCCCGCGATCGCCGGTGGGTGCTGTCGGGCTGGGCGCACGAGAACGGCATCCCGCTCTCCTTCGCGGCGCACACGCTGGAGGCGTACCGGCGCCTCCCCGAGGGGTGGCGGACCACGCCGCCGGGGTCCTTCACGGACATCCACATGTGGGAGCAGTTCCTGGCGGAGCCCCGGTGCCGCGCGGTGAGCGGAGCGCGCCCCACGATCCTCTACTTCCCGTCCTACCTGCGCCGGGGCTGGTCCCTCGCGCGGCGGTGCGCGGAGCTGGACGCGTGGATCGCGCGCATCGAGGCGCCCGGCGGGCCGGAGGCGTACCGGGCGGAGGCGCTGGCCGCGCTCCACGGGGACTGGCTGGCGCGGTCGCGGCGACTGCGGAGCCTGGCGGCCTTCAACCCGCTGCGGCGGCTGGATCGCACGGTGCGGCGCGAGGGGAGGCGCCTCCGGGACGGGCTCCTCAGGCTGCGCAACGGCGCCCGTGCCCCGGGCCGGGACGGGGGTCCGCCCCGCGGGCCCTCGCGGTGACGGCTCCCGCCGGCGGGCCCGACGACATCGAGGCCGGCGAGCGGGGCCGGCCGGGGCTCCGCCGCGTCGCCGCGCTCGTGCCGACCCTCCTGCGTCTGGCGCTCCTCCGCTTCTGGCGACCGGCGCCCCGGAGCGCGAGCCCCCGCGTCAGCGACCTGTCGTCCATCGAGGTGCAGCGGAACGTGCGCATCGAGGTCTGCTGGCTGGTGCTTCCGCACGCGGAGGGTCCGTCGGCGTCGGTCTACGTGCTCGGGGACGAGGTCCTGCGGCTGGACTGCCTCGGGGGTGCGCACGCCCACATCCACGGCAACGTCCGCCAGTCCGCGGTCGTGGCCGCCGGCCGCACGCCGCGGCTCCATCTTCCCCCGGGCACCCTCGAGCAGCACGTGGAGCGGGCCGTGTTCGAGGTCGCCCACAACCTGCCGGGCTGGATCGCGCTGAACCTGCGGAGTCGCGTCCGCCGCGTCGCGCCGGACGGGAGCGCGCTCGGGGCGGCGGCCGGGGAGATGGGACGGCGGATGATCGAACTGGCGGCGCGCCGGGCGGTGCCGGTCAACGGTGTCCCAGGAGCCGCCGGAGCGCGGGACTGAGCGCGAAGACGCGCCGGGCCGCCCGGTGGAGGATCGAGGATCGCCGGGCCGCCGCGGGATCCGGTCCCGAGTACGCGTCCTCCGGCGTGAGCGCGTTGCGGAGCGGCCGGCCCGCGCGGTGGCGGTCCAGGTTGTCCAGCACGATGGCGAGGGAGCGCTCGTCGCGATCCCGGAGGAGCGGGGTGGCGTGGGGCGTGATCTGCACGCCGGGGGCGGTCCAGAGCGGGCTCTCGCGGGGGAGCGGCTCCGACGCGAACGCATCGAGCCCGGCCCCGGCCAGCGCGCCGCCGCGGAGCGCCTCCGCCAGCGCCGCCTCGTCCACCAGGTCGCCGCGGGCGATGTTGACGAGAACCGCGGAGGGCCGGAGCAGCGCCAGTTCCCGCGCACCGATCAGGCCCCGGCTCCGGTCGGTGAGCGACGCCGCGAGCACGAGGAAGTCGGCCTCGCGGAGCATCGGGTCGAGGACATCCCCGCGATCCGCGCTCCAGACGCGCTCCACTCCCGGCGGGGAGGGGAGGTCCCGGCGACGGTACGCGAGGACGCGCAGGTCGAACGCGGCGGCCCGCTTCGCCACCTCCAGGCCCGTGGCTCCGAGTCCCACGAGGCCCAGCGTCCGTCCCGCCAGGGCCGTGGCGCCCCGCAGCGGGGCGGGATCCCAGCGCCGCGCCGCCCGCGCGCGGGCAAGCTCCGCGGGGCGGTAGACGTGGGAGAGGAGGAAGTGGAACACGTGCTCGGCGAGGGCCGGCGCGGAACGGCCCGCGGAGGACGTGAGCAGCAGCCCGGACCGGAGCACCTCGGGGCGGGCCCACCGCTCCGCGCCGCCGATGTCCACGTGCAGCCAGCGGAGGGGGCCCGCCGCGGGGATCGCCGCCGGGTCCAGCGTGTCCGCCACGACGGCCACCTGCACGCGGCGCAGCGCCTCGCCGATGCCCCGCTCAACGAAGGGGTCCACGACGGCGACCGCCGCCGGGGCCAGGGCCTCGCGAAGCCGCTCCACCAGCGGGGTCTCCCACCGGACGGCGACGAGCGCCGTCGCGACGGGGCGCGTCCCGGACGCCGCTACGCCCGGGTCCAGGGCTCCCCGTTGCGGGCGAACCGGGCGGTCTCGGCGAGGAGGTCGCGGAGCGGGGGGAAGGTCCGGGCCCGGTCCGCGAGGAGGGTGGGCCGCTCGGGCCAGGGGATGTCCAGGCCGGGGTCGTCCCAGCGGCAGCCCAGGTTGTCGTCCGCGTGGTAGTCGCCGTAGGTCTCCGAGACCGCCTGCAGGTGGACGGAGTCCTCGGGGAACATCCAGCCGTGGAGGATGCCCGGGGGGAACAGGAGGATGGAGGGCTCCCCGGCGCTCAACTCCAGCAGGGACGAGCACCCCTCGGTGGGGGAGCCCGGGCGAAGGTCCCGGAGGCCGACGTGGGCCCGCCCCTGCACGACGTGGAAGTACTCGTCGTGGCGGCGGTGCAGGTGCATGCCGCGGAGGGTGCCCCGGGCCGAGCGCACCACGCTCCACTGCGCCGGGGCGAAGCCGCACTCCCAGGCCTGGGAGAAGACCTCCGTGAAACTCCCCCGCGCGTCGCGGTGGGGGGCGAGGGGGCGCACCCGCACGCCCTCGATCCACGTGCCGGCGACGAGGGCCGTCCCGTCCCGTCCGGTGCTCACGGTCATGCGGGCCCCTCCCCCGGGGCCACGCTCCGGGCCGCCCCTGCCGGGTAGCGGTATACCCCCCTGGCGGGGGCGCGCCGCAGGGAAACGAGTGTCCTCACGGGGATCCGCGCAGGACTCTCGCGATGCCGTGGGCGGCTGCCAGTTCGTCCTCCAGTTCCTGCATGCGGGATCGGAGGACCGCGATGAGCCGGTCGCGCGCCTCGTCGCCGTCGGTCTCGCCGGCGAGGGCCCGCGTGCCGGCCTCCAGGAACTTCTCCCGCCAGAAGGAGAGGATCCCCACGGGGACCAGGACCTCCTGGGCGAGGGCCTCCGGATCCTCGCCGCCGAGGAGGCGCAGGACCGCGTCCACGCGCCGCTGGATGGGGAACTTCTCGAGATCCCGGGCCGCCAGCGAGGAGCCGAGGTCCGGCGGCGGGGGCGCGTGGGTCGAGGGGGGAGCGGCGGCGGGGGCGGCGGGCGCGGCGGCGGGCGGCGGGGCGGTCGCGGC
>CAZSIX010000036.1:0-38479 GCA_964607145.1 uncultured Planctomycetota bacterium | reverse complement strand
CGCCCCGCCGCCGCCGGTCGCCCGCGGCGCGGCAGGGGAGGTCGCGCGGCCGCCCCCCGTGGAAAGGGAGTCGCCGCCCCTACCGTCGCCGCGGCGCCGCCGTCCGCGGTCCCGGCTCCGGAGCCGCCGGGGGCGGATGCCCCGGCCTCCTCCCGCGGCCGGCCCGCGCCCCGCGGCGCGCACTGGGACCTGCTCCCGCCGGACCGCCTCCGCGCCTGCCAGGACGCGGTGGGGTACCACTTCCGCGACCTGGCGCTGCTGCGGAACGCGCTGACCCACTCGTCCGTCAAGACCGACGCGCATCCCTCCTACGAGCGGCTCGAGTTCCTCGGGGACTCGGTGCTCGGGCACGTGGTCGCGGAGTACGTCTACCAGTTGCTCCCCGACTACGACGAGGGGGAGATGACGAAGGTGAAGTCCGCGGTGGTCTCCACGGCGGCGCTCTCCGCGCTGGCGCAGCGCCTCCACCTGGACCGCTACCTCGCCGTGGGCCGCGGGATCTCCATGCGCGGGTCCGTCCCCCAGTCGCTCCTCGCCGACGTGTTCGAGGCCGTCGTCGCCGCGGTCTACCTGGACCGGGGCTTCGAGTGCGCGCGACTGTTCGTGCTCGACCACCTGCGCGGCCCCATCGAGGACTGCCTGCACGACCGCCACCAGAAGAACTACAAGTCCATCCTCCAGCAGATCGCGCAGCGGGATCTCAACAGCACGCCCACGTACCGCGTCCTGAAGGAGGACGGCCCCGAGCACCGCAAGGACTTCGAGGTCGTCGCCGTGGTGGGGGGGTACGAGTTCGAGCCCTGCTGGGGCCCCACGAAGAAGGAGGCGGAGCAGCGCGCCGCGCGCGCCGCCGTGGTGGCGCTCACGCAGCGCTTCTCCCGCCGCCCCGAGGGGGACGGCGCAGGGGGATAGCGCCGCCGCATGCAGGACGTCCGCGAGGCGCTGGCCTCCCTGCCCGCCGTCCGCGCGCTGGCCCTCCGCGTCGCGTCGACGGCGGCGCCCGTGGAGGTGCGCGGGCTCCACGGCTCGTCGGCGGCCCTCCTGCTGGCGGCCGTGGCGCCGACCCGCGGCACGACGCTCGTCGTCGCGGCGGATCCCGACGAAGCGGAGGCCCTGGACGAGGACCTCTCCCTCTTCCTCGGCGACCCGGCGGCCACCGCCCTGTACCCGGCGTTCGGGGCGCAGGACGAGGCCCATCGGCTGCGCGAGGACCGCGTCCTCTCCGCCCGCCTCGCCGCGCTCCAGCGCCTCGACGCCGGCGAGGGACCCCGGTTCCTCGTCGCCCCCGCGGCGGCTGCCCTGGACGGGGCGCCGTCCCCGGAGCGGCTGCGCGAGGCGCGCCTCCGCGTGGCCCCCGGCGACGCGCGTTCCCCCGCGGACCTCGCGCGGACCCTGGACGGGGCCCGGTTCGCGCGGGTCGGCCGCGTGGAGGGGCCCGGGGAGTGGGCGCTGCGGGGCGGCATCCTCGACGTGTTCCCGCCGGGCCGCGGCGGGCCCGTCCGCGTCGAGTGGTTCGGCGACGAGATCGCGTCCGTCCGCCGCTTCGATCCGGCCACGCAGCGCTCCTTCGCCGAGGAGGCGGCGGGCCTCGTCCTCGACCTGCTGCCGCGGGAGGAGGCGGCGACCGCCGCCGGCGGGGGAGTGCTGGATCACCTCCCCGCGGGAGCCTGGGTCGTGCTCCGGGAACCGTCCGCCGTGGAGGATCGCGTGCGCCGCGTCGCCGACCACTCCCCGGGAGTGGAGTCCCGGTGGGAGCGCTTCGCGCGCGCGGCGGCGGCGCGCCCCGGCCTGCGCCTCTCCGCGACGCCTTCCCGCGGCGACGGGGACGAAGACGCGCCGGTGCGGACCACGCCCATCCTCGACGCGGCCCGCGATCCGGGGGCGCTGCTTCCCCTGCTGGAGCGACGCACCGCCATCGACGGGAGGGTGGTCGTGCTCGCGGGGAACGCGGCGGAGGCGTCCCGCTTCCGCACGCTGCTCGCCGGGATGGGGCTGCCGGCGGACCGCGCCGCCCGCGTCGAGGTGCGCGAGGGCCGGCTGTCGGGCCCCTTCCGCCTCCCCGAGGCGCGGACGAGTCTCCTCTCGCTGGACGCGCTCTTCGAGCGCCGGCGGCTCCGCCGGCCCGTGGCGTGGGCCGATCCGGGGGGGCCTCCCACGAAGCCCGTGGAGATGGCGGATCTGCGGCCCGGGGACGCCGTCGTACACCTCAGCCACGGCATCGCGACCTACCGGGGGACCGAGCGGGAGGAGAGGTCGGGAGGGGTGCGCGAGAGCCTCGTCCTCGAGTTCCGCGACGGCGTCCGGGTGCTGGTCCCCGCCTCCCGCGCCGATCTCGTCCACCGGTACGTGGGCACGCGGGAGGCGCGGCCCGTGCTCTCGCGCTACGGGGGGAGGGACTGGACCCGGCGCACCGAGGAGGTGGAGCGGGCGGTGGAGGACGTGGCGGCGGAACTGCTCGAGATGCAGGCGCTGCGGCGGCTCCACGCCGGCCTCGTGCATCCGCGCGACGGCCCGGAGCAGGCGGAATTCGAGGCCGCGTTCCCCTACGAGGACACCCCCGACCAGGCCGCCGCCGCCGCCGCCGTGAAGGCCGACATGGAGGCCCCGCGCCCCATGGACCGGCTGCTCTGCGGGGACGTCGGGTTCGGCAAGACCGAGATCGCGGTGCGCGCGGCGTTCAAGGCGGTGCTGGGGGGAAGGCAGGTGGCGGTCCTCGTCCCCACCACGCTGCTCGCCCAGCAGCACTACGAGACCTTCCGCGAGCGGTTCGCCGGCTGGCCGCTGACGGTGGAGGTGCTCTCCCGGTTCCGCACGCGCGCGCAGCAGCGGGCGGTGGTGGAGCGGACGGCGGCGGGCGGCGTGGACGTCCTCGTGGGCACCCACCGGATGCTCCAGCCCGACGTCTCGTTCCGGGACCTGGGGCTCGTGGTGGTCGACGAGGAGCAGCGCTTCGGCGTCGCGCACAAGCAGCGCCTCCGCACGCTCCGCGCCACCGTGGACGTGCTCACGATGACCGCCACGCCCATCCCCCGCACCCTCCACATGGCGATGCTCGGCCTGCGCGACGCCAGCAACCTGGAGACGCCGCCCGAGGGCAGGCAGGCCATCGAGACGGAGGTCCGCACCTGGGGCGGCCCGTGGATCCGGGACGCGCTCCTGCGCGAGATGGACCGGGGCGGCCGGTGCTACTTCGTCCACGACCGGATCGCGTCCATCGGCTCCGTGGCGGCGGCGCTCCAGGCGCTCGTGCCGGAGGCGCGCATCGCGGTCTGCCACGGCAGGATGCACGAGGACGACATCGAGGACACGATGCTCCGGTTCATCGACGGGGGCGTGGACGTCCTGGTGGCGACGAGCATCATCGAGAACGGTCTCGACATCCCCGCCGCGAACACCATCCTCATCGATCGGTGCCACCTGTTCGGACTGGCGGACCTGCACCAGTTGCGCGGTCGCGTGGGGCGGGGGACCCACCGCGCCTACTGCTACCTCATCGTGCCGGAAGGCCCCATCGCCACGGATGCGGAGCGCCGCGTGCGGGCGGTCGAGGAGTACGCGGGACTGGGCGAGGGCTACCGGATCGCGCTCCGCGATCTGGAGATCCGCGGTGCGGGGAACCTCCTCGGCGTCCAGCAGTCGGGTCACATCGCGGCGGTGGGGTACGAGATGTACTGCTCCCTGCTGGAGAACGCGGTCCGGCGCGTGCGCGGCGAGCCCGTCGCGCGGAGTCTCGACTGCACCGTGGACCTGCCCGCCGCGGCGGCGCTGCCGGAGTCGTGGGTCCGGGATCCGCGGGAGCGCCTGGCGGTCTACCGGCGGTTCGCGCGGGCCCGCACCGAGGAGGAGGTGGTCGAGGCGGAGGCGGACCTCCGCGATCGATGGGGCGCGCTCCCGGCGGAGGTCGCCGGTCTCGGGGACCTGGCCCGCCTGCGCGTGGCCGCCGCGGCGGCCGGGGCGGAGTACGTGTTCCGGCCCCCCGAGGGGGACCGCGTGGCGCTGCGCGCCGCCGATCCCGTCCGGCTCGCGCTGGCGCTCCGACGCCACGGGTCGCGCGTCCGGCGGGTGGACGCGCGGGAGTTCCACCTCCTCTTCCCGCGGGAGACTTCCGGCGTCGAACTGCTGCGGGGACTTCTCCGCGACCTCCGTCCGTCCAATCCGTGATGTCCCCGAGGAAGCGGAGGTACCCTCCCCGCGTGCGTCCCCATCGGACCCGTCCGGCGCTCTCCGCGGCGCCCGTCGCGCTGGCCCTGCTCGCCGCCTGCAGCTCGCCGGATCCCCTGACGGGGGCGGCGGCGGCGCGGTCCCGCGGCATCGCCGAGCCCGTCGCCGTCCCCGGGGAGGGCTCCGGGGCGTCGACGCTGCCGCCGCGATCGCAGGACCCGCTCTTCGACGACGCGCGCGTCCTGGCCAAGGTGAACGGCCGGGTCATCGCCCAGCGCCAGGTGCGCCACTCCTTCGGCGCCTCCTGGGACCAGTACCTCTCCGATCCGGAGACCCTGCGGCGGCAGGTGGACCGCCGCGTGATCGAGATGGTCCGTGAGCGGCTGGTCATCGAGGAAGGGACGCGGCTCGGCATCACCCTGGACGAGGACGAGTGGGAGCGCCTGCTGCGGGACCAGGAGAAGCGGGCCGCGGAGCAGAACACCACCATCGATCGCGAGGTCCGGCTCCTCGGCATGACGCGCCGGGAGTGGGAGGAGCAGCTCCGCGACCGCCGCCTGCATCTCATCGCCGCCACCGTGTTCACGGGGGGGACGTACATGCGCCGGACGCGCGAGCCGTACCGCCCCGCCGTGGACACGTTCGTGGCGCCCGGAGAGGTGCTCGCGTGGGGGGAGCGTCACCCCGAGGAGGTGAGGCTGCCCGGTTCCGTGACGGTGCGCGTCATCGACCTGAGGGCGGATCGGTTCCGGGACGAGGGCGCCCGCTCCGACGGGGAGGCCTGGGCGGCGGCGCGCGATGCCGCCGACGCGGCGCTGGCGCGGATCCGCGCGGGGGAGGAGTTCTCCGACCTCGCCCGGGAGGTCTCCCACGGCCGCGAGGCCGCCGACGGGGGGCTCATCGAACCCCTGGTCGAGGGGCGGAGGGACCGGGTGGCCGCCGTGGTGGACTGGGCGTTCGCCGGGGATCGCGCGCCCGGGGACGTGTCGCCGCCCCTGCGCGGACCGGCGGGGTACTTCGTCCTCCGCTGCGACGGGCGGGAGGAGGCCCGCACGGCGCCCATCGAGGAGTGGGGCCCGCGCGTGCGGTCCAGGCTCGAGGGGTTCAAGGCGGAGATCGCCTTCCGGGACGTGCAGATCGGGCTCGTGGAGGCCGCCACCATCGAGCCTCCGTCGGTGCGCCGCGCCATCCTCGAATCGCTCCGCGAGGAGCGTCGGGATCTGGCCGATCGCCTGAAGTAGCCCGCGAACCCTCCCCTCCCTCCCCCGTTGATGGACGATGCCGCGGGTCGCCGACGCGGCGGGCGCGGGATGCCCCTCCCGCGCCGCGCGGGACATCGACGGGATGCCCGCGGAAGGGGAGGAAGGGGCGAAGGAGGGTGCCATGACCCGCTTCGAGATCCGGGATCCGTCCCTGCCTCGGGAAGCACGTCCCGCTCCGTCGTTCGAGGAGTCCCTGTACGAGCGGATGCGCGAGACGCCCTGGTGGCTCGCATCCATGGTGTTCCACGGCGTCCTCGCGCTGCTGCTGACGGCCTTCATCCGCCCGCAGCCCTACACGCCGCCGGCGGACGCCTCCGTCACCGTCGAACTGCCCGCCCAGGACATCGCCATGGACGAGCCCGACCCGCCGCCCCGCGTGCTGGAGCGCCCCCCCATCGAGGAGAGACCGCCGGAACTCCCCGTGGAGACGCTGCGCGAGGCGAAGATCGACGACCCCCGCGAGTCCGAGGACCCGGAGACGGACTTCCCCGAGGGGGATCCCCTGTTCGACTCCGAGTCCCCCTTCCGGGGGCCCGGGGCCAACGGCGCCATCGGGGTCGGCGGCGATGCCGGCGGACCCTTCGGGACCCGCGGAGGCGGTCACGACCGCATGCGCGGGGAGGCGTCCGGGACCCACGGCGCGGTGTCGGCGGGGCTGCGGTGGCTGGCGGATCACCAGTCCCCCGACGGCCGCTGGGACTGCGACGGATTCGAGGCGCGCTGCCGCAGGAACAAGTGCGGCGGCGCGGGGGGACCGCTCCACGACGTCGGCGTGTCCGGTCTCGCGCTGCTGGCGTTCCTCGCCGAGGGGGAGACCCACCGCTCGGCGACCTACGGTCGCGTGGTGCGCGAAGGCCTCAAGTACCTCAAGTCGGTGCAGGACCCGGAGGGCTGCTTCGGCCCGCGGACGGACAGCCACTTCACGTATTCCCACGCCATCGCCGCCATGGCCATGGCGGAGGCCTACGGTCTCACCGCGTCCCCCCTGTTCAAGACCAGTGCGCAGGCGGGCATCGACTTCGTGCACCGGAGCCAGAACCCCTACCGGGCGTGGCGGTACGGCGTGCGGCCGGGGGACGACGACACGTCCGTCACGGGGTGGATGGTGATGGCGCTCAAGTCGGCCAACGTGGCGGGCCTCCGCGTCGACCCGGGCGCGTTCCGCGGCGCCGTCACCTGGCTCGACAAGGTCACCGATCCGGAGTACGGCCGCGCCGGCTACACGATGCGCGGGAACGGACCCGCGCGTCCCACGGACCTCCAGGATCGCTTCCCCCAGGACCGGTCCGAGTCGCTGACGGCGGTGGCCGTCCTGACGCGCATCTTCTGCGGCGCGGCGAAGGACGACGAGGCGGTGCGGCGGGGCACGGACCTCATGCTCCGCTGCCTCCCCGTCCACGACCGGGCCGCGGGCACCATCGACCACTACTACTGGTACTACGGCACCCTGGCCATGTTCCAGGTGGGCGGCGAGCCCTGGAAGCGCTGGAACGAGGCCATGAAGTCCGCCGTCCTCGGGAGCCAGAACGGGGACGCCGCCGACGACCGCCTCGGTTCCTGGGATCCCGATGATCCCTGGGGCCCCGAGGGGGGGCGCGTCTACTCCACGGCGGTGAACACCATGTCCCTGCAGATCTACTACCGCTACGGACGGCTGCTGGGGATGCGGTAGCGCGCCCCGGCCCGCTCCGCAGCCCCCCGCCGGCGGGCTCCCCACGGGGGCCCGCCGGTTCGCCTTCGGCGGGCGGCGCAAGTGGGGGTCCCGGACGGGGTTGCGTCGCGCGGATTCCCCCCTTGCCGGGCCGCGAACCGACCCCCGGGGCTTTCCGTTGAAGGGGGGGACAAGCGCCCGTACCATGGGCGCACGGCATCCGGCCCCGGAGGCATCCATGCCCCAGTACCAGATCCTCTCGACGCAGGAGCGCGGCGTCTCCCGCCACGTCCCGACCTTCAACGAACAGCTCTACGAGACGATGAAGCAGACCCCGTGGTGGATCGCCTCCATCGCGTTCCACGGGGTCCTGGCCGTCCTCCTGATGATCTTCATCAAGGCCACGCCGTACGTGCCCCCCAACGACGGGTCCTTCACGGGCGCCGTGGAGGAGGACTCTCCCGAACTCGAAGAGGAGGTCAAGCCCGACGTCCTCGAGACCAAGCCCATCGACGAGCAGGAGAAGGTCATCGAGCAGCCGGTCCTCAAGGACGCGAAGATCGACGACCACAACGAGACCGACAACGACATGGAGACCGAGGAGTCGCTGGGCGACCCCCGGTTCAACTCCGACTCCCCCTTCCAGGGCCAGGGCACCAACGCGGACATCGGCATCGGCGGCGGCGCAGGCGGGATGTTCGGCGGCCGCACCGGCGGTCACCGGAACCTGCGGGCGGAGGGCGGCGGCGGGACGGAGGGCGCCACGGAGGCGGGCCTCGAGTGGCTCAAGAACCACCAGTCCGCCGGCGGGCACTGGGACTGCGACGGCTTCGAGGCGGAGTGCAAGAAGAACAAGTGCGGCGGCGCCGGCGGACCGCTGTTCGACCCCGGCGTCTCCGGCCTCGCGCTCCTGGCGTTCCTCGGCTACGGCGAGACCCACAAGACGCCCCGCTACGGGCGCGTCGTCCGCGAGGGCCTCAAGTACCTCAAGAACTCCCAGGACCCCGAGGGCTGCTTCGGACCGCGCACGAGCAACCACTTCACGTACAACCACGGCATCGCGGCGCTGGCCATGGCGGAGGCGTACGCGCTGACGCAGTCCCCGCTGTTCAAGTCCAGCGCCCAGGGTGGCATCGACTTCATCCACAAGGCGCAGAACCCCTACCGCGCGTGGCGCTACGGCGTGCGGCCCGGCGACGACGACTCCTCGGTGACGGGGTGGATGATCATGGCGCTCAAGTCCGCCAACGGCGGCGGGCTGCGCGTCGACCCGGCGGCCTTCGAGGGCGCGAAGCAGTTCCTCGACAAGGTGACCGACCCGGAGTACGGGCGCGCCGGCTACACCATGCGCGGCAACGGCCCCGCGCGCCCCACGGAACTCCAGGACCGGTTCCCGCAGGACAAGTCGGAGTCGCTGACGGCGGTCGCCATCCTCACGCGCATCTTCTGCGGCGCCGACAAGAACGACGAGTACGTGAAGAAGGGTGCCGACGTGTGCGGCCGCTGCCTGCCGGTGTACGACGAGGCGGGTGGCACCATCGACCACTACTACTGGTACTACGGCACCCTGGCCATGTTCCAGATGGGTGGCGACCACTGGAAGCGGTGGAACGAGGCCATGAAGACGGCCATCATCGGCAGCCAGAAGATGGACAAGAGCAACGACCAGCACGGCTCGTGGGATCCCAACGACCCGTGGGGCCCCGAGGGCGGCCGCGTGTACTCCACGTCCGTCAACGTCATGTGCCTCGAGGTCTACTACCGCTACGCCAGGGTGTTCGGGACCAAGTAGGGGCCAGGCTCGCCGGCCCCCGGTGGCGGAGATGACCGCGGGCTGACCCGCTGCCCGACCCCGCCACCGATGCCCGGGGGAAGGGCGTGAGGTACGGGCTGTCCCCCCGAGGCGCGGCCGGTTCCCCCGGGGGGGGCAAGCCGCCCCCCCTACACCAACCCTCCGCCGTCGGAGGGGGGGTGCAGGGGCGCGCCAGCGCCCCGCGGCGTTTCCGTTCGCCGCCCGCGCCGGCTCCAGCCCCGTTCCCCGCGAGCCCGCCGCCCGCCCCCCGCATTGCTTCCCCTCCGCCCGCAGCGGCCTACGATGCGCGTTCCGTCTCCACCGAGGAGGTAGCCCCGTGCCCGTCTCCCGCCGCGTCACCGAACTGATGAAGGGGTCCTCCTGGATCCGCCGCATGTTCGAGGAGGGCGCGCGCCTGAAGGCCGAACTGGGGGCCGACCGGGTCTTCGACTTCTCCCTCGGCAACCCCGTCGTGGAGCCTCCGCCGGAGGTGAAGGAGGCGTTCCGAGCGGCGCTGGAGGACCCGACGCCGGGTCTCCACCGCTACATGCCCAACGCCGGCTTCCCGGCCGTGCGCAAGGCCGTCTCGGAGTTTCTGACGCAGGACTACGGCGTCGAGTTCTCCCCGGACCGGATCCTGATGACCGTCGGCGCCGGAGGGGGACTCAACGTCGTCTTCAAGGCGCTCCTGGATCCCGGCGACGAGGTCGTCGTTCTCGCGCCCTACTTCTCCGAGTACCCGTTCTACGTGGACAACCACGGAGGTCGGCTGGTCCCCGTGCCGACGGGACCGGGCTTCCAGCCCGACCTCGGCGCCCTCGCGGCGGCCCTCACGGAGCGCACGGCCGCGGTCATCGTGAACTCCCCGAACAACCCCACCGGCGTGGTCTACGAACAGCCGGCGCTGGACGCCCTGGGGGACGTGCTCCGCGAGCACTCGCGGCGCACGGGGAGGACGGTGGTCCTCGTCTCCGACGAGCCGTACCGCCGCATCCTCTTCGACGGCCGCCGGCCCGCGAGCGTCTTCCGCGCGTACGGCCCGACGGTGCTGGCGACGTCCCACTCGAAGGACCTGGCGCTGCCGGGGGAGCGGATCGGCATCGTGGCGGTGGGCCCCGACCTCCCGGAGGCGGCCGCGTTCACCGGCGCCTGCACCTTCGCCAATCGCGTGCTCGGGTTCGTCAACGCGCCGGCCCTGGCACAGCGGGCGGTGGCGCGGTTGCAGGGCCGCAGCGTGGACCCGGCGCTCTACCAGCGACGTCGGGATCGCCTGCACGGCGCGCTCGCGGGGATGGGCTACGACGTGATCCGCCCCGGCGGGGCGTTCTACCTGTTCCCGCGGGCCCCCGGCGGCGACGACGTGGCCTGGGTGCGGCGGCTGCTGGAGGAGCGGATCCTCGTGGTCCCCGGCACGGGGTTCGGCTTCCCCGGCCACTTCCGGGTCGCGTACTGCGTCCCCGAGCGCGAGATCGAGGGGGCCCTCCCCGGCTTCGAGCGGGCCCTCCGCGCCGCCGGCTAGGCGGTCTTCGCGCCACCCTTCAGGGCCGCCACCTTCTTCGCGAGGCGGGACTTGCGGCGGGCCGCCTCGTTGGGATGGATGGTCCGGTTCTTCGCCGCCTTGTCGAGCCGCTGCGTGGCGACCGAGAGTTCCTTCTGCGCGGCCGCGGCGTCGCCCGCTGCCAGGGCGCCGGCGATCTTCTTCAGTTGCGTGCGCACGGCGGAGATCTGCTGCCGGTTGCGGGCGCGCCGGGTCTGGTTCTGGCGGTTGCGCTTCTCTGCGGACTTGCTGTGGGCCATGGTCTCGTTTCCTTTCCGTGTCGGCGAGTCGTCAGGAGGCCGTTCCGGCCGCCTTCAAGCGTGCGTGCCACGTGCCGACGTCGCGGTACGCGATGTCCACCTCGAGGATTCGCGCGAGGCAGTCGCGCGCGCGCTCGCGTTCGCCCCGCCGCTCGTAGACCCGCGCGAGGTCGTACAGCAGCGTCTTCATGCGGTCGCCGGACTCGCGGGACTCCTCGAGCGCCTTCTCGAGCTGCTTCGCCGCCAGGTCGTCCATCCCCTTCGCGTAGAAGCAGCGACCCAGCGCGCCCAGCGTCTCCGGCCGGCGGCGTGGGTCCTTGACGGCGTGCTGGTACTCGGCGATGGCGTCGTCGACGAGCCCCGCCTCCTCGAGGTGCGTGGCGAGAGTGTACCGGAGCGCGAGATCGGTGGGATGGTTCCGGACGCGGACGCGGTACTCGGCGACGAACGTCTCCACGCGGGCCTTCTCCAGCGCCGCCACTCGCGCCGCCGCGCCCGCGTCCCCGCCCGTCGCGGCGGCGCGCGCATCCGCAACGGCACGTTCGGCGCCCGCGAGGCGGATGTCGCCGAGGCGCGTGCGCAGCGCGATGTCGTCGGGCAGGATCCCGCACGCGCGGGCCATCGCCTTCTCCGCCGCGGCGTAGTTGCGGAGACCGAACTCGGCGTCCGCCAGTTCCCGCAGTGCGACGGTGTCGTCGGGCGTCCGGGCGGCGGCCTCGCGGGCCGCGCGCACGCGGGCCTCGAGGTCGTCCTCGGCGCGGACGATGCGCTGGGCCTGTTCCAGTCGCTTCGCCTGATCCTTGTCCTTGAGGAGGTCGTGGGTGGTGCGCGCCGTCGCGAACCCCGCGTCCAGCGTGTAGCCCTCGGCGGCGAGGTCCTTGCGCAGCCGCTGCGCCTCCTGATCGCGGGGGTTGACGGTGACGGCCCTCTCCAGGATCGCGAGCGCCCCGGGGATATCGCCCAGCGCGCGGAGCGCCCGGCCGAGGCCCTTCAGGGCGCCCGCGTGGGACTCGTCCGCCAGGAGGATTCCCTCGTAGGCGCCGGCCGCCGCGCCGGCGAGGCCGGCGGCCTCGGCCTCCGCGCCGAGCGCCATCCCGAGGGCGGTGTTCCGGGGGTGACCGGCGAGCACCTTCTCCATGGCCTCCATCCGCTTGACGTGGTCGCGGGACATGGAGGCGAGGATGAGCCCGATGCGCGGCCCGATCCCGGTCAGCGCGCGGGTGAACCCCGAGGGGTAGACGTGCTCGTACTTCTTCAGGGCCGCCTCGCGGACGCCGCGGCGGGCGTCGCGGCTGCCGGGGTCCACGGCGAGGGCCTGGAGGTAGTAGACGACCGCACCGTCGTGATTGCGGCGTGCGACCTCGGAACGGGCGCGCTCGATGAGTTTGTCGGCGTTCAACGCACTCCCCTGCCACTGGGCCGCCCCTTGGGCGGGCAAACCGGCCAACCTATAGCCGCCGGGAGGGCGCCACAACAGATTCTTGTCCGCCCCCCCGCGCGCTCCTACCATCGCCGACGTCCGCGGAGCGGCGCGGTGCGCGTCTCCAGCGGGACGAGGTGCCGCCATGGTCGAACCCCTGCCCATCGTCCTCTTCCCCGACCCCGGCCTGCGGCGCCCCACGCGCCCGGCGGAGGTGCGGGACGGCGCCCTCGACCCCTCCGTGCGCGGCATGGCGGAGCGGATGATCGAGACCATGCACTCCCTCCGGGGCCTCGGCATCGCGGCGCCGCAGGTGGGCTGGGACCGCCGGGTCTGCATCGTGAGCGGGACGGGGGATCGCGGCGACGAACTGGTCCTGGTCAACCCGCGCATCGCGCGCGTCGAGGGCGAAGCGGTGATGGAGGAGGGCTGCCTCTCCTTCCCGGGGGTCGCGGCGGCCATCGTCCGCGCCGCCGACGTCGAGGTCGAGGCTCTCGACCTCGAGGGACAGCCGTTCCGGCTCGCCGCGTCGGGGCTGCTCGGCCGCTGCATCCTGCACGAGGTCGACCACCTCGACGGCGTCCTGTTCACCACGCGGTTCACGCCCGCGGACCGCATCCGGAACAAGCGCGCCCTGCGCGAACTGGAGGAGAAGTTCGCCTCCTCCCCGCCCCGGCGCGGCGCCGTCGCCGGCCGCCGGTAGGCGCGCGCCCGGGCCGATGCGCCGCGTTCCGGGGCTCGCCGCGCTCTCCCCGGGCGCCTTCCGCTCTCCCGTCGCGACCCTGGGGATGTTCGACGGCGTCCACGTCGGCCACCGGGCCGTGCTCGCGGAGACCGTCGCGCTCGCCCGCGAGCGGGCCGGGGAGCCCGTGGCGGTCACCTTCGATGTCCACCCGCGCGCCGTCGTGGCGGGCGCGGGTCCGCCGCTCCTGACCTCCCTGGAGCACCGGTTGCGCCTCCTGGACCGCGCCGGGGTCGCCGCCGCCGTGGTGCTCCACTTCGACGCCGCCCTGCGGGACGTCCCCGCGGAGGAGTTCCTGCGCGGGATCCTCGTGGCCCGGATGGGGGTGGCGGGGGTGGTCCTGGGACCCGACTCCCACTACGGGAAGGACCGGTCCGGGGACACGGAGACCGCGAGGCGGCTGCTCGCTCCGCTGGGGATCCCCGTGCGCGGCGTGGACCCGATCACGGTGGGCGGGGCGGCCGTGTCCAGCACGGCCATCCGGGAGGCGCTGCGGCGGGGGGACCTGCCCGCGGCGGCGGGCCTGCTGGGCCGGCCGGTCTCCGCGCTGGGCCTGGTCGTCCGCGGGGACGGGCGCGGCCGGTCGCTGGGGTTCCCCACGGCCAACCTCGACCTGGAGGGAGCCCTCGCCCCTCCCCGGGGGGTGTACGCGGCGTTGGCGACTCCGGACGGGGGTTCCACGCACCGGGCCCTGGTGAACGTGGGAGGGCGTCCGACGTTCCTCCCCGCCGGGTCCCCGGAAGCGGTGGAAGTCTGGCTCGACGGGTTCGACGGGGATCTCTACGGCCTGCGGGTCGAGGTCGCCTTCCACGCGAGGCTGCGGGACGAGCGGCGGTTCGACGGGCCCGACGCCCTCCGACGCGCCATCGGCGCGGATCGGGACGCAATGCTAGAGTTCTTCCGTCGGGAGTCCCTTGGGCCGGCGTCCCCCGGGGACGCAGAATGCATCGAACGCCGGGCGGTCGGATCGCAGGGTCCGATGCCGACGAGGAAGGACGGAGGGCAGCGATGAGCGCGGACGTGAGGATCTCGAAGGACATCGATCGGAGGATCCACTCCATCGCCCGGGAGTACTACGCGGAACTCCGGAAGAGCGGCGCCGACAAGGGCGGCGAGATCAGCCAGATGGTCAGCGGCAAGCTGGACGACGGCACCGCCAGCAGCCTCGTCGTGAAGATCCGCCCGAACCCCATCAACCCCCGCCTCTCCCACGGCTGGAAGGTGGTGGCGGAGGATCGCGTCTGGGAGATCCCGCCGGCGGAGATGGAGAAGAGCCGGCTGCTCTAGCCCGCCCCTCGCGGCACGCGCCGCCGCCGGCCGGCCGTCGTCCCCCGCTACTTCGCCCGGATCGTCCTCGCCAGCGCGCGGAGGGCGAAGGACGTGGCCACTTCGGGGAGCGCCTCCATCCAGCGGTCGTTCCCGTTGGACCACGACCCGTTCTCGGCGGACTGGAGAGCGAGGAGCCTGGCCTGGAGGTCCGCCCGCCAGGGGCGGGGGGTCGGCTTCGCGGATGCGGCGTCGGAGGAGGCTTCCGGTCCCGGCGCGGGGAGAGGCTCCAGCAGCGCGTCGTCCCCGAGATCCGCCAGCACGCGGGCGGCGGTGGCGAAGTAGTAGTAGAGGCCCTGGGCCGCCGACGCGGGATCCTTGAACCCCGGGTTGGACTCCCACGTGTAGTTGCCCGTCAGCCACTCGCGCGCCGCCTCCACCCGCCCGTCCCCCGGCTTGAGGCCGGCGTTCAGGTAGCAGCGGAGGAGCGCGTAGGTCATGGACCCGTACGAGCGGAGGGTCTTCTTCCCCTCGGGTCCGTCGGCGAGGCCGGCCTTGCTGTCGCCGGGACGGTAGACGCCGCCTCCGTCGTTGGCGCGAACCGCCGTGTCGTCCCCGACCTTCCACTCCCGCGGCTCGCCGGCGGTCTCGTTCTCCTTGCGGTTCTGTGTGCGCTGCAGGAACGTCAACGCCCGCTGGAACGCCGGGTCGTCCTCCTTCACGCCCGCCGCCCGCAGCGAGGCCAGCGCGAACTGCGTGTTCGACAGGTCGGGCTTGGAGGGATCGCTCCCGTAGCCGAACCCGCCGTATCGATCGTCCGCGGCGGCGACCTTCCGCGAGTGCGCCGGATCCCCGCCCACCTCGCCCCCTTCGAAGAACTGCATGCGCCGCACGTACTCCACCGCCCGCGCGACGGCCGGATCGGAGGGGGGAATCCCCTGCATGGTGAGGGCCTCGATGGCGAGGGACGTGCAGTAGTTGCCGTTGCCCACGGCGTAGATGCCGCCGTCCTCCTTCTGCATGGACCGGAGATAGGCCGTGGCCGCGGCGATCCGCGCCTTGTCCACGGGGTCCGGTCCGCCGGGGCGATCGAGGAACGCCGTCAGGGCCAGCGCCGTCAGCCCGGGATCGGCGACGCGGGCGGGAGGCCCGCCGCCGTTGGCCCCGTCCCCCCCGGCGGGCGCCGACGGGGCTCCCCAGGCGACCAGGGCGGGTCCCGGCGTGCCGTCCGCGGCCGCCGGCCCCGGGAGGGTGAGTTCCCGGGTGCGGAGGAACTCCAGGCCCCGGTCGTAGGCCTTCCGGGCCGGCGAGGGGGCCTCGGGCGCGGGGGCTTCCACGGGGGCGGGGGCCTCCGCGGGGGCAGGGGCCTCCGCGGGGGCGGGCCCCTCGGTGGCCGGTGCGGGCCCCTCCGGGGGCGGTGCGGTGGCCGGGGGATCCTCCACGGGACCGGGCGCCGGCGCCGGCGGCTTCGCGGCGTCCTCCAGCGCCTTTCGCTGCTCCTCCGTCAGGCGCGCCTCGTCCTCCACCCGTACCGCCATGACGGTGGAGGCGAAGAAGGTGCGACCGGCCAGCGGATTGGCGGCCCAGTCCAGCACCGTGTCCAGGCTGCGGGGATGGGGCTCCTTGGGGAGCAGGATGCCGTTCACGCGCACCCGGACGGCGTGGTCGAGATCGAGCCGCTCGTCGTTGAGGAGGAGGACGACCTCGGCGACGTTCTGGCAGCGGAGGTCCACCACGCCGAGCCTCCGGTCGTAGGAGACGCCGACGGTGGCGCTCACGCCGGGCCCGGCGTCGACGAACTGGGAGATCACGAACCACAGGCCGTGGTTCCACCCGTCCACCGTCTCGCAGGAGTAGGTGTAGGACCGGGAGGGGTCGGAGATGGGCCGGGGCGGAAGCGCGGAGATCCACTCCTGGACGGCGGGGGCCTCGGCGGCGAAGGAGGTCGCGGCATCGGTGCCCGGCATCACCCGGGTTCCCGGCGCGGCCTGCTGGATGGCCGCCACGGCGGTGGCGACGGCCCCCGCGGCTCCCTCGGTGGCGAGCACCAGGGTCGGACAGATGCCGAAGTTCCCCGGTACGGCCCCGGCGGACTCGGGCTGGCGCAGCACCACACCCTGCCACTGCACCGCGGCTTCCGCGGCCAGGGCGGCGGCCACGGGGGCGCCGGCGCCGAGCCCGTCGATCACGATGCGATCCCGATCGACGCGGTACGACTCCAGCATGTGGAGGATGCCGATCCAGAGGTTCCGGCGGTGGAAGGTCGCGGCGCTGTTCTTGCCCGGCGCCGCATCGAGGGGCCAGCCCACGACGAGGTGGGTCTTCAGCAGGGCGGCATAGTGGGTCTCGATGAGCTTGCCGCCCGCGTCCACGCCCGGCGGGAGGGCGAGCACGAGGAGGGGCAGCGGGGCGTCCTTGACGTTGTACGTGTTGGGGATGTTCAGCCAGAACTGGTACTCCCGCTTCGGGTCATCGTCGGGCGCGTAGGCGGCCTTGTGCTTGAACAGCCCGCGCTTCCGGGGCTGATCCGTGGGAAGCGTGCCCGTGAGCTTGTCCCGCCACCAGGCGACGTTCCGGAGGGGCTCGTCGGGGGCGATGGCCCCGCGCCACTCCATGACACGGCGGGCCAGCTCCCCCTTGGCCAGTTCCCGCTTGCCCACCGCCTCCAGCCCCGGCTCCGCGCCCAGCGAGACGCGGAGAGCCGTCGCGATGTCCTTGAGGAGCTTGGCCGGCGGGTCGCCGGGAAGGGGTTTGGTCTCGGGAAGCGGCGAGAGGTCGGCGGGTCCCTCGGCGGTGGCCGGTGAAGCGGCGAGGAGCAGGAAGAGCGCGGCCGGCGCGAGGCCGGTCCGCCGGTTCTGAAGCATCGGGGACACCTCCGTTCCCGCGGGCCATGGTAGCACCGGTCGCGCGGGTGGCGTCTGTCCGCGCGCGGTTCCCGGTCCGGCGCCGGCGCGGTGGGCAGATCGGTGGTGGGCAGACCCAGACTTGAACTGGGGACCCTGGCATTTTCAATGCCATGCTCTACCAACTGAGCTATCTGCCCACGCGGGGCGCCGAGGATACCGGTCCCCCGGGACCTCCCGGAGGTTTCCGCGTTCGCGATCGGCGGCGACGTCCCGCCGCGCCCGGGGGAGGGCCGCGCTCCGACCCCGGCCCCGGCCCGCTCCCCGCAGTACGTAGGGACTTGCCCGGCCCGGCCATAGGATGCGCCGGTGCGGCACCTGGTCACCGGCGGGGCGGGGTTCATCGGCAGCCACCTGGTGGAGGATCTCCTCCGCCGGGGTGCCGAGGTCACCGTTCTCGACGACCTCAGCACGGGGAGCCGGGCCAACCTGGCCGCCGTCGCCTCCCACGCGGGGCTCCGGTTCGTCGAGGGGGACATCCGGGACGCCGCCACCGTGGCCCGCGCCGCGGAGGGATGCGGGTCCGTGTTCCACCTGGCGGCCGCCGTGGGGGTCCGCCTCATCGTCGAGCATCCCGTCCGGTCCATCGAGACCAACATCCACGGGACCGAGACCGTCCTGCAGGTGGCGGGGGAGCGGGGCCTTCCCACCCTCATCGCGTCCTCCTCGGAGGTCTACGGGAAGGGGGTCCGCTGCCCCTTCCGCGAGGACGACGACCTCCTCCTCGGGCCCACCACGGTCACGCGCTGGTCCTACGCCGCCAGCAAGGCCGTGGACGAGTACCTGGCGCTGGCCTACCACCGCGAGCGCGGGCTCCCCGTGGTCGTGGCCCGGTTCTTCAACACGGTGGGGCCCCGGCAGGTGGGGCGCTACGGCATGGTCATCCCGCGCTTCATCGAGCAGGCCCTGCGCGGCGGCCCGCTGACGATCTACGGGGACGGCAGCCAGACCCGCTGCTTCGGCTGGGTGGGGGAGGTCGTCCGCGCGGTGGGGGCGCTGCTGGAGGAGCCGAAGGCGTACGGTCGGGTGTTCAACGTCGGCAGCCCCTGCGAGATCTCCGTGGGCGCCCTCGCGGACCTCGTCCGGACCCTCGTCGCGCCCGGCTGCCCCGTCACCCACGTGCCCTACGAGGAGGCCTACGGGCCCGGGTTCGAGGACCTCGATCGGCGCGTCCCCTCGGTGGATCGTCTGCGCGCGACGGTGGGCTTCGCACCGGAGCGGCGCCTCGAGGAGTTCCTCCCCGAGATCATCGAGGACGTGCGCCGCCGCCGCGCGACCGGGTGACAGGCGGTCGCCGCTTGACGCCGCGACGCAGCGGGCGGGCTACGACTCCGTGTACTTGTACCGGGCGCCGCAGATGTCGACGATGTCGCCGTCGCGGAGGATGCGCGAGTCCACGGGCTGCCCGTTCACGCTCACGTTGCCGAACTTGCCGCCCACCTTGAAGAGCCGCATGCCCCCGTCGTCACGGACGAAGAGGGCGAGCCGCGGGGCCACCATGAACCCGGAGGCCGGGATGGAGGAGTCCGAGGAGGTGCCCGCGAAGTGGTAGGGGCGCGTGAGGGGGACGGGGGGGCCGCCGCTGGCGGGCTCCAGGGACCCCTTCTTCGGCTCCCCCGACTTGGAGGCCTTCCCGATGAGCTTGTCCAGCTCCTTGCGGTCCAGCCGGAAGGTCGCGTCCTCGCCTCCCGCCTTCCGGACGGCGTCCTTGACGCTGTCCTCGACGTCGGTGAGGAGTTCGAAGGTGAGGGAGTACTTGCCGATGACGAACACGTCGCCGTTGGCCAGGGTATGGCTGACGATCTTCTCGCCGTTGAAGAACGTCCCGTTGCCGCTGTGGAGATCCTCGAGGACGTATCCCTCGTCGGTCTTCGTGACGCTGGCGTGCCGCCGGGAGATGGCGACGTTGTCGATGGGGATCTCGCAGTCGGAGTCGCGCCCCACGACGACCTTCTCCTTGTCGAACGGGTACTTGCGGAGTTCGCTCCCGCCCATCGTCAGCGTGATCCGGAACATCCTGCTCGGTCCCCCTCGCGCGGGGCGGGCCGCGGGGACCGCCGTCCCGGTCGCCGCGGCGCGGCGCCCGGAGGGAGGTCCCGTCCCCCGCCTGTACCGCGGGGCAGTATCCACCGGCCGCGAGGGGGGGGCAAGCGGATTCACGCGCCCCCCCGCCGGGCGGGGGACCGGTGGGTACAATTCCTTGGACCGCCTCCGCGGGCCCCCTAGTCTCCGGCGTTTCGACGGGCGGGGCGAGCCCGACCGTCGTCCGGTCGCGGCCGCGGCGCGCGGCCCGGCGGCGTCGGACGGGCCCGCGCGGGCCCCGGTCCGGGAGGCGCGACTGCGATCGGAATTGGCCAACCGCTCCCCCGACGAGAAGAAGGAGGACGTCCGCAGGGCCGCGGACCTGGTGGACCAGATCCGGCGCACGGTGCCCCTCAAGCGCACCGGGCGGACCTGGGCGGCCTGTTGCCCCTTCCACCGCGAGAAGACGCCCTCGTTCCACGTATGGCCCGAGTCCCAGCGCTGGAAGTGCTTCGGCTGCCAGAAGTCGGGGGACGTGTTCGCCTTCGTCATGGAGCGCGACGGCGTGGACTTCCCCGAGGCGCTGCGCACGCTGGCCCGGGAGTACGGAGTGTCGCTGGACGAGCGCGCGGATCCCTCGGCGGACGAGGCCCGGCGGTCGCGCGAGGCGCTGGGAGCCGCCGCGGAGTGGGCCTGCGGGTGGTTCCAGGGGAATCTCCGCGGCTCGCCGGCGGCGGAGTACCTGCGTCGGCGCGGGCTCACCGGCGAGACGGCGCGTGACTGGCGGCTCGGGTACGCGCCCGAGTCCTGGGAGGGGCTGCTGGATGCGGGACGCCGGGCCGGGTATGCCGTCGAGACGCTCGAGTCCGCGGGGCTCGTGCTCCGGCGCGCGTCGGGGGACGGCCTCTACGACCGGTTCCGCAACCGCGTCGTGTTCCCCATCGCCGACGCCCGCGGCCGCGTGGTGGCGTTCGGCGCCCGGGCCCTCGGCGACAAGGAGCCCAAGTACCTCAACTCCCCCGAGACGCCCCTCTTCCGCAAGGGCGAGATGCTCTTCGGCCTCCACCGGGCGCGGGGTGAGGCCCTCCAGGGCAGGACGCTCTGCTTCATGGAGGGCTACATGGATGTGATCATGGCCCACCAGCACGGGATCCGGAGCGCCGTGGCGGGACTGGGGACGGCGTTCACCGCGCACCACGCGTCGCTCCTGCGCCGGTTCGCCGACCGCGTCGTCCTCATCTACGACGCCGACGACGCGGGCCGGCGGGCCGCGGCGCGGGCGGTGGAGATCGTGCTGGACGAGGATCTCGACGCCGCCGTGGCGACCCTCCCCGACGGGCTCGACCCCTGCGACCTCCTGGTGCAGCGGGGGCCGGGACCCCTGCGCGACGCCATGGATCGCGCCCCCGACGCGTTCGAGTTCCTCGTCGCGGCGGCGCGCGAGCGTGCGGGGGGTACGGTCGCGGGGGTCGCCGCGGAGGTGGATGGCCTCGTCCGGACGGCGCTGCGCGCCCCCCACGCGGTCCGGCGGGAGCGGATGCTCCAGCGGATCTCCGCCGGCCTCGGCGTGAGCGCCGCCTCCGTCGCCAGCCGTGCCCGCGCCGTCGGGAGCGGTCCGCCGCCCCGGGAGCCCGCCGCTCCCGGTGCCGCCGCCGCAGCGACCGCCGCCGCGGACCCCGCCGCCGACGCCTCCGCGCTGGAGCGCCTCCTTCTCGAGGCGGCCCTGGCGGGTCCCGGGCTCGCCGCGCGGCTCGCCGCGGAGGCGCCTCCCGAGACCTTCGCCGCGCCCGCCCTCCGCCGCATCGCCGCGGCGCTCGTGGAGACGGCGGACGACGCGGGGACGGCGGTGCCCGCCGAGTGCGCCGCCGCCCTCGACGACGCGGCGCTCGCGGACCTGGCGGCGGAACTCGCGGCCGCCGGCGCGGAGTTCCCGCTGACGGCGCTCCACAGGCGGTTCGAGGAGTGCCTGGAGCGCCACGTTTCGGAGCGGCGGCTGGAGGACGTGAAGCGCCGCGTCGCGGACGCGCAGGCCTCCGGAGACTCGGAGGCCGAGGACGCCCGATTCCGGGAGGGCGCGGAACTGATCCGGTCGAAGCACAGGCGGGCACCACGGCCCGTCGAGAGGTGATCACCTTGCCCAGGAAGAAGAAGCCGCAGACCGCCGAACTCCGCGCCCCCGGGCGCCCCCGGCCGTCGCGGGGTCGCCCCGGCGGCGCCGGTTCGTCCGGCCGCCCCCCCGGGGACGCTCCCGCGGAGCCGCGCCCCGACGCCGGTGCCGAGCGCGGGATGAGCGCCGAACTGCGCGCCCTCATCGACGAGGGCAAGCGGCGCGGCTACATCACCTACGACGAACTCAACCGCGCGCTCCCCGACGACTCGACGGAGAAGATCGAGGGGATGATGTCGTCCCTCGAGGACATGGGCATCGAGGTCGTGGAGGAGGCGGACGCGGAGGCGGAGAGCGACACGGAGGGCGATCGCGAGGACGGCGTCGGCGAGATCGACGGCGAGGGGGACGGCGAGTCCGAGCCGACTCCCGAGGCGGCCGAGGAGGAGGTCCTCGAGGAGGAGGACGAGGACCCGTTCCGCGACGCGGGGCCGACGGAGAAGATCGACGACCCCGTCCGGATGTACCTCACCCAGATGGGCGAGATCCCGCTGCTCACGCGGGACCAGGAGATCCGGCTCGCCAAGCAGATCGAACTGACGCGCAAGCGCTTCCGGAAGAAGGTGCTCGAGTCCGGCGTCGCGCTCCAGGCGGCGATCACGATCCTCGACGACGTCTGCCGCGGCGATCTGGCCTTCGATCGCACCCTCAAGATCAACACGAGCACCGATCCCAGCGCCGCGAAGCTCGAACTCAGCAACCGTCTCCCCGAGAACCTGGCCTCGCTCAAGCGGATGGCCGAGCGCAACTGCCAGGACTTCGCCGCGCTCCGCGCCGCGGGCTCCCGCTCCGACGACTACCCGGCGCTGCTGCGTCGCATCCGCGATCGGCGCCGTCGGGGGGTCGTCCTCCTCGAGGAACTGTTCATCCAGACGAAGAAGTTCCGCGAACTGGTCAAGAAGATGAAGGACTGCCACCAGGAGACCGCGGCGCTGGTCCAGCGGCTGGTCGACCTGAAGGGCGACCGATCCGCGGAGGCGGCGCGCGAGCGCCGCGAGGTGGAGATCCGCCTCGAGGTCCGGCTGCACGAGGCCGCCGAGGATCCCGATCGCCTGGGATGGCGCATCCGGCAGGTCGATGACCGCTACGCCCAGTACGAGGAGGCGAAGCGGAAGCTGTCGTCGGGCAACCTCCGCCTCGTCGTGTCCATCGCGAAGAAGTACCGGAACCGCGGCCTCACGTTCCTCGACCTCATCCAGGAGGGGAACACCGGCCTCATGAAGGCCGTCGAGAAGTACGAGTACCGCCGCGGCTACAAGTTCTCCACGTACGCGACCTGGTGGATCCGGCAGGCCATCACGCGGTCCATCGCCGACCAGGCGCGCACCATCCGCATCCCGGTCCACATGATCGAGACCATGTCCAAGCTGCGCAACGTGACCAAGGACCTGGTCCAGCGGAAGGGACGCGAGCCCACGGTCGAGGAGATCGCGACGGCGAGCGGAATCTCCGTCGACGAGACGAAGCGCGTGTTCAAGATCGCGAAGCACCCCATCTCGCTGGACCGCCCCATCGGGGACTCCGACGACTCGTACTTCGGCGACTTCATCGAGGACGAGACCGCCGAGTCGCCCGTCTCGGCGGCGAGCCACGAGATGCTCAAGGACAAGATCGAGAAGGTGCTGCAGACCCTCACGTTCCGGGAGCGCGAGATCATCAAGCTGCGGTACGGGATCGGCGACGGCTACACCTACACGCTGGAGGAGGTGGGCCGGATCTTCAAGGTGACCCGGGAGCGCGTGCGCCAGATCGAGGCGAAGGCGGTGCGCAAGTTGCAGCACCCCGTGAGGGCGCGAAAGCTCGAGGGCTTCCTCGAGTCGGCCCGATGACAACAGGGGCCCGGCCGCCAGGCCGGGCCCTTTCCGTTTCGGGGGCGACCGTGCGCCGCGGCGGCAGCCGCGGGAGCGGGGCCCCGGTGGGAGGGCGAGAGTGAGCGGACGCGACGTCAAGGAGTCCCTGTCGAGCCTCGCGCGACTGCAGGAACTGGATCTCCAGCTCCGGAAACTCCACGCGGAGGCCGACGAGAAGCCGGGCCTGATCGCGCACGAGCGGCGCCTTCTCGACGAGGCCCGGGCCGCCCTGGCGGCGGCGGAGACGCGGGCCCGGGATGCCCACAAGGCCGCGGATCGGAAGGAACTCGACCTCCGATCCAAGGAGGCCGAGATCGGGAGGCTCGAGGGGCAGCTCAACTCCGCCACCTCCAACAAGGTCTACAGCGATCTCCTGCTGTCGATCCGCGGACACGAGGCGGAGAAGGGCAAGATCGAGGAGACGATCCTCGCGGTCATGGACGAGGCCGAGGAACTCGACGCCGCGGTGGATCGCGTCCGGGCCGAGGCCCGGCGGGCGGAGGACGAGTTCCGCGCCGCCGAGCAGGTCGTGAAGGCCCAGGAGGCGGAGCTTCGCGAGCGGATCCGGCAGAAGGAACTGGTGCGAACGGCGCTCGCCCAGGAGGTCAGCGCCGAAGTGCTCGACGTCTACGACCGCATCCGCGCCATCCGCGCCGGCGTGGGCCTGACCCGCGTGGAGACCGACGGGAGCGGCGAGGAGCACTTCTGCGCCGCCTGCCAGATGCAGGTGACCCTGCAGGACGTCTCGCTGGCCCTGCGCGCGGAGAAGCCGGTCCAGTGCAAGTCCTGCCAGCGCATCCTCCACGTGGAGACGATTCCGACCCGGGAGGCGTAGTTCCCGGTCGGAGTGCGCCGCCTCCTACCTCCCCAGGAGGCGCGCGGCGGGGCTTCCCGGCGGCGGCGGGTCCGGCGCGAGATCGGGGAGGAGGACGACCCGGATCGTCCAGCAGATCGCCAGCAGGGCGACCGTCCACCCGGCCACCCGCGGGCCGTGGCGGCGAAGCGCCTCGCGGAGGACCGGTCTCCCCGTCGAGCCCTCCACGGCGGCGAGCGCCAGCGCCGTCAGCGCGAGTCCCGCGAGCACGGGTCCCACGGGGTGCCAGGCGAAGGCGGCCGCCGCGTCCCCCCGGAGCAGCGACGTCAGCGACCGGGTCATCCCGCACCCCGGGCAGGGAGCGCCGGTGATCAGGCGGAACCCGCAACCGGGGAGGCCCGCCACGGACGGAAGCACGCCCGTCGGCGGCGCCGGGCGCAGGAGCAGCCACGCCGCCGCGACGGCGCAGCCCGCCGCCAGCCAGAGCAGGGGCCGCCAGCGGGGTGGGATGCGGGGGGCGCGGGCCATGGCCCGGCGATGGTACCCCGCGGGGAGTCCGTCCCCGCGCCGGAGTACGATCCCCGCGCACTCGGGAGGTCCTCCGTGGAATTCGTCCTCGTCGTGCCCCGCCATCGGCTGTTCGTCGATCGCTACCCCCACGGGTTCGAACCGTTCTCCGGGGACGAGCGGGAAGCATGGCTCGATCGGATCCGCGAGCACGGCTTCTTCGTGGAGCGCCGCCACGCGGAGCGGAGCCCCGATCTCAAACAGGTGATCCCCTACGCCGTGCTGGAGCGCGACGACCGGTTGTTCCTCATGCGCCGCCTCACCCGGGGCGGTGAGGCGCGCCTCCACGGGAAGCTCTCCGTCGGGGTCGGGGGGCACATCAATCCCGTGGACGGCGCCGAGGACGCGCTCGACGCGGGCCTCCGCCGCGAGATCGAGGAGGAGGTCGTCGTGGACGGTCCGTGGCAGGCCACGCCCGCGGGCGTCCTCAACGACGACTCCACGCCGGTCGGGGCGGTCCACTTCGGGCTCGTCTACCGCGTGGCCGTGGCGGGAGACGTGCGCATCCGCGAGTCCGAGGCGCTGGAGGGGTCCCTCACGCCGCGGCGCGAGGTCCTGCGCCTCCTCCGCGAGGAGCGCGCGCGCTTCGAGTCCTGGAGCGCCCTCCTGCTGGATGCGAGCCCCCCCGACGGGCACCTATAGATCGAGTCCCTTCGGGAAGCGCGTCAGGTTGGTGCACCCGTTCTCCCGCACGAGGACCATGTCCTCGATGCGGACCCCTCCGACTCCGGGGTAGTACAGCCCCGGCTCCACGGTCACCACCGCTCCGGCGGGGAGGAGGTCGTCGACGCCCCCGATCCTGGGAGCCTCGTGGATGTCGAGGCCGACCCCGTGCCCGGTCCCGTGGAAGAAGCCCTGCATGCCGCCCTCCCGCGGGCCGGTCTCGTAGCCGAGCGCGCGGAAGCGCGCGTGGATGGCGCCGTGGATGTCCTTCCCGTTGGCGCCGGCGCGCACCGATCGGATGCCCAGCGTCTGCCCGTCGAGGACGGCCGCGTGCAGTCGCCGCACCGCGTCCGACGGCTTCCCCTTGACGACGGTGCGGCTCATGTCGGAGAAGTAGCCCGTCGCAGATCGCGGGAACACGTCGAACACGATGGGGACGTGGGGGAGCAGCGGCCCCGATCCGGTGTCGTGGGGGTCCACCGCGTGCTCGCCGCAGGCGACGATGGTGTGGCGCGCGACGCAGCCGTCCTCCATCAGCGCGACGTCGATGGTGCGCTTGATGTCCTCGGCGGTGAGGGCGCGGCCCTTCTCGACGATGCGCCGGCCGCGGACGCGGGCGCGGCGCAACCGTTCGAAGGCCCGCTGCACGGCCCGTTCCGTCGCGCGCTGGCAGCGGCGGATCTCCCTCAGTTCCGCGGGCGTCTTGACCACGCGCTCCGGGAGGAACGGGGCGGGGCGGACGTCGAGGCGGATGCCCGAGGCGCGGAGCGCCTCCGCCATGCCCAGGGGGAACGAGGCCGGCACGGCGGCGCGCCGCACGCGCCGGGACCGGAGCGCCTCGGCGACCACGTCGGCGGGGCGCGGCGGGCGGCCGAGGCGCTTGCGGGCCGAGGTCGCGGCCGCCGAGAGGGAGAGGACCTCGTCGACGCGGGCCTCGCGCCGTGCGCGGCCCAGTTCCAGGTCGCTGGCGACCAGGCAGGTCCGTTCCCCGGCTCGGAACCAGCAGAACGGGTCCGGGGCGTTGAAGCCCGACGCGTAGAGGATGTCGGAATCGGAGTCGCTGGCTCCGTAGAGCAGGAGGTTCTTCGAGGGCATGGGGTCTCCGGGTGCCTGGGGACGGGGTGCGCGGCGGCGGGTGGGGCGCCGGATCGAGGGCCGTGAGGAACCCCGCCGATCCGCTCGCGGCCCGTCAGCGCCAGCCCTTCTTCGCCACCTGGTTGGCGACGAACTCCGCCAGCGGCCCGGGGCGGTGCTCGCCGTCGGTGGCGAAGAACGTGTGGATCTCGACGTAGGCCGGCTCCCAGCCCCTGTGGCCGCGGACCGGCTCGCCCAGTCCCGCCGCGAGCCCGAGGCAGGCGTCCCGGGCCATGACGTACGAGCCCTGCCAGGCGCTCTCGCAGAGCAGGATCTCCGATGCCCCGAGGAACAGGCTCCGCGTCTTCGCGTCCACCACGCGGTCCTCGTTGGCCGGCCGCAACACCACCTTCGAGAACGTCGAGGCCGCGAGGTGCCTCCACGTGGGGCCGATCTTCTGGAGGTGGTCGAACCACGACTGCACGCGCTCCTTCGTGTCCGGGTCGCCGATGGCGATGTCGGGAACGAGGCCCTTGGAGCGTCCTGCCCACCAGTCCGGGACGGACTTGAGGGCCATGGGGTCCCAGGTGAACGGCTCCTCCTCGGCGTCCTTCACGATCTCGATGGCCTCCACGGCGTTCCTGCCCTCCTCCCCGGGGCGCCCCTTCAGCGGAGTCAGGCGCTTCTCGGCGGCCCGCGGTCCCAGTTGATCCTGGAGCGCCCACACCAGGTGCTTCCGCACGTGGTTGTCCTTGACGCGGGCGCAGAGATCCACGAGGTCCTGCTGGAGCCGCTTGTCCCCGATGCGGGAGAGGGCCCGGGCGGCCTCGATGGCACGCAGCGGGGTCTCGCCGGCGGCCTGCTCCACGAGCGCGGCGGCGACGGTCTTGTCCTTGGAGGGGACCGCCAGGAGTCCCGCGGCCTCGATGGCCCGCATCACGATCTTGTCGTCCTCGCCGGCGAACGCCTTCACGAAGGCCGCCACGACGGTGTCGGGCGCGCACTGCCACGCCGCGTAGACGGCGGCGACGCGGATGTGGCGCCCCTCGGACCTCAGCGCGACGTCGAGGAGGAACGAGAGGTTGTGGGGGTCCTTCTTCTTCGCGAGATCCAGGAGCGCCGTGCCCAGCCCCTCGGGGTCCTTCTCCTCGAGGGATCGCGCGGCCTTGATGCGCGCGTCGTCCTTGAGCGCGGCGTCGAGGACCGTGGCGCGGAGGGAGTCCGCGTCCTGGGGCGGCGGGGAGGCCGCCCCCGTGGACGCCGCGGCGACGAGCAGGAGCGCGGCGACCCCGGCGGCGCGGAGGACGCGTCGGAGGAGGGGAGGGCTCATGGCCGCATCGTACCAGCGGTGCCGCATGCGATCGCCACGGCGCGGGCTACTTCTTCTTCTTCGCCATCTCCGCCTCGCACTCGGCGATCCAGTCCTCGACGTTCCCGTCCTCGCCGCCCAGCGCGCGGAACTTGTGGTAGTGGATGAGCGCCCTCTCGTACTCGTGCAGGTACTCCTGGTAGAGCGCCCCCAGGAGGACGTGCAGGTTCTGGTCGTCGGGCCGCAGCGCGACGACCTTCTCGTAGGCCTCCGCCGCGCGGTCGTACTTCCGCTGCTGCGTCCGCGACCGCGCCAGGGCGGTCCACGCGCGCGCGTCCGAGGGGTCGATGGCGAGCCCCTTCTCCAGGGCCTCCGCCGCCTGGTCGAACTTCTTCGCCTGGAAGAGCGTCTCGCCGTAGTCGCGGTGGTAGCGCGCCGTGCCGGCGTCCAGTTCCGCCGCCTTCTTGAACGCCGCCGCGGCGTCGGGGAGGCGCCCCGCGGACTCGGCGACGAGGCCGAGGGCGTGCCAGCCGCGGGCATCCCCCGGCGCGACCTTCACGAGCCTCTGGAGCGTCTCCAGGGCGTCCTTGCCCCGGTCCAGGCGCTCCAGCGCCTGCGCCATCGCCAGCAGCGCCTCGGTGTCCTTGCCGTCGCGGTCGAGGGCGCGCTTCAGTTCGCGGACCGCGTCCTCCAGTTCGCCGCGCTGCAGGTGGAGCGCCCCCAGCGACGTGAGCGAGGCGGATCCGAGCGGGTCGAGGCGGGAGGCCTCCGTGTACGCGGCCCGCGCCTCGTCCACGAGGCCCGCGGCCTCGAGCGCGTGGCCGAGGGAGTACTGGACGTCCGCCCGGTCGGCGAGCGCCGCCGCGGCGGCCCGGACCTGACCGAGGTCGGCGGCGAACTCCTCGGGTTTCGCGGCGCGCTTCTCCGCGGCCGCCTTCGCCGCCGTGCGGCGCACGCGCACGACCCCCAGCGCCAGTTTCGTCTCCGCGTCCTGCGCGTCCATGGCGAGGGCCGCCACCAGCGCCGCCTCCTCGGCGGCGCTGTCCCCCTTCTCGGCGGCGATGGCGGCCCGGAGCAGCAGCACCCGGAGGTCGGCCGGTCCCGCGGCGGGTCGGCCGTCCAGCACCTTCGCCGCCTCCGCCGCCTTCCCCTGCCGGAGCAGGGCGTGGGCGAGGCCGAGGGTCGCGCCATCGTGGGCGGGGGCGGCCTCCAGCGCCTTCCGGTAGCACGCCTCCGCGGCGGCGAACCGGCGGGCCTCGGCGCAGAGGGCGCCGGACCGGGCCGCGGCGTCCGGGTCCCCGGCGCGCCCGGCGAGGGCGGCGAGGGCCAGGGCCTCGGACTCGGCGCCCTTGCCCGCCCGGGCGAGGGTGGCGCCGAGGCCCACCTGGGCCCAGTAGGCGCCGGGGTTCTTCGCGAGGAACTCCTTCAGTCGCGGTTCCGCCTCGGCGGGGGGGAGAAGGCGCGCCAGGAGGAACAGCGTGCCGTCACCGGGGGCGTTGGCGTGGAGGGTGCGGTACTCCTCCACCAGCAGCGCTGCCGGGACCTGGCCCCGGGCCGCCTCCTGGTAGAGCACGTGGGCCTCCACATCGGCCCCGTCGGCGGCCACCGCGTCGCGGGCCTTCTCCAGGGCCGGCTTGCGCTCGCCCCGCCGAAGCAGGACGCGGACCTCCTCGCGCAGCGACGCGGAGCGCGCGTCGGCGGCGGCCGGGGGGATTCCCGCGAGAAGGCACGCGAGCAGCACGGCGATCCCGACACCGGCCCCGGCGGGACGGCCGCTGCGGGGGCGCGCCGGGGAGCCGACCCTCACTACAGCGACGACTCCACGCGCGCTCCGCGGGCCCTGCGCGCGTCCTCGCGGCCGCGGCGCTGGTCCCCGAGCACGCGATCCTGGTTCTCGCGGCGGGACTCGGCGGCATCGGCGGCGCGGCCCTCGGTGCCGCGGCCCTCCATGTCCTCGCGGCGCATGCGCTCCTCGACCCCCTGGATGAGGCTCTTGCGATCCTCGTAGTCTCCCGCGCCGCCCCGGCCCTTGCCGCCGCGGCGACCGCCACCCTTGCCGCGGGCGAGGGCGTCGGGGACCGCCGTCAGGGCGACGACGGCGGCGAGGACGGCGAAGCCGAGCAGGGCGTGGCGTCGACGCATGGCAGACCTCCGTGGCGCGGTTGGGACACCGGGCCTGGCGGGAACGATACACCGGGGAACCCCCGGCCCCAAGCCTCCATCTGGAACCCGACCCGGGGGGCGCGGGTAGCGGGAGGGGCGCGCCGGGGTCTACCGGAACTTCTGCGGGTACCTCTCGATGAACTCCATGAGCGACTTCACCGCCTTGCGGCGCTTGTCCTCCGGAGCGTCCGCCTTGAAGCCGAAACTCCGTCCCGCCAGCGCGGTGATGATCTCGTCCCCGAGCGTGCGGCTGAGGAGGTCGTCGGACTCCAGGAGGGGGACGCACTCGGGGACGATGCGGGCCGTGGCGGTCCGGCGCAGGGCCTCGGCGGCCTCCCGGCGCACGGCCTCCAGCAGGGCGCGGTCGTCCACCGCCCGGACCAGGTCCCGGTAGGAGCCGGTCCCCTCGAGGAAGGCGGCGATGCGCGCCCGCGCGGCGGCGTCCCCGGCGCCGGCCTCCCGCACCTCGGGGACCTCGGGGCCGACGGGGGTGATCGGCAGCGTCAGATCGACGCCCGCGGCGGCGGCCCACTCCGGGTCGATCCTCCCCTTGATGCGGAGGTCCCAGTAGGTGGCGTCGGAGTCGAGCACGTAGAAGCCGGGCCGGAGGCCGCGGAGCGGATCCCAGTTGGCCTCGTTCCCCGCCAGTTTCTCGTCGTCGATGCGCATCTCGTCGTCGATGCCCTCGCGCCGGATGGCCACGGCGAACGGCTTGCCGATGGGGATGGCGGGACGGGCCCCGCGGGCCACGTAGCGGAACACGAGATCGCCGCCGAACTCCTGCGACGCCGGGAGGAAGCGGCAGATCATGTGGACCTTGGCGCTGCCGGGACTGTCCTTGTTCTGGAAGAACTGGTCGTAGATCGAGAACATCGTGTAGTGCTCGCTCTCGCGATCCTCCGCGATGAACGCGCCGGCGTCCCGAGCGACGCCCAGCCGCATGTGGAAACCCATCTCCAGCGTCTTCTTGAGCACGGGCTTCCACACGAGGCCGCCGGTCCCCTTCAGGCGGAGCTTCCGATCCCGGAGATCCTGCTCCCACGCTCCCTGCACGCGGAACGGCCGGTAGAACAGGAAGTCCTTGAGTTGATCCTCGTCCTTGAGGTCGTACCGCACGTCGACGACGCCGTCGCGGTCGAGGCTCACGACGGTGCCGCGAAGGAACTTGTCGATGGCGATCCTCGGCGGCGGGGCGGTGGACTCCCCCTCGCCGGCGCCCGCGGGCGCGGAAACGAGGAGAAGCGCGAGCGCTGCGGCGGCTGCGGCGAACCGGCTCATGGGCGGATGCCCTCCCGACTCCGCTCGTCCCCGTGACGGCGCGGACTCCCCTTGGACGACGCGGAAGAGCGCCGCCGTACCCCCTCGGCGACCAGCATCCCCGACGGTGGGGCGCCGGGGCGAGGATTCCGCACGGGGTCCGGCGCTCCCCGGGCCTCACGGCCGATCGAGCCGGAAGCGATCCACGAACCCGCGCACGATCCGGTGGAACTCGTCGTGGCGGTCCACGAAGGGCAGGCCGCGCGTGTCCTCCATGGTCGCCACCAACCCCTGGGGGAAGGCGTCCCGGATCCTCCGGGCGTCGGGATGCCCGGAGAGGGGGGACGCGGCGGGGAACAGGAAGAGGGTCGGGGTCTCGATGCGGCTCCGGCGGTCGAACCGGAGGGCGGGGACGGAGGCGAAACCCTGGGGGTCCCGCGCCGTCGTCCACAGGAGGTGCCCCAGCAGGTCCGCGCGGTCGACGAGGCGGTGGGCGAGGGAGACGAGCCCCATGCGGTGGTCCTCGCGCCGGTCCCGATCCGCCGGGCCCTCCCCGAGGAGGGACTTCGCCATCCACACCTCGTCCTCGTTGCCGGCCGCGGCGAGGCGCCGGAGGGCGGCCACGTAGCCGTCCGCGTCCAGCCATCCGTCCAGCAGGATGAGGCCGCGGGTCCGCTTCGGCTGCAGCACCGCGTAGGCCTCCGCGACCCAGCACGTGGCGCCCTCCGCGAGCAGGGTCACGGACTCCACGCCGCGCTCCGCGCGGAGGGCCTCGAACGCCCGCGCCAGCCGCCCCACGGGGTACGTGCCGATGCCCTGCCCGTATCCGGAGAGTCCCGTCAGTTCCTGGAGGGACGGCAGCCGGATGTAGTGCACGGTGAAGGTGCGCTCCAGGGCGTCCAGGTGGGGGCGGTACCAGGCGTGGCTCCAGCCGAAGGGGGCGAGGACGAAGAGTTCGGGCCTCCGGCGCCCCTCCGCGTCCCCGTCGGCGCCGCCGCGCCGGCCGCCCACGGTCACGACCTCGAGCGGGATGCCGGCGAACTCGCGGCGGTCCGGCCGCACGTCCTCGGGGGGCTGGAAGGCGGCGCGGTCCCGGTTCGCCTTCCACCACGCGTTCCACTCCTCGATCCCGTCGCCGATGTCCGCCCGGGCGATGGCGCGCAGGGCATCCAGGATCCAGACGCGGGGGCGCGCATCCTGCTCCCGCGCCAGCGCCCCCAGCAGCGCCTCCACGGCGCCGCGGGAGGGGAGGGCGCGGAGTCCGCGGGCGGCGTCCCGGCGGACGGACGGCGCGCGGTCCTCCAGGGCGGACGCCAGCGCCTCGCCGTCCCCGCGCACGGGCGCCAGCGCGAGGGCGTAGGCGAGGCCGCCGCGGACCGCCTCCTCCTTGTGGGTCAGCAGGTCCACCCGCAACTGCGCGCGGAGGGGGCCGTCCTCGATGCGGGCCGCGGCCTCGGCGGCCGCCCCGCGCACGAGGAAGTGGCCGTCCCGGAAGCCGTCGTGGAGCGCCGGGAGAGCCTCCGACGTGGTGACGTCGACGAGGCGGAAGGCGGCGGCGCGGGCCTCCGGATCCTCCCGGCGGAACTGGCGGCGGAACGCCTCCAGCGTCCCCGCGCCCTCCTCGGCGGCGAGGGCCCCCCGCGGGAGCGGGCCGCGCGGCGCCGCGGAGAGCGCGACGAGGGCGATGCACGGGAGGAGGAACGCGGGGCGGTGCACGGGCCGATCCTACCGCGGCCCGTCGGGCCCGCGCCGGGGCCGGCCACCCCGCATTCCTCCACGGCGCCGCGGGCCCGACGTACGCTCGCCCCCGCCATGGTGGAACTGCCCGATGCCGACACCCTCGCCGACCTGGACCGCCTGCGGCCGCTGCTGGCCCCCCTGGGCGGCGCCGCCGTGGCGTTCTCCGGCGGCGTGGACAGCGCCCTGGTGCTCCGCGCGTGCACGGAGTTCCTCCCGGCGGACCGGGTCGTCGCCGTCACCGGGCGGTCGGAGAGCCTGAAGGAGGCGGAACTGGAGCGGGCCTCCGCCCTGGCCGCGTCCCTGGGGGTCCGCCATGAGGTGGTGGCGACCCTGGAGATGGAGCGGGAGGAGTACCGGCGCAACGACGGGCTCCGCTGCTTCCACTGCAAGACGGAACTCTACGCGCGGGTGCGGGAGGTCGCGCACCGCCTCGGCCTGCCCGTGCTCCTCGACGGGCTGAACGCCGACGACGACCCCGCGGAGCGGCCCGGCGCCCGGGCCGCGGCGGAGGCCTCCGTGCGCTCCCCGCTCCGCGACGCCGGGCTCGGCAAGGCCCGCGTCCGCCGCCTCGCGCGCCACCTCGGGCTCCCCGTGTGGGACAAGCCCGCGGAGCCGTGCCTCTCCTCCCGCATCCCGTTCGGCACCCCCGTGACCGTGGATCGGCTGGATCGGGTCCGTCGCGCGGAGGCGGTGCTGGAGGGGCTCGGGTTCCCCGTCCACCGCGTGCGCCACCACGGGGACGTGGCCCGCGTGGAGATCCCCCCGGCGGACTTTCCCCGACTGATGGAGCCGGGCGTCCGGGAGCGGATCCTGGAGGGGGTCCGCGCGGCGGGCTTCCCGTACGTCGCCGTGGACCTCGCCGGGTTCCGGAGCGGGAGCGCCCACGAGGCGTTCCGCCGCGCCGGCGGCGAGCCGGTCTAGCCCGACCCATTCGTGGGGGGTCGCGGGAGGTGCAGGGAGGTGGCGGTGGCGCAGGGACCTGGGACGACGGGGTGGTGGGTGGGCAGCGCGACACCCTGTCCCGCGAGCGGCATCGCGTCGAGACCCAGGAGCGGCGACGAAGACATACTCCGTAGAGTAGGCGAGTCGCCGCGACGCCGGGATCGGCGCGAGGACGCCGCGGGACCGCGGTCCCTCATGAATGGGTCGGGCTAGGGCGCCCCGTGGGGATCGTGCGGGTCCGGCGCGGCCGCGCCAAGCCGCTGTGGGCGGGCCACCCGTGGGTCTACGCCGCGTCCATCGAGTCCGTCGAGGGGGACCCGGCGGACGGCGACGAGGTCGCGGTGCATGATGCCGAGGGGCGGTTCCTCGCGAGGGGGCTGTGGAACTCCCGCTCCCTCCTCCGCGTGCGCGTCCTCACGCTCCGCGAGGACGCGCCTCCGCTGGCCGCGCTGGTGGAGGAGCGCGTGCGCGAGGCCGTGGCCCTGCGGGAGGCCGCCGGGGTTCCCCGGGCGTCGGAACTCCACCGGGTCGTCCACGGGGAGGGGGACGGGCTTCCGGGGGTCGTCGTCGATCGCTGCGGGGAGTTCCTGGTGGTGCAGATCTCCGTGCTGGGCATGGAGCGGGCGCTGGACGCGCTGGCGGCGGCGCTGGACGGCGCGCTCGCCCCGCGCGGCATCCTGCTCCGCGGCGGCGCGCGCCACGCCGCCGACGAGGGCGTCGCGCTCGAGACCCGCGTCCTCCGCGGGGAGGAGCCGCCGGACACGGTCTGGGCGCGGGAGGGGGGGGTGACCTTCGGCGTCGACCTCCGGGGGGGCGCGAAGACGGGCCACTTCTCCGACCAGAGGGGGAACCGGGAGGCGTTCGCCGCGCTCTGCGGCGGGAGGCGCGTGCTGGACGCCTTCGCGGGCACCGGGGGGTTCGGGCTCCACGCGCTCATCTCCGGCGGCGCGGCGTCGGTCGTCGCCCTGGAGGGATCGGGCTCCGCGACGGAGCGCCTGCGGGCCAACGCGGCGCGCAACGGCGTCGCCGACCGCGTGGTGGCGGAGCGGGGAGACGTGTTCCGGGAACTCCGCCGCCTCCACGAGGCGGGGGAGCGGTTCGGCGCCGTCTCCGTGGATCCGCCGCGCATGGCGGAGAAGCGGGGCGCGCTGGAAGGGGCCCTCAAGGGCTACGGCGAGATCCACTTCCGCGCCCTCTCCATGCTGGAGGACGGCGGCGTCCTCTGCGCGTCGTCCTGCACGGGGGTGATGGAGGAGGAGGCCTGGGAGGGGACGATTCGCGAGGCCGCCCGGCGCGCCCGACGGCGGGTCCAGGTCCTGCGCCGGGGGGGCCAGGGCCCCGATCACCCCTGGTCCGTGGTGGCCCCCGAGGGGCGCTACCTGAAGTGCCTTCTCGCCCGGGTGACGGCGTTCAGGTAGGCCTCAAGGCGTGTGAGCCAAACGGCCGGCTCACACGCTCTGTATAGGGGGCGGCTCAAGAGTTCCTGCCCATCGTGCGATTCCGTAGGAGACGGGAGGCCCCCGAGGACGCGCACGATGGGCGGGAATCTCTTCGATGTGGCGGAACCGCTGCCCCGCGACCCCTCCGCCTACCGGCAAGTCGTCGCCGTTTACAGGGCCGTGAGCGGGCCGTCTCGCTCACGGCCTTTCATCGCGCGAAGATGGACAGGTACCCCACGGGGATCTCGAGGGTGAGGAGCATCATCGCCGTGGGGTAGACGGGGCCGAGGTTCTCCGTCGTGTCGCCGCCCGCCCAGCACCCCTCCGGCTGCTGCGCGTTGAGGATCCGGTTCCGCAGCGGGATCCAGTAGTTCTCCCACCGGTCCCCTCCCACCCACCGGTAGGCCTGCGTCCCGTAGAACACGCCGTAGAAGAACCACTTGGTCCGCTGTTCGTCGGGCCCGCGCGGCTCCGACTGCTGCATGAACCGGATGCCGCGCTGGATGGCGTCGGCGCGATCGAACTCCCCCAGTCCCAGAAGCGAGGAGATGCCCGCCCCGGTGAGGGCGAAGGTCACCGAACGGAAGCCCTCCTCCGAGAGCTTGTACTTGAAGCCGCCTCCCACGGGGTCCTGGGACTTCTTCATGTAGGTGCGGCCCTTCTCGACGACCCACATGTCCACGCGGAACCCGCGGTTCGCCGCCGCCAGCAGGGCCTGCACCTCGCAGACCGTGACGGAGCCCTCGTGGGAGGACGTCCCCCCGTCGCCGGGCACGTACCCCCAGCCGCCGGTGTTGCTCTGCGACCGCTGGATGAGGGTGACGGCCCGCTCCACCGCCTCGCGCAGTTCCGACGCGAGGCTGCGGATCTCCACGGAGCGGGAGTCCCGCGCCCCCTCGTCCTGGCGCGCCTCGCGGGGGTTGCCCGCCGTGGCGTAGGCCTCCGCCAGCGCGAGCGTCGCGTACCCGTGGCCGTGCATCCGCGAGAGGCCATCGCCGCCGAAGGAGATGTATCCGTCGTCCCCGGAGCCGCGCGGCTCGGCGCGGTGCTGCGCGCGGAGGAGCCAGCGCACCGCCTTCTGGATGGCGTCACGGTGGGGCCCGTGGCGGAGCCCGTGTCCGCCGCCGAGGAAGGCGAGCGTCGCCAGGGCGGTGAGCGCGGTCTTCCCCTCCGCCGAGGAGCGCCCTCCGCGGTCCCCCTCGGGGCGCGAGGGGAACGACCCGTCCTCCAGTTGCGCCGCGGCGAGCCAGGCGAGCCCGCGGGCGATGGCCCGCTCGTGCTCCGCGGGAACGCCGTCCGCCGCCCTGCGGCGGTCGCTCGCGGCGGCGTCGTCCCGTTCTCCCGCCACGGCCGGGTCCGCCGCCGGCGACGGCGCCCCCGTCGCCAGCGCCGCCGCCAGCGCGAGGGAGAGGGCCGTCCGGGGGCCGGGCAGCGGCGCGGGCACGGGCGGCCTACCTCCCCTCGTTCCCGTCGCGGCCCTCGGGGTTTCCACCCTCGCCGGGGGGCGCCTCCTCCTCCGGAGGCAGCAGGCCGAACTTCCCCGCGAGCGCCGTCCACAGGTCCCGCAGCCGCGCCTGGCGGTGGGCCAGCCGCTCCCAGTCCCGGGACTGGCAGGCGGGGTCCGCGTCGGCGGCTTCGGCGGCCTCCCGGGCGGCGTCGATCTCGAGGTTGAGGTCCTCCTGCATCCGGCGGAGCATCCGCAGTTCCGCGGTGGGGGGGATGAGCGGTCGCTCCTGCGGGCCCTGGTTCGGATCCTGCTGCGGCTGCTGGCCGTCGCCGTTGCGTCGCTGCGCCTCCTCCTGGCGCTCCCGCTCGTCCTTCTGCTGCCGCAGGGACTGCGCCAGGTCCTGCAGGCGCCGCAGCACCTCGCCCGCGAGGGCCTGGGCGGCGAGATCCGTCGTCTCCGTCTCCAGCATGGTGGCGAGCCGCTTCATGTCCTCGCCGATGGCGCGGACCACGAAGCCGTAGACGGGGGAGCCCTCCTTCTCGATGGACTCGGCGATGAAGACCGTGCGCCCCGCCAGTTCCGCCTCCCGCTGCGCCTGTTCCGACAGGGAGCGGCGGTCGAAACGGGAGAGAGTGCCGCCGGCGGCGACGCGCTTGTCGTCGAGATTGCGGAGCTCGAGGTTGACGGCGGACTGCTTCTGGATGAGTTCGTCCAGTTCCTTCGCGATCCGGAAGAGGAGTTCCTCCTGCCGGATCTGCTCGTACCGCCGCTCCTCGCGGTCCAGTTCCTTCTGCAGTTCCTCGAGCCGCCGCTCCGCCTCCCGCTGGTCCTCGCGGGCCTTGTCGCCGTCCCCGCGCTCCATATCCTGCGCGGCCTCGTCCATCTCCTCCGCGGCGCCCTGGGCGGAGTCCCCGCCGGGGAGACCGGCGTCCCGGAGCCGTGCCGCGAGGTCGCGGGCGCGCGCCTCCAGCCTCCGCTGCTCCTCCAGGGGGTCGCGGAGGAGTTCCCGCTCCCGGCCGCGCCGGTTCGGATCGCCCAGCCGCTCGCGGGCCTCCTCGAGGGCCTTCCGCGCCTCGCCCCGCTCCGCGGCGCCGGCGTCCTCCGACCGCGGGGTCGTTTCCCGCGCGGCCCGCGACGCCGCCCCGGCGGCCCGGTCGAGGGACCCGGCGGCGGGAGCCAGCGACGGGTCCTTCTCGCGCACCTTCTCCGCCAGGCGCCGGAGCCGCTTCTCGACCTCCTCCTGCCGGTCCTTGAGGCGGCGGAGGCGCTCCTCCTCCCGCTTCCGGGCCTCCGCGGACGCGCCCGCGGCGCCGTCGGCGGCGCGGGACAGCGCGGCGGCCGCGGCCTTCGCGTCCCCCGCGCCGCCGGAGGGATTCCCGGCCCGCGCGCTGGACTCGGATCGCGCCATGGCGGCGCCCGCCTCGCGCAGCGCCGCGGCGCGCGCCTCGGCCTCCGGCGATCGCTCGCCCGCCGCGCGGGCGGCGGCGTCCTCGGTGCGCCGGCGCAGCGACTGTTGCGCGGCCGCCAGGGCCCGGGCGCGCTCCTCCGACGACAGCGCCCGGTTCAGCGTCTCCTCGGCCTGCCGCAGGAGGCCCGCCGCCTCGGAGGAGGACTTCGCGCTCTCGGCGGCGCGTCCCGCGCCGGCCGCCGCGGCGGCCGCCGCGGCGGCGCTCGCGGCGGACTTCACGTCCCCGGCGGCCTCCTGCGCGGGGCGCTCCGCCGCTCCCGCCCCGGCTGCGGCCGCCCGCAGCAGGTCCTCCGCCACGCGATCCGCGTCGGCGGCGAGGGTCGCGTCCGCGGGGGCCTCCGCCGGAGCGGCGCCCTCGGCGCCCCGGAGCGCCTCCCGCGCGCGGTCCAGCGCGGCGACCGCCTCGGCGGCGCGAGTCTCCGCCGTCCGCGCGTCCCCGGCGGCCATGGAGGTCGCGCTCTCCGCCGCCGCCGCCGCCGCCTCCGCCAGCGCCTCCGCGGCGCGCTCCTGCCGCTCCGCCGCGGCGGCGCCGGGACGTCCGAGGTCGCCCAGGGCGGCGCCCA
>CAZSIX010000035.1:0-39940 GCA_964607145.1 uncultured Planctomycetota bacterium | reverse complement strand
CCTCGCCCTGCACGGCGGCCTCCTCCCCGCGGCCCGCGACCCCGGCGGGGACGGGGGACCGCTGGCCGCCGACGGCGAGCGGTTCCACCTTCCCGACGGGCCCCGCCCCTGGCTCCGGGATCGCGTCCCGGCGGAGGGCCCGCCGGCCCCGCGCCGCGCCGGCGTGGCGGCGGCGGGAGGCGACGGCGGCGTGGCCTACGTCCTGCTGGAGGAGGCGGACGGGGTCGCGGCACCCGCCACGGCGTCGCCGGGGACGGCCGCGCTGCGGGGCGCCGTTCCCCTCCCGCTGCGGGAGGCGCTCTTCGTGGTGGACGGCGACGACGGGGACGCGCTGGCGGCGGCGGGGGACGCGCTCCGCGCCCTGGCGCGGGAGCACGGCGGCGCGGTCCCCGTGGAGGATCTCGCCCGCCTCTGGTTCCGCCGCCGGCCGCCGGACCCGCGGAGGGCGATCGCGGTGGCCGTCGTCGCCGGCGATGCGCCGACGCTGCTGGCGGGCCTCGACCGGGGACTGGCGGCGGCGCGCGAAGGTCGCCGCGCCGACGGCGGCGGGGCGCCGGCGGCGGACCGCGTCTTCCATGCCCCGGAGCCGCTGGGGGGCGGAGCGGCGCTGCTCTTCCCCGGTTCGGGGAACCACTTCCCGGGCATGGGCCGCGACCTCTTCGCCGCGTTCCCCGGGATCCTCCGCGCCACGGACCGCCGCACCTGCGCGCTCCGGTCCCAGTTCGCGCCCTGGGCGACCTGGGACGCCCCCGCGGCGGCGGACATGGAGCGGGACCACAGGTTCCTCATCCTCGGCCAGGTGGCGCTGAAGGTCGCCGTCGCCGATCTGCTCGGTGCGCTGGGGTTCCGGCCGGAGGGAGTCCTCGGGTACAGCCTCGGCGAGACGGCGGGCCTGTTCGCCACGGGGGCGTGGACCGACCGCGACGGGATGCTCCGCCGCGTCCTCGCCTCCCCGCTCTTCACGCGGGAACTGGCGGGACCCTGCGACGCCGCGCGCCGCGCGTGGAAACTCCCCGCCGACGAGGCCGTGGACTGGGTGGTGGGCGTGGTCGACCGCGGACCGGGACCCGTCCGCGCGGCGCTGCGCCGCCGCCGGCGGGCGTACCTCCTCATCGTGAACACGGCGGACGAGTGCGTCGTCGGCGGGGACCGCGCGGAGGTCGGCGCCGCCGTCGCCGCCCTGGGCGCCGCGTTCCACGAGGTGCGCGGCGTCACGACGGTGCACTGCGAGGTGGCCCGCGAGGTCGAGGAGGCCTACCACGCGCTCCACCTCTTCCCCACGCGCGCGCCGGAGGGGGTGCGGCTCTACAGCGCGGTCCTGGGGAGCGCGTACGACGTGTACCGGGAGAGCGCCGCCGCGTCGGTCACGGGGCAGGCGCTGGAGACGGTGGACTTCCGGCGCACCGTGGAGGCGGCCTGGGAGGACGGCATCCGCGTGTTCGTGGAGACGGGCCCGGGCGCGTCGTGCACGCGCATGGTGCGGCGCATCCTGGGCGGACGGCCGCACGGCGTGCGCGCGGTCTGCGTCCCGGGGCAGGACGGGCCGGGGTCCCTCCTCCGCACGCTGGCGTGGCTGACGGCGGAGCGCGTGCCCCTGGACCTGGCGCCCCTCTACGGCGGCGCTGCGGCGGGGGCCGGGACCCCCGCGGCCGGGGATGCGTCCCCGGCGGTCGTCCTCCGGCCCGGCGGGGACCCGTTCCCCGCCCTGGCGGCGCCGGCGCGCGTCCCCCGGCCCAAGGCGCCCCCCGCGGACGGGCCCCCCGCGCGCTCCGTCCCCGTCCCCGTCGCGGCGGCGGCGGGCCGCGTTCCCGCGGTCCCCGCGGTTCCCGATGCGCGCGGGGCCGCTCCTCTCCCCGCGGGGGGTTCGGCGGCGGCCCACGCGGCGTTCCTCCGGTTCTCCGGCGCGACGCTGGCGGCGCTGGCGGGGAACGCGGCGCTGCAGGAGCGGCTGGAGGCGGCGCTGGGGGGGACCGCGACGGCCACGGCGACGCTCGCGGACGAGCGGGGGCCGGACGTGGCGGCGGCGCAGAGTGTCCCACCCGTGGCGCTGGATCGCGCGCGGTGCCTGGAGTTCGCGCGGGGCTCCATCGGGCGCGTCCTCGGCCCCGCGTACGCCGCCGCCGACGCGCATCCCACGCGGGTGCGCCTCCCCGACGAGCCGCTGATGCTGGTGGACCGGATCCTCGCGGTGGAGGGGGAGCCGCGGGGGCTGGGGGCGGGCCGGGTGGTCACGGAGCACGACGTGCTCCCCGGCTCCTGGTACCTGGACGGAGGGCGCATCCCCACCTGCATCGCGGTGGAGGCGGGGCAGGCCGACCTCTTCCTCTCCGCCTACCTGGGCATCGACGGAGTGACCGCCGGGCTCGCCGTCTACCGGCTGCTGGACGCGGTGGTCACGTTCCACGGGCCGCTCCCGCGGGCGGGAGCGGTCATCCGGTACGACATCCGCATCGACGGGTTCTTCCGGCAGGGGGACACGCGGCTCTTCCGGTTCCGCTTCGACGGGACCGTGGACGGGGAACTGCTTCTGACCATGCGCGAGGGCTGCGCCGGCTTCTTCACGGCGGGGGAACTGGCCGCGGGGAAGGGCATCGTGCGGCCCGCCATCGCGGACCGCACTCCCGCGGAGGCGGCGGCGCGGCCGTGGCTCCCGCTGGAGCCCGCGGGCGTGGAGACGGTGGACGGGGCGGGCCTCGACGCGCTGCGCCGGGGGGACCTGGCGGGGGCGTTCGGGGGGGCGTTCGCGGCTCCGGCGCTGCGGCGGCCCGCGCCGCTCCCCGGGGGGCGGATGACCCTCGTCCACCGCGTCCCGCACATGGACCCGCGGGGGGGGCGGTTCGGGCTCGGCCTCGTGCGCGGCGAGGCCGACGTCCGGCCCGACGACTGGTTCCTGACCTGCCACTTCGTGGACGACCGGGTCATGCCCGGCACGCTCATGTACGAGTGCTGCCTCCACACGCTGCGGGTCCTGCTCACGCGGCTGGGGTGGGTGGGGGAGGCGGGGGACGTGGCGTGGGAGCCGGTGCCCGGCGTCGCCGGCCGCCTCCGCTGCCGCGGGCAGGTGACGGAGACGACCCGCGTCGTCACGTACGAGGTGGCCGTCAAGCGCCTCGGCTACGGGCCCGAGCCCTTCGCCATCGCCGACGCCCTCATGTACGCCGACGGGAAGCCCATCGTGGAGATGACCGACATGTCCCTGCGCCTGTCGGGCGCGTCGGAGGAGGGGCTGCGCCGGGTCTGGTCCCGCGAACTCGCACGCAACATTCCGGGAATGTCGTCGTCGCGTCCGGGGTGGTACGGGCCGGAGCGGATCCGGGCGTTCGCGGTGGGGCGGCCGTCGGAGGCGTTCGGGGAGCGCTACGGGGTGTTCGACGGGGAGCGGGTCGTCGCGCGGCTCCCCGGTCCGCCCTACCAGTTCCTCGACCGGGCGCGGCCGGTGGACGCCCCGGCGTGGGAGATGCGGGCGGGCGGCACCATCGAGGCGGAGTACGACGTCCCTCCCGACGCCTGGTACTTCGCCGAGGCGCGGGCGCCTCGGATGCCGTTCTCCGTGCTGCTCGAGGTGGCCCTGCAGCCGTGCGGCTGGTTCGCCGCGTACATGGGATCGGCGCTGACGAGCGAGGTCGACCTCCGCTTCCGGAACCTCGGCGGGGAGGCGGTGCGCCACCGGCCCGTCGGCCCCGACGCGGGCACGCTGCGCACGCGCGTCCGCTGCACGTCGGTGTCCGCCTCCGGGGGCATGATCCTCCAGCACTACGCCATGGAGGTCCGCGACGCCCGCGGCCCGGTGTACGAGGGGACCACGTACTTCGGGTTCTTCTCCGCCGACGCGCTGGCGCACCAGGTCGGCATCCGCGGGGCGGCGCCGTCCGTCGTGGACCCGGCCGCCGCCGCCGCCGCGCCCCCGCCCGCCCCGTTCCCGCCGGCGCCCCCCTTCCCCGGCGCCATGCTCCGCATGGTGGACCGCGTGGACCTGCTGCTCCCGCGCGGCGGACCCGCCGGGCTCGGCTACGCCCGCTGCACCGCCGAGGTGGACCCGGAGGCGTGGTTCTTCGCCGCCCACTTCTTCCAGGACCCGGTCTGGCCCGGCTCCCTCGGGCTGGAGTCGTTCCTCCAGTGCCTCCAGGTCCTCGCCGCGGAGCGGTGGGGGACGCCGGCGGGCGCGACCTTCGACGGGCCCCCCGACGGGGCGCGTCACGGATGGACCTACCGCGGGCAGATCCTGCGGACGGACCGCCGCGTCACCGTGGAGGCGGTCGTGACCGCCGTGGACGAGGCGACGCGCACGCTCACCGCCGACGGCCTGCTCTCCGTGGACGGCAGGATCATCTATGAGATGCGGGGGTTCTCGCTGACGATGGCCTGATCGGAGAGGAGTGCGCGGGGCCGTGCCTCGTCCACCCTGCCCCTCCCCCGTCGTCCGGGCCGGTCCCCGCCGGATCGAAAGGCAGCCATGAAGTACACGCGCGCCTGCATCGAGTCCATGGGGTACGAACTCGCCCCCGTGGTCGTCACCTCGGAGGAACTGGAGCGGCGGCTCGAGCCGCTCTACCGCGATCTCCACATCTCCGAGGGGCAGCTCGAGGCGCTCACGGGCATCGAGGAGCGCCGCTGGTGGGAGCCCGGCGCGTCCGTCTCCGCGGGCGCCGTGGCCGCCGCGCGGAAGGCGCTGGCCAACTCCTCCGTGGAGCCGGAGCAGGTGGACGCGGTCATCTACGCCGGCGTCTGCCGCGAGAACTTCGAGCCGGCGACGGCGTGCTCCGTGGCGGCGGAACTGGGCGTGAGCCCGCGGGCCGCCGTCTACGACCTCAGCAACGCGTGCCTCGGCGTGATGAACGGCGTCGTCGATCTCGCCAACCGCATCGAACTGGGCCAGATCCGGGCCGGCATCGTGGTGGCCTGCGAGTCGGCCCGCGAGATCAACGAGGTGATGATCGAGCGGATGCTGCGCAACCGCTCCATGGAGTTCTTCCGCACGTCCGTCACCACGCTGACCGGCGGCTCCGCGGCGGCGGCGTTCCTCGTCACCGACGGGTCCTTCTCCGGGGGCCGCCGCCGGCGGCTGCTGGCCGGCGTGCAGGAGAACGACCCGCGCCACCACCTCCTCTGCCGCTGGGGGCTCGACGGGCGCATCACCGAGGCCGTGCAGCAGTTCATGAGCACGGACTCCGTGGGCGTCCTCAAGCACGGGGTGGACCTCGGCTTCCGCACGTGGAAGGCGTTCCTCGGCCGCGTGGGCTGGGCGCGGGAGCAGGTGGACCGGGTGATCTGCCACCAGGTCGGCAGCGGCCACCGGGACGCGATCCTGCGCGCGCTGGGACTCACCGCGGACCGGGAGTTCTCGACGTACCGCTTCCTCGGCAACATGGGCACCGTTTCCCTTCCCGTCACGGCGGCCATGGCGGAGGAGCAGGGCTTCCTCCGGCCCGGCGATCGCGTCGGCTTCCTCGGCATCGGCAGCGGCCTCAACTGCGTGATGCTCGGCTGGGAGTGGTAGGACCGCCGCTCCCCGCGGCGCCGTCGCGGGCCCCGTGATCGACCCCGCGCTCTACCCCTTCCGCGGACGGCGCTTCGACCGGGGCGGCGGCATCGGGATGCACGTGGTGGACGAGGGCCCCGCGGGCCCCCCGGTCCTCTTCGTCCACGGGAATCCCACGTGGTCGTTCCTCTGGCGGGACCTCGTCCTGGCGCTGCGTCCCGCGCGGCGCTGCCTCGCCCCCGATCACGTCGGCATGGGCCTCTCCGACCGGCCGCCGGAGTCGGCGTACCGCTACACGCTCGCGTCCCGCGTGGACGACCTGGCCGCTCTGGTGGACGGGCTCGCTCCCGGCCAACCCGTGGACCTCGTCGCCCATGACTGGGGCGGGATGATCGGGATGGCGTGGGCGGCCCGGGACCCGGCCCGCGTGCGCCGCATCGTGCTCATGAACACCGCCGCGTTCCCGCTCATGGAGGGGAAGCCGCTCCCCCGCGCGCTCCACTGGGTGCGGAACACGCCCGCGGGACCGCTCCTCGTGCGGGGCCTCAACGCCTTCGTGCGCGGCACCGTGGATCGGTGCGTCGCCCGGCCGCTGCCCCCTGCGGTCCGCGCCGGCTACCTCCATCCCTACGGCTCCTGGGGGGACCGGCTCGCCGTGCTCCGGTTCGTGCAGGACATCCCCCTCGCGCCCGGGGACCCGGCCTGGGATCTCGTCGCGGCCACGGGCGCCGCCCTGGAGCGCTTCCGCGGTCACGACGTCCTCCTCCCGTGGGGGCTCCGCGACTTCGTCTTCGACGGGGACTTCCTCGCCCAGTGGCGCCGCCGCCTCCCCGGGGCGCGCGTCCTCGGGTTCCCCGACGCCCACCACCTCGTCACGGAGGACGCGGGGGAGCGCCTCTGCGCGGAGGTCGCGGACTTCCTCCGGCCTTAGCGGCGTGCCCGGTCGTTCCCGCCGGCGGGGCGCATGGTCGCGGCGGCGCCGGAGCGCGTGCCGGAGGAGGTGGAGCCGCTCCGCCGGCGGCGGTCGGCGGCGTTCCCGCCGCCGCGCGCGGAGTAGGATGCGCACCCATGGCCTCCAGGGGCGGGCTGGCCGGGCTGGCGGCGGGACTCCTGCTGGCGGGAGTTGCCGCCTGGCTCCTCCTCCGGGGGAGCGGGGCGGAGGCGCCGACGGTGCCGCCCGCTCCTGCGGAACCGGCGCGGTTCGCGGCGCCCGCACCGGATCGTCCCTCGCGCCCCGCGCGGGAGGCGCTCCCGGCGCCCGGCGCCACGGACGCCCCGCCTCCAGCCGCGGACCCGCCGCCGTCCCCGGCACGACCCCCGCTGCTCGTCCTCGTGGAGGACGCATCGACGGGCGCGCCCGTCGCAGGCGCCACGGTGGAACTCCGGGAGGAGGACATCCTCACGCGCAGCGCCGCGACGGACGGCGAGGGGCGGGCCCGCTTCGACGGGGCGCGAGCCCTGCTGGCGACGGTGCGGGCCGTGGCGGCGGGCCGCGCGGCGGCGTGGATCGTGGTGCCCGAGAAGGACGAACCGGGCGGGACCGAGGTCCGCGTCGGGCTGGAGCCGGGGACGGAGATCTCCGGAGTGGTCCGGTCGGCGCGGACGGGGATCGGCGTGGCGGGCGCGCGGGTGGAGGCGACGCGGGGCGGGACCCTCGGTGATCGGTCCGTGTTCTACATGGCCCCCCGGCTCTCCACCGCCATCGCCGACGCGGAGGGGCGGTTCACGGTGGGGGGCGTGCCGTACGGAATCATCGTGACCGTCGCCGCCGGGGCGCCGGGGTTCGTCCGCGGCGAACGGGCGCTCCAGTTGGGGGAGGGCTCCGCGGACCTTCCGCCCGTGGAGCTCCTCCTCGACGAGGGGGCCACCGCCGCGGGAGTGGTCACCGATCCCGAGGGGCGGGTCGTGGCGGGCGCAGCGGTCACCGTGGTCACGGGCGACGGGGACGATGGCGGAGGGGGCGCTCCCGCGGACGGTGTCATCGGTCCCTGGGGCGGAGGGCTGACGCTCGCCGGCACGGGGACCACCGACGGGGAGGGGCGCTACGCCGTCGAAGGGCTCCGACTCGGCGTGCCCTGCCGGTTCTACGCCACGGCCAGGGGGTTCGCGCGGAGCGTGCTCTCCGACCCGCCGCGGGTGGCGGAGACCCCCGGCCAGCAACTGGTCGAGGACCTGCGGCTCCGGCGCGCGGCGGAGATCCGGGTGCGGGTGGTCGATCCGGACGGGGAGAGCCCGTCCGACGCGAAGGTCTCCATCGCCCTCACGGAACACTCCTTCCTCGGGCCCTCCAGGGGGGAGGACGGGGCCGCCCTGTTCCCCCGATTGCCCCCCGGCGACTGGGACGTGCGGGCGTCGTCGGAGGGACTTCTGCCGGCCTCCGCGACGGTGTCCCTGGCGGAGGGAGAGGTCCGGAGCCTGCGTCTGGTCCTCGAGCGGGGGGCCTCCCTCTCGGGGACGGTCGTGGACGACAGGGGCCTGCCCGTCCCCGGGGCCTCCGTCTGGTCGTTCCCGCACGCCGTCGCCCGGGGGCCCTTCGGGGACACCCGCGACCCGGGTATGGACGGCCACGCGCAGGCCGACGGCGAGGGGAGGTTCCGTCTCGAGGGCCTCCGCCCGGGGCGCCATCGGCTGGGCGCCCACGGCGCGGTCCACGATCGCGGGGAGGTGGCCGCCGCGGAGGTCCCCGGGGAGGGGGCGGAGATCGTGGTCCCCCGGTGCGGCGCGGTCCGCTTCCGCCTCGGACCGCCGGCGGGCGCCGAGGTGGAGGGGGCGGTCACCGTCTCCGTCGAACTGCTCCCGTCGGGCGGCGGCTGGGAGGCGGGCGGCGACGGGGCGGCGGGCGGGCTCGTCGGGGGAATCCCCCCCCGACCTGTGCGACTGGTGTTCACCGCGGAGGGCTTCCCCCCCGTGACGCGGGAGGTCACCCTGCGACCGGGCGAGGAGCGGGACCTGGGCGTCCTTCCGCTGGATCCGGGGCACGAGCTCGTGGGGCGCGTGGTGGCGCCCACGGGGGATCCGGTGGGTGGCGCGTGGGTGGTGGTGGAACTGCCGGGACCCGGGAAGCGGGCCACGGCGACCACGGGGGGCGACGGTCGGTTCCGGATGGCCGGTCTCCCCGCGCGGGCGACCCGCGTGCGCGTGGGCGGGGTGGGGTTCGCGGAGTTCACCACCGTCGCCGACCCCGCGGAGGCCGCCGGCGAGCGGACCTTCGTCCTTCGCAGGGCGGCCCGGCTCCGGGGGAGGGTGACGTGGAGCACCGGCGACCCCGTCGGGGACGCCGTCGTCGTTGCCACGTTCCGCGGCGAGGACTCCTCCGGGGTGGAGTCCCCGCGCACGTTCCGGGCCGACGCGAGCGGCGCGTTCGACGGGGAGGTGGCGGAGGGGCCGTGGACCCTGGAGGCGGGGAGCGGGAAGGGGGGGCTGATCGACCGGACCTCCGTGACCGCCGTCGCCGGCGAGGAGACCGCCGTCGTCCTGAGCATGCCGCCGCGCTGACGGGTCCGCGGCGACCGGAGGGGGAGATGGCGTTCCGCGGGGAGAGGCCGCCCCCCCCGATCCCCACGCCTCCGGTCCCCCCCGTTCCGTAGAGTGTCCGCCGTGCCCGACACGCCGCCCCGGAACGTCTCCCTCCACCTGGCGGAGGCGGCGCGGGAGCGGCCCGGCGCGGCGGCGGTGATCCTGCCGGGGCGGCGGGCGGCGCGGCGCATCACGTACGGGGAACTGGAGGCGGACGCGGCCCGCATCGCGCGCGGGTTCCCCGAGGTGGGGCTGCTCCCGGGAACGCGCGCGGTGCTCATGGTGCCCCCGGGGCCGGAGTTCTTCGCGCTGGTGTTCGGGATGCTCCGGGCCGGCGTCGTCCCCGTGGTGGTGGACCCGGGCATGGGGCTCCGCGCCGTGCGCCGCTGCCTCGGGGACGCGCGGCCGGAGGCCCTCATCGGCGTGGGCCGGGCCCACGCCGCGCGCCTCCTCCTCGGCCTCGGGGGCGACACCCTCCGCACGCGCATCGCCGTGGGGCGGCGGCTCCTCCCGTGGGGGGACCTGTCCCTGGACGACGTGCGCCGGCGCGGCGAGACCGCCTCCGGCGCGGCGCCGCCGGGACCCGGACCGGACGACGAGGCGGCGATCCTCTTCACCAGCGGGAGCACGGGACCGCCCCGCGGCGCCATCTACCTCCAGCGGAACTTCACGGCGCAGGTGGAGGCGCTGCGCGGCCTCTTCGCGTTCGGAGGGGACGAGGTGGACGTGCCGACCTTCCCGCTGTTCGCGCTGTTCGACCCGGCCCTGGGCATGACCACGGTGTTCCCCTCCATGGACCCGTCGCGGCCGGCCCGCGCCGACCCGCGGCTCGTGGCGGCGGCGGTGCGGGACCACGGCGCCACCACCATGTTCGGGTCCCCCGCGCTGCTGGGCCCGCTGGCGCGGTGGTGCGCCGCGGAGCGGGTCGCGCTGCCGACGCTCCGCCGGGTCATCTCCGCCGGCGCGCCGGTCCCGCCGGCGGTGGTGGAGGGGATGGCCGCGGCCATGGGTCCCGACGGCGGCGTGTTCACGCCCTACGGCGCCACCGAGTGCCTGCCCGTCGCCTGCATCGGGCACCGGGAGATCCTCGGCGAGACGCGGGCCCTGACGGCGGAGGGGAGGGGCGTCTGCGTCGGGCGGCCCGCCCCCGGTGTCGAGGTCCACGTCCTCCCCGTCGTCGACGGTCCCGTGGACCGCTGGGACCCGGCGGCGGCCCTCCCCGCGGGCGAGGAGGGCGAGATCGTCGTCCGCGCGCCCCAGGCCTCGCGCTCCTACGCCGGGCGGCCCGACGCCGACGCGCTGGCGAAGATCCCCGACCCCGCGGGCGGGTTCCTGCACCGGATGGGGGACATGGGCTACGTGGACGACGGCGGCCGCCTCTGGTTCTGCGGCCGCGTGGCCCACCGGGTGGAGACGGCGGCGGGCCGGCTCTGCCCCGACCGGGTGGAGGGGGTGTTCAACGCCCACCCCGGCGTGCGGCGGACGGCGCTGGTCGGCGTCGGGCCCCGGGGCGCGCAGCGCGCGGTCCTCTGCGTGGAGCGGCTGGAGCCGGGCCCGGGTCGGGACGGCGCGACGCGCCTGCCCGACGACGCGCTCCGCCGCGAACTCGCGGCCCTCGCGGCCCGGCGGCCGCTGACGGCCCCCGTGGAGCGCGTGCTCTTCCATCGCGGGTTCCCCGTGGACACGCGCCACAACGCGAAGATCCGCCGCGAGGACCTGGCGGTCTGGGCGGCGGAGCGGATCCCGTGAGGGTCCTCGTCACCGGAGGGACGGGCTTCGTCGGCGGAGCCATCGTCCGGCGGCTCGTGGAGCGGGGGGACGACGTGCGGGTCCTGGCGCGCGGACTCTCCGGGACGCGCGTCCCTCCCGGCGTGGAGATGATCCGCGGCGACGTGGCGGAGCCCGGCGCCGTCGCCCGCGCGACGGCGGGGCGGGACGTGGTCTTCCACGTGGCCGCGAAGGCGGGCATCGCCGGATCGGCCCCGTCCTTCCGGCGCGCCAACGTGGAGGGGACGGAGCGGGTCCTGGAGGCCTGCCGGCGGCACGGCACGCCCCGACTCGTGTACACCAGCAGCCCCAGCGTCGTCTTCGACGGCCGCGACGTGGAGGGCGGTGACGAGTCGCTGCCGTACCCGCGCCGCCACGACGCGCCCTACCCCGCGACCAAGGCGGAGGCGGAGCGCCTCGTCCTCGCCGCGGCGGACGACGGGTTCGCCACGGTGGCGCTGCGGCCCCACCTCGTCTGGGGCCCCGGCGACAACCACCTGGTGCCCCGCATCCTCGCCCGCGCCCGCGCCGGCGTCCTTCGGCGCGTGGGGGACGGCCGCAATCGCGTGGACGCCACGTACATCGACAACGTGGCCGACGCCCACCTCCTCGCCGCCGACCGCCTCTCCCCCGGCGGACCGATCTCGGGGCGGGCCTACTTCATCACCAACGGCGAGCCCTGGCCCCTCCGCGACCTCATGGACCGCATCCTCGCGTGCGCCGGGCTCCCTCCCGTGACGCGGTCCGTGTCCCCCCGCGTCGCGGTCGCCGTGGGATGGGCGCTGGAGATGCTGCACCGGCTCGCGGGCTCCGAGGGGGAGCCGCGCATGACCCGGTTCCTCGCGCGGGAACTGGCCACCTCCCACTGGTTCGACATCTCCGCCGCCCGCCGGGACCTCGGGTACGAGCCCCGCGTGACCATGGAGGAGGGCTTCCGGCGGCTGGAGGAGTGGCTGCGGGCGGGGGGGGCGTGACGGTGCGCGTGGACGGGGTGGAGGTCCGGCTGGCCGCGCTGACCGGTCCCGAGGCGGAGGGTTCCGCCGCGGAGGACGCCGCGCTGCTGTCCCCCGACGAGCGCCGCCGGGCGGAGCGGTTCGCCTTCGACGAGCCCCGCCGCCGTTTCATCCGCTCCCGGGGCCTGTTGCGGCGCGCCCTCGCCGGCGTCCTCGGCGGGAACGCCGGGGAGATCCCCCTCGTGGACGACCGCCTCGGGAAGCCCCGCCTCGCCGACGGGAGCGGCGACCTCCGGTTCAACGTCAGCCACTCGGCGGGCCTCTGGGCGCTGGCGCTGACGAGGGGCCGCGAGGTGGGAGTCGACGTCGAGGAGGTCCGCCTCGACCGCGACCTCGAAGGCATCGCCGCCCGCTTCTTCTCCGCCGCGGAGAACGGGGTGCTCCGCTCCCTTCCCCCCGCGGACCGCGCCGCCGCGTTCTACCGGTGCTGGACGCGCAAGGAGGCGTGGCTCAAGGCCCGCGGGTTCGGCCTCCGCGTCCCCCTCGACTCCTTCGACGTCTCCCTCGCCCCCGGCGATCCGCCCGCCGTCCTCCGCTCCCGCGCGGAGCCCGACGAGCCCGCGCGGTGGGTGCTCCACGCCCTCCACCCGGGACCGGGGTTCGAGGGGTGCGTCGCCGTGGAGCGGGCCTGATCGACGGCTCCGGCCGCGGCGCGGGCGACGCCGCCTCCCCGACCCGTCCGCGGGCGGGAATCCCGCCGCCGCCGGCGACCGCGCGGGGCAGGATCCGGCGCGGCCGCGGGCCAGGAGGTCGTCATGAAACTGCGAGTCCTCGTCGTCTCGTCCCTCGTGCCGCTCATGGTGCTGCCGGCCCTGGCCGACCATCCTCCCTACGGGGCCATCGAGCCCACCGCGGACGAGCAACTCGGCGTGTACGAGATCAACCGGGCGCGCAGCGACCCGCCCGCCTACGGGGCCGCGATCGGACTGGATCTCTCCGGCGTCCCGGCGCGGCCGCCGCTGGCGGTCCACCGCAACCTCCAGGGATCGGCGCGCTTCCACGCGCAGTTGATGCTCGATCACCACGAGTACGGGCACACCAGCGCGCTGCTCAACATCGGCGCCAACCAGATGGCCGTCGACAACGGCTACGACCTGTTCGGCTCCGGGCTCGCCCACTCCTGGGGCACGGCGAACTCCATCGAGTCCATCATGCGCAGCGTCAACCAGGTGGCGACGACGCCGGCGGCGGTGAAGACGTTCATCATCGACAAGGACGTGGCGGGCGCGGGCCACCGCGTGCATCTGCTGGCGATCTCGGCCTACGGCGAGCATCGCGAGATCGGGTTCGGCTGGGCGGCGGGCACCGACTCCTTCCCCGAGTTCGGTCTCCCCAAGCCGCTCCCCACGAAGCTCTGCGCCATCCACACGGGCCACCGCAACACCGGCGAGGTGTTCCTGACGGGGGTCGTGTTCCAGGACCGCAACGGGAACCTCCGCTACGACCGGGGGGAGGGGCTGGGCGGCGTGGACGTCTCCGTGGACGGGGGCGGCTCCACCGTGTCCATGGCGCAGGGCGGCTGGTCCCTCGCGGTCGCGCCGGGGACGCGCGTCGTCCGCTGCTCCGGGGGCGCGTTCCCGGGCTCCGCCGTCTCGCTGGTGACCGTGGGCGCGGACAACGTCGAGGTCGATTTCCACGGGGGCCGCGCCACGGGGGAGGTGGACTTCGCGTGGCGGTCGGGCACCGTGGCGCCGGGGCCCGACGTGGGGATCGCTTCCACGGGCGACAACGGGCCGGCGCCCCACGCGGTGACGCTCACGGCGTCGGGCATCGCCGCGGGCTTCTACTCCTGGAATCTCGGCAACGGCACGGACGACGAGGACGGTGAGGTGGTCCCCGTGGTGTACGGCAGCGCCGGCATCTACCCCGTGATCCTCGAGGGGCTCGATTCCTCCGGCAGCGGGCGCGCTCTCCGGGTCATCGTGGCCTCCTCCGCCGACGGCGCCGGCGAGGGAACGTCCCCGCCGTCGAGCGACGCGCTGCTGCTCCGGAAGGGGCTCCTCAAGCGGAAGATCAAGGTCGCGGGGAAGGACCAGGCGAAGGCCACGGGGACGCTGGAACTCCCGGGCGGGCTCGTGCCGGAGGGCCTGGTGGTGCAGGTCTGCGTCGGCGGCACCCTCCGGGAGTTCCTGCTGGACGCGAAGGGCCGGGCCGTCGGCGAGGACGGCAGCCGGTTCACCCTCAAGGCGAAGTGGCCGAAGGACGGCGCCGGAACGCCCCCCGGCACCGTGGCCGGCTTCTCGGTGACCGTCGCCGGCGACCTGGCCGCGCCCCACGACGCGGCGGGCCTCCGCGATCGCACCGAGGCCCGCACCGTGCCCGGCGTGCCCGTGGTCGTCCTCCTGCGCGGCCTCCCCTACCGTGCCGACGGGGTGATGACCACGAAGGCGGTGGCGGGCAAGGGCGGCAGCGGGACGATCACGCTCCCCGCCGAGTAGGTGGCCGCCCCGCGGGGAATCCCCCGCGGGCGGTGAGGAAGTCACGGTGGCCCCGCGCTCCGCGCGGCGCGCCGTCCGGCCCGGGAGTTGCGCACCCGCCCCCGGGAGGTGAACCATGGCGCGCATCCTGGAGACGCTGGAGAGGCACTCGCTGTTCAACGGGACGCCGCGGGAGGACCTGGCGGACCTGCTGGTGGACTGCCGGCTGCGCACGCCCTTCCGCGGCGATCGCCTCTTCTCCGCGGGGGAGGAGGGCGCGGCGTTCTTCCTGGTGGTCTCCGGGCGCGTGAAGCTCTCGACCACCTCGCCCACGGGGCGGGAGTGCCTGGTGGAGATCGCCGAGGCCGGCGACACCTTCGCGCTGGTGCCGGTGCTGGACGGGGACGTCTATCCCGTCACCGCGACGGCGCTGACCGATGCGGCGGTCATCCGCATCCCCCGGGGGGCGTTCCTGCGTCTCCTGGCCCGTCGCCCCGAGATCGGCCCCCGTGCGACCCGGGAGATCGCCCACCGCATGCGGCGTTTCCGGGCGCGGCTGGAGGAGATCTCCACGCACACCGTGGCGGCCCGCATGGCGACCCACCTGCTGAGGACCGCGCGGGAGCAGTGCGGCGAGGCCCGCGCGGGCGCGACGCTGGATCTGGGCGCGACGCGGGAGGTCGTGGCGGCGGCGCTGGGAACGGTGCGCGAGGTGTTCGTGCGCACGCTGCACGGGTTCGAGCGGGACGGGATGATCACCATCGACGCGCGGCGGGTCACGCTGGTGGATCCGGAGCGCCTCCGGGGCATCGCCGAGGATCGGGCCCGGCGCACGGCGGGCGGGGGGCAGCTTCTCCGGGCGGCGCTGCGGGAGGGGGCCCTCGCGCTCCGTGGCGTCGAGGACTCCCTCGGCGTAGCGTAGACCGTGGCGCGCATCCTCGACGTCCTGACGGGCCACGGGGTGTTCCGGGGCCTGCCGCCGGAGGCGCTGGCGGACCTCCTCGTGGAGTGCCGGCTCCGGACGCCGCGGAAGGGGGACGCGCTCTTCGCCGCGGGGGAGCCCGCGGAGGCGTTCTTCCTCGTGGCGCGGGGGAGGGTGAAACTCTTCTCCGTCACGCCCGACGGCAGGGAGCACGTGGTCGAGGTGTTCGGCGCGGGAGAGGCGTTCGCCCTCCTCCCGGTGATGGAGCGGGGCCGCTACCCGGTCCACGCGGCGGCGCTCTCCGACGCGGCGGTGGTCCGCATCCCCGCGGCGGCGTTCCGCCGGCTCCAGGAGGCCCGCCCCGAGGTCCGCGAGCGCGCCGCCCGCGAGGTCGCGGAGCGGATGCGGCGGTTCCGGGCCCGCGTCGAGGAGATGAGCACGCGGAGCGTTCTCGGCCGCGTCGCCGCCCACGTCCTCCGCCTCGCCGAACGGGACGGGGGGGCCGCGGGGGACGGCGCCGTCGTGGACCTGGGGGCCACGAGGGAGGTCGTCGCCGCCTCCCTGGGCACGGTGCGCGAGGTCCTGATCCGGAATCTCCGCCGCCTGGAGCGGGAGAATCTTGTGGTCCTGCGCGGGAGGCGGGTGGAGATTCGCGACGCCGACCTGCTGCGGAGGGCGGCGGAGGGGTAGGCGACCGCGCGGCACGGCGCGTGCGGACGGGACGGCCGCAGAGAGGCACTCCCGGGGGATTCCATGGACGAACACCGCGCGCCGTCGGAGACGCCGGAAGGCGCACCCGCGGAGGCCTCCACGGACCGCCGCACCTTCCTCGGCGCCGCCTCCGGCGCGGCCATGGCGGGCGGTCTGCTGGCGGGCTACGGCACCTTTGCCGCGTTCGCCGCCCGCTCCCTCTACCCCACCGGCGACGCGCCCCGTTCGTGGATGTTCGTGGGGGACCTGGCCGGGTTCCGGCCCGGCCACTCGCTCTCCTACCGCGCCCCCAACGGCGAACGGGTGGTCATCGCGCGCCGCGGGAGTTCCGGCGAGGCGGGGGACTTCTCCGCGCTCTCCAGCACCTGCCCCCACCTCGGCTGCCAGGTCCACTGGGAGGGGCAGAACAACCGGTTCTTCTGCCCCTGCCACAACGGGGTGTTCGACCCGGAGGGCAGGGGCATCGGGGGCCCGCCCGGCGACGCGGGGCAGAGCCTTCCCCGGTTCCCGCTGAAGGTGGAGGGGGGGCTCCTCTACATCCTCGTCCCCGTGACCGCCGTCGCCGACGCGCGCCCCGCGGCGGAGGGCGGGCACCGCCCCGGCCACGACCCGTGCCTGGCGCCGCGGGACCCCGGGGGCCGGGCGTGAAGGGGCCCGTCGCGTTTCTCCGCGAGCGGCTCCCCATCTCCGGGGATCGCCTCCGCGAACTGACCAACGAGCCGGTCCCGCACCACATCAAGCGATGGTGGTTCTGCCTCGGCGGGACCCCGGCCTACCTGTTCGTCGTGCAGATCGTCACCGGGATCCTCCTCGCCTTCCACTACCAGCCCTCGCCGAAGACCGCCTGGGAGTCGGTGCGGTTCATCACCGACGACGTGGCCTTCGGCTGGTACCTGCGCAGCGTCCACAAGTGGGGCGCGACGCTGATGATCGCCGCCGTCATCCTCCACCAGATGCGGGTGTACTTCACGGGCGCGTACCGCAAGCCCCGGGAGATCAACTGGATCGTCGGGATGTTCCTGCTGCTCTGCACGCTGCTGCTGGGCTTCAGCGGGTACAGCCTCGTCTTCGAGCAGCTGTCCTACTGGGGCGCCACGGTGGGGGCCAACATCACGAACACCGTTCCCGTGGTGGGCCCGTTCCTCAAGCGCCTCATGCTCGGCGGCGACGTCTACAACGACTCGACGCTGAGCCGCATGTTCATCCTCCACGCGGCGGTGCTCCCCGTGACGCTGGTGGCGCTCATCGCGCTGCACATCACCATCATCCGGCTCCAGGGGGTCACCGAGTTCCGGTTCGAGGATGCGGAGGCGGAGGCGGCTCCCAAGCACTTCAACTTCTTCCCCGACCACCTGATGACGGAACTCTCCATCGGGCTCGTCCTGATGGTGCTGCTGACGGCCCTCGCCACCGTCTTCCCGGCGGAGATGGGGCCGCGTGCCGACCCGCTGAGCACGCCGGAGGTGATCAAGCCGGAGTGGTTCTTCTACGTCACGTTCCGCTGGCTGAAGCTCTTCCCGGGGACGGTGGCGGTGCTGACGACGGGATTGGCCGTGTTCCTGATGATCGTGTGGCCCTTCATCGACGCCGGGATCCGGCGCGTGCGTCCGAACTCGGAGGCGAGCGTGTGGGTCGGCGTCGTCGCGGCGTTCACGCTGATGGGGCTCACCGTCTGGGAGGCGATGGTCGCGCACTAGGAGGCGAGATGACGCTCAACGCGAAGCGGACGCTCATCGGGTTCCTGGGACTGGTGTTCCTGTCCTCCCTGGTGCTGGTGCAGGCCATGGAGGTGGCGCGCAAGCGGGAGGAATCGGGCCTCGCCGCGAAGCACGTGTCCGTCCCGGAGACCTCCCGGCAGTGCGTGGACTGCCACGGCCAGTCGACGCCGGGCATCATCGAGCACTGGAAGGGCAGCACGCACGCCGAGAAGGGCGTCGGCTGCGTCGAGTGCCACCGGGCCGACGCGGCGGACGCGGACGCGTTTCAGCACTACGGGGCGACCATCGCCGCCATCGTCACCCCGCTGGACTGCGCCCGCTGCCACGGGAAGGAGTTCGAGGAGTTCACGCGGAGCCACCACGCCGCCGGCGGGAACATCCTCGCGTCGCTGGACAACTTCCTCGCGGAGACGGTGGAGGGACACCGGGGGCCGTTCGACCCCCACTCGCCCACGCCGGGCCGCGGGGACCTGGGACCCGTGGACGGGTTCGCCAGCGCCACCCTCGGCTGCCGGCAGTGCCACGGCTCGAAGGTGGCGCTGGAGGGGAGCGACGGGAAGCCCATCACGTTCGAGGACCTCCGCCCCGGGCCCGACGGCAGGCCCACCAACGGGGACGCCGTCGCGCGCATCGTCCGGGACTCCAACGGCAAGCCGGAACTGGTGGCCACGACGTGGCCCAACACGGGCATCGGGCGGCTGAACCTGGACGGGTCCCGGGGCTCGTGCTCCGCGTGCCACAGCCGCCACGACTTCTCCCCGCGTCGGGCGCGGCAGCCGGAGAACTGCGGCAAGTGCCACCTCGGGCCCGATCACCCGCAGAAGGAGATCTACGAGGAGTCGAAGCACGGGGTCGCGTACCGGGACATGAAGGACCACATGAACCTGGACGCCAAGGAGTGGGTGCTGGGGAAGGACTACACGGCGGCGCCCACGTGCGCGTCCTGCCACATGTCCGGCAACCTCCGCAACGGCGGGAAGGTCACCCACGACCCGGGGGAGCGCATCTCGTGGACGAACCGGCCCCCCGTCAGCCTCGCCATGGACACCGACATCCACCACAAGGTCGTCACGGAGACGGACCCGGAGAAGCGGCGGGCCCTGGTCGCGGATACCTGGCAGGCGAAGCGCACGCGGATGTCCGAGGCCTGCGGCACCTGCCACACGCAGGACTACGTGGACTCCTTCTACGAGCAGTACGACGACCTGGTGAACCTCTACAACGAGAAGTTCGGGAAGCCCGGCCTCGCGGTCATGGCCGCGCTGCTGCAGCAGGGGCTTCGCACCAAGGTCGAGTTCGACGAGAAGGTCGAGTGGACCTGGTTCTACCTCTGGCACCACGAGGGCCGCCGCGCCCGCCACGGCGCCTCCATGATGGCGCCGGACTACACCCACTGGCACGGGATGTACGAGGTGGCGGAGCGGTTCTACGTCCACTTCGTCCCGGAGGTCCGCGAGATCCTGGATCACGCCCGGAACGCGGGGAAGCGGGCCGAGGCCGATGCCGTGGAGGCCGTGCTCGACGGGATCCTGGCGCGACCGGAACACCGGTGGCAGGCCGCGGGGGACGGCAAGTGAGCGCGCCCTCCACGGACCGGCGCGGGTTCCTCCGGCGCGTCGGCGTCGGGGCCGCCGCCGTGGTGGCGTTCGGTGCGGAGGGGGAGCGCGCCCTCCGCGAGGCCGAGGCGGCCCCCGCGCCGGAGGGGCTCTCCCCGGCGGACCTGTCCTGGGGCAAGGCGCCCTGCCGCTACTGCGGGACCGGATGCGGCGTCGAGGTGGGCGTGAAGGACGGGCGCGTGCTCGCCGTCCGCGGCGACGAGGCGGCCCCCGTGAACCGGGGCCTCCTCTGCGTGAAGGGCTACCACCTGCCGGCCATGCTCTACGGGAAGGACCGCCTCCTGTACCCGCTCCGGCGGAAGCCCGACGGGACCCGCGAGCGCATCTCCTGGGACGCGGCCCTGGACCTCGTCGCGTCGAAGTACGGCGCCGCCCTGGAGAAGCACGGTCCCGGGGCGGTCTCCGTGTACGGCTCCGGGCAGTGGACGGTGTTCGACGGCTACGCGGCGCTCAAGTGGGTGAAGGGCGGCATGCGCAGCAACGAACTGGAGCCCAACGCGCGCCTCTGCATGGCGAGCGCGGTCATGGGGTTCATGACCCAGTTCCAGAGCGACGAGCCCATGGGCTGCTACGACGACTTCGAGGCCACGCACGACTTCGTGTTCTGGGGCCACAACGTGGCGGAGATGCACCCGGTGCTGTTCAGCCGCATGCTGGAGCACCGGCGGAAGAACCCCGGCGTGCGCCTCGTGGACCTGACCACGCGCCGCTCGCCGACGTCGGAGTACGCCGACATGGTCGTCGAGTTCCGCCCCGGCTCCGACCTGGCGCTGGCGAACGGGATCCTGCACCTCCTCGTGAAGCAGGGGGCCGTGGATCACGCCTTCCTGAAGGAGAACGTCGTCTTCAAGCGGGGCATCGAGGACCTGGAGCGGATCGGCTACGGCTGCTTCGGCGAGCAGGCGGAGCGGTACGACTTCAAGGACGAGATCCGGGACTCCTCGTTCGAGGACCTGGTCGGGTTCCTCGAGGCCTACGACCCGGCGGCGGTGGCGAGGATCAGCGGCGTGTCGGAGGAGCAGATCCGCGTGCTCGCCGGCCTCTACGGGGACTCCCGGCGGGGGACCGTCTCCACGTGGTGCATGGGCGTGAACCAGCACTACCGCGGGACGTGGATGAACAACCTCATCACCGACATCCACCTCCTCACGGGCAAGATCGGCCGCCCCGGGAGCAACCCCCTCAGCGTCACGGGCCAGCCGTCCGCCTGCGGCACCGTGCGCGAGGTGGGGACCCTGGCCAACCGGCTCCCGTCGGACATGGTCGTCAACAACCCGGAGCACCGGAAGAAGGCGGAGGAGATCTGGGGCCTCCCCGAGGGCACCATCAACCCGGCGCCGGGGCGGCACACCCTGGACCTCTTCCGGGCCTGGGCACGGGGCGAGGTCAAGGTGATGTGGGTCCAGACGACCAATCCGTGGGTGACCCTCCCCAACCTCTCCCGGATCGAGCGCAGGCACGGCGACGACCAGTTCCTCGTGGTGAGCGACATCTACCCGACGCCCACCACGGATCAGGCGGACCTCATCCTCCCGTCGGCGGCGTGGGTGGAGCGCGAGGGGGTGTTCGGCAACACGGAGCGGCGGACGCAGCAGTGGGACCGGCTCGTGGACCCGCCCGGGGAGGCGCGCGAGGACGCGTGGCAGATGATCCAGGTGGCGAAGCGCATGGGCATGGGACACCTCTTCCCCTGGCCCGAGGACGCGTGGCACGAGCCCATGTACGAGGAGTACCGGCGGTTCACCCTCGGGCACGGCAAGGACCTGGCGTCCTACCAGGCGCTGCGGACGACCCACGGCGGGCTCCGGTGGCCCGTCGTGGACGGGAAGGAGACGCGCTGGCGCTACACCGCGGGCCACGACCCCTACGTGAAGAAGGCGAAGGGCGTCCACTTCTACAAGGCGAAGGGATACGGCGAGCGGGCCGCTTTCTTCCTCCGCCCCTACCACCCGCCCCCCGAGGAGCCCGACGCGGAGTACCCGTTCTGGCTCGCCACGGGCAGGGTCCTCGAGCACTGGCACTCGGGCTCCATGACCCGCCGCGTGCCCCAGTTGCACCAGGCGGTGCCTGGCTCCTACGTGGAGATCAACCGCGCCGACGCCGCCGCCCTCGGCGTGAAGACCGGGGATCGCGTCCGGGTCGTCAGCCGCCGCGGCTCCGTGGAACTCCCCGTGTCCGTGGACGGGCGCGGGAAGCCGCCGAAGGGGTCCGTGTTCATCCCCTTCTTCGACGAGTCCATCCTCGTCAACCGCGTCACGCTGGACTCCATGTGCAACATCTCCAAGGAGCCGGACTTCAAGAAGTGCGCGGTGCGCGTCGAGCGGGCATGAGGCGCGGGGTTCCGGCGGTCCTGCGGGCGGCGGCCGCCGCGTGGGCGCTGGCGGCCGCGGGCTGCGGGGGGGACGACGGGAGGGGCGCGTCCGCCCCGACCGCCGGCGCGCCGTCGGTGCCCGTGCCCGGGCGCGAGGGGGCCGCCAAGACGGCGGCCGCGGCGCGGGCGCAGCGCCGCGCCTACGACGGCGCGCCGCCGGTAATCCCGCACTCGAACTTCGGCATGGAGTGCACGGCCTGCCACTCGGAGCGCGGGATGGCGGTGCCCCAGGTCGGCTTCGCCCCTCCCATGCCCCACGCGAAGACGGCGGGGCTGAGCGGCGTCAGCCGCTGCACGCAGTGCCACGTGTTCCGGACGACGGAAGCCGAGTTCCGGCCCAACGGGTTCGCGGGACTCCGCCAGGATCTCCGCCGCGGCGCCCGGCTGCACCCGTTCGCCCCGCCCGTGCTCCCGCACCCCGTGTTCCTGCGCGAGAACTGCGCGGCCTGCCACGAGGGACCGGCGGCCCGCGAGGAGATCCGGACACCGCACCCGGAGCGTCTCCGCTGCACCCAGTGCCATGTCCCCCGGGTCGTGGCCGTCGAATGGGAGCGGTGATGCCCTTCGAGGTCCGGCTCTTCGTGCGGACGAGCCTCTTCTCCCTCGTCCTGGCGGCGATCCTCGGCGTCGCCATGGTCGCCGGGAAGCACGTCCTGGGATGGACGGTGCCCTGGGCGCTGGTCGTCGTCCACACCCACGTCGCCCTGGTGGGCGGCGTGCTGCTGATGATCGTGGGCGTGGCGTTCTGGATGTTCCCCCTGCAGCAGGGCCGCTTCCCGGAGTCCCGCGGTCGCTACCGGCCCGCCGTCGCGCGGGCCGTCTACGGGCTGCTGGCGGGCGGGCTGGCGCTCCGCGCCGTGGTGGAGCCGTTCCAGGGGAGCGCCGTGGGGGGGACCGGCGGGATCCTCCTCGCCCTGTCCGCCGCCGCGCAGGCCGCGGGCCTGCTGCTCTTCGTGACGCACGTCTGGAGCCGCGTCCGGAGCGTCACGACTCCCTGAGCCCCGCTGGAACGGAGGCGGGGCGGCGGGACCGCAGCGCCTTCCGGAACATCGGCCGCGCCGCGGTCCGCATGGAGGCGAGCCAGGTCCGGTACGCGAGCGTGCGCGGGTCCCACGGCGGCAGCAGTTCCAGCGCGTCGTCCGGCTGCACGACGAGGGAGACCTCGACGTTGGGCGCGATGCCCACGGGGAGCCTCGCGGCGCGGCAGGCCTCGGCGAGGTGGCGGAAGACGATGCGCATGTCCTCGGGCCGCGGTGGGGGATGGTCCGCCATGGCGGAGCCCACGGTGGGGCGGAAGATGCACACCGTCGGGAACGCCCCCATGGCGACGATCTCGTCGATGGCCCGGAGCGTGTCCTCGACGGGCTCGACGCCGGCGATGATCTCCCCCGACACCCTGCCCCGCCCGAGGAGGCGGCTGGTGTACTCCATGGCCGTGTAGAACGCGTCCAGCCCGAACACCTTCTCCTTGCCCGGCAGCAGCCGCGCGAACCACTCGGGGTTCCGGAACTCGAAGCAGAACGAGAGGTGATCCACGCCCAGGTCGTGGAGCCGGTCGTACTTCCACAGGTGGCGGGAAGGGGTCATCTGGACACCCACCAGCACTCCCACCCGCTCCTTGAGGGCGCGCACGTACCGCGCCGCGGCGTCGATGTCCCGCTCCCCCTGGAAGCCGGAGTTCAGGTGGACGAAGGTGACCCCCGACTCCTCCTTCGCCGCCAGCGCCGTGGCGACGACGTCGTCGAGGGACTTCCGCGATTCCTCGGCGGAGCCCACGTTGAGTCCCGTGGTGCAGAACCGGCACGCGAGGCTCGGCGTCGAGGTCCAGAACGCGCAGGTGTCCTCCACGTAGATGCCGAGGTAGGTGCCCTGCAGCACGCCGATCCGGTCCATGCGTCCCCCGGAGGGCGTCGCGCGGGAGTACCAGGCCGGCTCCGGGGGGATGCGCACGGGGACCCGCTCCCCGGTGCGCTCGTCGAGGAGGCGGTAGTCGTCCCCGGCCTTCTCCAGCAGGTAGGGCGAGCGCGCGGCGAAGGGCTCCACGACGGGCGCGTTCAGCCACACGTCCTTGCGGGACCCGGGAATCACCAGTTCGAGGCCGCTCCCCAGGCCGGCGCGGGTGCGGGAGAACGACCGCGCGTCCGCCTCCAGCGTGCACGACGGGTCCACGCGCAGCCCCAGGCACATGAGGTCGATCTCGACGAGGCAGGCGTTCACGGGCGCACCTCCGGGACGGAATCCTTCGCGCCCGGGGCCATGCCGGGAAAGGTCGCGCGGGACACCCGGATCCTCCCACGCCCGCGCGGCCCGCGCCGTGACCGCGGTCACGAGCCGCGGTGATGGGGGTCCCCGCGCCGCGTCCCCCTCCATGGAGGTGCCCCGTGGATCCCGAGATCGCCGCCCCTTCGCCCCCCCCCGTTCCGCCGCCCGCCGCCGACGGGAGGCCCCCGGGGGATCGGGACCGCGCGTGGTCCTCCCCCCTCCTGGCCCTCGTGCTCTCCCTCACCCTGTACCTCGGGGCGTCGGGCCTCTGGATCGCGCTGGAGCCGGCGTCGCGGCCCGCGCAGATGCAGGTCCTCGCCCACACCGTCGCGGGGATCCTCGCGCTGGTCCCCTGGGCCTGGTACCAGGCGCGCCACTTCGCGGAGACGTGGCGCAGGCCCCTGTCCCACCACCTGATCCTGGGATGGGGGTCCGGGCTGCTCCTGCTCGCGGCGATGGTCTCCGGCGGTGTCGTGACGTGGCAGGCGGCGGCGGGGGTCCGGGTCGTGCCCGCGTGGCGCACGGTCCACCTCGCGACGGGGCTCGCCTCGTTCCTCCTGGTCGCCGCCCACACGGCGGTGGCGGCGGTGCGTCCCCGCGGAGGCCTCGTGAGCCCCCGGGCCGGGCGCGCGTGGCGCAGGGCCCCGGCATGGGCGGTGGCGCTGCTCGCGATCGCCGCCGCGGCGGGGGCGGCCATCCCCGTCCCGTCCGTGGACGCGGCGTTCCCGGAGGGCTACCGCCGCGCCTACGGGGATTCCCCCTTCGCGCCCAGCCTCGCGCGCAGCGAGTCCGGCGGGGCGGTGAACCCGGAGGCGCTCTCCGGCAGCGCCTCCTGCGGCACCGCCGGTTGCCACGAGCAGATCCTCCGCGAGTGGGAACCGAGCGCCCACCGGTACGCGTCCCGCAGCCGGTTCTTCCAGGCCATCCAGCACGCCATGGCGGCGAACAACGGACCGGAATCCACGCGCTACTGCGCCGGCTGCCACGATCCCATCGCGCTGTTCTCCGGCGCCAAGAACCTCTACGACGAGGATCTCACCTCCCCGGGGGCCGACGAGGGGGTCTCCTGCGCCTCCTGCCACTCCCTCGTGCGCACCGACGTGCGGGGCAACGCGGACTACGTCCTCCGCCCGCCGGAGCCCTACCTCTTCGAGAAGGGGTACGGCGCGGGCGGCGGGACACCGCTGGTCGCGCGATTCCTCATCCGCGCCGTCCCGCGGCGTCACCGGGAGGCGTACTCCCGGGATCTCCTCAAGACGCCGGAGGCCTGCGCCGCCTGCCACAAGCAGTTCATCGACGAGCAGGTGAACGGCGTCGGCTGGGTGCAACTCCAGAACCAGTACGACAACTGGAGGAAGTCCCGCTGGTACCGCGCCGATCCGTCGCGCGAGGGCGACGTCTCCGACCCCCGGCGCACCATCACGTGCCGCGAGTGCCACATGCGGCTGAACGACTCCTTCGACCCCGCCGCCGGCGACGGGGCCGACTACAACCGCAGCCCCGGCGACGGGAAGCACCGGGACCACCGGTTCATCGGCGCCAACCAGTGGCACCCCGTTCTGCACGGCCTGCCCGGCGGCGAGGAGCAGGTCCGCCTCACGGAGGAGTGGCTCCGCGGCGAGACCGTCATTCCCGAGATCGCCGACAAGTGGGTGGGCGGGCCCGCGGTCGCCCTCGAACTGGACGTCCCCGCCGAGGTCCGTCCCGGGACCGAGGTCCCGCTGCGGGTCCTCGTCACCAGCAACAAGGTGGGGCATGACTTCCCCACCGGTCCGCTGGACATCATCCAGTCCTGGGTGGAGGTCGTCGTGGAGGACGGCGCCGGCCGCGAGGTCTTCGCTTCCGGCCAGGTGGACGAGAGGGGGTTCATCCAGGAGGGGGCGTTCGTGTTCAAGGCCGAGGGCGTGGACCGCGCGGGCAACCTCATCGATCGACACAACCTCTGGGAGATGGTGGGGGCGCGCTTCCGCCGGTCGCTGTTCCCCGGCGTGACCGACACCGCCGAGTTCCGGTTCTCGTGTCCCTCCACCCTCTCCCGCGCGGCGCCCATGGCGCCGGAGCGGGAGGTCCGCGTTCCCGTGCCCGGCGACGCCGCGGGCGTGCTCCGCGTCCGGGCCAGGCTCCGCTATCGCAAGGTGGACCAGACGCTGCTGGAGTACCTGTACCCGGGGCAGGGGGTCACCGCCCCCGTGACGGACATGGCGCACGCGGAGGCGCAGGTCCGCGTCGTCCCGTGATCGGGTCGCCGCCCCAGGGGCGCCGGCGCGCGCTCATCGTCCGGTGGACGGCGATCTCCGTCCTCGCGGGGGTGGCGTCGGCGGCCGCGGCGGGCTGGCTCACCCGCGACGCGGCACGTCCCGTGGTGGCCGGCGATCGGGACGTGGGCGGTCTCGTGGACGTGCAGGCGCGCCCCCTCCCCGCCGACGTGCCGCCCCTCCGGCTCGTGGAGCGCGGCCTCGAGGCGGGACTCGCGCGCGCCCCCTTCCGCGGACGGCGCACCCGCTCGCTGCCGGAGGACATGGGGTCCGGCGTCGCCGTGCTCGATGCGGACGGGGACGGGGATCTCGACCTGCTCTTCGCCGGCAGCGGGTCCGGCGGGGAAGGGGGGCCCTGCCTCCTGTACCGCAACGACGGCGGCCTGCGGTTCACGGACGTCTCCGCGGAGGCGCTGCCGCCCGTCGCGGTGACCGGGATGGCGGTCGCCGCCGCGGACGCCGACGGCGACGGGGACACGGATGCGCTGGTCACGGGGCACGGCGGGAACCTCTTCCTCCGCAACCGGGGCGACGGGACCTTCGAGGACGGGACCGACGGGGCGGGGCTGCGCGGCGGCGGGTTCTGCGCCGGGGCCACGTGGGCGGACCTCGACGGCGACGGTCTCCTGGACGTGTACGTGACGCGGTACGTCGCCACCTCCGCCGACCCTGCGCTGCTGGCGCGGACGACGGGGCAGTACGGCCTCCAGATCCCCGCCGCGCTGAATCCCTCCTCCTTCCCGCCGCAGACGAACCTCTGCTTCCGCAACCGGGGGGACGGCACCTTCGAGGAGGTCGCGGCGGCCTGGGGCGTGGAGGACCCCCGGGGGCGCGGTCTCGGTGCCGCCGTGGTGGACCTGGACGGCGACGGCCGCCCCGAGATCTACGTGGCGAACGACGTGAGCGACAACGCGCTGTTCCGCAACCTCGGCGGCGGACGGTTCGAGGACGTCTCGTACGCGTCCTGCGCCGCCGACTACCGCGGCGCCATGGGCCTGGCCGTGGAGGACGTGGACGGGGACGGCGCGCCCGACCTGTTCGTCACCCACTGGCTGGCCCAGGAGAACGCGCTGTACCGCAACGTGACCGCCGCCGTCGCGCCCGCCGCCGACGGCGTTCGGCGTCCCCTCTTCCAGGACGTCGCGGAGCCGCTGGGGCTGGGATCCACGGCGCTCGACTTCGTCGGCTGGGGCGCCGCGTTCTCCGACCTGGACGGCAACGGCCACCTCGACCTGGTGGTTGCCAACGGGTCGACCTTCGAAGGGGAGGGGGACCGCTCGCTGCTGGTGCCCCAGGCGCCGCTCGTGTACTGGAACGCGGGGCCCGGACGCGGCTTCTTCGTGGTGACGGCCCGCGCCGGCGTCGCGCCGCCCCTCTCCGCGCGCGGTCTCGCCGCGGGGGACCTGGACGGGGACGGGGACGAGGACTTCGTCGTGACCGTGCTGGGCGAGCGGCCGCGGCTCTGGGTCAACGAGACCCCCCGGCGAGGCGGCTTCCTCGCCGTCCGGCTGCGGGCCCGGGGACCGGACCGGTCGGGAATCGGCGCCCGCGTCACCGTGACGGCGGCCGGCGTCCGCCGCGTGCGGTTCGTCGGCGCCAGCCCGTCCTACCTCTCCACGCATGCGGCGGCGCTGGTCTTCGGCCTGGGCGCGGCGCCACGCGCGGATCGCGTGGAGGTCCGGTTCCCCTCGGGGGCCGTCGTCGTGCGGGAGGGCGTAAACGCGGGCCCCGTCGAGATCGTCGAGTGAGACTCCCGCCCGCCGCGCTCGTGACCGCGCTCCTGGCGGGCGGTGTCCCGGCCTGCGGCGACCCCGCGGCCGGGGGGCCGCGGGAATCGCCGCCGACCCCCGTCGCGGCGGACCCGTCGCGGGCGATCCTGGCGGACGCGCTGCGCGCGGCCCGCACGGCGGAGGGCGCCGGCGATGCGGGCGCCGCGGAGGCCGCGTGGAAGACGGTCCTCGCCCTCGACGCCGCCAACCCGGGGGCGCTCTACGCGTCCGCCCGGCTCCTCGCGCGTCGCGGCGACGCCGCCGGGGCGCTCCGCCGCATCGAGTCGCTCCGGCTCGTGGAGCCCAACGCCGGTCGGGGCCTCCTGCTTCGCGCGGAGATCCTCACGGACCCGGCCTCCGGCGCCCCCCGGGACCCGGTGCTCGCGGTGGACGCGGCCGCGGAGGCCCTGGCGCTGAACCCGGAGGAGTCCGGGCCGCACCTCGTCCTCGGCCGGGCCCTCCTGCGGGCCGGGCGTGCGACGGAGGGGGCCCGCCGCCTCGCCACCGCGGCGCGGATGAATCCCCGCGACGCGGAATCCCGCTCGCTCCTGGGCGTGGTGCGGCTGCGCGACGGCGACGGCCGCGGCGCGCGCACGGCGTTCCACGATGCGCTGGCGGCGGCGGCTCCGGCGGGCGCCGCCGCGGGCACGGAGGCGCCGGGCGGAGTCCCCGGGGAGGGGGACACGCGGGAGAGCCTTGCGGGGGACCGCGCGCCCACGGCGGGGGAGTTGCGCGCCGTCGCCGGTCTGGCGCTCCTCGGCGTCCCCGTGGACGGCACGGAGGTTGCGCGGGATCCGCCCGCAGCGGGAGTCCACGACGCGCTCCGCGCCGCCCTCGACCGGGGCGGCACGGGGGAGGCGATCGCGGATCTCGACGGGGACGGCGCGGCGGACGCCGCCGCCGTGGAGGCGGGGGGCCGCCTCGCCCTCGCCATCCGCGCCGCCGGCCGCGTCAGGGTCCACGGGCCCGGGAGGTAGGTTGCGCACCATCATCGAACCCTTCCGCATCAAGACCGTGGAACCGCTCCGTCTGTCGACCCGCGACGAGCGGGAGGCGTGGCTTCGGGAGGCGGGGCTCAACCCCTTTCTCCTCCGGGCGGACCGCGTCCTCATCGACCTGCTCACGGACTCCGGCACCGGTGCGCTCTCCTCGGAGCAGTGGGCGGCCATGATGCGCGGGGACGAGTCCTACGCGGGGGCCACCTCGTGGAGGCGGTTCGAGGAGGCGGTGAAGACGCTGACGGGCTATCGCCACGTCCTCCCCACGCACCAGGGCCGCGCCGCGGAGCGCATCCTGTTCGCCGTGGGCTGCGCCCCCGGACAGGTGGTCCCCAACAACGCCCACTTCGACACGACCCGCGCCAACGTCGAGGCCCGCGGAGCCCGCGCCGTGGATCTCCCCGTGGCCGCCGCGTCCCGCCCGTCGGAGGAGGGGGCGTTCAAGGGGGACATGGATGTCGCCGCCCTGGAGCGCCTCCTCGCCGACGCGGCGCCGGGAACGGTGCCCATGGTGATGGTGACGGTGACGAGCAACGCCCGTGGCGGGCAGCCCGTCTCGCTGGCGAACCTGCGCGCCGTGCGGGAGGCGTGCCGGCGGCACGGGGTCCCCCTCTACCTGGACGCCTGCCGCTTCGCGGAGAACGCTTGGTTCATCCGCGAGCGCGAGCCGGGGCAGTCGGGCCGATCCCCGGAGGACATCGCGCGGGAGATGTTCTCGCTGGCGGACGGCTGCACGATGAGCGCCAAGAAGGACGGGATGTCCAACATCGGGGGCTTCCTCGCGGGCAACGACGACCGGCTCGCCCGGCTGCAGCGGGATCTCCTCATCCTCACGGAGGGTTTCCCGACGTACGGCGGGCTGGCGGGCCGGGACCTGGAGTGCATCGCCGTGGGCCTCCGCGAGGCGCTGGATCCCGACTACCTCCGCTACCGCACGGCCTCCGTGGCGTACCTGGGGGATCGGCTCCACGCGGCGGGCGTGCCCACGGTGCGGCCCGCCGGGGGCCACGCCGTCTACATCGACGCGCGCGCCTTCCTCCCCCACGTCCCGCCTCTCCGGTACCCGGGCCAGGCCCTGGTGGCGGAACTGTACCGGGCCGGCGGCATCCGCGCCGTGGAGGTGGGGACCGTGATGCTCGGTCGACGTGACCCGGCCACCGGCGCCGAGATCCCGGCGGACGTGGACCTCGTGCGCCTGGCCTTCCCGCGCCGCGTCTACACGCAGAGCCACGTCGACTACTGCCTCGAGGTGCTCCTCGACGTGTGGGAGCGGCGATCCGCCCTGGGCGGCCTCCGGATCGTCGAGGAGGCCCCCACCCTCCGGCACTTCACGGCGCGCTTCGAGGAGGTGGGGGAAGCGGGCTAGCCCGGCTCCTGCAGCGCGGAGCGGATCCACGACAGGGCGGCCACCGCCGACGGGAGTCCGGAGGTGGAGACGGCGAGGACGGCGACCTGGTCCACGGCCGCCCGCTCGACGCCTTCGCGCAGGGCGCGGCGCGCGTGGGAGCGGACGGCTCCCTCCAGGCGTCCTCCCACGGCGATGGCCAGTTTCACGAGGCGGCGCTCGCGGGGGGTGAGGGGGCCGGCGGCGTGGATGGTCTCGCCCAGGCGCTCGTACGCCTCGGCGACCTCCGGGAAGCGGAGGTCGAACTCCCTGTAGCCCGGCGCGGGACCGGTGTGGATCGCCTCCACCGCCGCTCCCGCCGTGACCCCGCCCCGATTCGCGCTGCCGCGCCTCTTCCGCGTCGCCATGCTCGGCCTCCCTCGTCCGGTCTCCCCGCGCTCCGCCACCAGTCTACGACCGTCGCGGACGAAGGGAGCGCGCGCCGGTGACCTGCGTCACGACCGGCCCCGCCCTCGCGTGGTGCAATTCCCGCAGAGCCCCGGAAGGGGCCCCGTTGCGGGGAGGGCCCTCCATGAGCGCGGCGCGCGGTCGGGACGGGCGGGGCGGCGCCGGGAGGACCCGGGCCCTCCTGCTCGCGGCGGCGGCGATGGTGGCGACGGGTTGTGGCGACGGCGGGGGCGGCGGTAGGCCGGTGGCGCCCCCGCCGGGCGCGGCAGGAGCGCGCACCGCCGACGCCGGCCGCGCCCGACCGCCCGGGGCCCCGTCCGCGCCGGCGGCGGACCCGGCCCTGCTGGCCCGCGGCGCGACGCTCTACGCGGCGCAGTGCGCGCCCTGCCACGGCGAGGGGGGAGGCGGGGACGGTCCCCTGGCCGTGTTCCTGATGCCGCGACCCCGGGACTTCACCGCCGCGCGCTACCGGGTGACGTCGACGCGCAACCAGCGCCCCACGGACGAGGACCTCCTCCGCACCCTTCGCGTCGGGTTCCCGGGAACCCCGATGCCGGCCTTCGCCCACCTCCCGGAGGCGGATCTCCGCGCGCTGGTCGCCGTCGTGAAGGGCTTCGCCGCGACGCCCATCGTGGCCGCGGCGGACCCCGAGGACCCGGACAACACCGGGCCCCTCCCGATCCCCGCGGAGCCCGCCGACGGTCCCGCCAGCGTCGCCCGCGGCCTCGAACTCTACGGCCAGGCGTGCGCCCCCTGCCACGGTCCCACCGGTCGGGGCGACGGGGCGCAGGAGCAGTTCGACGATCGCGGCATGCCGGTCCGGCCGCGCAACTTCGCCTCCGGCGCATTCAAGGGGGGCGGGGAGGGTCGCGATCTCTACCTGCGCATCGTGGGGGGCCTCGGCGGATCTCCCATGCCCGGGTTCGCCATGTTCGCCGGCGACGACGCGTGGCATCTCGTCCACTTCGTGCAGTCCGTGGCGGGGGATGCGGCGGCGGCCTCCCGCGGGACGGCCCGCACGGAGATGGCGGCGAGGCGCATCGGGGGAGAGGCGCCGCTGGACCCCGCGGATCCCGCGTGGGCGGGCGCGGTCGAGACCTCCCTGTCCCTCATGCCCCTCTGGGTGCGCGAGGGCCCCCGTGTCCCGTCGGTCCGCGTGGCGGCACTCCACGACGGCAGGCGGATCGCGTTGCGCCTCCTGTGGGACGACCCCACGCGGGACGCGTCCACCATGGGGCAGGAGGAGTTCCGCGACGGCGTCGCCGTCCAGTGGTCGGCGCTGCCCGAGCCGCCGTTCTTCGGCATGGGAGACCGGGCCGGCGCCGTGGACACCTGGATGTGGAAGGCGGACCGGCAGGAGGACGGCGCGTCGCCCCCGGATCTCCGGCGGCGCTTCCCCGACATGGCCGCCGACGGCTGGCCGGCGGGCTTCACCAACGACGGCCTGGTGGTGCCCGACCTCCCCCTGTCGAAGCACCACGTGCTGTTCCTGACGGGGCGTGCGGCCGGGAACGGCGTCAGCGACCTCGACGGGGGCTCGCCCGCCGAGAGTCTCCGGGCGCGGGGGCCCGGGACCCTGGGCTTCCGCCGGGGCGGCGCGGCGGTGGAGGCGCGGGGCGCGTGGAAGGACGGTCGGTGGGCGGTGGTGCTCCGCCGGACGCTGGAGGACGGCGGGGACGGCGTGGCGTTCGCGCCCGGCGCGCGCGTGTCCGTCGGGATCGCCGTCTGGAACGGGTCCGACGGCGACCGCAACGGGATCAAGTCCGTGACCCCGTGGCACGGGATGACGCTGGAGGAGCGGCCATGACGGTCATCGTCGACGACGGGCGGCGGGCGCTCCGGCGGAGGCAGTTCCTGGCCCGGTGCGCGGCGGGGGCCGCGGGGACCGCCGGGGCGCTGGCGTGGATGCGCCTCCTCGAGGCGAAGGACGACGTCGTCAACCCCCTCGCGACCTACCCGGACCGCTCCTGGGAGGAGGTCTACCGGGACCAGTACCGCTACGACGACTCGTTCTCCTGGGTCTGCTCCCCCAACGACACGCACGCCTGCCGCGTGCGCGCGTACACGCGGGGCGGCGTGATCGTCCGCATGGGCTCCCAGTACGACTACCAGACCTACGGCGACATCTACGGCAACCGCGCCACTCCCAACTGGAACCCGCGCCAGTGCGCGAAGGGGTACACGTTCCACCGCGTCGTGTACGGACCCTATCGCCTCAAGTACCCGGTCGTGCGGAACGGCTGGAAGCGCTGGGCCGACGACGGCTTCCCCGTGCTCGACGACGCGCTCCGCGAGAAGTACATGTTCTCCCGTCGCGGCGAGGACCGGTTCGAGCGCATTCCCTGGGAGGACGCGTTCCGCTACATCGCGAAGGGGCTCCACGCGGTGGGCCGCACGTACAGCGGCGACGCGGGGCGGAAACTGCTTCTCGCGCAGGGCTACGAGCCGGAGATGGTGGACGCCATGAAGGGGGCGGGGACGCGGACCATGAAGTTCCGCGGGGGGATGGGGCTCCTCGGCGTGTTCGGGAAGTACGGGATGTACCGGCTCTGCAACACCATGGCCTTCGTCGACCGCAAGGTGCGCGGCGTCCGGGGCGATGACGCGCTGGCGGGCCGCACCTGGTCGAACTACACGTGGCACGGGGACCAGGCACCCGGGCAGCCGTGGGTCCACGGCCTGCAGAACTCCGACTGCGACTTCAACGACCTGCGCTTCTCGAAGCTGATCATCATGGACGGGAAGAACCTGGTGGAGAACAAGCTCACGGACTCCCACTGGTTCATCGAGTGCATGGAGCGGGGAGCGAAGATCGTCGTGATCGCCCCCGAGTACGGGGCGCCGTCCACGAAGGCCGACTACTGGATCCCCATCCGTCCCCAGACCGATGCCGCCCTCTGGCTGGGGGTCACGCGGCTGATGGTGGACCGGAAGTGGTACCGCGAGGACTTCGTCAAGCGATTCACCGACTTCCCGCTCCTCGTGCGGAAGGACGATCTGCGCCGGCTGCGCGCCGCCGACGTGTTCCCCGGGTACCGGAGCGACCTCTCGCCGGACGGGCCCAGCGTGAAGGTGCAGGGGCTCAAGCCGGAGCAGCACTCCCGGCTCGGCGACTTCGTCGCCATCGACGCCGCCACGGGCAGGCCGCGCGCGCTCACGAGGGACGACGTGGGCGGCCGCATGTCCGGGAAGGGCCTGGACCCGGTGCTGGCCTGGGAGGGGAAGGTCCGTCTCGCCGACGGGACCGAGGTGGAGTGCGCGACCCTCTGGAGCCTCTACCTCGTGCACCTGCGCGACTACGACCTCGACACGGTCTGCGAGGTCACGCACGCGCCGCGGGACCTCGTCGAGCGGCTCGCCGAGGACATCGCGACGATGGAGCCCGTGGCCATCCACCAGGGCGAGGGCATCAACCACTGGTTCCACGCCACGGAGATGAACCGGGCCGCCTACCTCCCGCTGATGCTCACGGGCAACATCGGCAAGCCGGGCGCCGGGTGCCACGGGTGGGCGGGGAACTACAAGGCGGCGCTGTTCCAGGGCTCGCCGTGGTCGGGGCCGGGCTTCAAGGGCTGGGTCGCGGAGGACCCGTTCCACCCGGATCTCGACCCGAAGACGGACGGGCGGGACATCCGCGCGCACGCCCACTTCAAGGACGAGGAGCCGGCGTACTGGGACCATGGCGACAGGCCCCTCGTGGTGGATACGCCCCGGTACGGGCGGAAGGTGTTCACCGGCGAGACCCACATGCCCACGCCGACGAAGTCCTTGATGTTCTCCAACGTCAACCTCATCAACAACGCGAAGTGGGCCTACGGCGTCATCAGGAACGTGAACCCGAAGATCGACCTGATCGTGTCCGTCGACATCCAGATGACGGCGTCCATCGAGTACGCCGACTTCGGTCTCCCCGCCAACTCCTGGGTGGAGACGGAGGGGTTGGAGGTGACGGCATCCTGCTCCAACCCGTTCCTGCAGATCTGGAAGGGCGGCGTGAAGCCGCTGTTCGACTCGAAGGACGACCTCGACATCCTCGCCGGGGTGGCGAAGGCGCTGGGCGCGGAACTCGGCGACCCGGCCGTGGCGGACTACTGGAAGTTCGCGCTCGAGGGCAGGCGCGAGATCTACATGCAGCGCCTTCTCGATGCCTGCACGACGACCCGGGGCTACCGGCTGGACGACATCATGGCGGGCAAGTACGGGCCTCCCGGCGGCGCCCTGATGCTCTTCCGGACCTACCCCCGGATCCCGTTCTGGGAGCAGGTGCACCACGACGAGCCGTTCCACACCGACACGGGCCGGCTCCACGCGTACAGCGACGTGCCGGAGGCCATCGCGTGCGGCGAGAACTTCATCGTCCACCGCGAAGGGCCGGAGGCGACGCCCTACCTGCCCAACGGGATCCTCTCGACGAACCCGCACGTGCGCCCCGAGGACTACGGCGTTCCGCTGGACGCCGAGGGCGCCGACGAGCGGACCATCCGGAACGTGAAGATGTCGTGGCGGGACATGCGGGGCTCCGCCAACTTCCTCTGGAAGAAGGGGTTCCGCTTCTACTGCCTGACCCCCAAGACCCGCCACCGGGTCCACTCCCAGTGGTCCAACATCGACTGGCACGCGATCTGGGACAGCGACTACGGGGACCCCATGCGGCCGGATCGCCGTTCCCCGGGCGTCGGCGAACACCAGTTGCACCTCAACCCGGAGGCGGCGAAGGACCTCGGGATCCGCGAGGGGGACTACGTCTACGTGGACGCCAACCCCGCGGACCGGCCGTACATCGGCGCGCGGCCCGACGACCCGTTCTACCGGGTCGCGCGGTGCATGCTGCGCGCGAAGTTCAACCCGGCGTACCCCTACAACATCGTGATGATGAAGCACGCGCCGTACATCGCGACGGAGCGGAGCGTGCGCGCCCACGAGACCCGTCCCGACGGGCGCGCCCTCACGGACATGGGCTACCAGGCGAACCTGCGCTACGGCTCCCAGCAGAGCGTCACGCGCAACTGGCACATGCCCATGCACCAGACGGACACGCTCTTCCACAAGGCGAAGGTCTTCATGGGCTTCATCTTCGGAGGCGAAGCGGACAACCACGCCGTGAACACCGTGCCCAAGGAGACCCTCGTCCGCGTCGTCAAGGCGGAGGACGGCGGCCTCGGCGGGAAGGGGCCGTGGGAACCGGCGACGCGGGGTCGATCCGTCCGCGGCGAGAACGAGGCCATGCGCCGCTACCTCGGTGGCGGCTACGTGGAGGGCTGACCCATGCCCCACGACGATCCCGCTTCGACGGACCCCATGGAGGTCGTGGGCGTCCGCGTGCCGGCAGCGCCGGGCGCGTGCGAGGAGATGGTCCGCACCTTCGCGGAGGAGTACGCGCGCCTCGGCTGGCCGACGGTGCGGATCCTCGCGACGTTCCGCTCGCCCTGGTACGCGGCCATGCACGGTGCGTGGCTGGCGCTGGGCGAGGAGCGGGTCCGCGCCCTCGTGGCCGAGGCCCTGGGACCCCGCACACCCCCGTCCCCGGGCGCGTGCGGCGCGGAGGGAGGCTCCCGTGCCTGAGGTCCCGAACTGGCAACTCGGCCGCGGGATGCGGTACCCCTACGAACCCGCGGTGCCGCGGCGGCAGTTCGCCTTCGTCATCAACATCAACCGCTGCATCGGCTGCCAGACCTGCACCATGGCGTGCAAGTCCACCTGGACCTTCGGCAAGGGCCAGGAGCACATGTGGTGGACCAACGTGGAGAGCAAGCCCTACGGCGGCTACCCCCACGGATGGGACTCCCGCCTGCTGGAGATGCTGGGGCCGCAGACCTGGTCCGGCGAGCCCGGCGGGCCGCCGACCGCGCCCTACGGCAGCTACGACGGCGAGACCGTGTTCGAGTCCGCCGCGCGGCAGCCCCGGGCCCCCGGAAGCGTGGCCCTCGGCTACCTCCCCTCGGACGAGGACTGGGCCGCGCCCAACCGCGGGGAGGACACCCCGGTGGGACCGAAGGGCGAGGAGGGGAAGTACCATGCCACCGGCGAGTCGCTCCCGTCCCACGCCACGTGGTTCTTCTACCTGGCCCGCCTCTGCAACCACTGCTCCTACCCCGCGTGCCTCGCCGCGTGCCCTCGCAAGGCCATCTACAAGCGGCCCGAGGACGGCATCGTGCTCATCGATCAGGGGGAGTGCCGCGGGTACCGCAAGTGCGTGGAGGCGTGTCCCTACAAGAAGTCGCTCTACCGCCCGACGACGCGCGTGTCGGAGAAGTGCATCGGCTGCTATCCGCGCGTCGAGGGCGGCGACCCGGATGGCGGCGGCCTTCCGCAGGAGACGCGCTGCATGGAGGCCTGCATCGGGCAGGTGCGCATGCAGGGTCTCGTGAAGGTGGCGGCGGACGGCTCGTGGGAGGAGGACCCGGGGAATCCGCTGTACTACCTGGTCCACGTGGCGAAGGTGGCGCTCCCGCTCTACCCGCAGTTCGGGACCCAGCCCAACGGCTACTACATCCCGCCCCGCTGGGTGCCGCGGCCCTACCTCCGGCAGATGTTCGGCCCCGGCGTCGACGAGGCGGTGGAGCGCTACGCGGCGCCGGATCGCGAACTGCTCGCCGTCCTGCAGCTGTTCCGGCGGGATCACCGGATCATCGACCAGTACCGTCGCATCGACGGTCCGAAGGTCTACGAGCGGGAGGTCCGGGGCCGGGCCTTCGCGCAGTACGACGACACGGTCGTCGCGTACGGCATGGACGGGTCCGAACTGTTCCGGACCAGCGTGGAGGAGCCCGTGCTCGTCCGCCCGGAGCAGCACGCGAACACGATCTGAGGTGGGGGCCGCGACCCACCGGGAGGACGGGATGGGCGGGGCGGCGGCGTCGCGGGCGCGGGCGACTCTCTGGGCTGCGGTCTCCTCGGCGCTCCGCGACGACCGGGATGCGGGGCCGCTGCCGCGGGAGGAACTGGACGCGATCCCCGGGGCCGCCGCGCTCCTCGGCGGGGACGGAGGCCTCTGCGACGCGGCGGAGGCGCTGGCGGAACTCCTCGGCGGGGCGTCGGCGGATCGCCTGCGCGAGGATCGCGCGCAGGTCTTCGGCCACGCCGTGCGCGGACCCTGCCCTCCCTACGAGACGGAGTACGGGACGGATCACTTCCTCGGCCGGTCCCGCCGGCTGGCGGACCTCGGCGCCATGTACGGGACCTTCGGCCTGCGCGTGGGCCGGGCGGCCCACGAGCGCGAGGACCACGTGGCGGTGGAGACGGAGTTCCTCGCGTTCCTCTGCCTGAAGCGCGCGGTGGCCGCGGAGCGGGGGCCCGCCGGCGCCGCCGACCTCTGCCGGGACGCGGAGCGGATCTTCGTCGCCGAGCACCTGGGTTCGTTCCTGCCGGCGCTGGCGGCGCGCGTGGCGCTCCGCGATCCGGAGGGCGTCCCCGCCGCCGCGCTCCGCCTGGCGGATGGTCTGCTCCGCGAGCACGCGCTGGAACTGGGCGTGACCACCGGGAGCCCCCACCTCGCGCTCCGCGAGGTCGCGGTGCCGGAGGCGGAGATGGCCATCACGTGCGGGGACGGGGACCCGCTCTCCGCAGCCGCCGGCGGCGCCGTCTGCGGCCCCGGGGAGTTCGAGGTGTGAGCCGGATCGCCGTCAGCCCCGATCTCCTGGAGCAGGCCGTGTTCCTCGCATGCGCCGGCGCGGCGGAGCGCGGTGAGGCGGCGCCCGGAGAGTGGAGACACCGGCGCCTCGAGCGCGCCTACCGGCTTCGCGCCGACCCGGCGGCGGAGCGCCGGTTCGCGAGGGTCCACGCCGTGCTCTTCCGGCGGTTCGGCCTCGCCCGCGCGCTGGGCGAGGTGCTGCGCGCGCACGGCCTCGTCGGGGGGCGCGTGTCCGCGGTCCGCGTGCGGACGGCACCGGGCCGCGCCGCGGAGGGCATCGAACTCCTCCGCTCCCTCGATGGCGGGGCTCCCGCTCTCGTGATCCTCCTCCGCGCTGCGACGCTCGCCGACCCCGCCGCCGTGCAGGTGCGCCTCCACCGGGACGCCCGGAAGGCCGCCGATCTGCTGGACCCCGGCTTCCGGTGGGACGGGAGCGGCGAGGAGGGGTCGCCGGCGCGGCGGGAGACGGTGCGCGTGCGCTACGGCGCGGCGTGGGACGCGTGGACCGACGGGCGCCTCCTCCGCCGCGGCCTCCCGCGCCCCGTGACGGAGGCCGAGCAGGCGGCGTCCTTCGCGGCGGCCTTCGGGGGCGCCCTCTCCCCCGCGGAGATGGAGGGGGCGCGGCGCCGGCTCGCCGCCTCCGCGACCCTCGCGCACGGCGACCTTCTCCGCGCGGCGAGGAACCCCGGCAGCCTCGTCGACGGACCCGTCGCGGCGGGGGGCGGGGAGGGACGGGACCAGGGTCCCGTGGGGGGAGCCCCCTGCCCGCTCTGCCGGTTCCCGACGTTCGACTGGGCGCCGCCGCCGGTGGCCCCGCACCCCGCGCTCCGCGCGGTGCTGGAGGACCTCCGGCCGGGATGGGTCGAGGCGGACGGGGCGTGCCGCCAGTGCGTCATGCTCGCCTCCGCCCGTGTCGGCGGCGGGGTGGCGGGGGCCGCGCCCACCCCGTGACCGCGGGCGCGGATTCCAGCCCGGTCACGGGGCCCTTCCCCCGCGGCGGGCGGCGCCGCGGCCGTCGCGCGGCGCGGCACGGGCTTTGTTCCTCGCGCCGTCCATGAGCGTCCACCGGCCCTCCCATCCGGCCCCCGCGGAGGGGACGGGCCGTCCGTCGCCTGCGGTGTTCCCCCTCCGCATGGTGGATGGCAGGACCGTCCCCGGTCGTCCGCGGGGGCTCTCCGGGGGGGTGCTCCGGTGGGAACTGGACGGACCCGTGCCCGGGACCGTGGCTCTCTCCGTGGACGAGGTGGAGCCCCTCTCCCTCCACGACGCCCTCGACAGGGCCACGGATCCCGGGGACGGAGACGCGCTGCTCCGCCTCGCCGCGGTCACCGCCGGGCGGGGCCTCTTCGACCTCGCCCTGGCGGACCTGAGCCGGGCGGGGCGCGCCGATCCCGCGCTGCGCGCGCGCGTCCGGGCCGCGCGTTCCCGCGTTCTCTCCCTGGCGGCGGGCCGGCGACTCGAGGAGGCGCGGCGGCTCGCGGCGGGGGGGCGCCTCGCCCACGCGCGGGCCGCCCTGGAGGACGTCCTCCGCGTCCGCCCTTCGGGGGCCGCGGGTTGGGCGGCGCGGGCGCTCCTTGCCGCGCTCGCCGGTTGAGTCGCCGTTCAACAACAACTGAGAGCATTCGGCCCGCTACGAAGCCCGGGGGCTGCGTTGCTCGTCGCTTGTGGCCCTGGAGGGGCCATCCCGGGGTCGGGCTGCCACCG
>CAZSIX010000034.1:0-40169 GCA_964607145.1 uncultured Planctomycetota bacterium | reverse complement strand
CGGGCCGGCAGCGGCCGCCGCCCGGTCCGCGGGCTCGGACGCCCCCCGCTCCGGCGCCCCGGGGGAGGTCCCCGGCGCGGGTCCTTCCCCTGCGGCAGTCCCCGGCGGCGGGGGCCGCTCCCGGTCCCCCTCCTCCGCCCGGCCGGCGCCGGCGCGGGGGGTGGGGAGGGGGGCGACCTCCCCGGCGGCCTCCCCTCCGTCCCCGGGCGCGGCGGTTCCCGCTGCCGCGGGCACCCTCCCGGGGCCCTCGACCCGGCTCGTGGCCGCGGGGCCATCCGGAGCGGGGGTCGCGCGCGATCCGGTGGGGATCAGCGTCACGGAGGCGATTCCCGCCAGGGCCAGCCCGCCGAGGGCCCAGGGGAGGACGCGCCGCGCGGCGCCGCCGGTCATGGCGTTCAGCCTCCGTCTCCCGCCACGAGGGGGCGGGGCTCCCCCGGCCGGCCCTTCCGCCGATCCGACCGCGGTGGCACAATGGTCCCTTGGACGGCGGCCCCGGCGGCCGGCCTCCTGACAACATGACGGGGACCCGATTCGGCGGCGGATTTCCCCGGGATTTTCCCCCTTGGGCCCGCCACCCGTCAACCCCAACCGATGGGGGAGGGGGGCTCCGGGGGCTCCCCACCGGTCGTGGCCCCCCGGGGGGCCACGAAGATGAAGGAACCTTCACCGAGTAGAGGGCCCTTTCCCGCGGGCCGATAAGGACTTGCGATATTCCTAGAGCAACATCTGCCGCTCCTCCGGGGGGTCCGGAGGGGGGTGGACGCAGGAGGTGTACGATGATGATGCGCAGACTGATGCTGAGTGGTGCGCTGGCCGTCGCCTGCGGGATCTTCGCCGGCTGCTCGACGCTGGGCATGGCCGAGTCGAGGAGTACCGAAGACGTGCAGTCAGGTCGGACCTTCGCCTTCGAAGGCAACGCGTACCGGATCGACCGCGTGGAGGACGAGTACGTCCTCATGCGGCGGGTGGACTCCGACGGCAGCCCGGGCGAGATCACGGGCTGGGTCAAGGAGGTCTTCCGGGTCAGCCGCTACGACCTGGGCTCCGGACGCTGGTACATGTACGAGGGGATGCCGGGCGCCTACCTCCAGTGGGCCGGTGGGGACGACTTCACCATCGCCCGCAACCGGGACGCGCTGGCCGGTGCGCAGGTGGCCCTCCTGAGGTAGTCCCGCCAGGACCGAGACGACCAGACACGCGCGGCCGCGCCCGCGGGGAGACCCGTGGCGCGGCCGCGCCGATTCTGGGGGGGGCGTGCGGGCCCTACGGTCCGTGGACGGCGCGGGCGGCGATCCGACGGGTCGTCGCGCGCAGACTCCACGGAGCAGGTCGAGATCAGTACCCTCGGAGCGAGTGCTCCACCACGTCGCCGACCGCAATCGTGGACGCCGCCCCGCCTGCGGCTCGCTACCATCCCGTGGCGTCTCCACGGGAGGACCGACCATGCCGCCGAAGCGCCGCGCGACACCCGCGAAGGATGCGTCGAAGGGCGCGAAGCGGACGCCCACACCGCAGGCCCCGCCGGCGCCGGCGGACGTGTACGAGCTCGACGTCACGCTCCTGGACACGGAGCCGCCCGTGTGGCGCCGGGTCCTCGTCCAGGGCGACCTCTCGCTGGGAAGGCTGCACGCCGTGATCCAGGTCGCCATGGGGTGGCAGGGCGTCCACCTCCACATGTTCCAGGTGGGCAACGGGAACTACAGCGATCCCCGGTTCGAGTTGGAGGACGCCGGCGGGTCGGCCGTGGAGAACGAGTTCCTCACGCGCGTGGACGAGGCGTTCCGGATGGGGAAGGGGCGGATTGCCTACGAGTACGACTTCGGGGACTGCTGGGAGCACGAGGTCCGCCTCCGGAAGGCGTACCCGCCATCGGAGGCCCCGCAACTCGGACCGGTGTGCATCGACGGTGCACGCGCCTGCCCGCCCGAGGATGTGGGGGGCATTGCCGGGTTCGAGCGTTTCCTGATGGTCATGGCCGATCCCGACCACCCGGAGTACGAGGAGACTGCCGAGTGGTGCGGTGGCACCTTCGACGCGGAGGCTCTCGACCTGGGGCCGATCAACCGCCGGCTCAAGCGCCTGCGCTGAGGCGCCCGGCGCGCGCGGATGTGGCCTAGTGTCCCGAGTCGGAAGTCCATTCGCTCTGACCGGCGTCCCCGCGTCGATGACCCGACGGGGAGTCGGTGCTGTTTGCCTGTCCGGCCAACGCGGGATCTGCGTACGGACTTCTGGTTCAGGACACTAGCGTGGGGCCCTGGGTTCTGCGCTGAAGGGTGAAGGCGTGGCCACGAACCCCCGCGGAGGCTCCCGCGAGAGCGGGCCGCTACGCCAGCGGGCGCCACGGTTGCGCGCGACAGCGGGAGTCGACCACCCGGCCCCTCACCGCGCGAGCCTCCAGACGTCCCCGTCGTCCCCCTTCACTTCCTCCGCGAACCGGCCGGTGATGCCGCTCCCCGGGAGGAACGCGGCTCTGCCGCGGGGTCCGTTCGCTGCACCGCTCCACTTCGCGGTCGTGTTCGGCGACTGCATGACGTCGGATCCCTGGTTCACGAAGAACACGCGGCTGCCCGTCTTGCCCCGCTCCGCCGGCCACGCGTACGCGCACCAGACCTGCTCGGAGAGGTCGATGCTGACCTTTCCGGTTCCACCGGCGAGGCCGATGGCGTCCGCGGGTCCGCGCTCGTGCGTGAAACCGGCGGGAGTCGCCGTGTCCGGGAGGTAGACGCGGAAGCAGTAGCCGGCCTTCTCCACGACGCCGTCGGCGTCGACGCCCGCCATCGAGGGGCTGAGGACGGCGGGGGACACCTTGGCCCTCCGGATCGAGAAGTCCGACCATGCGCCGAACGGGCCCGGATCCGTACCGGCGCGCCCCCGCACTCCCACCGCCCCCGTCAACTCGAGGAGGGTCGCGAACTCGCCCTCCCCGTCGACGTCGCAGTCGATCTTCCCGCTGAACTGGATCTGCGCCTGGCACGCCGAGAAGGTCCGGAGCGTGGCGATGGCCGCGGCCTCGTTGGCGCGCGTCCGCAGCACGGGAACGCCTGCCGTCGCCCTCAGCAGCGCCGACTGGAACTCCTCGCCGAGGGCCTCCAACCGCGCCGGGTCCCGCGGGAAGCCGAGGAGGAACTCGACGGGAAGCAGGGCGCCCTGCACGCGCGAGAGGGCCAGGTGGCGCTTTCCCTCCGGCGTGTCGAGGTAGGGCAGGAGTTCGGTGATCGCGGCCTCGGGGATGTCCTTCTCGATGAACCGCGTCACGAACTCGAGGAGCGGCGCCAGGTCGGCGCGGGCGACCAGGGCGTCGATGTCCTTCGGATCCCCCTCGTGCCTCGCCGCCAGATCCGCGCGGACCAGGTCCCTGAACCGCTCCCGGTACCCCAGTTTCTCCGCGAGGAGCGCCGCCTTCTCCCGGAGCGTCCCTTCGGCGTGGGACCGGCCGGCGACGAGCACGGCGATCCCGGCGCAGGCGATGGCGGCAAGCGTCATGTGACGCACGCGGCGGTTCATGGCGGTTCCTCCTCCCAAAACGATGGCCCGGCCAGAGTACGGGGCGGCGGCGGGTTGACACAAGGGCGGGGATCCGATGGGGTGCCCCGCCGCCCCGCCGTGGCGGCGCCGACATCCCCGTGAACCGGACGGCGCTTCCGCGGGGTTTAGGCTGATGGCACCGCCATGGAACCCGCCCCCGTCCCCTTCGACCTGCTCTTCGCGCACCGGGAGTGGGTGCGGCGCGTGGCGCGGGCGCTGGTGCTGGACGAGAGCCGGGCGGCGGATCTCGAGCAGCAGGTGTGGATCGCCGCGCTGGAGCATCCTCCGCTGGCGTCGGGCTCCATCCGCGGCTGGCTCCGGACGGTGCTGCGCAACGCGGCGGGAAAGATGCGCCGCTCGGAGGAGCGCGTCGGCCGTCGCGAGGCGGCCGCGCCACCGCCGCGCTCCGCCGCCGGCCCCGACGAGGTCGTCGCCGCGACGGAGGCGCACGAGCGTGTGGTGCGCGCCGTCCTCGAACTGGCGGAGCCGTACCGCACCACGGTCCTGCTGCGGTACTTCGAGGATCTGCAGCCGGCGGAAGTGGCGGCGCGCACGGAGACGCCGGTGGAGACGGTGCGCACGCGGCTCCGCCGCGCACTGGAGCAACTCCGGGCCCGCCTCGACGGGGAGCACGACGGGGATCGGCGCGCGTGGTGCCTCTTCCTCCTCCCCCTGGCCCGACCCCCCGCCGGCCGGTCCGCCGTTCCCCTCGCCGCCGGTTCCGCGGCGGCCGCCGTCCTCGGAGGTGTCGCCATGGCCACCGCCACGAAGGTCGCCGTCGGAGCCGCCGTGCTCGCCGCCGCAGGCCTCGCGCTGTGGTGGGGGGCGGGGCCGACGGAGCCGGCGCCGGGCGTGGGCGGGCGCCCCGGGACCGGCGTCGCCTCCGCGTCGCTCTCCACCGCGGCCGCGCCCGGCCGGCCCGTCGTGCCGGCGCCCGTGCCCGGAGCCGGGGATCCCGCCGACGCCCGAGCCGCCGTCGACGCCGCGCTGGAGGTGGTGGACGCGTCGGGCGCCCCCGTTCCGGGAGCCTCGGTCCGCCTCTCCGACTCCGGCGTCGCTTCGCCGTCCGCCGCCGCGCAGTGGCCGTTCACCGCCGTCGCGCCCCCCGCCGCCGCTCCCGCGCGCGCGGCGGGAGTGACCGACGCCGCGGGGCGCACCTCCCTCTCGGCGCCCCACGCCGGGCGATGGACGGTGCGGGTCGAGGCGGACGGCTTCACCTCCGCCGAACTGACGGTCTGGCTCCGGGAGGGAAGCCCCCTCCCGGTGCGCGTGCTGCTCCTCCGCGGCTTCCCGCTCTCCGGGGTCGTCCGCGATGGAGCGGGGCGGCCGGTCGCCGGTGCCGTGGTGGGGTTCGACCGGTCCCGGTCCCGCGGGCGCGGCGAGCCGGTCCGCTCTCCCGCCACGGGGGAAGCGGGGGAGTACCGGCTCCGCGGCCTCGGCCCCGGCGTCCACGAGGTCACGGTCCTCACCGCGGCGGGCATCCTCCACACCGTCGGCCGCGTGCGCCTCCCCGGTCCGTCGGCGCTGGACCTGCGCATCGGGGGCGGCGTCACGGTGAAGGGGCGGGTCGTCGACGATGGCACGGGCGAGCCCATCGCGGGCGCGGCGGTCTGCGTCGAGATCCGCCAGGGGGGCACCCGATTCTCCGGGTTGGGAATCGCGACCACGGCGGCGGACGGGACGTTCCTGGTGGCCGACCTTCCGCCCGGGGACATCGGCGTCGCCCTCACGGTGGTCCGCGAGGGATACCTGCGCTCGCCGCCGTGGGCGCGAAGCAACGAGATGGAGCGAGGCACGGTCGCGGCGGGGACCGTCTGGGAGCGGGAGATCCGCCTCGTCGCGGGGGTCGATCCCCCGCTCGGCCCGGCGCGGGAGGAGAAGCCCCTCGGCCCTCCGGGGTCCGTCGAGGGCACCGTCGTGGACGCAGCGGGGGCGCCGGCGGCGGGCGCCGGCCTGTCGATCTGGTCGGCGGCACGGCCCTCCGGTCCCTCGCTCGAGGCGGTGGCCGACGCGGAGGGGAGGTTCCGCGTGACGGACGTCCCCGCCACGAAGGGAAGCGTCTACGCGCGGCCCATGGGGACCGGTCTCGGCGGTTCCGCGGGGTTCACGCTCACCGACGGGCAGGCGCTCTCGGGTCTCGTCGTCCGCATGCGGGCCGCCGGCTCCCTCCGCGGCACCGTCCGCCGGGCCGACGGCGCCCCCGCGACGGGGGCCGTGCTCTGGTGGATCAACGGGTCCTTCGCCGGCGACGTGCGCGCGCACGCGGAGACGCTGGTGAGCGACGACCGCGCCACGGCGGTCGCGGCGGACGGCGCGTTCCTCGTCGAGAACTGCGCCCCCGGCACGTACCTCCTGATGGCGGAGGCGGAGGGCTGCTCCATGGCGGTCTCGCCGTACCTGGAACTGGCGGAGGGGGAGCAGCGGGAGGGGGTCGAACTCGTCCTGGAGTCCACGCTCCCGCTGGCGGGCCGCGTGGAGGACGGGGACGGGCGGCCCGTCGCGGGCGCCCACGTGTCGGCGAACGCCGTCGAGGATCGCGGCGCCCCCGCCGGCGTCGTCGCGGTGACCGACGGCACGGGACGCTTCGCCGCCTCCGGGTTCCGACCGGGCCCGCAGGCGATCGTCGTGGAGGCGGAGGGGTTCACGAAGGGCGAGGTCGAAGCGCCGGCGGGGGACGAACAGGTGGTGGTGCGCGTGGAGCGGGTCTTCGCGCTCGCGGGACGCGTGATCGAGAAGGGGGCGGGCGGTCCGCTGGCCGGCGTCCCCGTGCGCGCGAGCCCCGAACCCCGCGGCGACGGCCGGCCCCCGCCCCGCGGGAACTGGGAGACGGCCACGCGCCCCGACGGCACCTTCCGCATCGAGGGCGTCCCCGCCGGGACGTGGAGCGTCACCGCCGGCGCGGGCGTGCGCGGCGAGCCCACGCGCTTCCGGCCGGAGACCCTGCGCGGCGTGGAGGCCGGCGCGGAGGGAGTGGAGTTCGCGCTGGCCCGCGGCACCGCCATCTCCGGCCGGTTCGTGGATCCGTCGGGGGCGCCGTTCCCGGGGCCGATCCTGGTGCGCGGGCTGCAGCGGACCCCCGACGGCAGCACGCGCGAGGTCGCGCGGGAGAGCCGCGCAGGGGCCGACGGGACGTTCCTCCTCGGCGGGATGGAGCCCGGCAGCTGCGATCTCTGGGTACGCAGCGGCGCCGGCCGGGGGGACGACACCCCGCCGCCGGTGCTGGTGAAGGACGTCGCGACGGGGACCACCGACCTCGTCGTGACCATCCCCCGCGGCGTGCGCCTCCGCGGGCGCATCGCGAATCTCCCCGGCCCCGTGGAGCGGGGGAAGGGCGGGCACCTCCTGCTCAGGGGAACCGGCGAGACCTGGTGGCCGGCGATGAACCCATGGCCCGAGACGGACGGCACGTTCGAGACGGAGCCCCTCGATCCGGACCGGACCTACGATCTCGTCGCCCGCGGCTTCCCGGGAAGGCTGGGCGGCGTCCGCGGCGTGCGTCCCGGCGAGGGGGAGGTGGTCGTCGAGCTCACCGAGGGGCTCTCCCTCTCCGGTCGGATCGTGGACGAAGCCGGGGGGGCCGTGCCCGCGGGTGTCCCCGTGGCGGCCTGGGCGGTCTCCGAGGCAGCCGATGCATCGGGCGCCCGCGCCAGCACGGAGACCGCCGCCGACGGCACGTTCCGGTTCGCAGGACTGGGCGACTTCCGGTTCGCGCTGACGGTCGGCGGGCGCGGGAGTCCCTACCTGCGCGCTCATGCCGGCGGGCCGCCGGCGGAGCCGTTCCTCCCCGGCGCGCGGGATATCGTCCTCTCCGTGCGGCGGGGCCTGACCGTCCGCGGCCGCCTCGTCGACGCGCGCGGGATCCCCGTCGTCGGCATCGACGTGGAAGCCATCGGCGCCGACGGCGGCCGCGCCACGACGGGCGACGACGGACGATTCGTCCTCCACGGGTTCGTCCCCGGGGACTTCCGCCTCCGCGTCGGGGACGTCGTGCTGGGCCCGTTCCCGCCGGCCGAGGAGGAACGGGAGTTCCGGTTGCCGGGGCGGTAGGCGGTCGGCGAGGCGGAGCCCGGCACTCGATCGGCTCTCGCTGGAACCTCGGCAGGACCCTGCACCCGACGCGCCTCGTTCGGAGTAGCCCGACGCCTCCGACACGGGTCCGCGGGCGGATCGGCTGCTGCGGCGCGTCGTTGTCCACGCGAGGCCGCCCCCGGCAGTCCCGGTGAGGTGCGGATCCGGTTCCCGGTCGACCATGGACGTCACCCGTCGCGAGACGTAGATTCCCTCCTCGCGCGGACGCGGAGGTGGACGGTGCCGCTCGATGGCGGGTGCATCGCAACCGTCCGCGCGCGCGTACGAGGGGGCCCCGTGGACGACCGCGGCGCGGACACGCTCCTTCGCCGCGCCGCCGCGGGAGACGGCGACGCCGTCGGTGCGCTCGTCAACCTCCATCGGGAGCGCCTCGTCCGCATGGTCCGAGCGCGCATGGATCGCCGTCTCTGCGGGAGGCTCGACGCCTCCGACGTCGTCCAGGACGTCTGCGTCGAGGCGCTGGGGCGCCTCCCGGCCTACCTCCGCGAGGCGGAGCCGATGCCGTTCCTCCTCTGGATGCGGTTCCTCGCGGGCCAGCGCCTGGCCATGCTCCACCGCCGCCACCTGGGCGCGAAGGCGCGCGACGTGGCGCGCGAGGTGCGCGCGGCCCGCGGGCCGCGCCCGGGCGCGACGTCGGGGGCGCTGGCGGACGGCCTCGCGGACAGCGTCACCTCACCCAGCGAGGCGGCGCAGCGTGCGGAGTCGCAGGCGCGGCTCCGCGCCGCGCTCGATTCCATGGACCCCATGGACCGGGAAATCCTGAGCCTCCGCCACCTGGAGCAACTGACCAACGCGGAGGCCGCCGCGGAACTCGGCATCGAGGCCTCCACCGCAAGCAAGAGGTACATCCGCGCGTTCCGGCGGCTCCGCGCGCTCATGACGGGGCGCGCGGACGACGGTGGGGAGCGCGACCGATGACCTCCCCCTCCGATCGCGACCCCCTGGAGCGCCTGGGCGAGGAATTCATCGAGCGCTGGCGGCGCGGGGAGAGGCCGTCGGTGGAGGAGTACGCGGCGGCGCACCCGGAACTTGCCGACGGCATCCGGTCGCTGTTCCCCGGCATGCTCGAGATGGAGGGGCTCCGCGGCAGCGGCCACGCGACGCGGCTCGCGGGGGCCGAGGACGCCGGTGACGCGGCGGCGCGCCCGCCGGGCCTCCCGCAGTCCATCGGCCCCTACCGCGTCGAACGCGAGATCGGCCGCGGCGGCATGGGCGTGGTCTACCTCGCCGAGGACACGCGGCTCCACCGGCGCGTGGCGCTCAAGGTGCTCCCGCCCGAGGTCGCCTCCTCCCGCGACCTCCGCCGCCGCTTCGAGCGGGAGGCCTCCGTCGCGAGCCGCCTCGACCACCCGGGCATCTGCACGGTGTACGAGGCGGGCGAGGAGCAGGGCACGGGCTTCATCGCCATGCGCTACGTCGAGGGGGAGAGCCTCGACCGCTGGGTGGCGCGGCGCTCGGAGCGGCTGCGGGACACGATGGGGGACGTGCGCACCCGCGAGGGCGTGCTGCGCGTGGTGGCGGTCATCGAGGAGGCGGCGCGGGCGCTGCACGCGGCGCACGAGGCGGGGCTCATCCACCGGGACATCAAGCCGGCGAACGTGATGGTGACGGAGGCGGGGGAGCCGGTGCTGCTGGACTTCGGCCTCGCGCGGGAGACGGAGGAGGCGGGCCCGGCGCTGACGCTGTCGGGAGCGTTGATGGGGACGCCGCTCTACATGTCCCCGGAGCAGATCGCGGCGGAGCGGGGGAGGGTGGACCGTCGGACGGACGTGTACTCGCTGGGGGTGACGCTGTACGAGTGCCTGACGGGGAGGCCGCCCTTCGAGGCGCCGACGCGGGAGGCGCTGTACCGGCGGATCCTGGAGACGGAGGCGGAGGACCCGAGGCGGCTCAACCGCTCGCTGCCGGACGACCTGAGGGTGGTGGTCGAGACGGCCATGGAGAAGGACCGGGAGCGGCGGTACCGGACGGCGGAGGCGTTCGCGGAGGACCTCCGTCGCGTGCGGGAACGGGAGCCCATCCTGGCGCGTCCCGCGGGCCCCTGGCTCCGCCTCCGCCGCTGGTCCGAACGGAACCCCGCCGTGGCGGGGAGCGTGGCGGCGCTCTTCCTGTCGCTGAGCGCGGGACTCGCGGTCTCGTTGCACCTCCTCGACGAGACGCGCACGGAGCGGGACGCGAAGGACACGGCGCTGGGGGAGCGGGGGCGGGCGCTGGAGGAGCGGGGCGAGGCGCTGGAGGCGGCGCGGCGGGACCGCTCCGCGGCGGAGGAGGCGAGGGGGCGCGCGGAGGAGGCCCGCGGAGCCGCGGAGGTGGCGCGCGGCCGCGCGGTGGCGGATCGGGACGCGAAGGAGGAGGCGCTACGCGAGGCGAGGGGGCTCGGACTCGTCGCCGCCTCCGCCGCGGCGGAGGCGCGCGATCCGCTCGTCGCCGCGATCCTCGCCCGCGAGGCGGTGCGGGTCCGACCCTCGCCGGATGCGGCGGGGAGGCTCGCGTCGGCACTACTGGCGTCCCGCGAGCGCCTGCTGCTGGAAGGGCACGGGTCCGGAGTGATCGGGGTCGACTTCGATCCCGCGGGAGAGCGGATCCTCACGACCTCGAGCGACGGGACCGCGAGGATCTGGGGACCCGACGGAACGGTCATCGCCGTGCTCGAGGGGCACGAGCTCTCCGTCTCCCGGGGCTCGTTCTCTCCGGACGGCCGACTCGTGCTCACCGCGGGGGAGGACGGCACAGTCCGCACGTGGACGGCGGACGGGACGCCCGTCGCGACGACGGACCTCCGCGGCCGTGTCGTATGCGCGGAGTTCTCTCCGTCGGGGGATCGTATCGCGGCCGTCACTGCGGACGGTCCCGTCCGGATCCTGCCGAGGGGGAATGGCGACCCGATCTCGCTCGAAACGCCGGGGCGCCACATCGCGTTCATCGCGTGGTCCGGAACCGGCGAGCGCCTGCTCCTCGGCACGACCACCGGGAGGTCCAGCCAGGACGCCGCTGGTGCCCGCGTGTGGAGCGTGATCGACGGGTCGGTGCGGGACATCGGTGTCGGCAGCGGCGTCGTTCGTGCGGGCCGCTTCGGAGCCGGCGACCGCACGTTGCAGTTGCTCCACGCTCCCGGAGACCGCGAGCCGTACGCGCTCATCGAACTGGACGTCAGTGGGGAGGAGCGCCGCAGGACCACGCTGCCGCACGCAGGTGGGATTGCGTGCCCCGTGCCGGGATCCGATGACTGGCTGCTGGGGGAGACGGGAGAGGGCTGGCGGATTGGCACGGGTGCGGGCGCGATCGTCCAGGTCGTGGGGGAGGTCTCGCGGCTCGGCATGGGCGGCACCCGCCTGGACAAGTTCATGACGCCCGGCGATACGCCGTTGTCCCTGGCCGCGTCGCGTGATGGGGCACGCGTCGCGGTGGGATGCCTCTCGGGCAGGGTCTGGGTGTTCGACGTGCAGCACCACCTGGGCACGGTGCTGCGCGGCGAGGGCTCCACGGGCGTCGATGGGGTACTCTCTCGGACCGGGCGGTTTGCAGCAACGCGGGTCGCGGGCCGGTTCCTGGGAGCCGTAGAGAGCCGAAGCCGGACACCCGGGGAGATCCGCGCGCGTGAGGAGGCCAGGAAGGTGCGCCTCTGGGATGACAGTGGGCGACCCCTGGCCGTGCTGGAGTCCAGCGCCGCCCACGTCGAACAGTGGGGATTCTCCCCGGACGAGAGCCTGGTCCTCACCCGCTCCGGCGGGGCATTCGACCGCAATGCCAGGCTCTGGAACCTCCGGGGGGAGCTCCTCGCGGTACTCTCGGACCGCGCGGGCGGGCAACCGGCGGTGTGGGATGGAGCGGAGTTCGCGCCCGACTCGAAGGGCGTCGTGACCTACGCGACGGCCCGCGTGACGGGCGGTCCACTGGTCTGCCTGTGGGACATCGCGGGCGGGCTCGTCGCGCGGCTGGAAATGAAGAGCGACGAGGGACTTGGCCGGGGACGTGGCCTCCTCTTGCCTCCGATGATCGAGTTCGCGTCGGACGGCTCGAGACTGCTGGTGGGCGGTGATCGCGCCCTCCGTATCATCGATCGCACCGGGGCGCTCCTGGGTCGGGCCGCGACCACCGAGGGGACGACGATCCGGTCCGCGTTCTGGGAAGGCGGCAGCGAGGCCGCGTACGTGGACTCGGAATCGGTGGTCCACGTTCTCGACGAGCGCGGGAGCGAGACCCGCTCGTATCCGAGGGCGCGGAAAGAGGAAAGCGGAGCGCTAGCGACGGATGGGCGGGAGATCGACGGCGCCGCCGTGCAGGAGGAGATCCTCGCGGCATATCGAGGGAGGCGGAAGAGTCTTGCGTCGGGCGGAGAGTGGGTGTTCGTCGGCGGAGAGGGGGTCCGGGGCCGGATCGAGCCGGCAACGCTCGATGGCCTCGTCGCGATAGCCGACGCGCGGCCGGGGTTCGACACGCGGGTCGACGTGCTCGATGCCGTCGCCAGTCGCCTGCTCCCTTCGGAGGCGCGCCGTCGAATCGACGCCGTGCGGAAGGGGCGGGCGGCCGCGGCGGACGCCATCGTCGCGGAGGACGCCGTGGCGGTCGTCGAGGCCGACGGTTCCCTCGACGGGCCCGCGCGCGACATCGCGAAACGGGCGGCGCGCGTCGCTGCGGCCGAGCCCGGCGCCGCGTGCGAACGTGCGTGGCGAGTCCTGACGGATCCCGCACGCACCGGCGGGCAGGTGACTGCGGCGATCCGCTGGCTCGACGCGGCGCTCCGCCGCGACGGTACGAACGCGAAGTCGTGGGCCACACTGGGGCTGGCGCGGCTGCGCGCCGGAGACGCGGAGGGGGCGCTGCGCGCAGTGGAGCGAGCCGAGCGCATCTGGGCGGCCACCCGCGTCGCCACGCGTGCGCCGCCGCGCGCAGGCCAGCATCGGTCGGGCGCGTCCGCGGTCACGGAGGCCGTCACCGCCCTTGCCCAGCGGGACCTGGGGCGGCGCGACGAGGCCTCTATCTCCCGGCGCCGGATGGATGCCCTCATCGGGCCGGGGATGTGGCCCGCGCTGACCGCCCAGGAAAGCGCGCTGGTCGAGGAGGTCAGGCGTGAGATTGCCGAGTAGCGACTCCTCCGGCGCCCGCGACCCCCTGGAGCGCCTGGGGGAGGAGTTCGTGGAGCGGTGGCGGCGCGGGGAGCGGCCGACGGTGGAGGAGTACGCGGCGGCGCACCCGGAACTTGCCGACGGCATCCGGTCGCTGTTCCCCGGGATGCTCGAGATGGAGGGCCTGCGCGGCAGCGGCCGCGCGACGCGGCTCGCGGGGGCGGAGGAGGCGGGCGACGCGGTGCGCCCGGCGGGCCTTCCGACCTCCATCGGCCCCTACCGCATCGAACGGGAACTGGGCCGCGGCGGGATGGGCGTGGTCTACCTCGCCGAGGACACGCGGCTCCACCGCCGCGTGGCGCTGAAGGTGCTGCCGCCGGAGGTGGCTTCATCGCGCGACCTCCGCCGCCGCTTCGAGCGGGAGGCCGCCGTGGCGAGCCGCCTCGACCACCCGGGCATCTGCACGGTGTACGAGGCGGGCGAGGAGCAGGGCACGGGCTTCATCGCCATGCGCTACGTCGAGGGGGAGAGCCTCGACCGCTGGGTGGCGCGGCGCTCGGAGCGGCTGCGGGACACGATGGGGGACGTGCGCACCCGCGAGGGCGTGCTGCGCGTGGTGGCGGTCATCGAGGAGGCGGCGCGGGCGCTGCACGCGGCGCACGAGGCGGGGCTCATCCACCGGGACATCAAGCCGGCGAACGTGATGGTGACGGAGGCGGGGGAGCCGGTGCTGCTGGACTTCGGCCTCGCGCGGGAGACGGAGGAGGCGGGCCCGGCGCTGACGCTGTCGGGAGCGTTGATGGGGACGCCGCTCTACATGTCCCCGGAGCAGATCGCGGCGGAGCGGGGGAGGGTGGACCGTCGGACGGACGTGTACTCGCTGGGGGTGACGCTGTACGAGTGCCTGACGGGGAGGCCGCCCTTCGAGGCGCCGACGCGGGAGGCGCTGTACCGGCGGATCCTGGAGACGGAGGCGGAGGACCCGAGGCGGCTCAACCGCTCGCTGCCGGACGACCTGAGGGTGGTGGTCGAGACGGCCATGGAGAAGGACCGGGAGCGGCGGTACCGGACGGCGGAGGCGTTCGCGGAGGACCTCCGTCGCGTGCGGGAACGGGAGCCCATCCTGGCGCGTCCCGCGGGCCCCTGGCTCCGCCTCCGCCGCTGGTCCGAACGGAACCCCGCCGTGGCAGGGAGCGTGGCGGCGCTCTTCCTGTCGCTGAGCGCGGGACTCGCGGTCTCGCTGCACCTCCTCGACGAGACGCGCACGGAGCGGGACGCGAAGGACACGGCGCTCGGGGAGCGGGGCGTCGCGCTGGAGGAGGCGCGGCGGGAGCGCTCGGCGGCGGAGGAGGCCCGCGCGCGGGCCGAGGCGGACCGGGACGCCAAGGCGATCGCGCTCCGGAGCGCCCGGGCCCAGGCCCTGGTCGGAGCCTCTGCGGGAGCACGGCGCGTCGACCCGATGAGGGCGCTCCTTCTCGCGCGGGAGGCGGTGCGGGTCGACGCGACACCCGGAACCGTGTCGCGATTGCACGAGGCCATCGGCGACTCACGCGAACGGTCCCGGTTCGATCTCCTTCCCGGGCAGTTCCCGGCCGGCCAGGCCAGCGTGACGCGCGGCGGCACGCACATCCTGCTCTTCCGCGAGGGAAGGGACTCGGCGATGGTTGTCGACGCCGCGAGTCGCACGCACACGCTCTTCCAGGCCCCCGAGGGAACAAGGCTCGCGGGTGTCCGGTTCGTTCCGCGGTCGGGCGGGCTCTTGGGAGCGACCGACACGGGCGTCCTCGTCTGGGGCCGGGACGGGGCCCTCCACCGCACGATTCCCGGTGCGGTGCTCGGGGAGCAGAGAGGGCTTCGCACGGCGGACACTGCCGCCGTGGACGAGCGGCTGCTGACAGTGGACCCGGTGCGAGGACGCATCCGCGTTGTGGACTACCTGGGGAATGACCTCGGCGGTTTCGAGGTCGCCGAGCCCCGACCGGAGTCGGCGGTCCTCTCGCCCACGGGCACGCACGTGCTCGTGGCCAGCGCTTCGGGCATGCGGGATCAGATGGTCCTCTGGGAGGCGGCCGGCGGGCGACCGATCTGGCTCGCGGGACACGAGGATCACGCGAGGCTCGGCGGCTTCTCGCCACGGGGAACGCTTGCGTGGACGGTCGCCCTGGACGGAAGCGTCCGGGTCTGGGATCTCCGGGGTCGCCTCCGGACGACCGTGCACTTGCGGGAGGACATGGCGGTCGAAGTCAAGTTCATGCCGGACGACGAGTCGTTCCTCACGCTCGGGCTCGTCGGGGGAGTTCGACGCTGGGACTCCAGCGGCGCCGAGATCGCACGGTTCGTTTCCTCCCGCCGCGAGACGCTTCTCCTGCCCATGCTGCTCCACGTCGCCATCTCGCCGGACGGCGGGCGGGTACTGACGTGCGAACCGGACGGCTGCGTGCTCCTTTGGGACGCCGACGGGAACGAACTCGCGGTCCTCGGCGACGCGGGGACGACGGGGTTCATGGGATTCACACCCGTCCACGCGGCGTTCTCCGGCGACGGCTCGTCCATTCGGCTGGCGGCCGCGGACGGTTCCATCCGCACCTGCGACGTCGGCGGGGGGGAGGTGGCCGCGGTGGAGGGAAACGCGTCGCCGAAGCTCCTCGTCCGGCGGGAGAGGGACGAGGCGACCCGGACGTTGAGGATGGGTCTCGAGACCCCGCCGTCTCCGCAGTGGGACGTGACCCGCGGGGGCGACCGGTTCCTCGTGCACGAAGGCGACGGATTCGCGCGGATGTTCGACGCGGACGGGAGGGACGTCGGGTCTCTCCGATTGCCGGTCGGGCAGCGGTGGGAGAGCGTGGAGTTCCTGGGCGCGGGAGACCGGGTACTCGCCGGTTCCGCCACGGGACACGTTGCCCTCGATCTCGCCGGTCAGCGTGTCCCCTGGGCGGACGCGCACGCGACTCCCTGGGTCCGGCGTCTCTGTCCGCGCGGCGCGGGCTACCTCGTCCCCGGGCCCGACGGAAAGGCACACCGCATCGACGAGGACGGCAGGGACGGGGGCGCGCTCGACGTCGGGCGCCTCGTGCCCACCGACGGGGCCGTCTCCTCGGACGGTCGGATCGCCCTCGCCCTCGCCGCCCGGGATGACAGCGCCTCCCTCCTGGAGTTCCGCGACGCGAGCGGCACTGCACTGGGCGCCACGCCGCTGTCCGGCATCAAGCAGGCCGTCGTGGGCATCGCCGTGGCCCCGGACGGAAAGCGGTTCGCGACCTCTTCCATGGACGGCGCTCTCCGGATGTGGGACTTCGACGGCCACCTGCTCTGGGAGCACGGGGAGGGAGAGCACGAGTTCAACCTCCGCGCCATGGCGTTCGACATCTGCTTCACCCCCGAGGGTTCGAGGATTCTTGCCGGCTGGCGGGAGGGGATGGCCAGGCTGCTCGACTCCCAGGGGCACCTTCTGCGTACCTTTGGAGGGCACGACGGGCCGGTGACCGACGTAGCGCTCTCCCCCGACGGGAGCATCGTGGCGACGGGGGCCATGGACGGAACCGTTCGCCTCAGCGACATCGACGGGCCCGAGCGGGCCACACTCCGCGGGCATCGCGGCGCCATCACGGGGCTGGCCTTCCTCGCTGGCGGCCGTCGCCTGCTCTCGGTGTCCCTGGATCAGACCGCCCGCGTCTGGTGCGTGGAGACGGACGACCTCCTCCGCCTCGCCGACGAGCGTTGCCTCCGCGACTTCACGGACGCGGAGCGCGCGCGGTACGGCGATCTGATCGAGAGGCGTTGACTCGCTGTCCCCGCGGAGGCGCGGGCCGCGGTCCACGAGATCGAGGGTGTGACCTCCGGGAGGGGTGGCGGCCGAGCGGGACGCGTGTGCTCGCGGCCCGGTGACCGGCGCCGCCCGCGCTGCCGCGGCCCCTCCTCCTGCGCGTCCTGTTGCGCGGCGACGGCAGCGTGGAGGTGGACGCGATGGAGGTGCGCGGCCGCTGACCGCACGCGCCCGGGCGGGTACTTGCTACCGGTGCGCGCCGTCGCGGCCGTCGTGGTGACCGTCGGCGGGCGGCGCGTCGTGACCGCCGTCGCCGTGGTCGTCCGCCGGAGGCGCGTCGTGGTGGTCGTCTCCGCGCCCGTCGTCGCCGCCGTCGTCGGAGTGGTGACCGTCGTCACCGTGGTGGCCGGCGTCTTCGCCGTCGTCACCGTGGTGACCGTTGCCGTGGTCCCCCCGGCCGTCGTGGGACGGATGGTCGACGTCGGTCTCCAGGACGACCCCGCCGTCGGCGTCCCTCACGGCCACGTGCAGCGGCACGTCGCGGTCGGCCCCGGAGATGTCCAGCCCGCGCACGCGCCCGCTCCCGCGCCGATCCGTGCGGAAGTCCATGGCGTCGGCGCCGGGCACGTCGCACTGGAGGACGTAGTCCGCGCGCGCGTCGAGCCGGCGGAAGCGGCAGTCCATGAGCGTGCCGTCAGGCCGCGAGCGGAGCCGGACCCGGCCGTCGGGGGCGCGCCGATCGCCCGCGCCGTCGCTGTCGGGGGCGTCGAACCGCGCACGCGCGTCCCGACCGCGCGCTTCGGCATCCGTCCCCGCGGACACGCCGACGACCATCGCCAACGCGAGCCCCGACCACGCGAACGCTGCCCTCATGGAGCACCTCCCGGACCGAGCCGCGGCGATTCTACCACGGCGGGGCGCCCCGCTCGGATCGTCTCGGCGGACCGCGGAGCCCGCGGATGGCGGGTGCGGGCGGTCGTCCGGGTGTCACGTGCGGGGCTCGCGCGTTCCCCGCTCCGTGCCGCGGAGCCGGGCGCTGCGCGCTCCCGCGGCCCTCCGGCCCAGGGGCGAGCCCCACTCCGGCCCCACCGGGATCGGGCGCCGCGAGGCCCCCCCGGCCGTAGAATCCCCCCTCCGGCGGGCGCTCCGCCGGGGGAGGTGCCGTGGAGGTCCTGGAGTCCCGCGTCGACCCGGAGTCCGACGAGGCGCGTGCGCGGCGGGCGCACCACGAGGCGCTCGGCGCCGACCTCCGGCGGCGCATGGAGGCGGTGCGGGCGGGCGGGGACCCGCGGCTGGTGGAGCGGCACCGGGAGCGGGGGAAACTGCTCGCCCGCGACCGGATCGACCGGCTGCTGGACCCGGGCTCGCCCTTCGTCGAACTCTCCCCCTTCGCCGCCGACGGGGTCTACGGCGACGACCACGTGCCCGCGGCGGGCATCGTCACGGGCATCGGCCGCGTCCACGGGGTCGAGGTCATGGTGGTGGCCAACGACGCCACGGTGAAGGGGGGGACCTACTACCCGCTCACCGTGAAGAAGCACATCCGCGCGCAGGAGATCGCGCTGGAGAACCGCCTCCCCACGGTCTACCTCGTGGACTCCGGCGGCGCGTTCCTCCCGAGGCAGGACGAGGTCTTCCCCGACGAGAAGCACTTCGGCCGCATCTTCGCCAACCAGGCGCGCCTCTCCGCGGCGGGCATCCCCCAGGTGGCGGCGGTCATGGGCTCCTGCACCGCCGGCGGCGCCTACGTGCCCGCCATGAGCGACGAGTGCGTCATCGTGAAGGGGAACGGGACCATCTTCCTCGGCGGCCCGCCGCTGGTGAAGGCGGCCACGGGCGAGGTCGTCTCCGCGGAGGACCTCGGCGGCGCCGACGTCCACTGCCGCACGTCGGGCGTGACCGATCACATGGCGGCGGACGACGGGGAGGCCCTCGCCATCGCGCGGGACATCCTCGAGAACGTGAACGCGCGCCCCGCGCCGCCGCCCCCCTTCGAGCCGGAGGACCCGGCGGTGGACCCGGCGACGCTGCTATCCGTTCTCCCCACGGACAACCGCACGCCCTACGACGTGCGGGAGGTCCTCTCGCGCCTCCTCGACGGGAGCCGCTTCCACGAGTTCAAGCGCCTCTACGGGATCACGCTGGTCTGCGGCTTCGGCCGCATCCACGGCTATCCCGTGGGCGTCGTCGCCAACAACGGCGTGCTCTTCGGCGAGTCGGGGCAGAAGGGCGCCCACTTCGTCGAACTCTGCGGGCAGCGGGGCGTGCCGCTGCTCTTCCTCCAGAACATCACCGGCTTCATGGTGGGCTCCCGCGCCGAGTCCGGCGGCATCGCGCGCGACGGCGCCAAGATGGTCCAGGCGGTGGCGACGGCGCCGGTGCCGAAGCTGACCGTCATCATCGGGGCGTCCTACGGGGCGGGGAACTACGCCATGTGCGGGCGGGGCTACGGTCCGCGGTTCCTCTTCACGTGGCCCGGCGCGCGCATCTCCGTCATGGGAGGGGAGCAGGCCGCCAACGTCCTCCTCCAGGTGAAGCTCGAGTCGCTGGAGCGCCGCGGCGGGACGCTCACCCCGGAGGAGCAGGCGGCCTTCAAGGCCCCCATCCTCGAGAAGTACGAGGCCGAGGGCGCGCCCTGGTACGGGAGCGCGCGACTCTGGGACGACGGCGTCGTCGATCCGCTCCGGACACGCGACCTCCTCGGCCTCTGCCTCGCCGTCGCCGGGCGCGCCCCCGGCGGCGAGCCGCGCTGGCCCGTGTTCCGGATGTAACCTCACCGCCGCAGGAGGTACGCCGTGCCCGAGACGATCCGCATCGAACGCGCCGGACGCCGCGCCGACGTCGTCCTGGCGCGCCCCGAAGTCCACAACGCGTTCAACGAGACGCTGATCGCGGAACTGACGGAGGCCTTCCGGAAACTCGGGGCCGACCCTGGCGTGCGGGCCATCGTGCTCCGCGGCGACGGTCCCTCCTTCTCCGCCGGCGCCGACGTGGAGTGGATGAAGCGCATGGCGGCGGCCCCGCGGGAGACGAACATCCCCGACGGGGAGGCGCTGGCCCGCTGCTTCCGGGCCATCACCGAGTGCTCCAACGTGGTCATCGCGCAGGTCCACGGCGCCGCGCTGGGCGGCGGCGCCGGGCTCACGGCGGCGGCGGACGTGGCGGTGCTGGCGGAGGACGTCCGGGTCGGGTTCACGGAGGTGAAACTCGGGATCGTCCCCGCCGTCATCAGCGACGTCGTCCTCCCGCGCATCGGTCCCGGCCAGGCGCGGGCGTGGTTCACGTCGGGCCGCGTGTTCGGGGCCAACGTCGCGCTGCGCATCGGGCTCGCGACGGAGGTCGTCCCCGCGGAGGGACTGTCGGAGGCGGTGGATCGCTGGGTGCAGGACTCCTTGCGCGCCGGTCCCGCGGCGGTGGCGGCGTGCAAGCGGCTGCTCCGGGAGCGCGAGGAGTGGGGACCCATCCCCCCCGCCGAGCGGGATCGCCGGCTCGGCACCTTCATCGCCGACCTGCGCGCGACCCCGGAGGCCCGCGAGGGCATGGCGGCGTTCATGGAGAAGCGGCCCCCGGCCTGGACCCGCGAGTGAGCCGACGCCCCGTCCGGACCGTCCTCGTCGCGAACCGCGGGGAGATCGCGCTCCGCATCGTGCGCGCCTGCCGGGCGCTGGGGCTGCGGTCCGTGGCGGCCCACTCGGAGGCGGACCGGGACCTGCCCTTCGCGCTGGAGGCGGACGAGGCGTTCCTTCTCGGACCCTCCCCCGCGCGGGAGTCCTACCTCTCCATCCCCCGCGTCGTCGAGGCGGCCCGCGCGACGGGCGCGGACGCGGTCCACCCGGGCTACGGGTTCCTCTCGGAGAACGCGGTGTTCGCCGCCGCCGTGGAGGACGCGGGTCTCGCGTTCATCGGGCCCCGCGCGGAGACCATCGCCGTCCTCGGGAACAAGGTCCGCGCGAAGGAGGCGGCGCACGCGGCGGGCGTGCCCGTGAACGAGGGGACCGCGGGACTCGCGGACGCGGCGGCGGCGGCGGAGGCGGCGGCGCGCATCGGCTACCCCGTGCTGCTCAAGGCGGCCGCCGGCGGCGGCGGGCGGGGGATGCGCATCGTGGAGCGGGGGGCCGACCTGGACGGGGCCTTCCGCGCCGCCGCCGGCGAGGCGCTCGCGTCGTTCGGCCGGGCCGACCTCTTCCTGGAGCGGCTGGTGCGGCCGGCCCGCCACGTCGAGGTGCAGGTGATGGGGGACGGTCGGGGCCGCGTCGTCGCGCTGGGGGAGCGGGAGTGCTCCGTGCAGCGCCGCCACCAGAAGGTCCTCGAGGAGGCCCCGTCGCTGGCGGTGGACGACGCGCTCCGACGTCGCCTGTGCGCCTCCGCCGAGGCGCTCGCCGCGGGGCAGCGCTACCGGGGCGCGGGCACGGTGGAGTTCCTGCTGGGCCCCGACGGCGGCTTCGCGTTCCTCGAGATGAACTGCCGGCTCCAGGTGGAGCATCCGGTCACGGAGGCGGTGCTGGGCGTGGACCTCGTCTCCGCGCAGCTGCACCTGGCGGTGACCGGGGAGCTCCCGCCGCTGCCTTCGCCGGAGCCGAGGGGCTGGGCCATCGAGTGCCGCGTGAACGCCGAGGACCCGGCCCGCGGCTTCGCGCCGTCCGTGGCGCCGCTCCTGGCGCTCGAGGTCCCCGTCGGGGGGGGCGTCCGCTGGGACGGGGGGTACGTGGCGGGCAACGCGGTCTCCCCCCACTACGACTCGCTCCTCGGGAAACTGATCTGCCGCGGAGAGACCCGCGCGGAGGCGGTGGCGACGGCGCGCGCGGCGCTGGCGGGCCTCGTCGTCCTCGGTCCCCGCACCAACGTGGAGTACCTGGGCGCCGTGCTCGCGCACCCCGCCTTCGCCGCCGGGGACCTGTCGACGGGGTTCCTCGACGAGCACTTCTCCCAGTGGGCGCCGGAGGCGGACGCCGAGGGCGACGCGCTCGCCGTGCTGGCGGCAGCGGCGGCGCTGCTGCTCCCCGGCGGCGCGGCAGCGGCGGGCGCCGGGCGGCGCGGCCCGGGAGGCGCGACGTCGCCGTGGACGGCGCTGGCGGGGTGGCGGCCGTGAGCGTTCTCCACGGCACGCTCCTGGTGGACGGCGAGGAGCGGGTGGTCGCGCTCTCCCTGCGGGACGGCGTGATCCGCGGCACCGTGGACGGAGCGGCCGCGGGCCCCGTGGAGGTGCGCCGGGGCGACGGGGCGATCCTCGTCGTGGTCGGCGGCCGCGCGGTCCGCGTGCCCGTCGCCGTGGACGGCGGCCGCGTGCTCCTGCACGTCCGCGGGCGGGTCCGCGAGGTGGAGCGCCCGGACGGGAGCGCCGGTCGCTCCGCGCGGGGCACCCGCGCGCGGGCCGGCTCCGACGACCCGTTCGTGACGTCCCCCATGACGGGCACCGTCGCCTCGGTGGACGCCGTCGCCGGCGCCGCCGCGCCGAAGGGGACGGTCCTCGTCGTCGTCGAGGCCATGAAGATGCAGTTCGTGGTCCGCGCGCCGCGGGACGTCGTCATCGCCGCGGTCAGGGTGAAGCGGGGGCAGTCCGTGGACATCGGCGTCGTGCTCGTGGAGTTCACCGAGGGGGCCCCCGCGTGACCCCGACGCCGGGACCGCCCCCCGCCGCCCGCCGCGCCACGCTCACCGAGGTGGGCCCGCGGGACGGACTCCAGAACGAGAAGGAGCTCGTCCCCACGGAGGTGAAGCGGGCGTTCGTCGAGGCGCTGGCGGACGCGGGGCTCCGGCGGATCGAGGTCTCCTCCTTCGTCTCGCCGAAGTGGGTGCCGCAACTGGCGGACGCGGAGGCGCTCTTCCGGTCGCTGCGGCCCCGCGAGGGCGTCGTCTACTCGGCGCTGGTCCCCAACGAGCGGGGCATGGATCGGGCGCTGGCGTGCGGCGTCCGGAGCGTCGCCGTGTTCACCGCCGCCACGGAGTCCTTCAACCGCCGCAACGTCAACGCCTCCATCGAGGAGAGCCTCCGGCGCTTCGAGCCGGTGCTGGCCACCGCGGGCCGGGAGGGAGTCCCCGTGCGCGGGTACATCTCCACGGCGTTCGGGTGCCCCTACGAGGGGGAGGTCGACCCCGCGGCGGCGGCCCGGGTCGCCCGGACCCTGCGCGACATGGGGTGCGCGGACGTGAGCATGGGGGACACCATCGGCGTCGCGACGCCGCGGCGCGTGCTGGCGGGGCTGGACGCGCTGGAGGCGGCCGGCGTGGGCCGGGAGGTCACGGCCCTCCACTTCCACGACACCCGGGGGACCGCGCTCCCCAACGTGATGGCGGCCCTTCATCGCGGGTATCTGTCCTTCGACGCTTCCGCGGGGGGGCTCGGCGGCTGCCCCTACGCGCCGGGAGCCGGGGGCAACCTCGCGACGGAGGACCTCCTCTACCTCCTGGAGGGGGAGGGGGTCACCACGGACGCGGGTCTGGAAGGAGTTCGGGCGGCATCGCGCGTGGTGGAGGCGGCGCTGGGGCGGATTCTCCCCGGGCGGGTCCTCCGGGCGGGCGGAGTGCCCGGGAGGCCGGGGTCGGCGAGTTCGCCAGCGTCAGCGTAAGGACAACATTACGCTTCCCGACCGCATTTACGCCCGTGGGTGCGCAGGAAAACACCGCAAGACCAACGATATCAACGTGTTGCGACAATCTGAACGATTCCTGCGATTGGCATCGGCATTGCTCTAGAGGGGGCAGCGCCCGTCCGACGGGCGAACCAGAACCTTCTTTAGAACGGTAGGGCCAGGCGGCATTTCCCCCTCTTTCCACACTTTCCCTACATCGCCACCTGGTCCTCGCCAAACGGCAGGCCGGCGGGCTTTCCCCCCGCCGGCCTGCGCCGTTTTCAGGCCACCCCGCTCCCCGCGGGAGTAGGCTTCCGGCGGATGAGAGGACCGCTGCCGCCGGCGCCGCGCCGCCTGTCCCCCATCACGCTCCCGCCGCGCGCCCTCCTCCTCGTCCTGCTGCTGCCGGCGCTCTCGCTTACTTCCTGCACCCTGGTCCGGTCGGTGCTTCCCCCCCGCCCGGCGACCGACCCCGTCTCGGCTTCCGTCCCCGCCGACTTCCGGCTCGAGGTCCGCTGCGCCGGGGCCCGCAACCCGCACTGCGACTATCGACTGGTGGTGACCGGCGACGGGGCGGTGTCCTACGACGTGAGCCACCACGGCGCCCGCCCCGCGGACCGCCGCGGCGGCACCCGGCTGAAGGACGGCGGACTGCGGGCGTTGTGGGAATCCGTCAACGGGGCGGACTTCCAGTCCCTGCCGGCCCGCATCGCGCCCACCCCGGACGGTTCCGAGCAGGGGGAACTGACCATCGACGTGGCGGGAGGGCGCCGCGACGTCCGCGTGGTCGTGGACCACGCCCGCCACCGCTCCACGGATCACCTGCTCAGCGTGCTCTACTACTACGTGCCGCAGGAGGTGTTCCGGGTGCCGTGACGGGCGGGGCGCACCGCCGCTTCGCGCCGCTACTTCGAGAGGTGCTCCCGGGCCCACGCGACGGCCGCGCGGGCGGCCTCCGGCGTCGGGGCCTCGCCCGCCAGCGCGGCCCGCGCCTCGACCAGCGAGCCGTCGCCGCGGCGCACCTCGGCCCTCACGGGCCGCAGGCCGGCGTCGTACCAGGTGGTCATGCGGAGGCCGGCCCCGCCCAGCGCCTCGTGCACGACGCGCAGCGCGTCGTCGACGGCGCCGCCGGGGGTCTCGATGCGCTCCCGGGCCTCGATCCGGCCCCGCGTACGGCGGCCGCCGGGGCCGGTCACCTCCCACGTGGTCCCGGCCTTGAGGGGCAGGGCGACCTCGGTGTAGCCCGTGGCGCCCTCGCCGTCGGGGGACGCGACGAGGCCGTCACCGGTCACCGCGAGGACGAAGGCCTGCGCGACGGGCCCGTCGGCCCGGCCCAGGTCGGCGAAGGCGCGTCCCCACGAGACGTCCTCCCGGATGCGGCCGTCGCCGAGCGCGGTGCGGCGGTGGCGCTCCGCCGTGGGGTCCCCGCCGGCGGAGGCGCGCACGGCGACGTACCAGCGATCCCCCGTGGCCAGGCGGGGAGGGAGTGCCTCCGGGGGGGGCGGGGCGGGCGCGGGAGGGGCGCCAGCCGGGGGCGTCGCGGGGGGGGCCGCCGGGGCCCCCGTCTCGACGGCGGGAGTGGTGGGGGCGTCCCCTCCGCCGGGCGCGGCGGCGGCGGCGCAGCCGGCGAGCAGCACGAGCGCCAGCGGGAGCGCGAGGCGCGGCCGTCGGGTCCGGTCAGGTGGCACGGTGGGATGGTACCCGCGAGCGCGGGGCGGCGCCCATCCGGCCCGGGGTGTGGCGGCTCTGCCCCGCCCCCGAGGGCGGGTCGCGCGTCGCGCGCGGGTCGTCACGGCGCGGGGGTAGCGAGACGACGGCAGGAATCCCGCGGGGTGCGCAGGCGCGGGCCCCTGCTCCGCGAGCGGGAGTGGAATCGAAACGGGGCGCCGCCTGCGCGGCGCCCCGTGGGACGACGGTCCCGTCTACTTCCCCGCCTCGGCGGCCCAGGCCAGGGTCTCCGCCTTCTCCGCCGCCTTGGTGCCCTTGTAGCGGGCGGCCACGGCGCGGAACAGTGCGGCCTTCTCCTTCGGCTTCAGCTTGCCCGCCCGCTCACGCGCCTGGGCGAGCGCCTTCCCGCCGTCGACCTCCTTCTTGCGGTCCCCGTCGGACAGCAGTTCCTTGAGGGCCGCGGCGGCCTTGTCGCCGATCTCGTGGCCCTTGAAGGCGTCCGCCGCGTTGTCCAGGGCCTCCGCCGCTTCGTAGTAGTTGCCGGCCTTCGACTCGGCCTCCGCCGACGTGATCCAGCCGTTGCCCTTGTCGAGGAGCCACTGCTTCGTCTCCTCGGCGGCCTTGGCGTCCTCCGCCGCGAGGCGGCCGCCGCCGATGTCCCCGTCGAGCTTCTTGAGCGCATCCGCCAGCTTGTTCTTCTCGATGTCCTTGCCCACCGCGGAGAGGCTCTTGGGCAGCGGCGGCGCGAGGCGGACCTTCCTGAGGAGTTCCTCGATCTGGGACTCCTGCATGCCGCCGGGGTGACCGGTCCACGCGACCTTCCCGTCGGGTCCGACGAGGTAGGAGGAGGGGAACCCCTTCACGCCCCACTCCTTGGTCGTGTCCGATCCCTCGATGACGATGGGGTGCGTCGCGCCCGTGGACTCCACGAACTTGTCCACGAGGGGGCGCCCCTCGTCCGTCAGGGCGATCACGACCAGCCCCTTGCGGCGGTACTTCGCGTCCAGCTCGTTGAGATGACCCACCTGGGTCTTGCAAGGCCCTCACCAGGTGCGGAACACCTCGATGAAGAGCACCTTCCCCTCGGTGTCACGCGGCGTGAGGGAGGTGATGTTCAGCGACTCCTTGACGTCCAGGGCGGGGGCCGTGTCGCCCACGCCCACTCCGGCCAGTGCCGGCGCCGCCGCCAGGGCGACCACCGTCGCGGCCCCGAAGATGCCTCTCATGTCGTGCCTCCTCCGCCCATGGGGAGGGCGGGAACCCGGACAGAGCCTACTCCCCATGGGCGCGCCGCGCAACGGTCCCCCGGCGGGGGGTGGGGTCCCTCCGGGGTCCGCCCTTGACCGGGGACCGCGCGGGGCGGAACATGCCGGGCCATGGACTCGGCGCAGGAGCGGGAGGCGGTCCGGGAGGGGGTCCGGCGGCTGCTCGCGGCGGACCGGGCGGCCGGAGTGCGGCGATCCCCCGGGCAGTACGCGCGGCTGTTCCCCGGCTTCGAGGACGTGATCGAGGAGGAGGCGCGGGAGGCGGAGGACGCCGCGGCGACGCGGCTCGCGGGGGAGGGGGACCGGTCGCGGGTCTCCGACGGCGCCCCCTCCGACGGCGAGCGCGTGGCGCACTATCGCCTCATCCGCGAACTCGGCCGGGGCGGGATGGGCATCGTCCATCTCGCGGAGGACGAGCGGTTGCGGCGCCGCGTGGCGCTGAAGGTGCTCTCGCCGCAGTACGCGTCCTCGGTCCCGCTCCAGCGGCGGTTCCGGCGGGAGGCCGAGGCGGCGGGGCGCATCGACCACCCGGGACTCTGCGCCGTGTACGAGGCCGACGTCGAGGGGAAGGTCCCCTACATCGCCATGCGCTACGTGGAGGGGAAGACCCTCCAGCAGGCGGTGGCGGAGTCGCGCGCGGCGGCGGGCGAGGGTGCGCCGCACGCGACCTCCTCGGCGGTGCGGCTGCCGGGCCCCGACGGGGAGGGAGCGGACGGGCCGCGGGAGGGGGACGCACGGACCTCCACCGGGGGCGCCCGCCGCCGCGCCGACCTGATGCGCGCCGTTCGGCTCGTGGAGCGGACGGCACGCGCCCTGCACGTCGCGCACGAGGCGGGACTCGTGCACCGGGACGTGAAGCCCGCCAACGTGATGGTCACTCCCGACGGGGAGCCGGTCCTCCTCGACTTCGGTCTCGCGCGCGCCGAGGACGACGAGTCGGCGGGGCTCACGCAGACGGGCGTGCTCATGGGCACGCCGGCCTACATGTCCCCGGAGCAGTTGACGGCGCAGCGCATCCGCCTGGATCGGCGGACCGACGTCTACTCCCTGGGCGCCACCCTCTACGAAGCGGTCACGCTGCGGATGCCTTTCGAGGCGCCGACCCTGGACGGGCTCTATCAGAAGATCCTGGCCACGGACCCGGAGAACCCCCGGCGGCTCAACCCCTCCATCCCCGAGGACCTCCGCGTCGTGCTCGACACGGCGCTGGAGAAGGATCGGGCGCGGCGCTACCAGACGGCGCTCGACTTCGCCGAAGACCTCCGCCGCGTGCGGGAGATGGAGCCCATCCGCGCACGGCCCGTGGGGGCGATGGGGAGGCTGGGGCGCTGGGCCCGCCGCAACCCGGCCCTTGCCGCGGCCACCGCCAGCGCGTTCGCGGCGCTCTCCCTGGGGCTGGGAGCGAGCCTGCACCTCCTGGGGGAGACGGAGACGGCGCTCGCCGAGGCGAAGGCGGAGCGGGAGCGAGCGGAGCGCGAGAGCGGGGAGGCGAGGCAGCAGCGGGAGCGGGCCGACGGCGAGCGGCGGCGCGCGGAGGAGGCGCGGTCCAGCGCCGAGGCGCAGCGCACCCGGGCCGAATCCGAGGCGGCCGCCGCCCGGAGCCTCGCGCTGGTGGCCGCCTCGCGCGAGGCCGTGCGCGAGGACTGGCCGCTGCGCGGCCTGCTCCTGGCGCGGGAGGCCGTCCGCGTCGATCCGACGAGCGCCGAGGCCGTGCGACAACTGTACGCCGTGCTGGAGGACCGGGAACGGCCCTCGGAGATCGCCATCCTCCGCGGTCACGGAGGGGAGGTGCGCACGGTCGCCCTGCTGGCGAGCGGGTCGCGCGTCTTGACGGCCGGAGACGACGGCACGGCGCGGCTCTGGACCGTCGAAGGGACTCCGCTCGTGACCCTGGGGACGCGCTCCTCCCCGGCCGGTTCGAGAGCTCTGGCCGTCTTCCCGGCGGGGGACCGCGTGCTCGTCGCCGCGGCGGAGGGCCGCGCGTCCGTGCTCGACGTCGGCGGGCGACGGACGGCCGTGCTGGAGGGGCACCTGGGGGCGGTGACCGCGGGCGCCTTCTCGCCGGACGGCGCCCGCATCCTCACGGGCGGTGACGACGGGACCGTGCGGCTCTGGGACGCGGGGGGAGCCCCGGGGCCGGTCCTGCGCGGGCACGTGGGCCCCATCACCGCCGTGGCGTTCTCGCCGTCGGGCGAGCGGCTCGCCACGGCCTCGCGGGACGGCACCGCGCGCCTGTGGGATCGCGAGGGGGCGCCCGTCGCGGTCCTCCGCGGCCACGACGGCCCCCTCCTCTCCGTGGCGTTCTCGCCGGACGGCTCGCGCCTGCTCACGACGGCGGAAGGCGAGTGGCCGCGCCTGTGGGATGCCGGCGGGAGGCCCGTGGCGACGCTGCGCGCCGCGCCCTTCGGGAACTGGGGCGCGGCGTTCACGGCGGACGGCGCGGCGGTGGTGGGAGTGTCTCCCGCGGGAGGGGTCGCGTGCCGGTTCGGCGTGGCGGACGGTGCGGCCCTCCCCCTGAGGGTCGAGGGGGACGTATTCGCGTCCGCCGTGCCCGTTCCCGGCGGAGCGGTGACCCTGCTGGGCTCGCGCGAGGGGGCCGTGTCGGCGGTGGACGCTGACGGGGGGATCCGGTGGCGCCGCGTCGTCCACGCGGGGCGGCCGGTCGTCGCCATGGCCGTCTCGTCGGAGGGGGCGACCGCGGCGGTCCTGGCGGCGAGGGGACCCTCCAGCCCCCCGGCGCCCGGGGAGGGCGACGCGCTCGTCGTCATCGATGCGCGGACGGGCGAGGAACGGGGGCGGTGCGCCCACGTGGACCCTGACGTCCCCCCCATCCCGTTCGCCGGGGGGTTCCTGGCCACCTCCGCCGCCGCCGGGCTGATCGCCGTGGACGCGGCCACGGGTTCGCCCCGCCCCTTCGGGAGCGAACGGAGCGTGACGACGGTCCTGCCGCAGCCCGCGGGGGATCGCTTCGTCGTCGCCTACGGCGACGGGACCGCCGAGATCCGCGACGCCGACGGGAACCTCGTGCGGGCTCTCGATCCCGCGCCGCTCGCCGCCGCGACGCTGGTCGCCAGTACGGATCTCGCGCGCGTCGTCGCGATCCTCTCCGGGGGCGAGGTGGTCTCGTGGGACGCCGAGGGGCGACGGGAGTCGCTGGCGTCCGGGGTGGGCGTGAGGGCGACGGCGATCGCGGTCTCGCCCGACGGGGCGCGCATCGCAGTGGCATTCGACGACGCGTCGCTCCGCGTCCGGGATCTCGGGGGCGACAGCCCCGGCGAGCGGGTCCTCCGCCCCGCGGAGGAACTCCCCTCGCGCCGGAAGGACCGGGCCCTCCGGTTCCTGGCATTGAGCGGGGACGGGTCCCGCCTCTGCGGCGCCGTCGGGTACGCCGCCGGGAGCGACCCGGTCGCGGTCTGGGACGTCGCGACGGGAAGGCAGTCCTTCGAGCGGACCGGGTGGCCCACCGGGTCGCTGCTCGCGGTTCACCGGGGGTTCCTCGTCTCCTCACTGCGCGGGGAGGTTGGCCAGTTCGACGGCCTCGCGGACGTGGACGCCTCGGGGCGGCCGCTCGTGTGGCAGGTCTCCACCGAGCTGGGAGGCCGTGGCGGCTGGTCGTCCAGCGAGCGTCACTTCAGCGTCTGGAGGGCGGCCCGGCGTTTCGTCCGGGACGGCCGGGAGAAACTACTGACGGTCGCCGACGACAGGCGCGCGTGGGTCTGGGACTATGCCGGATCCTCCCCTCCCGTCCGGCGCGCGACGCTGGGTGGCCACCAGCGCCGCATCCTCGCCGCGGACGTGTCGCCGGAGGCGGGACTGGCGGTCACGGGGTCCGAGGACGGGACCGCCCGCCTCTGGGGCCTCCGCAGCGGAGGGGTTCGCCGCGATCTCCCCGACGGGTGGGGGGCCGCGTTCGCGCCTCGCGGCGATCTCCTCGCCCTCCGGGGCTGGCGCAGCGTCCTCGTGCACGATCTCGCGGCCGTGGCGGGAGCGCCGCGCATCCACCGGGACCTGCCGCCCGAACGATCCTCCTTCGCACCCGTCGTCTCCGCCTCGGGTACCCGGATCCTCGCGCCGGACTACGAGCGCGGCGCGCGGCTGTTCGATTCGGAAGGACGCGTTCTCGCGACCTTGCGCGGAGAGGAACCGATCGCGCGGGCCGTCCTGGACCCCGCGGGGGAGCGCATCCTGACCGTCGCCGGCCCGGTCGCCGTCCTGTGGGACTCGCGGGGTGCCGTGATCCGGCGTTGGACCGATGACGCGCCGGAGGCGGGTCGGGAGGGTGGGGCGGAACCCCCGGGCGCGGCCCGTCGAGCGGCGGTGCTCGGCGGCGAGTTCGCGCCGTCCGGCGGCCCGCTCGCCGTCTTCCGCGCGAACGGCGATGTGGAGTTCGTGGACGGGGCCGGTCGGGCCACGTGGACGGTGCGGCCGCAGGAGAACCCGACCGTGGCGGGCACCTGGTCCGGGGACGGGAGGTACCTGGTCGCGCGCGATGCGAGGTACGGGAGGGAGGAGGACGGCCACTTCTTCCCCAGCGACAACGTGTCCGCGGGCGCGGTGCTCGTGATGGATCTCGCGCAGCGCTCCGTACGGAGGCTGGCGGCGGGAGGGTCGGCGAGCGACGAGGACCCGCGCACGGCGGTGGTGGGCGGGGATCCACTCGTGGTCGCGGTGGTGCTCCCCGACGGCGGCGTGGAGGTCCGGGACCTCGAAGGCCGCGTGCTCGGCGTGATCCCCGCTGCGCCAGCGGTTTCGGGGTCGGCAGAGCCCGTCCGGGTCGTGGTGTCCCAGCGGGCGTCGAGGCTCGCCGTCCTTCCGCGCGGCGGCCCTGTGGGTGTGTGGACGACCGCGGGGGAGCCGCTCGGTGCGCTCCCCGCGGCGGTGCCACCTCTCAAGACCTTCGTCCTCTCCCCGGACGGAGCCGCGCTGGCGGGGATCAGCGAGGACGGCCGCCCGTGGCTGTGGCCCGTGGGTTCGGCCACGGTACTCCCCCTCGCGGGCCACCCGGAAGCCGTCGCCGCGCTGGCCTTCTCCCCCGACGGCGCGACCCTGGCCACGGCGTGCGACGACGGACTCGCGCGCCTCTTCGACTCCGCCGGCACCGAGACGGGGCGGTTCCGGGGCGACCCCGCGAGCCTGGGGTCCATCGCGTGGACGGACGGGGGCGCCGCCCTCGTCCTGGGGACGGGCCGGTCGCGCCAGTCCGGCCAGGAGGGTCATCGCCTCTACCGGCGCACGGGCGAGCGTCTCGCGGAACTCTCGCTGGAGGACGACAGATCCACGACGGATCTCCGCTGGGATCCGCGCGGCGAGCTGGTCCTCGTCGCCGGCCAGCGGCACGGCATCGTCGTGGGTGCCGACGGCGGGACGCGCGCAGTCCTGCGTGGGCACGGTGGGAGCATCACGGACCTCGACTGGAGTCCGACGGGTGACCTGGCCCTGACGTCTTCCCGCGACGGCACCCTCCGACTCTGGCGCCGCGACGGCGCCGCCGCGGACGTGCTGGAGTGCGGCGACGTGGTGAAGTGGGCCCGGTTCCTCGGGCCCGATCGGGTGATCGCGTTCATGGATCGTGATGGCGTCCCCGTTCTCTGGGAGCGGGGAGAGCCCTGGCGGCGGTGCAACCTTCCGCCCGCGGGGCCCGGGGGCTGGCGGTGCGTGGCCGCGGCCCCCGGCGGGGAGTTCCTCGTGACGCGCTCGAATCAGGCTGGACCGCTCCAGGTGCGCAGCGCGGAAGGGGCCGCCCTCCTGGTGCTGCCGCGCAGCGACGGCAGGAGCGACGCGGCGTGCGTGTCGGGGGACGGGCGCAGGATCGTGGCGGCCACGACCGACGGTGCCGTCGGTGTCTGGGACCGCGACGGCACGGCGCGTGCGGTCCTGCGCGGGCACGACGGCGGAGTCTCCGCGGTGGCCGTCACTGCCACCGGGGATCGCGTCGCCACCCGCGCGGGGAACGGTGTCGTCCGCCTCTGGCGCGAGGATGGTGGCCTGTTGGCCGCTCTGGACGGTCCTGCGGGAAACCTCTGCGCGCTGGCCTTCGATGCGGCTGGGCGTCGCCTCCTGGTGGCGGATTACGACGTCGTGCGCATCTGGGACGTGGACGTGGCGGGCATCCTGGACCGGCTCGACGCCCGCCCGGTGCGCGGGCTGACGGAGGAGGAGCGGGCGCGGTACGCGGCCCTCCTGCCGGCGGCGGCGTCCGGCGCGGCAGGGACGGCGGTGGGGCACGCCGCGACCGACGCCGCGGCGGCGCGGGCGGCGGCGGAGCGGGGGGACTGGGCGACGGCGGCCGACGCGTGGGAGGAGATCGCCCGCGGCGAGGACCCGTGGGCGTGGCCCGAGGCGATCCGGGCGAGGCTCCGGACGGGGGACGGCGCGGCGGCGCTGCCGCTCGTGGAGGTGGCGGTCCGCGTCCTCCCCGGCGCCTCCCGGGCCGACCTCCTGCGCGGCATCGGCTGCGCCGAGGCCGACGCGCTCGTCGCGGAGCCGCTCCTGCGCGCGCACCTCTCGGATGTGCCGGGCGATGCGGGCGTGCGCGCGCGCCTCCTCCTTGCCCTCCAGGCGGCGGGACGCCGCCCCGAGGCGGACGAGCTGGCGCTGGGGGCCCCCGTACCCGCGGAGCCCGACGACGCCTGGGACCGCCTCCTCCCCTGCCGCCAGGCGGCCCTCTACCGTCGGACGCTCCCGGACGCGGACCGCGCCCGCACGGTGATCGTGGTGACGGACATCCTGTCCGGGTTCCAGGCGGAGGGACTCGGGATCCGCCCCGGCGACGTGATCCTCGAGATCCAGGGCCGGCCCCTTCGCGCGACCGCGGACTTCGCCGATGCCTGGCGCCCGGTGGGGCGGGGCACCCCGGGGGAGATGCGCCTCTGGCGGGACGGCGTGAGCCGCGTTCTCCACCCCCTGGGCGGTCGCATCGGCGTGTGGTACCGCGAGTACTGATCTCCCCGGTGTCGGCGACGCCCGCGGCCGCTGCGGGAGCCCGGGCCCGATGGGACGCGCTTTCCCGATGTCCACCACGCAGGGCGGACCCGCCGCCTGCCGCTCGTACCCGCTGGCGTGCGATCGCACGCGGGACGGGCTCCTCGCCGATGCGCGGATGGAGGACGTGAAGGCGGCGGCGGCCCGGGTCGAGCGCGCGAGAGTCCGGCTCCCCCCGGCTGTCGACGCGCACGCGTACTCCCATCACGTGAGCGGCGGGCGTGTCGGCGGCGGGGCGCCGGAGTGGGACCGCCGCGCCCGGCGCCGCTTCGGGCCGTGTGGTACTGCTTCCGTACACTGCCCCGTGTCACGTCTGCGTCCGGTGGCTTCGCGTTGACGCGTCCGCGCACGCACGCTCCGTCGCGTAGTGCTACTGCTTCCTCAGTGTGGATCCGCCGGATGGGCCGGTGGATCGATGTGCCCGTGCAGGCGGGCCGAGGAGGTTCTCATGCGTGCCGTGTTCTGTCCGTTCGTCGTGCTGGGGATCGCCGCCCACGCGGTCGCCGGCGAGATCGCCGTTCCCGGCGACTACCCGACCATCCAGGCGGCCGTCGACGCCGCCGCGGAAGGGGACGTGGTGGTGGTGGGGCCGGGCGTCTACCACGAGTCCGTGTTCGCCGTGAAGTCCGGCGTCGCGCTCCGGGGTCGCGGGGCGACCTGGGACGGCGGCGACGGCGGGGAGGCCGCTCCCTGTCTCGTGCTCCAGGGGGAGGGCAACGTCGTCTCGGGCTTCCGGTTCACGGGGGGCACCGATCAGGTGACCCTCGAGGGCGACGGCTGCAGCGTGCTCCGCTGCTCCTCGGAGGGAGCCGCAGGGTCCTTCGTCGTCATCGAGGGGGCGGCCGCGGTCGTGAAGGCCTGCCGCGCCGAGGGGGGCGGGGACGACTCCGTCGTCATCGACGGGGAAACCGCCGTCGTGGCCCGCGTCCGCGTCGAGTCCTGTGAGGGCATCGGCATCGCCGTGTCCGGCGACGGATCCTCCGTGCTCGGGTGCCGCGTCGACGGCGCCGGCGGGGGCGGCGTCTCGGTCGAGGGCGAGGGGTCCACGGTCGTGGCCGCGCGGGCGACGGAGTGCGCGTCCTTCGGCGTCGACCTCGCCGGCGAGGGGTCGCTCGTTCTCCGGAGCCGCGCGCTCGAGTGCGGCTCCGAGGGCGGCGCCGGGTTCATCGTGAACGGCGACGGAAGCGGCGTTCGCGCCAGCACCGCCGTGCGCTGCACCTCCGACGGGTTCCGCGTCGAGGGGGATGACTGCACGCTGGTGCGCGATCGCGCCGTGGAGAACGAGGACGACGGCATCGACATCGAGGGCGGCATCGGCGTCTCGCTGACGGGGAGCCTCGCGTCCCGCAACGGCAGCGAGGGCGTCGAGAACGGCGGCGAGGGGACCGACGTCACCGGCTGCCGGTTCGTCTCCAACGAGACCGACCTCGCGCTGGACGGAAGCGTCGGCGCGTCGTTCGGCCGCGTCGTCGGCACGAAGTTCGAGACGGGCGGCCTCCTCACCGTCCGCTGACGGTCCGCCCGGCGTGACGTGGACGCAACGGGGCCGGGTCGGGCGTTCCCCGATCCGGCCCCCTCGCCGGGGGCGGCGCCGCCGCGATCCCGCCCCCCCGCCCCCCGTGGTAGCCTCTCCCCCTCATGGCCATCACGCAGCTCGGACCCGCCGCCTGCCGCTCGTACCTCGTGACCTGCGACCGCACGCGGGAGGGGCTGCTCGTGGACGCGCTGCTGGAGGACGTGGACGGCGTGGCGCGCCGCATCGACGCGGACGGCGTCCGGCTCTCGCTCGTGCTGGACACGCACACGCACGCCGATCACCTCAGCGGCGGCGCGGCGGTGGCGGAGCGGCTGGGCGTGCCCTACGCCCTCCACGCGTCCACCGAGTGCGTCCGCGCCACGGAGCGGCTCCGGGACGGGCAGGTGCTCGAGGTCGGCGACCTCCGCGTGGAGGTGATGCACACGCCGGGACACACCGGCGACAGCGTGTCGCTCCGCGCCGGGCGGGACCTGTTCACCGGGGACTTCCTGTTCCTCGCGCAGGAGGGGGCGGGGCGGCTGGACCTTCCGGGGGGGGATGCGGGGGCGCACTGGGACAGCCTGCGCCGCCTCGCCGACCTGCCCGACTCGACGCGGGTGCTTCCCGGGCACGACTACCACGAACTGGCGGACGCGACGCTGGCGGAGGAGCGGCGGCGCAATCCCCGCTTCCAGGAGATCTCGCGCGAGGAGTACGTGGCGTGGCAGCGGGCCGTCGCCGCGGCGACGCCGGACTGGATGCTGGACGTGATCGCCGCGAACCTCGGCACGGCGCGCGCCCACGGGGAGCACCACGGGCGGGTCGTCGCGGCGGAGGAGTGCGCCGTCCCCACGGATGCGGGCGCGCCGGCCGGCTGCGGGGCCTGCGTGTCCGCGGCGACGGGGCGCGTGCCGCTCCTCGCGCCGGCGCGGGCGTGGGAGCGCCTCGCGGGAGGCGGCGGGGACGGTCCGCTGCTGGTGGACGTGCGCGAGCCCTGGGAGTACGGCCGGGGCCACGCGCGCGGGGCCCGTCTCGTCCCCCTCGGATCGCTGCCGGCGGCCCTGAGTGCGCTGCCCGGGGACCCGCGCCGCGAGGTCCTCGTCATCTGCAGGAGCGGCGGGCGATCCGCCGCCGCCGCCGAACTGCTCATCGATGGAGGCCGCCGCCGCGTGTTCAGCGTGGACGGCGGGACGGAACGCTGGGCGGCCGAGGGGCTGCCCCTGGAGAGATAGAGGCTCGCGACGCACGCAACGGAGGAACACCCATGTCCGACGGAGCCGTGTCCATGCCGACGCTCGGTTCGCCCGCGCCCGACTTCGAGGCCAACTCGACCCACGGGCCCATCCGCCTCTCGTCGTACGAGGGGAAGTGGATCGTGCTGTTCAGCCACCCCTACGACTTCACGCCGGTCTGCTCCACGGAGTTCCTCGGCTTCGCCCGCCACGCCGAGGACTTCGCGAAGCGCAACGTGCAACTGGTGGGGCTCTCCGTGGACAGCGTCTTCTCCCACATCGCGTGGGTGCGGAGCCTGGAGCAGCAGCACGCCGTGAAGATCCCGTTCCCGGTGATCGCCGACCTGGACCAGAAGGTCGCGCGCTCCTACGGGATGATCCACCCCGGCGCCAGCGACATGGCCCCGGTGCGGGCGCTCTTCGTCATCGACCCGAAGCGCATCGTGCGCGGGTGCGTGTACTACCCGATGACGTGCGGCCGATCGGTGGCGGAGGTCCTGCGGCTGGTGGATGCGCTCCAGTCGGTGGACGCCAACGCCGGCACGGCGTGCCCCGAGGGCTGGTGCACCGGCGAGCAGATCATCCTCCCGCCGCCGAAGACGACGAAGGAGGCGGAGGCGCGGGTCGCGGAGCACGCCGGGAATCCCGACGCCAAGGACTGGTTCTTCGTGAAGCGGCCGCTGTAGGGGCCCGCGCTCGCGCGCCCGACGGGGTTCCAGCCGTCTTCTCGCGGTGGCCGCGGCCGTGCAGCGACGTGCCGGCCTACCGCTGCGCTTCCCGCGGGAAGGGCCAGAAGTCGGCGGGGTGGATGCGCTGGACGCGGGAGGCCTCGCCCTCGGCGCCCTTCAGGTAGGCCTCCCACTTGCCGAGGAGCGAGTCCGGCGCGAGGACGAGGAAGACGCCCCCGGGCACCGTCGCGCTGGCGGGGCCCACGCCGGGGAGGACGCGGCCGGCGGTCTCCTGCACCCGGGCGCGGATGCGGTCGGCGACGGCGGGGTTGCCGCGCAGGGCGAGGACGGCGCGCCGCCACGCCCGCTGCCGCTCCGGCCCGTCCCCCTCCTCGATCTCCTCCGCCCGGGCGCGCGTGCGCTCCTCGAACCGGTCGCTGGCGCGGGAGTGGCGGACGGCGTTCGTCACCGCGTACTCGACGACGTCCACGCCCTTGAGCGTGTCGGGATTGCGGGCGACGCCGGCGACGAACTTCATCGTCTCCGCGGGATCGGGGCAACGCTCCGCGTAGTAGGCGACGCGACCGGAGGCGGGATTCGCGTTGATGCCGTTGGAGTACGCGAGGCCCGCGCCCCAGGTCTGCATGAAGAAGCCGTGGTTGCCTCCGCCCCCCAGCGTCAGCGGGGCGAGGGCGTCCACGAGGGACGGTTCGTCGAGGCCGTCCAGTCCCGGGGAGTCGGCGGAGAAGAGGAACACGCCGGAGGTCCCCTGTCCCCACACGAGCCCGAGGTGCGGCGTGGCGGCGAGGTCGACGCCCCGCTCGCCCAGCCGCTCCGCCAGCACGCCGGGACCGGCGGGCGCCGGCGCGGGGGCGCGGGGGGCGTCCCCGAACGCCGCGAAGACGGGGTCGAGCGCCGCGCGGACGGCGTCGGTCCCCTCGCGGCTCCCCGTGAGGACGAAGCGGCAGCGGGGCCGCTGGAGGAGGTGATGGCGGACCGCGTCGAGCTCCCGCAGTGCGCGGGCGGGCTCCACCGCGAGGTCCTCCCGGAGCGTCGCCACCAGCGCCGCCAGCGTCTCGCGGAAGCGCTCCGGCGCGCCGTCGGCGAGCAGTTCACGCAGCCGCTGCGCGAGGGGGAGGATCCAGCGGTCCGCCCCGCGCGGCTCTCCACCCGTGCCGGCGAGCGCGCCCAGCGTCTCCAGCGCCGCCGCCTGGTCGGCGGCGCCGAACCCGCGGCCGGCGTCCGCCAGGAATCCGTCCACCGCGTCGCGGTGTTCCGGCGGCACCGGGTCCTCCAGCAGGAACTCCAGGCGCGCCAGGAGGAACGCCGCCGCGTGGTACGACTCCGCGGCGAGGTGCAGCCGGTCGTCCTGGAAGCGCACCGCGGCGGCCGGGTTGCGGACCCAGTTCTCCTCGCGTCCGCCCAGCGTCGTGCGAACGCCGCGGGCCGCCTGCTTCACGAGGTCGCGGAGACGGGGGAGGTTCTCCGCCGACAGGTCGGGGGCGAGCAGCGTGCGCCGCAGCCACTCCACGGCGCGGAGCGACTCGCCGAGGTCGGCGCCCGACGCGAGGACCTGCAGTTCGTGGCGACCCTTGGACGGATCCGTGCTGTAGGACGCGGAGAGCCCGAGGATCTCCGCCGCGCGCCGCCGCGCCGCCTCGTCGTAGGGCACGCGCTCGTCGCCGTCGCGGTAGCCCGACGCGGTGAGCGCCGAGGGAAGCAGCGGCAGCCAGGGGTGCAGGCGCTCCGGCAGGCCGTGGAGGTCGAAGTAGAGCGCCGTCTCCACGAAGGAGACGTTGTCGAACACCCCGCGCCCGCCGCGCACGGCGCCGTCCATGGCCTCGTAGACGAGGGTCGGATCGGCGTCCATGGGCACGTCCTCGACGAGCCGGACGCTGCCGAGCCCCTGGTCCCGCGCCTCGAGCGCCGCGGTGGCGCGGTCGATGTCCGCCTGGAAGAGCGCCAGCGCCTTCTGGGTGTCGTCGACGCCGTACTTCCGGCGGAGATCGGCCTCGTAGCCCTCGATGCGGGCGGCCTTGTCCGCGGCGCGGCGCTCCATCTCCTCGCGGCTGGCGACGGAGGCGCAGATCCACGGCTCCTCCAGGAGCCCGAGCCGCATGGCCGTGGCGGTCCACGGGTTCCGCCCCGCGTCGAGATCGGCGCGCACGGACGCGAACTCCTCCGAGAGCGTGACCGTGCGCTCCGGTCCGCCGGCGCGATCGACGAGGCGGAGGTGATCGAGCCAGAATCCGCCGGACATGCGGTGCCCGAAGAGCGGTGGCGCGTCGAGGCTCTTGAGGAGGTTCCGCTGCCACTCGCTGAGGGCCGTGAGCGCGCGCTCGTTGAACTCGCGCAGCGCGGGGCTGCCCTCCGGGAGGTTCACGATGCGACCCACCTCGTCCCGGACGACGTCCCGCACGCGCGCGAGGATCGCCGGATCGGCGCCGCGGCGGGGGAGGCCGTCCAGGGCCAGCATCGCCATCGTGTTGATGGGGGTCACCTCCATCCACCCGGAGACGGAGGACGCATCGACGGGCACTTCGCGGGTGGCGGTGTCCATGAGCCGCCGGTAGAGCATGGAGGTCTCGCCCTCGCCGAGCACGGTGAGGAGGATCTGCGCGAGGACGTGGTCCCGGCGGGAGCCCGGCGGGGCCGGCGCCCAGGTGAAGATCGCCACGCCGATGTCGTCCTCGTTGGCGTTGGGGTACGGGACGATGCGGATTCCCCGGTCCGCCTTCGGGCGCGAGGCGGGGATCCCGTGGACCGTCTTCGGGCGCGCCGCCAGTTCCGGGGTCGCGTCGAGACGCCGCATCGTCGCCGAGAGGTGCTCGAGGAACTCCCGGTCCGGGACCTGGTCGGGAAGGGCGACGATCATCCCCATGTTGGCGGAGAGGTGGTAGTGGGCGCGGTGGAAGTCGTGGATGTGGTGGGGCTGCATGGTCCGCACCGCCGCGGGCTCGCCGCCGGAGGAGTAGGAGAGCGGGTGGTCGTCGCCGTGGACGCAACGCTCCGTCTCGTACCAGGCGAGCCACCGCCGCTCGTAGGCGCTGACCATCTCGTTGTAGATGGTGCCCTTCTCCTCGAGGGTGAGGGCGCCGGTCTTCCCGTCCTTCTTCACTCCCAGGTTCATCACCTCGCGGCGCACCTCCTCGTCGTTGTAGTCGGGCAGCAGGAGCGCATCGAGGTAGCGGTCGAGGCACGCGTAGAACGTGTCCTTGCCCGCGGCGGTGTTGAACGCGTAGACGACCTCGGTCTGCGAGGTCCACGCCGTGTCGCCCACCAGCGACGCGCCGGACGCGGCGCTCAGCATCTTCCCCTTGAGGCCCTTGCCGAGGAGGAGGTGCTCCCCCGTGTGCGGCTCGCCCCGATCGGAGTCGGGCGGCGTGTCGAACCAGAGGAAGGCCTGCGGGACGGACTGGATCCGCAGCAGGGTGACGGGCATCCCGTGGTCGGCGTGGACCCAGCGCCGGCCCACCTCGCCGCCGGAGCCGTCGGTGTAGCGGGCGTCCAGCAGGAAGTCGCCGACGCGCGCCGCGGCCTCCGTGGCGGAGGCGGCGGGACCGGACCCGTCCCCGCCCGGTGACGAGCAGCCGGTGGCGGCGGCGAAGGCGAGGAGGAGCGACGGGAGGGCGCGGCGGCGCAGGGGCATGCGGTGTCTCCGGGGGAACGGGGGAGGCGGATTCTATCAGGGTCCGCGCGGCGGTGCGGCGACGCGCCGATCAGGAGAACAGCAGGCCCTGCGGCGCGGGGCGGGGGGCGCGGCGACGGCGTGGCGCCGGGGCGGCGGAGGGACCACCGGCGGCGGCGTCGCCGGCGCGGACGGGGCC